>NZ_JBXAHT010000003.1:29727-229466 GCF_058795375.1 Bacillus sp. GW823-FHT06A10 | reverse complement strand
AAAAATAAAAAATAAAACGAGAGGATGAATGAAATGTCAAAAGGATACAAGTTCACAAAAGAAGAGTTAGTAGAGGCTTGGAAAGATCCACAAGTAAGAGAAAAGTTAAAAGACTTACCGAAACACCCATCAGGAAAAGCGCTAAATGAATTAAGTGAGGAAGAACTAGCGGGAATTCAAGGGGCATCAGATGTACAACCAGAAACAACACCACTTTGTGTGGGAGTAATTATAGGAATAACGGCATCAATTAAAATTTGTAAGTAGATAGGTTTCATTCGAAAGGGGTATTCATCTCCTTTTGAATGAAACAGATTCCAATATTCGAATGCGAAAAATCGAATGTTGGAATCTGTTTCCCCTGAAGGGGACCAATTTATTGGAATATGGATTTTAAAATAAGGAAGGGGATTAAATTATTATGTTAATTCACTCATATATAAATGAAAAGGCATTTGCGAAGAGTCTTAATTTGAAAGAGCGTTATAAAACGCTAAAGAGTAGAAGAGATTTATTATTATCGGAGGATTTAAATTTAGCCCAATTAAATAAATGGATAGATAAAATGTTTAGAAGTAATAAAGCTGATTTTGATTTTAAATTAAAAATGAATGAAATGACAAAAGAAGATTTTGCGAGTTTAATTGAGAAAATCCCTGAATCAAAAGAGCATTTATATATAGATGAATTAAATGAACATGTGAATTTGCGCTTGTTAGAAATGGGAATAGAGTTGTGTGAAAGTAAACCATTAAGTGCAGAGGAAGATTTAGGGTTTATAGAATTTGTTAGGCCGTTTGCACTTTATGCAGCCGAAATGATAGATAGTTCGTTGAAATATAGATTAAATAAAATACGCTATGAGCATGAAGAGATTAAAGAAATGTTAGTTCGATCTTTAGTAGAAGAGTTATTAAATAATGCGGTGCGATCACTAGTCTTAGAATTTAATATTGCAAAACTAAGAGAAGAACTAGTAGGAGAGACTCCAGAAGAGCGATTTCTTTCCTTTGTCAGAGAGAAAGCTAGAAATAAGGAGAATTTAATTGCGTTCTATGAGGAATACGCAACATTAACACGAAGGTTAATTTTGAGAACAGAGTATTTTATACAAAATGTTCAAATGTTACTATTTCGTTTGAATGAAAATTGGCTACAGTTACAAAAAGAATTTCAATTGCAGGATGTATCATTAAGCGAAATTAAGGTTGGATTAGGAGATACACATCAAGAAGGGAAAACAGTTGTCCAGCTTGTATTCTCTTCAGGTAAAGAAATTTTATACAAGCCAAAGTCTATGGAAATTACGAAATCGTACCATGCATTTTTAGAATGGATGAATGAGGTAAGTGGAAGTATACAACTTCCATCATATAAAGTTTTAGACTTTGGTGAATATGGATGGGAAGAAAAAATATTGTATAAACCGTGCTCTTCTAAAGAAGAGGTGGAGCGCTACTATTTACGTTTTGGTAAGTTGATTGGTTTAATGCATATGTTAAAAGGTGCTGATTTGCATTTTGAAAATATAATTGCTCATGGAGAGTATCCATACATTATTGATTCGGAGACGATTTTTCATCAATATCCAAAACTGAATTTTCCGGATAGTGCGGAAGTAAAATTGAAATATGAACAAAGCGATTCAGTTATAGGATCTGGATTGTTACCGCAAGCTATGTTTCAAAACATCGATGGAAAAGGTATAGATTTAAGTGCTTTAAATGGAAAAGAGCAAGATTTGCCGTTTAAGGTGTTGGCTTTAAATCAAAATAGTAAGGATGAAATGGAATTTACTATGAAAGAAGCCAAAAGTCAAAGTGCTAAAAATCTACCGAAACTTGGAGTAGAAGAAATTTATGTAGAGGATTATTTAACCTTTATTATTGATGGTTTTCAGGAAATGTGTAAATTTTTTATCGAGTATAAGGAAGAGATTTTATCAGAAAGAGGACCTTTAATTACATTTAGAGAAAATAAAATTCGCATTGTTGCTAGGGCGACTCAACAATATTGTAATTTCTTACAAGAGTCTACACATCCAGACTATATGAGAGATTCAATTTTATTGGAACAATTATTTGAAAGAGTATGGTATTACCCATATGAAAATAAGGAACTGGTCATTCATGAGATTCAAGACTTATTACGTGCGGATGTTCCTATATTTACGACTTTTACAGATTCACGAGATCTATATAGTAGTACAGGTGAAAGGATGGAAGACTTTTTTAAGGAGAGCGGTTATGAGCAAGTATATAATAGAATTTATCATTTTGATGATAAGGAATTGGAAAAGCAACGAGGATGGCTGAAGTTGGCAATACAGGGAAATAGAGATGTTGATATTAAAGTGGGAAGAAAAGGGGAGTATAGAAGTGAATTGTTAGAAAATCATCAGGAGACAATCTTGCAGGAAGCTATAAACATCGGAGAGTCTTTAGTAGAGAATGTAGTATTATCAGATGATAAAACAACGGCTTCATGGTTACAAGCAAATGTTATTCACGACAAGTGGTATGTTGCCCCTATGAAGCAAAATTTATATGACGGTTTAGGTGGCGTAGCACTATTCTTATTGTATCTAAATAAGGTTACAGGAAACGAAAAATATTTAGAGGTTGCTCATAAGGCGTTGAAGTCAGCGATGAACCCTTTATCGAAAGCGAAGGGGCTTCTATCGACCTTCTTGGGTAAATATTCATTGTTATATCCATTAGCACATTTTCAATCTATAAGTCCTAGAAAAGAATATCAGGATTTTTTAGAAGAAATAAAAGTAGAATTAAAAGAAAGGCTCAAAGAAGAAGAAGAGTTTGATTTGTTAAGTGGCTCAGCAGGAGTTATTCAAGTGGCTCTTAATTTATTTGAAATGACAAAGGATCAAGATTATTTAGATCTTGCTGATATGTACAGTAAGCATTTGGTGGAAAATGTATCAATATTAGAAAGTGGAGTAGCGTGGAAGAATAAACATACTAACAGTTATTTAGGCGGTTTTTCTCATGGGACGAGTGGTATCGCTTGGAGCTTATGGCGTTCAGGGATTAAGAATAGGAATCAAGAATATATTGATTTAGCTAAAAAAGCATTTGCTTATGATCGATCATTGTTTGAAAAAGAAGAAAGTGCGTGGAAAGACACAAGAGAGAGTGAGAAGAAGTGCTTACATCAATGGTGCCACGGTTCCACTGGAATAGGATTGAGTAGAGTTTTAGTAAGAAGCTATGAAGAAGATGTAGAAATGGACGAAGAAATTCGAGTGGCTGTAGATAATGTACGAAAGTATGGATTTAAAAATAATGATACATTATGTCATGGGAATATGGGGGACACGGAATTACTATTGGCTGTTTCACAGTTGTATGGTAATAAAGAATTGTATGAACAGGCGTTACAAATTGGCATACAAGTTATTAATAATTATAGAGAAACTGGTAGTTATCAATGTGATGCACCAGATGATATTCAATCATTTGGTATGTTTGTAGGGATAGCAGGAGTTGGTATGCAGTTGTTAAGACTATTACAACCGAATGAAATTCCATCCGTTATGACATTAGAAAATGTAAAAGGATAAATGAAAAGACATTCTACCTTTTGGTAGAATGTCTTTATTATACATTTACATTTATTATACCTTTTCGAACAGCTTCAGCTAATGCTTCAGAACGAGAACTCACCTTGAACTTTTTAAACAGTTTCGTTAAATTATATTCAACAGCCCTAGAACTCATATATAATTCATCTGCAATTTGTTTATTACTTTTTCCTTTCGCAATGGATTCAAGAATTTCTAATTCTTTTTGTGTAATTGTAACATGGCTTGATGCTCTTTTCGTATCTAAGTTATCAACAGTCATATCTTCAACTCGAAGTTGTCGCAATAAAGAAATTGGAATTAAAGTATACCCATTTAAGACGGCCCGAATAGCCATTAATAACTCTTGCTGTGATGCTGATTTGCTAACAATACCGCTAATACCAGAATCTATTAATAAATTAAATTGTGATAAATATTCGAAGCCTGTGTAGAGAATAATTTTTGCATCTGGTTGTATGTGTAAAAGTTTTTGAGCCACATCAAGTCCACTATAATTAGGCATGTTCATGTCTAAAAGATATATATCAAAAGGTGTTTTTGAACTTTGAGAAATTGCTTCCTGTTCGTTTAAAATGTATGTTGCTTGAATATCTTCTTCTAATTCGATCATATTTTTCGTACCTTCACCCACTATTTGGTGATCGTCTACAATCAAAACGTGTATCATTTTATTCACCTCGGTATAGTAATATTTACTTGTAGTCCATTTCCTATTTCTGAAATAAGCTGAATTTCGCCTCCTATTCCTTGAACGCGCCCTTTGATTCCAGATAAACCCATATGTTTATTTGAAGAATAGGGGGCTTGGGTATTAAAACCGATGCCGTTATCACGATAATCTAGATAAATACAATTATTTTCTTCCCATAAAAATATATTAATTAAGGTTGCATTAGAGTGCTTATCAGCATTGTTTAATAATTCTTGGATAATACGATAAATAGATAAAATTTTATCAAATTCGTAATGATTCTCCTGTATTGAGTCATATTCAAATTGAATTCGGAAATTAGTACGTAGTTGCATTTGTGCTAATAGCTCTTTAAGTGCACCTATAAGACCAATTTCAGATAGAAGAGCCGGTTTTAATTCATTACAAGTGTCACGAATTTGTTGAATAACATCAAACATACCGAATTTTATTTTTTCTAATTGTCCCTGCAATTCACCTGGTACAGTATGTTCTTTTAATACGGTTTCTAGTTTACGATACCAGACAATTTGGTCTTGCAGGGCAGCGTCATGAAGGTCCGCAGCAAGCCGACGCCTTTCAGTTTCTGAGATTTGAAATAGTAGGCGCGAAAGAGTTGCTGAGTGTGTTTTATTTGCTATGCTTTCTTTTTCTAAAGATTGAATGATTTGATTAACTGAATTTAGGTTTTCATAAACTAGACGTACATATTTTACGATAGCAATAAACCAAGTTTTTTCATTGATATTAAATTTAATATTGTTGGTTTTATTTCCGACCCAAATGTAATGCTTTGTGTTTTGGGTAGAATATAAATAAATACCGATGCATCCGTCATCTTCTAATAAATCATTTATATACCCAGATTCCATTCCCCATTGTTTCTTTTTCGAAAGATTAAATTTTTCTGTTTCTCCGTAACTTTTATAACAATTATATGTATTTTGTTTTGTATCAAACTCAATAAATTGTATAAAACACGGTTTTAGTAGGGAGATAATTTCATTCATAAATTTTTTCTCTAAATCTTTTACTTTCATAATGGAAGAAAGTTGTTGTGCGAATTGATCAATACTTACATGTAAATTGGTTTTGCTTCTGAATAATTGATTGCGAAATGTGAAATCTAATCGTTCTTTTATTACAAGAAACAGTATGTTTAAAGGGAAAATGATAATGAAATTTTGCATGAGTCTAATAAAGAATCGCTCATCAGGATTAATACCCCAGCTTATAATTAATGTAATAATGATAGTTGGAAGTAATGAAAGCAAAGAGTAGTACCGAACACGATCAAACATAAAATCAATATCAAAGATTTGCTTTGTTAATATTAAATAAAAGTAGCCAATTGGAATGCAAAATAGGAATAATGCTGCAATATCAGCCCTAATAATGGCTGCATTAAATAATATCCTTGGAAGAGCATATAGCATTATAAATGGCCCGAAAGAAATACATTGGATAACTAACATAAATTTAAAAAAAGGCCTGTGTAAAGTATTTCTATATTTTATGTATCCTTTTAAAAGGAAATATACACTTAAAAGAATACTAAAACATAAATAAGCTAAATCTGTGTAAGCAGAGATTTGTTGCAAATTTGGAAGAAAGGTAACGGATAATAAGCCGGTAGTAATAACGGTCATGTATAGAAAAATGTGAAATCTAATCACATTTTTATGTATAATAATAATTTCCTTCCGCTTAAACAGCTGATATAAAAATAAAGTAAGAAATAAAGATACACTTTGAAAAGAGATACTTATAATTAAGAGTCCGCCAAAATCAGATTTACTAGATATAGAAGAGGCGGAAAGGCTAATAGAGGTTGCTAATAAAAAAAGCATAAAATAACGCTCTTCTCGCCTTATAGCTTTATTTCTATAGACAATAAAGCATAAGCTTAAAATGGTCAGAGAAAAAATCATTGGTAGATATAATGTAATAATCAGCTCTTCGTTGTCTGAAGTAGCTGTTGTGCTATAAGTAGAAATCCTATCATTCTGTATAGTTTGAATTTCAGTTGCATTTAAAAATTGATTTTGGTATCGCTTGAAAACCCCTAAATAAGGATTCGCCCCATCCACTTTGTAAATTTCATCACCTGCTTTTAAGGCTGTTTTTGCAGCCCAACCCGACGTATCAATTTGACTGATTGTATATGTATTATGTTTTTCTTTAGAAGCGATAATGCCACTGTAAGGCTGATAAAACTTGTAGAGGATGTAACTTTGTATGATTAAGTAAAAAATTATTAATGAAATTACGAAATAAATTGGACGTTGTTTAATCATTGCTAGAATTACCTCACTATCATATATAATTTCGGAATCCCGCAATAGGATTGCGGATAATAGCAAAAGAATATGTAATAATATAAAACTATAAAAATTGGTGGGGTGAACGATATATGATTAGAGAATTAGTTGAACGTATATTAGAAGATATTCAATTTAAAAATGTGTGTAGTCAAGGAACAATAGCCATTGATGGTATATCAAAACAAGAATTAGAAATTATTTTAGGTACTTTAAATAAATCGTCTTTACTTAGTAAAGCTGCTGAGACATGGAAGTAAACTAAATTAGAGTATCAATTAACCTATCCTTATTTGCTTGACTGAGTGAAAGTTGTTCGATGTATCCTTTTGATTTGTATACATATAGGTTCTGCATAACGGAGCAGTACTCCATTGATCCACCGTACAGTAATATGTGTTTTAAAGAATCTAATGTTTGATTATTTAATTCATCATATTGTATCTCTTGATTAAAGAACTTTTTTATAAGTATAAAGTTATCATTTTTACTATTTAAATAATATAGTATTGGTAAAGTTTTCTTTAAATTAAGAAAATCATTTTTCTTATCCCATTGCATAATATCACGCATGTCGTTTTTTATTTGATTAATAACGCCTATACATAGTGCGTAGTTTTCAATTAAAGAACGCTGGATAGGGTTGATATTCCCTGTTCCTAATAAGCATGCAAGTTTAATTAGATATCCAGATTTGTGAGTTACCATATCAATATAATCTTTCTCGGAATGGATTTCATTTTTAAGATCTAGTTGTTGTCCATTAATAGAGTTTAAAATAGAAGAGTGTATTTCATTTTTGAGCCAGTTTTTCATTTGAATTGAAAGGGAAGCCTTGTCAACTTCTTGCAAACAAATAAGTAAAAATCCCATAATTATATTGAGATTTGTGGCAATTGGATGTTTTGTCCAAGGTCCTTCTAAGAAATCTTCGTCTTGAATATCATCCATAATATCTAGAGCGAGCATAAGTAATTCTATAATTGTTAGCAGTAATTGTTTTTCCTCTTCATTTTGGTTATCTTGAAATATTTCATAATGTACGAGAGTGATGTTAGCAAAACGAGTAGAATCATTGAATTTGTATTCAATATATTCTGAAGAACATTGACGTAATGTAGATTCGAAAAAATGTCCATAAACCAGTTTTTTTGCACGCAAAATTAATTCATTTTGTAATGAATAAATCACTCGCAGCTCCCCTTTTGTAAAAATTCGGAATATTCCAATTGTAACACAAGAGGGACATCTTCACAATTAAGCATATCGCAAATGCGATATGTTTTTTTTATGAAGATGTTGCGGAGAATCCCGCTAATTTGTTTGCGGTAACTACAACGTGCATTGCGGACAATAACGTTTAAAAGAAGGATATGATATGAGTACAGATTAAGACAACACAGTTTAATAAACGAGAAAAAATAATCTAATATGGATTGAGAATAAAGGAGGAGAATGATGAAGAAAGTTTTAAGTGGTCGAGAAAAAGAAGTAGCTGTGTTGATTGCACGAGGTTTGAAGGATGTTGAAATAGCAAGGGAGTTATTTATTAGTAGAAGGAGAGTGGGGGAATTAGTAGCCTCAATTAAAAGAAAGTTAGAAATACATTCAAGGGTCCAAATTGGAATAGCTGCATATTTTTTAGGATTAATTACATTTGAATTTAATTTTAATCATGGTAACCATGAGGGTGTTGCTATGATTAATAGTTAAAGAGATAGGGGGGAATAAAATGGCAAAGGTGCCCTTTATAGAACAGATGGAACATAGCGAATGTGGATTAGCCTCATTGGCGATGGTCTTTAGTTTTTATGAAAAGCATGTTTCGTTAGCTGAATTAAGAGAAGAGTTTGGTGTTCCGAAAGGTGGTACATCTTTATACCAGCTTATGCATATTGCTAGGGAAAATGGTTTTCAAGTAAAAGGATATAAAGCTGAATATGAAGCTTTAAGTGAAGTTAAATTACCAGCAGTTATCCATTGGGAACATAAACATTATGTAGTCCTAGAGAAAGTGACAAAAAAGGGGGCTATAGTTATAGACCCTGCTTACGGAAGAAATAAAATCTCTAAAAAAGAAATGGAGGAAAAGTATTCTGGATTTGTATTAACACTAGAACCAGATGAGTCATTTCAAAAACAAAAAGGTGTCTCTCATTTGCAATTCTTTTTATCGTTTGTGTTAGGGAAAAAGAAATTAATAGCTTTAATTGTATTAGCCTCTTTGATAATTCAGGCTTTTGCGCTGGTGATTCCATTTGTCACAAGTTGGATGACTGACCATGTAATTATTCCGAGAGATCCGAGCTATATGAATATGATAGGTTACAGCATTTTAGTATTGCTAATAAGTTATCAAGTATTTGCTTCGTTAAGAGGTTTCCTAATAGCGAAGTTGCAAACGGCAATTGATATGTCTTTAATGCAAAGTTTTATAGAAAAACTATTAAGTCTTTCTTATAACTTTTTTGAGAATCGCTCTATGGGAGAACTGTTATTTAGGGCAAATTCCAATGTATATATTAGACAAATATTATCTACTAAGGTAATTTCCTTTCTTATAGATGGAATTCTGCTTTTCACTTACTTATTCTTCATGTTTCGTTATTCGACCTTATTAGGATTCGTTGTGTTAGCAGTTGGGAGTGTTATATTCGCCCTACTTGTCATGAGCACGACTGTTTCTAAGAAGTTAGCTGATAAAGAGGTTTCGGCTCAAGCTCAAGTTCAAAGGATTTTGTCTGAGAGTATTAATGGGATTAGTGACGTGAAGGTTATGGGATTGGAAAAGCAAGTGTATAAAGAATGGCAAGAACGCTTTGGTTCTCAGCTTATTCATGCAGAGAAGAGATCTATATGGACGGCATTGATGAATACATTAGCGGGTTCTATTCAATTTATCTTACCGTTGTTTCTGCTTTGGTTCAGTGGACAACAGGTGCTAGCTGGAAATATGACATTAGGAAGTGTACTCGGCTTTAATGCGTTAGCGATTTCGTTTATAACTCCGATTATCTCCATTGGGAGTGGCTATGGTGAATTGATTTATATTAGCTCCTATATTCAGCGGATTTACGATGTAATGCATGCGAGATCGGAGAGAGAGGTCAATCAATTTTCAGGAATTAAGAAACTGAATGGTGATATTGAGTTTGACAATGTTTCTTATCGTCACAATTATTTCAGTGAAGATGCAATTCAGAATGTTTCGTTTAAAATCAAAGCTGGTGAGAAGGTCGCAATTGTTGGGGCGTCTGGGTCTGGAAAAAGTACAATTGTAAAAATGCTTCTCGGACTATATACACCAACGAATGGGAAAATCCGATTTGATGGGATTGAAAGCGAAAAGTTAAATTTGAAATTTTTAAGGAAATCAATAGGCGTTGTTTTCCAAGAAGCGAGATTGTTTAACAAAACGGTAGGAGAAAATATCATTGCGCAAAGGAAAGGGGTGCCTCCGAATGGAGTAATTGAGGCATCGAAGCAAGCGAATATATTAGAAGATATTATGATGCTACCATTAAATTTTCAAACGATGGTATCTGAATTTGGAGTTAACTTCTCTGGTGGGCAAAGGCAAAGATTAATATTAGCTAGAGCATTGGTAACAAACCCATCTATTCTAATATTAGATGAGGCAACAAGTGCACTTGATACATTGTCTGAAAGAGTTATTGATGAGAATTTAACTGATATGTTATGTACAAGGATTGTCATTGCACATAGGTTAAGTACGGTTAAGAATGCAGATAAGATTATTGTTATGGATAAGGGAGCAATTGTAGAGATAGGATCACATACAGAATTACTTGAGAAGCAAGGGTATTATTATCAATTGTCAAAAGCTCAGGAAGTAAAAGGAGGGATTAAAAGTGAAAGATTGGCCTAAATATCGAAACACTATAGCGAAAATAGGTGCTGGAATTACAGTAGTATTATTATTAAACCTTCCTATAGTTGGAGTTAGTACGATAAGCGCTGAAGAAATGAAACATAATCAAATTAAAGAAAATTCGTATGTGTTTACATTGAGGCAAGGTGAAAATACGGATGAGATGATAAAGGAAATTAGAGATAAATATCCCGATTTAAAGCTAGAAGTAATAAAAGAAATTAAGATGCTGAATATCGAAGGTGATAATTTAGAAAGATTACAAGAAGCGAAGCAGCATTTATTAAAAAATTATAAAGGGATAATTGAAAAAGCAGGTAGAGAGGATGTAGTGGAATTAAAGCCGCCCGCTATAGTAAAGAAACCTTCGAATATAACAAAATACGCACCTTCACAATTAGAACAAGAAGAGGTCGATTATAGCAAATGGAAATGGGATGTCGATAAGGTAACAGAAAATGGAGAGAGCTATAAAATTGAACAAGGAAATCATAGTGTAAAGATTGGTGTTATTGATAGTGGGATTGATGTAAATCATCCTGCGCTAAAGGGAAATATAGTTAGTCAGGGGAAAATTTTAGTTCCGAATGTAGAATCAATTGAAGATAATATTGGTCATGGAACAATGATTGCTGGGTTAATAGCTGCTGATGGGAAAATAAAGGGGGTAGCGCCCAAAATTGGGATTGTACCATACAAAGTATTTCAAGGTAGTTCTGCGGATTCAAGCTGGATTATTAAAGCTATTGTAGAGGCTGCAAATGATGGTATGGATGTTATTAATTTAAGTTTAGGAACATACAAGTCCATTAAAGATCCAGAAGAAGGAGCTGTGTACTTAGCTTATAAAAGAGCAATAGAGTATGCGAATAGTAAAGGGAGTTTGCTAGTAGCTTCCTCTGGAACAGAAGGATTCGATATTTCAAATCCTTTTCAATTAGCTAAGCAAAGAGGATATGAAAACGACTTACAACTTCATATGCCAGGAGGTTTACCGGGGGTAGTAACTGTTGCGGGAACAAATAAAGATGATCGATTAGCTTATTACTCTAATTATGGAACCAATGTTGATATTGCAGCTCCATCAGGGGATTATGGATCTTTGTGGGAAAGTGAAAAAGTGGGAGATGAAACAGCTATGGTATTAACCACATATCCTACAAACCTTCCGCAATCTCAGCTAAGTGAATGGTTAGGGTTTGATAGAGGGTATGAGCTGATGATTGGAACGAGTCTAGCAGTTCCTAAAGTTTCTGCTACAGCCGCACTTGTAATTGCGGAATATAAAGAAAAATTTAGGCTGAAGCCTAGTAATGGATTTGTTAAAACAAGATTATATCAGGGGGCCAAACCGGCATTAGATGACGGAAAAAAATATTTTGGAAAAGGTATTGTAAATGCGAAGGGTGCACTTGATTTTCGAAATACAAATTTCAAAAAATGGGAGAGATAAAGATGAATTTTAAAAAGTTTTTACTTATGATTGGCGGAATTGCTTTAGGAATGGCAGTTATTTACTTTATTAAACAGTAAAGGGGATGTTATATATGGCATTTGAAATTCAAGGATTAAATAAAACATTTGGTGAATATAAAGCCGTTAATGATTTAAATATACGTGTAGAAGAAGGTGGAATTTTAGGGATGCTGGGCCGGAATGGTGCTGGTAAGACGACAACGATTCGTATGATCTTAGATTTAATCAAACCGGATAGCGGCCAAATTCTATGGAATAATCGCCCTTTTTCAAAGAAAGACCTATCTATTGGCTATTTACCAGAAGAGCGTGGATTATACCCGAAAATGAATGTAGTGGAGCAATTGGTGTATTTCGGCAAGTTAGAAGGAATGCCAGCTAATCTTGCAAAAAGGCATGCGTTACAGTGGCTAGAAAAATTAGAAATGACACCACATTTAAAGAAGAAAACAGAGGAATTGTCAAAGGGAAATCAACAAAAAATTCAATTGATTTCAGCGATATTGCATAATCCGGAATTCATCATACTAGATGAACCATTTAGTGGCTTGGATCCTGTAAATGCAGAGATGTTAAAAAATGTTGTGCTCGAGTTAATCGCGCAAAGAAAAACGATTATCTTCTGTAGTCATCAAATGGACAGTGTAGAAACGTTCTGTGAGGAAATTTGTATTATGAAAAATGGTCAACTTGTATTATCGGGTGCCTTGTCAGATATTAAGAAAAGTTATCAATACAAATATATGACGTTGCAAACGGAAGGGGATATTGAACCTATTCTTAAGAAGAAAAATTTCAATTTTGAAAAAGTTAATCGTACGTTCATGATTAAAGTTAATGATGGAGAGGACGCATTTTCGCTGCTTGAAGACATTAAAACTAAACAATATATCCGAGATGTTTCTATTAAAGAACCTTCTTTACATCAAATCTTTGTTGAAAAGGCGGGTGCATAAGTAATGAGGAATTTCTGGATTGTTTTAGGGCAAACGTATTGGGATCGTGTGAGGACGAAAATATTTATTGGGATGACATTGTTATTAATAGGGGGAGGGATATTCTTATTCTCCTTTCCAACTTTAGTACAAAAGTTTTCTGGAGAGAAAGAAAAAGCAAAAGTTGTATTTATTTCCGAAGCACCTAATGTTACTTTGGATCAATCTAATCTTAGTAAAGCTCTTCCAGAATGGGATTGGTCTTTAGGTGATAAAACAAAATTAAATCAATATAAGCAAGATTTGTTAGATAAGAAAGTCGAAGCGCTCTTTATATTAAAAGAGGGTGCGGGTGTTGAACCAGTATTAGATTACTTTATGAAGGTGGATAATCCTAAGTTGATTCAAAGTGCGCAGGTATTTGTACAAAATCAGTATTTTCAAAGTGCGGTAGTTAAACAACAGTTATCAGAAGAGGCTGTGAAATCACTGACGATGAACGTGCAAGCGAAAAAGCAAAACTTAAATAACGAAGAAACAAGCTCATTCTTACTGGTGTATTTATTAGTAGCGATTATGTACTTAGCAATTACTTCGTATGGAAATGCGATTGCTACAGCGGTAGCGTCAGAGAAGGCGTCGCGTGTTATGGAAGTGATGGTAACGAAGGTGTCGCCTGTTCACATGGTCTTTGGGAAGATATTAGGAGTCGGTCTTGCTAGTTTGACACAGTTATTTATTTTCTTCCTTAGTATGGCGCTATATATTAAATCTGGAATTTTTAAGGTATCGGATTCGTTTTTTGGAGTGAATATTGATGTAAATATGATTACAGGTGAGCATGCTGCATATTTCTTGTTATATTTTGTTCTCGGTTACTTCGTTTATGCGGCACTTTTCGCAGTGTTTGGTTCTATGGTAAGCAGGCCAGAAGAATTATCCGGAACAACGATGCCGATTACTCTTATATTGATGGGAAGCTTAGTGGTGGAGTTATTAGTAGTACTTGATAACCCTGAAGGGCTAGTATCAAGGGTGACATCATATGTTCCGTTTACAGCTCCAATTAGTATGGTAGTTAGGATTATTAATGGATCCGTTGGGAGTTTAGAAATTATTACATCTATGGTTGTATTACTGGCTAGCATTAGCTTAATTGCTATGTTTGCAGCGAAGGTCTATCCGAAAGGTGTATTAAGAAGTGGTAAGAGCCTTAAATTCATTCAATTGTTAAAAAATAATTAATTGCAGGGGGGAATAAATTATGGGATTTTTTTCGAAAAGAAAACAAAAAATGATGGATAGTAATAACGAGAGAAGCGTGAAAAAAATAGTTGAGTTGTCTGTGGAAGAGATGAGAGGAATTCAAGGAGCGTCTAGTGAATCGAACGATTATCTCTATGATTCCTATGTAATTAGGAATCAAAGTTCCTTAGCTTTAAATAAGAGGTTTCTTTCTTAATTAAGAATCGTAAAAGAGTAGTTAGGCATAGTGAAGTGTCACTATACCTAAACTGCTCTTTTTATTTTGGAATTGAACAGAGATAAATTTAATGTTGTTATATATAAAATTAAGGGTTACTATTAGTATGTGGTAACAAATAATTGAGTTTATTATTTTCTTTCAATATTATTCAAATTTAGGTTGTAAGTTGTAAATCTCATTAATACATATAAATTAATAATATTTTGGAATGGGTGTCTGTGATAGCATTCTCCTTTTACCAAACTTATTGTACAATAGAAACAAGGGGGAGATTAGTTTGAAGGCAAGTCTTTTACAAGAACAAAGCTTACGTTTGGCAATGACACAAGAGTTAAGGCAAGCGATTACAATGCTCCAGTATAATGTACAAGAATTATCGGAGTTTTTGTATGAGCAATCGTTAGAGAATCCCCTTATTGAGTTAGGTGGTTTTGAGAGGGAGAAGAAAAAGAGCTCTAACAACAGTAAAAGTACCAGCAAACAAGTCGAGAATCAGATGGAGATCTACAGTGTGGATTCTACAACGATTCAGCAACATTTATTAAATCAAATACAGTATTATAAAATAGATGAAGAAGAGCGAAAAGTAGCTTCTTTCATTATTATGAACATGGATGGAAATGGATATTTACAAGAAACGAATGAAGAGTTAGCAGAGCTCCTTTCTGCGCATATTCATGTAGTCGACCGCTCTGTAGAGCTTGTCCAATCACTGGAACCAGCAGGGGTAGGGGCGCGTAATATTCAGGAATGTCTAACCTTGCAATTGAAGCGCTTACAAAGACGGAATGGATTAGCAGAAGAGGTTGTAGAAGATCATTTCGCTTATTTTGTGAAGAAAGATTGGCGAAAGCTCGTTCAAGTGTTGAAATGTAGTAATGAGGAATTACAGAGTGCGGTAAATTGTATAACGTCATTACAACCAAAACCAGGTCTTGCGTTTTCTTCAGATAAACCACTTTATATTGTGCCTGATATGGCGGTGAAAAAAGATGGCGATCGCCTCGTTTTACAAATGAATGAGAGAAATATGCCGAGAATTGAAATTCATTCTGAATATAGTGCGCTTCTTAATAATAGTGAAAGTGAAGTAGCATCTTACGTATCAGAAAAGTATCAGCATGTGCAGTGGATTATGCGCAGTTTGAAGCAGAGGAAACAGACGCTGCTGCAAGTGATGAATATTATTATGGAAAAACAACGTGATTTCTTCTGGAAAGGTCCAGAGTATTTAAGACCTCTCGCTTTAAAAGAGGTAGCGGAAGAGTTAAGTGTGCATGAATCAACAATTAGTCGTGCGACGCGAAATAAATATGTGCAAACACCACACGGTTTATTTGAGATGAAATCGTTCTTTAGCAATGCCGTTTCGACGACTGAAGATGAAGCAGTTTCTACAAAACGTGTAAAACAATTTATTCAAACGCTAGTTGGGGCAGAGGATAAGAAAAAGCCACTTTCAGATCAAAAGATTTCAAAATTATTAGAAGAAAAGCATGAAATTGTTATTTCTCGAAGAACAGTGGCGAAGTATAGAGAACAAATGCATATCCCAGCTTCGTCATTACGAAAAACGATTGGATAGGTGAAGAAGATGAAAGTTGTACTGTATACTAAAAAAGATTGTGGCCTTTGCGTGAAGGCGAAACAAGTTTTACAGGAAGTACAATGTGAATATTCTTTTCAAATCGAGGAAATAGATATATATGAAGATAATGACCTTTTAGAAAAATATCACTTAATGATTCCGGTTGTAGAAATGGACGGAAAACAACTAGAATATGGTAACATTCACAAAGGTGTCATAATAAACTATATAAAGAATGCAGTTAAGAGTTGAATAAGTTTCTATCTCCTGTTACAATAATACACGTAGCAGGGATTATTTTTTTAACCTATGTGGGACACAAAATGTCACTACGGGACGTAAAGTGACCACGAAGGAAAAATGAACCAATGTAGTGAGGAGAAAAGATATGCGCTCATGGATTCAGAACACAAAAAAATTATTACCTGATCTGCTACCTGTTATGCAAACGAGAATGCAAATTCTTCAATACATTAGGCTCATGCAGCCGATCGGAAGAAGAAACTTATCAGCAAGCCTCGGTATGACAGAACGAGTATTGCGAAGTGAAGTTCAAGTTTTGAAAGAACAAAACTTAGTTCACGTCGCTTCTTCTGGAATGACTTTGACAGAAGAAGGAACAGCTTTAGTTCTTGCTTTGGAAGACTTTATGAAAGAAATTTCCGGGTTAAAGGTTTTAGAAAAGCAACTTAAGGAAACATTAGACTTGGATGAAGTTTTCGTTGTCCCTGGTGATAGTGATGAATCACCTTGGGTCAAACTGGAGATGGGCCGTGCTTGTGTGACTTGTATAAAAGACCGTCTGACAGCGAATAATATCGTTGCTGTGGCTGGAGGAACTACGCTAGCTGCTGCTGCGGACATGATGCAACTGGATTGCAAAGATTTACATATGCTATTTGTCCCAGCACGTGGTGGAATTGGAGAAGGTGTTGAATTAGAAGCCAATACCATTTGTGCCAAGATGGCGCAAAATACGATGAGTAATTATCGCTTATTGTATGTTCCAGACCATGTTAGTAGCGAAGCATATGCGTCTATTGTGACAGAGCCTTCCGTGAAAGAAGTTCTTGAGTTGATTCGATCTTCCAATATCGTCATTCATGGAATAGGTGATGCGTTAACAATGGCACGTCGCAGAAGTACTTCAGAAGCAGATTGGTTAAAGATTCAGGCAAGCGAAGCAGTTGGCGAAGCTTTCGGTTACTACTTTAATGAAGAAGGAAATGTTGTTCATAAAGTAAGAACAGTTGGTATGCAACTTGAGGATTTACAAAATGTATCTCACGTTGTTGCAGTCGCTGGAGGTTCTTCAAAGGCAAAAGCAATACAGGCTGTAATAAAGCAAGGGCACACTTCAATTCTAATTACAGATGAAGGTGCAGCAAAACAATTAACAAAGGGTTTTACCCTTTAATATAATCCCCCAAGGAGGAAATTCAAATGACTAAAATTGGTATTAATGGATTTGGACGTATCGGACGTAACGTATTCCGCGCAGCTCTTAACAACTCTGAGGTAGAAGTAGTAGCAATCAACGACTTAACAGATGCTAAAACATTAGCTCACCTTTTAAAATATGACACAGTTCACGGAACTTTAAATGCAGAAGTATCTGCTAACGAAAACAGCATCGTTGTTAACGGTAAAGAAATTAAAGTTATCGCTGAGCGTGACCCAGCTCAATTACCATGGAGCGACTACGGAGTAGAAGTAGTAGTAGAATCTACTGGCCGTTTCACTAAAAAATCAGACGCTGAAAAACACTTAGGTGGATCAGTTAAGAAAGTTATCATCTCAGCTCCAGCTTCTGACGAAGATATCACTGTAGTTATGGGTGTTAACCATGAACAATACGATGCAGCTAACCACAACGTAGTATCTAACGCTTCTTGTACTACAAACTGTCTAGCTCCATTCGCTAAAGTATTAAACGAAAAATTCGGCGTAAAACGCGGAATGATGACAACAATTCACTCTTACACTAACGACCAACAAATCTTAGACTTACCACACAAAGATTTACGTCGTGCTCGTGCAGCAGCTGAAAACATGATCCCAACATCTACTGGTGCAGCTAAAGCTGTAGCATTAGTATTACCAGAACTTAAAGGTAAATTAAACGGTGGCGCTGTACGTGTTCCAACTGCTAACGTTTCTCTTGTTGACTTAGTTGTTGAACTTGACAAAGAAGTAACAGTTGAAGATGTAAACGCAGCATTCAAAGCAGCAGCTGAAGGCGAATTAAAAGGTATCCTTGGATACAGCGAAGAGCCATTAGTATCTATCGACTATAACGGATGTACAGCTTCTTCTACAATCGATGCATTATCTACAATGGTAATGGAAGGTAACATGGTTAAAGTACTTTCTTGGTACGATAACGAAACTGGTTACTCTAACCGCGTAGTAGACTTAGCAGCTTACATGACTTCAAAAGGTCTTTAATTCTTAATTATATAAGTTATCAATGACAAAACGAGGGAGAGGGTTTGTTCCCTCTCTCTCTTCTTTCGTTTTAAAAGCAAATGTGTTAAGCTTTTGAATGGGTTTTGTCAATCCTAACTAGTAGTCGGAGGGAAATCCAATGAACAAAAAATCAATTCGTGACGTAGATTTAAAAGGTAAGCGTGTATTTTGCCGCGTTGATTTCAACGTACCTATGAAAGAAGGCAAAATTACAGATGAAACTCGTATCCGTGCAGCTCTTCCTACAATTCAATATTTAGTAGAGCAAGGTGCGAAAGTTATTTTAGCAAGCCACTTAGGCCGTCCAAAAGGTCAAGCAGTAGAAGAATTACGTCTTACTCCAGTAGCAGCACGTTTAGGCGAGCTTCTTGGTAAAGATGTTAAAAAAGCGGACGAAGCATTCGGACCAGTTGCACAAGAAATGGTTGCAGCAATGAACGAAGGCGACGTATTAGTTCTTGAAAACGTACGTTTCTATGCGGGCGAAGAAAAGAACGATGCAGAACTTGCGAAAGAATTTGCAGCACTTGCTGACATCTTCGTAAACGATGCATTCGGTGCAGCTCACCGTGCTCATGCTTCTACAGCAGGTATCGCAGACTACCTACCAGCAGTATCTGGTCTATTAATGGAAAAAGAGTTAGATGTACTTGGTAAAGCACTTTCTAACCCAGAACGTCCATTTACAGCTATCATCGGTGGTGCGAAAGTAAAAGATAAAATCGGTGTAATTCGTCATCTATTAGACAAAGTAGATAACTTAATCATCGGTGGCGGACTTGCTTACACATTCGTTAAAGCTTTAGGTCATGAAATTGGTCTATCTCTATGTGAAGACGACAAGATTGAACTAGCTAAAGAATTTATGCAACTTGCAAAAGAAAAAGGCGTAAACTTCTACATGCCAGTTGATGTTGTAATCACTGAGGAATTCTCTGAAACTGCAACAACTAAAATCGTTGGTATCGACTCTATCCCTTCTAACTGGGAAGGCGTGGACATCGGTCCTAAAACACGTGAAATTTATGCAGATGTAATTAAAAATTCTAAGCTTGTTGTATGGAATGGACCAATGGGTGTATTCGAAATGACTCCATTCGCAGAAGGTACAAAAGCAGTAGGACAAGCATTAGCAGATGCAGAAGATACATACTCTGTTATCGGCGGTGGTGACTCTGCAGCAGCTGTTGAAAAATTCGGTATGGCTGATAAAATGAGCCACATTTCTACTGGCGGCGGTGCGTCATTAGAATTCATGGAAGGTAAAGAGCTTCCAGGTGTAGTTTGTCTTAACGACAAATAAGTAGCAGCCAAAGAAAAAGGACGGTGCAAAGCATGCGTAAACCAATTATCGCAGGTAACTGGAAAATGAATAAAACTCTATCTGAAGCAGTTAGCTTCGTAGAGGAAGTTAAAGGTCAAATCCCAGCAGCTTCAGCTGTTGATGCAGTAGTTTGCTCTCCAGCTCTATTCTTAGAGCGCCTTGTAGCAGCAACTGAAGGAACTGACTTACAAGTAGGTGCACAAAACATGCACTTCGAAAAAAATGGTGCATTCACTGGCGAAATTAGCCCAGTAGCACTTAGCGACTTAAAAGTTGGCTATGTAGTACTTGGCCACTCTGAGCGTCGTGAAATGTTTGCTGAAACAGACGAATCAGTAAACAAAAAGACTATCGCAGCATTTGAACATGGTTTAACACCAATCGTATGTTGTGGTGAGACTTTAGAAGAGCGCGAAAGCGGAAAAACATTTGATCTAGTAGCAGGTCAAGTGACAAAAGCACTTGCAGGTTTAACAGAAGAGCAAGTTAAAGCAACTGTTATCGCTTATGAGCCAATCTGGGCTATCGGTACAGGTAAATCTTCTTCTTCTGCAGATGCAAACGAAGTATGTGCGCACATCCGTAAAGTTGTTGCAGAAGCTGTTTCTCCAGAAGCTGCAGAAGCTGTTCGTATCCAATACGGCGGTAGCGTAAAACCAGAAAACATTAAAGAGTATATGGCACAATCTGACATCGACGGCGCTTTAGTTGGCGGTGCTAGCTTAGAGCCTGCTTCGTTCTTAGGTCTTCTGGGGGCGGTAAAATGAGAAAGCCAACAGCTTTAATCATTCTTGACGGTTTCGGACTTCGTGAAGAAACTTACGGGAATGCTGTAGCACAAGCTAAGAAACCTAATTTTGATGGTTACTGGAACAAATTCCCTCATACAACGCTTACAGCTTGTGGTGAGGCGGTAGGTCTTCCAGAAGGTCAAATGGGTAACTCTGAGGTTGGTCACTTAAATATCGGTGCTGGCCGCGTAGTATATCAAAGCTTAACACGCGTTAACGTTGCAATTCGTGAAGGTGAGTTCGATAAGAACGAAACTTTCCAAAATGCAATTAAAAGTGTAAAAGAAAAAGGTACTGCACTTCATTTATTCGGTTTACTTTCTGACGGTGGTGTGCACAGTCACATGAACCATATGTTTGCTCTTCTTCGCTTAGCAGCAAAAGAAGGCGTGGAGAAAGTTTATATCCATGCATTCTTAGACGGCCGCGATGTTGGACCACAAACAGCAAAAGGTTATATCGATGCAACGAATGAAGTAATTAAAGAAACAGGAGTAGGACAATTCGCGACTATCTCTGGTCGTTATTACTCTATGGACCGTGACAAGCGTTGGGATCGCGTAGAAAAATGTTACAGTGCTATGGTGAATGGTGAAGGCCCTACTTATAAATCAGCAGAAGAGTGTGTAGAAGACTCTTATGCGAACGGTATCTATGATGAATTCGTATTGCCGTCTGTAATTGTTAACGAAGATAACACGCCAGTTGCAACAATCAATGATGATGATGCAGTTATCTTCTATAACTTCCGTCCAGACCGTGCAATTCAAATTGCTCGTGTATTTACAAACGAAGACTTCCGTGAGTTCGATCGTGGTGAAAAAGTACCTCACATTCCAGAATTCGTATGTATGACACACTTCAGTGAAACTGTAGATGGTTACGTGGCATTCAAGCCAATGAACCTTGATAACACTTTAGGTGAAGTTGTTGCGCAAGCGGGATTAAAGCAACTTCGCATCGCGGAAACTGAAAAGTATCCGCACGTTACATTCTTCTTTAGCGGTGGTCGTGAGGCTGAATTCCCAGGAGAAGAGCGTATCTTAATTAACTCACCAAAGGTTGCAACGTATGACTTGAAACCTGAAATGAGCATTTACGAAGTAACGGACGCTTTAGTAAATGAAATCGAAAATGATAAACATGATGTTATCATTCTTAACTTTGCGAACTGTGATATGGTTGGCCATTCTGGGATGATGGAACCAACAATTAAAGCAGTAGAAGCAACTGACGAATGTTTAGGAAAAGTTGTAGAAGCGATTCTTGCAAAAGATGGTGTAGCACTTATTACTGCTGACCATGGTAATGCTGATCAGGAGTTAACTGCTGATGGCGGTCCTATGACAGCTCATACAACTAACCCGGTTCCTTTCATCGTTACAAAAAATGATGTAGAGCTTCGTGAAGGTGGTATTTTAGGAGATATCGCTCCAACAATGCTTACACTTTTAAATGTGGAACAACCGAAAGAAATGACAGGTAAAACAATTATTAAATAATTTGCTTATATAAAAAGGAGAGAATTTATTATGTCAACAATTATTGATGTTTATGCTCGCGAAGTCCTTGACTCTCGTGGTAACCCAACTGTAGAAGTAGAAGTTTACACAGAAAGCGGCGCTTTCGGACGCGCTATCGTACCAAGTGGTGCATCTACTGGTGAGCACGAAGCAGTAGAATTACGTGACGGTGACAAATCTCGTTACCTTGGTAAAGGTGTTGTTAACGCAGTAAACAACGTTAACGAAATTATCGCTCCAGAAATCGCTGGTTTCGATGTAACTGACCAAGCTGGTATCGACCGTGCTATGATCGAATTAGATGGCACTCCAAACAAAGGTAAACTAGGCGCTAACGCTATCCTTGGTGTATCTATGGCAGTAGCTCACGCAGCAGCTGACTTCGTAGGTCTTCCATTATACCGTTACCTTGGTGGATTCAATGCAAAACAATTACCAACTCCAATGATGAACATCATCAACGGTGGTTCTCACGCTGATAACAACGTTGACTTCCAAGAGTTCATGATCTTACCAGTTGGTGCTCCAACATTCAAAGAATCAATCCGTATGGGTGCTGAAGTATTCCATGCACTTAAAGCTGTATTACATGACAAAGGTCTTAACACTGCAGTAGGTGACGAAGGTGGATTCGCTCCAAACCTTGGTTCTAACCGTGAAGCTCTAGAAGTAATCATCGAAGCTATCGAAAAAGCTGGTTACAAAGCTGGCGAGAACGTATTCTTAGGAATGGACGTTGCTTCTTCTGAGTTCTACAACAAAGAAACTGGTAAATATGACCTTGCAGGCGAAGGCCGTACTGGCTTAACTTCTGCAGAAATGGTTGATTTCTACGAAGAGCTTTGCAAAGACTTCCCAATCATCTCTATCGAAGATGGTTTAGACGAAAACGACTGGGATGGTCACAAATTATTAACTGAGCGTATCGGTGATAAAGTACAATTAGTTGGTGACGATTTATTCGTAACTAACACTCAAAAACTTGCTGAAGGTATCGAAAAAGGTATCTCTAACTCAATCTTAATTAAAGTTAACCAAATCGGTACTTTAACTGAGACTTTTGAAGCTATCGAAATGGCTAAACGTGCTGGTTACACAGCAGTTGTATCTCACCGTTCTGGTGAAACTGAAGATGCTACAATCGCTGACATCGCAGTTGCAACTAACGCTGGCCAAATCAAAACTGGTTCTATGAGCCGTACTGACCGTATTGCTAAGTACAACCAATTATTACGCATCGAAGACGAACTAGGCGAAATCGCTGTTTACGATGGTATCAAATCTTTCTATAACATCAAACGATAATTGTAGAAAATAAGCGACAGACCGTGAGAAATCACGGTCTGTTTTTTTATGTTAAAATTGTTCACCTGTCATAAGTGACATGAAATGTTTGAAGAAGCGGTTATAATCAAAATCAATTGCTATTTGATGACTCGGCCAATCAATAAATGGTTTAGGTTCTCCTAAAGAGCGAAATTCTCCAATGCTTGCCCCCTGCGCATAAGATTCTGCCATGACAACGATAGGTGATTTGTGATAGGTAAACATAGAGTTATCAAGTAAAGCGAGTATTGGCATTGTGTCATGGAAGGGGCTGCCCTTTAAATGTGGTAGGGCGTCTTTATAATATCCGTAGTAATAATGATCGAATAACGGTTTGACAAGTGGGGCTTTTCCTTTTGCCTCAATGTATTCGGCCATTTCTGGTGTAATGATGGAATATTGGGTGACGTTTAATGGGTATATGTACATGTTAGCTGCGGATTGAAGGACTATATTAGCTGCAGTAGGATCGCCATAAAAGTTTGCTTCGGAAATAGGGGTAACATTACCAGGATGTAAAAAGGCACCGCCCATTACGTAGTAAGATTTAACTTGCTCCATTAATTGTTTACATACGATAAATAAAATTGCTAGGGAAGTAAGTCTTCCTAAGCTCACAATAATTAATTCATCTTTATACTGTTCAATAAGAGGAATAACTTCAAAAAAATTCTCCATTTCTTCGTTAGTTACATTCACCTTTGGAATAATTGGTCCGAGCCCTTGTTTCCCGTGTACATCTGTAAAAAAAGCAGGAGGAGCACCAGTAATTGGACGTTCTGATCCACCAAAGATTTTGATATTTCTACCCTTTACTTCGCTTGTAAGAAAATGAGCATTTTCTACGGCCATTTTTTTTGGAACATTGCCGTAATCAGCAACGATACCGACGATTTCTATTTCATTGATAAAGAATGATAAGAGGAGAGCCATCGTATCATCAATCCCAGGATCACAAAAAATAAGAACTTTTTTGGGCATATGTTCACCACCTATATTGTTTATCACGTACAAACCCGCTTGGTGAAGGCTAATAATCAATGGGGATGAGGAAACCCTCAATGATTAAAGTTTCACTTTATATATATGTAAGTTTAAGGATAAAAAGATTATTTTATTGAAATAACAGTCTTGTAAATTCAGAAAATAAAAACTTTTTATATTAGGTCAAGGTTTTTGACGTAATTTTTGTTTGGAAATGCAGTCATATCAAGGTTGTAAGCGTATAACATAGGCTGTTTTTGCTGTCAAGTTGATAAATTGCAGCTTTTTACAATTTATACTATGATAAAGATATTAACAGAAGATCGTATAAACATGAGGGATGATGAACATGAAATTTACAAAGATTCTTGTCCAAATTGCTGCTCTTTACGTGTTTTATATGGTTGGAACTTGGGTGCAAGAAATGTTAAACATTCCAATTCCAGGAAGTTTGATAGGGATGTTCCTCTTACTTGTTTTACTTAGCCTAAAAGTTCTTCCAGTGAAATGGTTCGATTTAGGAGCAGAAACACTCGTTGCTATTATGCCGTTTTTATTAATTCCGCCAACGCTTGGCCTAATGAATTACGGTGCTTTTTTTATGAGTAAAGGAATTTCTCTTTTCATTACAGTTGTAGCGAGTACATTTTTAATTATTATTGTCGCAGGACATACAGGACAATATCTTGCGAATAGGAAGGAAAGAGAGTCGCGATGAGCCAAATATTAATCGGAATCGGTTGGGTTCTTTTTACGGTGCTATTATATCAATTATCTAAAAAAATCTATAAATTATTTCCAACACCATTCACCATTCCAATGCTTGTAGCAACAGGATTAATGGCTTTCCTATTTATCGTGCTTGATATACCATATCAACATTATATGGAAAGTGGTGGTGGCTGGATTGCAAAGCTACTTGGACCCGGTGTTGTAGCATTTGCAATTCCTCTTTATAAACAACGTCATGTTCTGCAAAAATATGTTGTACCGATTGCTGGCGGGGTATTAGTAGGTACAACAGTCGCAATCGCTAGTGATTTTGCTATTGCTTCACTTATGGGAACAGATAAAAGCTTAATCTTATCGTCTTTACCAAAATCGGTAACAATGCCAGTTGCGATGAGCGTTTCTGAACAAGTTGGTGGTGTACCTTCCTTAACAGCAGCTTTCGTTGTTATCGCAGGTATTACTGGAACAATTACAGGACCTCTCTTATTAAAATGGAGCCGTGTTACAAACTCAGTTGGTAAAGGTATCGGATTTGGATGTGCTTCTCATATTATGGGTGTTATGAGAGCAATGAAAAATAACGAGCATGAAGGTGTTATTGGATCGGTAACAATGACATTAACAGCAATTTTGACATGTTTACTTGGACCGTTATTTGCAATGATGTTTATGTAATAGAAGAAAAGCGAGGGCAACTCTATAGCTCTCGCTTTTCTATAGGATTTATGCTACAGTTACAATAACTGAATCTTTGTAGGAGGTACGCCAAGTGCATACGTTATTATCCGTTTTACTTATTACTGTATCGATTTTAATGATTGTTATGGTACTTATGCAGTCTAGTAATAGCTCAGGCCTTTCAGGTGCAATTTCAGGCGGTGCAGAGCAATTATTTGGTAAGCAAAAAGCACGTGGAATTGAAGCAGTATTAAACCGTATTACAATTGTTTTAGCTGTATTGTTCTTTGTATTAACAATTGCTGTTACGTACTTAAACTTATAGAATTGAAAGAAGAAGCGTTAGTAAGATGTACTAATGGTTCTTCTTTTTTGTTTTGCCATTTGAAAGATGTTTCTAATTAGATTATAGAAATGTAAATATGGTACACTAGATATAGAAAGAATACGACTAGATTACAGAAGAGAAAGAGGAGAAGTACATGATGAAATTAGCATCTCCGAAACCATTTACATTTGAGGGTGGAGACCGCGCTGTTTTATTACTACATGGATTCACAGGGAACTCAGCTGATGTACGTATGTTAGGGCGTTTCTTAGAAAAGAAAGGCTATACTTGTCATGCGCCAATTTATAAAGGGCACGGTGTACCACCAGAAGAGCTTGTTCATACAGGCCCTACAGATTGGTGGCAAGATGTAACGGAGGCATATCAGCTTTTAAAAGATAAAGGTTTTGAGAAAATTGCTGTTGTTGGATTGTCACTTGGCGGCGTATTTTCTTTAAAATTAGGTTATACAGTACCGGTTTTAGGTGTAGTACCAATGTGTGCACCGATGTATATTAAGAGCGAAGAAACGATGTACCAAGGTATATTGGCATATGCCCGCGAATATAAAAAACGTGAGCAAAAATCACCAGAACAAATTGAACAAGAAATGTTGGAATTCCAAAAGACACCGATGAATACATTACAAGCATTACAACAATTAATTGCTGACGTACGTAACAATGTGGATATGATTTATGCACCAACATTTGTTGTACAAGCACGTCATGACGAAATGATTAATACAGATAGTGCTAACATTATTTATAACGGTGTAGAATCTACGTTAAAAGACATTAAATGGTATGAAGACTCTACGCATGTCATTACACTTGATAAACAACGTGACGAGCTACATGAGGATGTATATAACTTCTTGGAGCAACTAGATTGGTAAGATCTAGTTGCCTCTTTTTTTCATAAGGAATTTTTTGTGAAAACTGTAAAAATCATAAGGGGAGTATTGAAGTTTCGCTTTATACATCCCCTATCTTTCGGATACACTAAATAATATAAGGTTTTAAAGGAGGTATTTTTGCTTGGAAGAAATCACACAAGAACATATTGATAAGTTGTTATTATTTATGAGAGAAGAAGCGTATAAACCGCTAACGATACAAGAGTTAGAAGAGGCATTTGGAATTGAAGGTTCTGAGGGCTTTAAAGATTTTGTAAAGGCACTTGTAATGATGGAAGAGAAGGGACTTGTTATTCGTACACGTAGCAACCGTTACGGTCTTCCTGAAAAGATGAATTTAGTAAGAGGTAAGTTAATTGGACATGCACGTGGCTTTGCATTCGTTGTACCAGACGAGAAGAAAACGGGAGACGATGATCTTTTCATCCCTCCTACAGAATTAAACGGTGCACTTCATGGCGATACAGTATTAGCACGACTTAGTTCTCAATCGAGCGGTTCACGTCAAGAAGGTTCAATTGTACGCATTTTAGAGCGTGGAACGAAAGAACTTGTTGGTACATATACAGAATCGAAAAACTTTGGCTTTGTTATACCTGACAATAAGCGCTGGACGAGTGATATCTTTATCTTGAAAAGTGCATCAATGGGTGCTGTAGAAGGTCATAAGGTAGTTGTGAAAATTACGAGCTACCCAGAAAATCGTTTAAGTGCAGAAGGTGAAGTTATTCAAATTCTAGGTCATAAAAATGATCCAGGAGTAGATATTTTATCTGTCATTCATAAACATCATTTACCTTTAGCATTCCCTGAAGAAGTGATGGAGCATGCAAACAGTGTACCAGAAACGATTTCAGAAGAAGATTTAAAAGATCGCCGTGATTTACGTGATCAAATGATCGTAACGATTGATGGTGCAGATGCGAAAGATTTAGATGACGCTGTTACAGTAACGAAGCTTGAGAACGGTAACTACAAGCTTGGCGTTCACATTGCGGATGTAAGTCATTACGTTCAAGAAGGTTCTCCAATTGATGTAGAAGCAGCGGAAAGAGCGACGAGTGTGTATCTTGTTGACCGTGTAATTCCGATGATTCCACATCGTCTATCTAACGGTATTTGCTCATTAAATCCGAAAGTAGACCGTCTGACATTATCTTGTGAAATGGAAATCAACAACTTAGGTGATGTTGTTAAACACGAGATTTTCCAAAGTGTGATTAAAACGACAGAGCGTATGACGTATGCTGACGTAAGAAGCATTTTAGAAGATGAGGACGAAGAGCTAATTAAGCGTTATGAGCCATTAGTACCGATGTTTAAAGAGATGGGGCAATTGGCACAAATTCTACGTGAAAAACGTATGCGCCGTGGTGCAATTGACTTTGACTTTAAAGAAGCGAAAGTATTAGTAGATGAAGAAGGAAAACCGACTGATGTTGTTATGCGCGATCGCTCTGTATCAGAGAAGTTAATTGAAGAATTTATGCTTGTTGCGAATGAAACAGTAGCAGAGCACTTCCACTGGATGAACGTACCGTTTATGTACCGTGTCCATGAAGATCCGAAAGAAGATAAGCTTGAGCGTTTCTTCGAGTTTGTAACGAACTTCGGATATGCGGTAAAAGGACGTGCGAATGAAGTGCACCCTCGTGCGCTGCAACAAATTCTTGAAATGGTTCAAGGGCAGCCAGAAGAAGTAGTTATTTCAACAGTTATGCTTCGTTCTATGAAGCAAGCTCGTTACGATGCGGATAGTTTAGGACATTTCGGTTTATCAACTGAGTTCTACACACATTTCACATCACCAATTCGTCGTTACCCAGATACAATTGTTCATAGATTAATTCGTGAATACATTATTAATGGTAAAGTCGACAATGAAACGCAAGCAAAATGGCGTGAAAAATTACCTGAGATTGCAGAGCACTCTTCTAATATGGAACGCCGTGCTGTTGAAGCAGAGCGTGAAACAGATGAGATGAAAAAAGCAGAGTATATGGTTGATAAGATCGGTGAAGAGTATGACGGTATGATTAGCTCTGTAACAAACTTCGGTTTATTCGTAGAGCTTCCAAATACAATTGAAGGTCTTGTACATGTTAGTTATTTAACGGATGATTACTACCGTTATGACGAGCAACATTTCGCTATGATCGGAGAACGTACAGGAAACGTATTCCGCATCGGTGACGAAATTACAATTCGCGTTATTAACGTAAACAAAGACGAGCGTGCAATCGACTTTGAAATCGTTGGCATGAAAGGTACACCTCGCCGTAAGTTCAAAGATCGTCCAGTCGTTATCGAGCAGCCAAGAACAGGCAGAAAGAAACGCGGTGGACGTAGCGAGCGCAGTAATGAGCGCGGCGGTGAACGTGGCACAGGTAGAAAATTTGATCGTGGTGGCAAAGGAAAAGGAAGAGGATCCGCATCTGCATCTGCATCTGCATCCACATCCACATCCGCAAGTCAGCCAGGGAAAAAAGATGGTAACGGCAAGAAGAAAAAAGGATTTTTCGAAAACGTACCAGGATTCAAGAAGAAAAAGAAAAAGCGTAAGTAAGAAAAGAGTGGCTTCGCTTTGATGAAAAGCGGGGCTTTTTCTTTTTTCTTGGTGGCTTGAGAGCGAGCCACTTTCGCTTTTTATGGAATCCAGCTACAGTGGCTAGAATCTGTTGGCCATTTCACTCCCTCGGACGAAGCAAAAAGCGCTTCTCTGTCGGGAGTTCCAATGTCCAAAGATTCTAAGCGAGCCACTTTCGCTTTTTGTTTACATTTGTTACAATAGTAAAAATAGAGGAGGGACGTTATATGCCAAAAGGTACAGGTAAGGTTATTGCACAAAATAAAAAAGCGTTTCATGATTATTTCATCGAAGAAACATACGAAGCAGGGCTTGTCCTTCAAGGAACGGAAATTAAGTCGATTCGCGCTGGTCGCGTGAACTTGAAAGATGCGTTTGCACGTATACATAATGGTGAAGTATGGGTTCATAATATGCACATTAATACATACGAACAAGGGAATCGTTTCAACCATGATCCACTTCGTACGAGAAAATTACTTCTTCATAAAAAAGAAATTGATAAGCTAGCGGGCGCTGCAAAAGAAACAGGTTACGCATTAGTTCCACTTAGAATCTATTTGAAAAATGGATTTGCAAAAATGGCACTTGGTTTAGCAAAAGGTAAGAAACAATATGATAAACGTCACGATTTAAAAGAGAAAGAAGCGAAACGTGAAATTGCACGCGTGTTCCGTGATCGCCAAAAGATGTAATACAGATATTTACATTTGTAAAACGGCGCGCGTATGATATAATAACTTATGTAAGGTTGTTGCACATTGAAAAACAGCTCTTAGTAGCTATCACGATATTTTCTTCGTATGCTCCATTTTTATCATGGGGACGTTACGGATTCGACAGGGATAGTTCGAGCTTAGGTTGCGAGTCGAGGGGATCGGCCTCGTTAAAACGTCAAAGCCTATAATTGGCAAACAAAACAATCTTTCTTTAGCTGCTTAATTGCACTAAAGGTTCCTCCCTCCATCGTCCATGTGGTAGGGTAAGGGACTCAAACTAAGTGGACTACGCCGGAGTTCGCCGTCTGAGGGCGAAGGAAGAGAACAATCAGACTAGCAACTTGGAAGCCTGTCGATAGGCCGAAGAGTTCGCGAAATGCTAATATATCGACTACACTCGTAGAAGCTTAAGTGCCGATATTTTTGGACGTGGGTTCGACTCCCACCGTCTCCACCAATACATATTTGGTGGTTTTTTTATTTTGTATAACAAGAAGCATAAGATGGCCGTTTTGGCCGACTTATGCTTCTTTTAGTTTACGGCCAACTTATGCTTCCAGGATTTGAAGAATATTTTTAATGTCGCCTTTAAATAAAGTCGCGACTTTTAGGGATAGCATCACATCATCATCAATCTAAGAATAGCAAATACCCCAAAACGAAAAAAATGTACATTTTTTTCGTTTTGGGGCGTTATAAAATCTTTAAGTTGATGGGCATATGGCGACTCATTTCTAGAATTGTTTTCATGTGTCAATGATAGAAATATATTTTTAATTATGGCTACTTTTCAACTAGTACGATATCATCAAGATAGGCATCACCGATGTTAACATATCCATTAATTTGTAAGATGACCTTATATGGATTATTAGTATTTAGAGTAGTAAATTCAACCGATTTTTGTTCATACTGTGTGGAAGTAAACGCCATAACAAATGTGTTTTCTCCCCCAGGAGACTGTGCTCCTACAAATAAGGTTTTTTCAGGACCCGATACTTTTCCAGATGCGGACATGATGTATGTAGTATTAGGCTTCAAAGTTACGTCTCCCTTAAGATGACCAGCTCCTGAACTAAAATGAAGTCCTTTAGAATTATTTACTCCTGCATGCTCTTCAATATTGTAAATTAAAGAGCCATATGCTGGTTTAAAAGGTTCTAAACTTGAATTGTGGTCAAAATCAATATTTAAAATATAAGGGTTCTCCTTCTCCTTTAATTGTACATTATCAAACTTAACCCTCCCATTTGCTGTAGAAGCAAGTTTGACAGCAAAGTTTGACACATCTTCCCCTGTTTTAAACTTCATCTCATGATGTTCCGGCTTAAATCCTGAATATTGCTTTTTTGTTAATGGAACGATTTCTTGATGGGCATTCAGATTACCTACTGTTACTTCTGATGGAGAACCTATACTTCCCGCTATATCAAATGTTAATGTATATTCTGTATTCGGCTTTACAGTAACAGGCTGATAGGCTGTGTCTGCATGTATTAATTTGAGATAATGATTGGCTGGTTCAGAAGTGCCGATATTCTCGGTAGAAGAATTAGGATTAGATAAAATCCAGTTATTTAGCCCATCCTCAAAATCTCCATTCTTAACTTGTTCATTTGCAGATGAACTATTTGCTGATACAATACCTGAAAAACCTATACTGGCACTTAATACAATTGCTGTAGAAAAGACTCCTATACCGACTTTTTTTAACAATTTCTTCATCTCCTTTGGTCAGATTAAAATTTACTTTTTCATATTTCTATATATGTTTGGATAAACCTGCCAAAGAACAACTTTAACAATAAATAATTTATGTATGCGAGATTTAGGTTATTTTCATTTGAAGGGGTAGAGGGAGCAACCGTGCCGTGAAGTGTAAAACAACTTACAGAAAATGTAATACACGATGCATCGACAGTTGCAAAAATTAACATTTATGCAACACTCCACTTGGGCTTGATTTTTATGGCGCCATAACGTTGCATATATTGTGTTGCAAATTAATTTTCGATAATACGGTGATATTCGTAGCGAAATAGAAAATAGATATTTGCAACACTATGAATACCTTAACGTACTGCAAAATGATTACCAAAAACCTTTTTAAAAAGTGCACCGTACACTTTTTATCCTTTTACTGGAATCTACTTTGCACTTCCCAGCACAGGTGCCCCTTCTAGCCCTTGAAAGATCTTCAATATATACAAGGACACCTCGCTCAAATTGAACGGGTAAAGAAAGCATATCAAGAGAGCAAAGTGACCTATTAACTAACGAAAGCGTCACTTCCACTTGCTCGTTTATTAAGGTTATTAGTATCAATTTGGCCAAACATTATTCCAAAGCTACATTAATAAAACTCACGGCAAGCTTATGGGTTAATAATTAAAACACGGTCAATTTATGCTTCCGATTCGGTTGAATAATTAGATGATTATCTACAAAAATAAGTGTTTTCTGGCCAACTTATAGGTAAAATGACATTGTATGATATGAACCATAACTTTGCCATATTGGCGAGGTTATGGTTCTAAAAATAGAATGTATCTAATTTCTTGGTTCTTTCAATTACATCATCAATGCATCTTGTGTGTTATCCCTTAACTATCACAACTTTATCCAGTAAAAGCCTGATTGGTGAGGACTCATAAGCAGTGGGGGATGAACATCTCTATTTAATTAACACTTCGCTTTATTTGAATCTTCATATGTTTTGTGTTTTTATCCATACCTATTGTAAGATTATATAGAGTTCTCCTAATAAACTGTTTTAATGGATTATTTAGGGGTTTTAAATTTATAAATCTTAAATTGTTTTTTGGAGATAATTTTTTATCTAAATAAGTTATATTGAAGTAGAGGTGAACCATCGGTGAAGCAGGTGTTGGTGATTAAAAATGAACGGTCTTCAGCAAAGAAAATTGTAAGCGGTCTAACGCAAGAAGGCTATTTCATTTTAAAACTTCACAATGAAAACCAAGGTTTAAATATAATATATGAACAAGATTGGGATATTATCATATTGGATTGGGACTCATTAAGTATATCGGGACCAGAAATTTGCAGACAAATACGACTTGTTAAAACGACACCGATCATTATTGTGACCGACAATATTTCTAGTAAGGATTGCATAGCAGGGCTACAAGCAGGAGCAGATGATTATATAAGAAAACCATTTGTGAAAGAAGAATTAGTAGCAAGGGTTCAAGCAATTTTAAGGAGAAGTGACTATATCCAGCAAAATGAGATGAATTTTTTTCAGTTTAAAGATCTCTTTGTTGATGCATCTAGCAATATTGTGAAAAAAGGTGGCGAAAATCTCTCACTTACTAAGCGCGAGTATGATTTACTTGTATTTTTAATTAAAAACAAAAACACAATATTGAGCCGTGAGATGCTTTTGAATCAAGTTTGGGGATATAACGTAGTAGTAAATCCAAATGTAGTAGATTTATATATTGGGTATGTAAGAAAAAAGTTAAAGTGCGAGAAGAAAGACAGATATATTCAAACGATACATGGTAGAGGTTATTCAATGACTGAATGATAAAATAAGGTAATAGAAAAAAGAGTAAAACTGTTTCATTCAGGTTTTACTCTTTTTTCTATTGAATCTAATAATCAAATAGTTTCTTAGAAATATTAAAAGACGTAAAAAAAATGGATTATAAAAATATTAGCTATTAATGAGCGTGTTTTGTAGAGGAAATCATGGTTAATCAACACGCCTGACTTCACATATTACTTTTTATGCCTGATTTTATGAATTCACACCATTCACAAGATTTTCACAGAATTAATGACTATACTAATTAACAGGATGTTCAAATGAAAATGATTATCAATAGCGATTCGATTGAATAAAAGTTACCTTCTAATTCAATCTATGGATGTCATCATTTTCGAAATAAATCACACTATAAGGAGTATACATATGAAAAAATCTATGCTTTTAAAATTAGTGAGTATTCTAGCAATTTTCACTTTAATGTTAGTAGCTTGCTCAGATTCAAGTAAAGAAACTTCGAAGGCTAATAATAAAGATAATGGTAGTGATAAGCCAAAAACGGTTGAAATCACTGATGCTCATGGAACTGTTAAAGTTCCTGTAAACCCAAAGAATGTAGTTGCTTTGGATAACAGAACTTTTGAAACTTTATCTGATTGGGGAATTAAATTAGCGGCTGCTCCAAAGGATATCATGCCTGCTGATTCAGCATATAAAAAGGATGAAAAAGTTCAAAATATTGGGAATCACCGTGAACCAAATCTTGAAATTATTGCAGCGGCAAACCCTGACCTTGTAATCGTTGGTCAAAGATTTGCTGACCATTACGAAGAAATCAAAAAATTAGTACCAAATGCAGCAGTTATTGATCTTAATTTTGATGTCTCTGAGAAAGCTACTAAGCCTGGCGAAAACTTAGTAAAAGGACTTAAAGATTCTACAGTTACTTTAGGAAAAATCTTTAATAAAGATAAAGAAGCTAAACAATTAGTAGCTGATTTTGATAAATCTATTGAAAAAGCAAAATCTGCTTATAACGGAAAAGATAAAGTTATGAGTGTTATCGTTACTGGTGGTAATATTGGTTTTGCTGCTCCACATTCTGGTCGCGTTTGGGGACCAATGTATGAAATTTTCGGTTGGACTCCAGCGTTAGAAGTTTCAAATTCTACTGCAGGTCATAAAGGTGATGACGTTTCTGTTGAAGCTATTGCACAAACAAATCCTGATTGGATTTTCGTATTAGATCGTGATGCTGCAACATCTGATGCAGCTAAGTCAACACCTGCTAAGGATGTTATTTCTAAATCACCTGCTCTTCAAAACACAACTGCTGTTTCTAAAAAACAAGTTATTTATGCACCAGAAGATACTTACACAAATGAATCAATTCAAACTTATATAGAGTTATTTGGAAATATGGCAAAAACTTTAGCTAAGTAGTGTAAAGGGGTACGAAACAGTGTCAAAAAATATGATTTCTAGGGTTGAGAATGTTTCTCAACCCCAGTTTTATAATCAAAATAAAATATGGACAAAACCTTTTATAATAGCAGTTATAGTTGTTATAATTTTAGGGATTATATCACTGTTTACTGGAGTTTATGATATACGTGGACAAGAGGACGGGACAGAGATGTTTTTCATAACTCGTGTTCCGAGAACAGCTGCATTAATGCTTACTGGAGCTGCGATGGCGATGGCAGGGCTCGTAATGCAACTCATTACACAGAATCGCTTTGTTGAACCTACTACAACGGGGACTATTGAATGGTCAGGCTTAGGCCTGCTTTTTGTGTATTTATTATTTCCTGCCCCGACTTTAGTTCAAAGAATGACTGGTGCAATCATTTTTTCTTTTATAGGAACTATGATTTTCTTTCTATTTTTAAGAAGAGTTAAGCTTCGTTCGTCTTTAATTGTTCCGATTATTGGATTGATGCTTGGAGCAGTAATTTCTGCAGTGTCTACTTTTTTAGGACTCCTTTTTCAAAAGACGCAAAGTATTGAAACTTGGTTTGTAGGTTCATTTGCTAACATTCAGGTGGGAAGATATGAATATTTATGGCTGATTGTTATCATTACTTTTCTTATTTTTATGTATGCTAATAGATTGACTTTAGCTGGACTAGGAGAAGATGTCGCAACAAGTCTTGGAGTTAATTACAATAGAATTGTTCTTTTTGGGACTGCTCTTATCTCTGTTGCAGTTGGAATTGTTGCAGCTGTTATTGGACACTTACCTTTCTTAGGATTAATTGTGCCAAATATCGTTTCAATGTTTAGAGGTGATGATCTTAGGAGTAATTTACCTTGGGTTTGTGTGATCGGAATGGGATCAATAACTGCCTGTGACATCATTTCTCGAACAATTATACAGCCTTTTGAATTACCTGTTTCTTTAATACTTGCAACAGTGGGAGCAGTCGTGTTTATTACTATTTTATTGAGACAAAGAAAACCAAGGAGGCTACGATGATCACATTAGAATATAGAAAAAAAGAAAATGTCGAAATCGATTCTAGCCTTCATAATGAAAGTAGATCAGCTAGCGCTTTTCGGTCTAAGAAGGAAGCAAGACGTTATTGGATTTTACTGATAACATTGATTGCTTTAGGTCTTCTTTCTTCATATGGACTTTTAGTTTATAACAATCCAGTTCCGATAGATTCACCTTCTTTTATCCCAGTCGTTAAGAGAAGGATAGTAGCTATTGTTGCAATGATTATCGCTGCAGTTTGCCATAGCTTGTCGACAGTTGCTTTCCAATCTATTACGAATAATAAAATTATTACTCCATCGCTTTTAGGTTTCGAATCACTTTATTCAGCAATTCAAACGAGTACAGTATTCTTCTTTGGTGCTAGTGCGTTAATAAATTTTAATGGAATTGGATCATTTTTATTCCAAGTTGTTGTTATGGTCTTCATGAGTTTGATACTTTATGGATGGTTACTTTCCGGTAAATACGGGAATTTACAACTTATGCTTTTAGTTGGAATTATTATTGGTACCGGGCTAAATTCTGTGTCAACTTTCATGAGAAAACTACTTGCGCCTTCAGAATTTGATATCTTACAAGCAAGATTATTTGGTTCTGTTAATCATGCAGATCCTGCATATTTTCCTATTGTAATTCCTATGATCATAATTGTAGCGGTATTAATTTTTGCTCATTCTAAGAATTTGAATGTTTTGTCACTAGGAAAAGATGTTGCTACTTCTTTTGGAGTTAAATACCAACCTAGTGTAATTTATACGCTTGTATTAGTAGCTATTTTAATGTCCATTTCAACAGCTCTAATTGGGCCACTTACTTTCTACGGCTTTTTAGTGGCAACTTTGAGTTATCAGGCAGCGTCAACTTATGATCATAGATATATTTTTCCGATGGCTTTTGCTATAGGATTTTTAATAATGACGAGCGCATACTTTTTAATGTATCATGTATTCCATGCTCAAGGTGTAGTTTCAGTTATTATTGAATTATTCGGTGGAATCATATTCTTAACTATAGTTTTAAGGAAGAGGGCTTTATGATAAAAATTGATAATGTTAAAAAGTTCTATACTGATAAGGTAAAAATAGGACCTTTGGATATTGAAATACCAAAAGCAGGCTTTACTTCTTTAATTGGACCAAATGGCGCTGGAAAGTCAACGACACTTTTGATGATTGGCAGACTTTTAGATATGGATGAAGGTCAAATTCAGGTAGCAAATATGGATGTTTCTGAATCCAAATCAAAAGACTTAGCAAAAGTTTTGACTATATTGCGACAAGAAAATCATTTTGTAACTAGGCTTACTGTGAGACAACTAGTTGGATTTGGGCGCTTTCCTTATTCAAAGGGAAGATTGACTAAAGAAGATGAGGCTATCATCTCTAAATATATCGATTTCTTAGATTTAACTAGTTTAGAGAATAGATATTTAGATGAGCTTTCTGGTGGTCAAAGACAAAGGGCATATGTAGCGATGGTATTGTGCCAAGAGACGGAATATGTACTTTTGGACGAACCTTTGAACAACCTTGATGTTGCTCGTTCTGTTCAAATGATGGAGCATTTGAGACGTGCAGCTAATGAATTTGGACGAACAATTTTGACTGTCATGCATGACATAAATTTTGCAGCTAAATATTCGGATAAAATTTGTGCTATGAAAGATGGACAAATTGCTGCTTTTGGAACAGTAGAAGAAGTTATGGACCCAACACTTTTGACAGATATTTTTGAAACAAAAATAGAGATTATTAATGGTCCTTATGGGCCAATCGCTGTTTATTAGTTATAAAATGTCTTGCGTAGATTATGCAAGACACTCTAGTTGAAGTTGCTGTCTGTATTTTATAGGCAGCAGCTTTTTTTATGTGATTACTCATAAAATGCAAAAGAATGCTTCACCTTTTCAAGTATGTACCAAGTGGAAAAAATATCTCTGTATAATTTTTCAAAAGAATTCAGCTTGTTTTTTGTATATGTAATATTGCATATCAGAGTGTATTGATAAAAGTGTAAGGGGTCACTATAATGAGGGCATAAAGATAAATCATATTTTCGTAGCAATAAAAAGGAGGAAATAATATGGAAATCGCAATGGCAGTTTTAAAATTTGTAGGTGGCGTAATCCCGTTAATTCAAGAACTTTTAAAAGCATTTATGTAAGTTTATTAGTTAGCTATCATTTATCAATCATTATCATATTTTACTAAAAAAAGAACGGGGTGATTTTTCTGAATATTAAGAAAAACACTAAAAGAAGAAAGTTCCTTACATGTTTATTAGTTAGTCTATGCACTATTAATTATTCATCTATTTCCTTCGCAGAAACACAAGCAAGTAATGTAACTGATGTAATCAAAAATGCTAGTGGCATTAATACTGGTATAGCAAATCTTAAATATAATAATCAAGAGGTTTTAGCTGTAAATGGTGATAAAGTAGAAAGTTTTGTTCCGAAAGAAAGTATCAATTCAAATGGTAAATTTGTAGTAGTGGAACGCGAGAAAAAATCACTTACAACGTCACCAGTCGATATTTCAATTATTGATTCTGTAGTGAATCGCACGTATCCAGGAGCTGTACAACTTGCAAATAAAGCTTTTGCAGACAATCAACCGAGTTTATTAGTGGCTAAGAGAAAGCCTTTGAATATTAGTATAGACTTACCGGGCATGAGAAAAGAAAATACAATCACTGTCCAAAATCCGACATATGGTAATGTAGCTGGAGCAGTAGACGATTTAGTATCTACTTGGAATGAAAAGTATTCTACAACACATACGTTGCCTGCAAGAATGCAGTATACGGAATCTATGGTTTATAGTAAATCACAAATCGCAAGCGCTCTTAATGTTAACGCTAAATATCTTGATAACAGTCTAAACATTGATTTTAATGCGGTTGCAAATGGAGAGAAAAAAGTGATGGTAGCGGCGTATAAGCAAATATTTTATACGGTAAGTGCTGAACTACCTAACAATCCATCCGACCTTTTTGATAATAGCGTTACTTTTGACGAGTTAACTCGAAAAGGCGTAAGTAATTCGGCTCCACCTGTTATGGTTTCAAATGTAGCTTATGGTAGAACGATTTATGTAAAATTAGAAACAACATCTAAGAGCAAAGATGTACAAGCTGCTTTTAAAGCCTTACTTAAGAATAACAGCGTTGAAACAAGTGGACAGTATAAAGATATTTTTGAAGAAAGTACCTTTACTGCTGTAGTATTAGGCGGAGATGCGAAAGAGCATAACAAGGTTGTTACTAAAGATTTCAATGAAATCCGAAATATCATTAAAGATAATGCTGAATTAAGTCTTAAAAATCCAGCATACCCAATATCATATACAAGCACTTTCTTAAAAGATAATGCAACTGCTGCTGTTCATAACAATACAGATTATATTGAGACGACAACCACAGAATATTCAAGTGCTAAAATGACACTTGATCATTACGGTGCTTACGTTGCTCAATTTGATGTATCTTGGGATGAATTCACATTTGATCAAAAGGGTAACGAAGTACTAACACATAAAACGTGGGATGGTAGTGGAAAAGACAAAACGGCTCATTACTCTACAGTTATCCCTCTTCCACCGAATTCAAAAAATATAAAAATTGTAGCAAGAGAATGTACAGGTCTTGCATGGGAATGGTGGAGAACAATTATTAATGAACAAAATGTTCCATTAACAAATGAAATAAAAGTTTCAATTGGAGGAACAACATTATACCCAACAGCTAGTATTAGTCATTAAGTATAAAACAAGCGCCCTATAAGTAGGGCGCTTTTTACTCTTTCCAAAATTGTTCTAATAGAATGACAAGCATGGTACCCACAAGTAAGCCATTACTTAAAACATATTGTAAGGAAGAAGGAATTCCGCTAAATGCACTTTCTGGAAGAAACAATATTCCTAAACTGATTAATAATGAAATTCCTAATATAGTTAATCGGCGTTGATTTACTGCTTCACGTAAAATGGATTGAAATGAAATGCCTATTACTTGGACAAATGTTGCTAAAAGTGCAGCATTAGCAATAGGTCCTGGTAGCAAGGATATAAAGTTTACAATTGAGGGAATAAAAGAAATTCCTGCTAATATAAGACTTGCTATAAGGAACGACTTCACTTTTCTTTGTCCTGTTAGTTTGATAAATCCTGCTGATGCAGGTAATGGTACAATTCCAATTGTAGAGAACAACGACGAGATAATATGTGATATACCTCCGACCCATACACCACGGTTCAGTGTTTGCTTTTCATTTTCTTTAGATAATGGAGCCACTTGTTTTACAGCCGAAATAGCAGCGATTGTATTTGCAACTAAAAGAAATGTAAATAAAGTTGCAGTTAGAGTCATTCCAATATCGAATCTAGGTGTGCCCCAAGCAAATATCTCTGGTAACTTAACTAGTGTTGTGTGCGAAGGCATATGAGATGATTTTCCTAATACTGCATACAAAAGCCAACCGCATGAAATTCCAAGTAATACAGCGTAACTTTTCATCCATCCTTTCCCTTTAATTGATAAGAAAGTAATAAGGGCAAAAACAAAGAGAGCAATAGTAGCTGTTGTATAGTCAGGATGGGTTGCAGATCTTTGTAATCCTATCATTCCTTTTACTAACACACCACTAAGCTGAAGTGCTAAGATTAAAAGAAAAGTTCCTGTAACTAAAGGGGTAAATAAACGTAAGATTCGATGTACAAGCCCTGTTATACCAAGTATGAAGAGTAATATACCTGCAATAATTAACCCGCCTTCTAAAAGTTGCAACACGTCTTTTGCACTTTGTCCCTGATGCATAGCGATTTGTCCCGATATGACAAATATACTTACCCATGAACCGGCTGGCCCATCCGCGATGGGATAGCGATGCCCAAGCCATACTTGTATAAATGAACTTATTCCTACCACTAAAAAAGTTTGCTGCATTAATGTTGAGACATCCTCTATTGGTAAATGGAATATGCCACCAATAATTATAGGTAATGCAATTGCATTTGCTAATAGAAACACAAACCATTGTAGAATATTAAAGCTCGTATCAAAGTATTCTTTATTCATATTATTCTCCTTTGCCGAAAAAGAATCTCATATTAAAAATCCATCCTTTCTACACAGTTAGATTAAAAAGGATGGATTTTGTAAATCTATAAAATTAATTTAATGATATAGATAGATTTTTAATTAATTACCATGCACGAAATGGTAAGAATTTACCGTTAAGTGTAATTACGATGCGAGGATCGCCACCTTTTGGATCTTCTTGTGTATCCACACCCAAGTTGAAGTTAATTGCACTCATTACACCTTCGCCGGATTTTTCTAAGATTAATTCTCTAATAGTTGGTGCATATTGTAACATCATTTCATATAAACGATATGCAATCGGGTCCGTAGGAGGCATTTCCATTACTTGGCCGCGAAGTGGAACTACTGTTAATGCTTGAACTACTTCTTCATCTAATTCTAATAGTTTACCAATTTCTTCTGCTTCTGGACGTGTCATTGTAGCTTGTCCTAATAAGGCTGTTACAACCCAAGTCTCAGAGTGTTCACTTACTTTTGCAATTTCTTCCCAAGTTAACCCTTTTTTAATTTTTGCCGCTAAAATTTTTTGCGTAGCTTCTTGTCTATTCATATCTAATACTTGTTTTTTCATATCTCATAACTTCCCTTCATATACGTGATAATTATTATTTTGTTTTACTATTTAACGCTTTATATCCATCAACCACTACATCTAATTTACCTGTGTGAGGGTCAATAACTAAACCATGTACAGGAACATCTTTTGGGATAAGTGGATGATTTCTTACTAAATCAACATTAGCTTGCGTTGAGTCGCAAACATCATCGAATCCGAATAACCATTTTTCAAGGTCAATACCAGCATATTCAATCGCTGATAAAATTTCTGATGAAGCTACTCCGCGATCTAATATTTTTTGAAGTGTTCCTTTTGGATTCGTTTGGCTCGCGCCACATCTATGGTGTCCAATAAGGAAGATTTCATCTGCATTTAAATCGTATACTGACGCTACAACACTTTGCATAACACTATCGAAAGCAGAAGCAATTTTACCACCTGCATTTCTGATAACTTTTGCATCACCATCGTGTATATCTAAAGCTTTTGGAAGTAGCTCAATTAAACGAGCATCCATGCAAGAAACAACAACCATACGTTTTTTAGGCATTTTTGTCGCTTCACGAGGAGCGTATTCCTTATTTTCTACAAAATGTTCATTGAACGATAGAATTTCTTGTAATAACATATTTGTAACCTCCTTTAAATCTAGATGTATTTTTTTGTTGTGTCCTCTGAGTTATAAGTAAATATAGCTGATAAATAATGTGATGTAAGAGGATAAACTAAGTATAGTGAATTGTATCGATAAGCAGAATAAGTTGGCGAAACACTTTCGGGCTTTCTACTTTCACGGTGAAAGGATTGGTTTATATCATTGATCAAACAGATTTTGAGATACTGAAATTATTAGGAGAAAACTCAAGAATACAATGGAAAGAACTTGGCCAAAAAATACATATGACGGGGCAAGCTGTAGGAAATCGAATTCGAAGATTAGAGGATTTAGGGATTATTGAACAGTATACAATTGCAATAAACCGAATCAAATTAGGACAAGTAGTGACTGCATTTGTTACTTTGTTCGTAACAACAGCTAATCACCAAGAGTTTATGAATTTCTTTCAAGGAGAAGAAGGGATTTCTGAAGTACACCGTATAAGTGGTGAGGGGTGTTATTTATTAAAAACACATTTTGCTTCCAACGAAGACTTAGATAACTTTCTAGGACGACTATTAAAATATGGGAACTATCGTGTTAACTTATCAATAGGAAAGTTGAAATAAGGTTTCTTTTCTTTGGAGGAGATAGTAACATTATTTGCTAAACTTTATTTGTATAGAGATAATGAAGTCGTTTAATGTTTATCTTAAATAGTCAGAGCCTTACTACGATTTATGTGTAGTAAGGCTTTTTAAAGTTGTTATATTCAACAATTAAGCTGAAGTGTTGAGGGGGATATGAGACGATTTCTTTCAAGAGAATCATAAATAATTTTGTCTTAAGAAAGATCCTGCAACTCAGTACAGGATCTTTAATCAAACGTTTTTAAAAGCTAAATTGTGGTTTCATATCACCTTTATAAGGTTCATGTTCAACGAATATAGTTATATCCTTACCAGCTTGGTCTTTACCAGTTCTTTTATACGTAAATTTATTCTTATTTAGTTCAGTAAGTTCAAGAGCAGCACCGTATTTGTTATTTCCAATTGAAACATGGGCTCTTATTTTATTTTCGTGTACAACATCGAAGTAGCCATAATCACCGCGGCTTTGACCTGTTTCGCTATTGAAGAACTCATATTTATTAGATTTGTCATCAAATTTTGCTAGACTTATAAAATTTGAATTAAACTGTGTTACATCGTTACCAGCTTCGTCTAATACCTTTGTTCCGTGCCAAAGGGTGCCGCCCAAAATTTTATCTCCATCAACATTTTTAACAATATCTCCTGTAGTCGTGTTCAACTGCTTGTCCGGGTCAGTGAAAGAAAGTTCTTTTTCTTTATATGGAACATGTTCAACGAAAACTTCTACATCTTTACCGTTAGCGTCTTTCCCCATTCGTTTGTAAGTAAATACATTTTTGTTTAGTTTTGTCATGTCAACGACAGCTTGATACTTCATTGATTCTGAAATTAATATTCTCTTCTTCCCATCATTTGTGACAAAGAAAGTTCCTTTATCGCCACGACTTGCACCTGTTTTAGCATCAAAAAATTCATATCTGCCTGACTTCGCATCATATTTTGCAAGACCAATGAAGTTTGCATTCTCTTTTGTTAAGTCATTCTTATCTTTGTCATACACTCGTGTACCTTGCCAATTTGTCTCGCTAAGAATATTAGCCATTTTTTGCCCTTTAGTTAATTTATTTTCTTTTTTTGTTTCTTTAGCAATTTGTTCTTGTTTTTGTTTCCCATGATTTTCTTCAGCTTTAGTACCAGCACACCCTGTTAATGCTAATGTGAATCCGAGCAGTATGGATGATAGTGCTTTTGTTTTTTTGTTCATGTTTTATCGTCTCCTTATTTTATGATTTCAAGTAGTACGGTTAGCGATTATAGTAGCGGTGCGTCATATATGAACTTAGTCGCTACGTTTCTTATGTTAATACCCGACTATAAACTGCCTCTAAATAAAACATTAAAAAAAGATAAACTAATTCCTAAAAAATGTTCATATTTATAAAAAATCGCTAGATTGCTGTAGTGCCTACGAGTAATCCAAAAAATACATTGTAAAGAAGAAGGAAAGCCACTAACAATAATGTAATTGCTAATAGAGCTAATCGATTGTAGTGCAAAACTTTTGAGAAAAACTGTAGGGGAAATGAAGCTTTTATAGAATTCGTTTCGTATAGGAAGGGGGATGTCCATGTTTGATTCAACAGATTTTAAGATTATACAATTACTACAAGAAAACGCTAGAATGAACTGGAAGGAAATTGGGGAGATAGTACATTTGACTGGTCAGGCTGTTGGGAAGCGAATTAATAAATTAGAAGAGGCAGGTGTCATTCAAAAATATACGATAAATATTGACAGGGCTAAGCTAGAAGGATCTATTATGACCTTTGTTACACTATTTTTGCATGCACCGCATTATCATAATCAAATTCAAAATTTTTTTGAAAAAACGGACGTAATTACTGAAATGTATCGTATAAGCGGCGATGGGTGCTATGTCATGACTCTTCATACATCTTCGCATCAGCAATTAGAAGAGACTCTTGCAGATGTTTTACATTATGGTGATTATCGTATAAATACTGTCATTAAGATGATGGAAAAAAAGAAAGAATAAGATACTTATCCTTTCTTTTTTCATATGGAACTGTAATTCTTTATTTGCTTTTGGTTATAAAACAGTTTGCTGACATGACTGTTGCATAAATATCACCAAACTCTAATGCACTCATGAACGATTGATGAGCGTGTACTGCGGGGATTAGATTTCCTTGGAATTCTAAATCTTTTGTTGTACAAGCATCTTCAATTACAATACATTGAAATCCGAAGTCACTGGCAGCGCGCACTGTTGCATCAATACATACATGAGTCATCATACCGCAAATGACTAGTTGGTCTATTTTCTCTGTCTTTAATGTTTCTAATAAATTTGTTCTTAAAAAACTGTTGGGGTGATGTTTTTGTAGGACTCTTTCGTTAACAATCGGTTGTACATCATCATGAATTTGAACACCTACTGTATCAGGTAAGAAGAAAGTAGCTCCTTCATTGTTCGCGATATGTTGTACGTGAATAACTGTTTTATGATTTTCACGAAATACTTTCAAGACTTCTTTCGCTTTTTGTGCGGCTTTTTCAGGTTGATGTAATTCCATATTGCCGCCTTCAAAGTAATCATTTTGTATGTCTACTAATAGTAACGCTTCGTTCATCGTTATTCCCCCATACTTAGTGATTCAGCACGTTATTTGTACTGTGCCGTTATTATATAAATTGTAGCTATGCGGAAGTAATAACGTTATGAAACGATTTTAACGGATATAGTTTCAGTGTGAAAAAAGTGAAAGTTGGTATAAGTACAAATGGATTTTGTGGAATTCACAGCAAGGTTATAGATAGAGTGGCATCGCAGGGTTAAAAACCATACCTTTGCTGGAGGAGCGGGTTATGTTTTTTTATGAGGAAATGCGATTTTAAGTTTTTGCTGAAGATGTTTTTCTAGGATATGCTGTGAGTGATTGGAGTGAGGTAGTGTCAGATATTGTCGACCAATCGATATATTGGAAAAATCGTTGATATATTGTGAGTTGTGATAGATATATTGAGAAAATCGTTGATATATTGTGAGTTGTGATAGATATATTGAAAAAATCGTTGATATATTTGTAAAGGGGTGTTTGAGGTGATTGTGAAAGAGAGAAAAATGCCGATTTATATAAGACAGTTAGAAGCACTTCTTAGAAGGTTACCTGTACATCATCCGAAACGAAATTTAATTGGAGAAAACTTGGCAAAACACATGGCGGGGTATAAAGGAGAGCAAGCGATTGATTATCCGCTTAGTTTTATTTCTGAGAAAGAGTATAGTGTCTTACATGATGTTCGCTTATGTAATTATGATAAATACTTTCAAATTGATACTATTATCCTTTCCACAAAGTTTCTTCTTTTTCTTGAGATAAAAAATATAGCAGGTACATTAATGTTTGATGCAAAGTTTAATCAACTTATCCGAATAACAGAAGGAAATTCAGAGGGATTTCCAGATCCGGTTTTACAAATAAAAAGGCAAGAAATACAACTAAAGAAATGGTTAAACTCACATGGATTTTCCTCTAGTCTTCCAATTGAGTCCCTCGTTGTTATTAGCTCGCCTCGTACCATTATAAAATCTTCAGATGACAATCTTCTTCATACAATTATTCATAGTGCCAATTTACCTCATAAAATAAAGTGGTTTGAAAGTAAATATAAGAGAAAAGTTATAGATAATGTAGATAGGCTCATTCATCAAATAATAGCGGAGCATTCTCCACTTCAACAAAATATACTTGAGCAATATAAAATAGAAAAAGAGGAGTTGCTAAATGGAGTACAATGTGAGAAATGCTTAGTTATTCCAATGGTTAAAGTTAAGAAGGGTTGGCGTTGTACAAGTTGTAAAGATTTTTCAAAAGTGGCACATGTGGATGCTATACGAGATTATGCATTGCTCATTAGTACGACATGTACGAACGGTAATTTGAAAGAGTTTCTCCATGTTTCGTCGGGTATGGTTGTAAACAGAATTCTCCACACACTAAATCTTCCCTACACTGGAAACAACAAAGGACGAATATATGATTTAACTTCTTTCCAATCGTAATTTTGCTATAATAAATAAGTACTTATACGAAGGGGAGTCTAAAGAGAGTATGAAGTCATTTAATATCGATCATGTTATAGCTAGTGTTTTGCAATGGATATTAAATATAGCTTTAATTATATTATCCATTGTGTTATCAATTTTCTTAGTGAATGAGACAATTACATTTGTGCAGTATATTTTTTCGGCAAAAGAGTATACGTCTTATAAATTGGTTGAAAGTATCATCGTTTATTTCTTATACTTCGAGTTCATTGCATTAATTATTAAGTATTTTAAATCGAATTATCATTTCCCGTTACGTTATTTTATTTATATCGGAATTACGGCCTTAATTCGATTGATTATTGTGTCTCATGAGGAACCGATGGAGACGTTATTATACGCAGGAGCAATTCTTGTTTTAGTTATTGCTTTATACATATCGAATATGAGAGATTTGAGAAAAGAGTAGTAGTGCAGACGTAAGTTTGCACTACTTTTTTACATCTTGACCTTCAAGTTGCTTGAAAGTTTACAATGAAATTAGGGCGTTTGAAATCGAAAAAAATTGAGAAATTAAGTGAAGAGGTTTCTTTTACTTGGAGGTTATAGGAATGAATCAGGAATTGAAGTTACGTCCATTGGAACGAGAAGATTTAAAGTTCGTACACGAACTGAATAATAATGCGCATATTATGTCGTATTGGTTTGAAGAGCCATATGAGGCATTTGTGGAGCTGCAAGACTTATACGATAAACATATACATGATCAAAGCGAACGCCGATTTATCGTTGAGAAAGACAATGAAATGGTTGGATTAGTTGAGTTAGTAGAAATCGATTATATTCATCGTAGAACAGAATTCCAAATTATTATTGATCCGAATTATCAAGGATATGGTTATGCAGTAGAGGCGACGCGTTTAGCAATGGATTATGCTTTCGCTGTATTAAATATGCATAAGATATATTTAGTTGTGGATAAGGAAAATGAAAAAGCAGTACATGTTTATAAAAAGGTTGGATTTATGGTAGAAGGCGAACTTATCGATGAGTTTTTCGTTGATGGTAACTATCATAATGCGATAAGAATGTGTATGTTTCAGAAGCAATATTTTGAAAACAAGTAGTTGAAAGATTCGGAAGTAATGTTGACGCTTCGTAAAACCGTATGCTAAAATCCCTTTTAAGTATTAAGGAAGGTGCAGAATATGCTTTATGTAAAATTTGTAAAACTCATTAGAAAACTTTGCTCCGCACAAATGTATACGGTGAAGCGTTGTACGGAGCTTAATCAAGGGGTATAAATCCCCTATATTCATCGGCTGAATAACTTTTCTAAAAAAGTATAGTTTATCTATGCTTATTTCGTTATGGTTTTTCAGCTGGTGTATAAAATAGATTAAGGGGCCATAGACAATGCTTTGTCTATGGCCCTTTGTGTATATTATTCCGATGAGTCTTTACCGTAAATTGGAGTAGTATAGGAAAAACCACGAAGCAGAGGGCTAGTGTCGAATGACGCTATCTCTCTGCTTTTTTTAATTTCAGGAAAAGAGGAATAAAAATGAGTTTACTTAAAGTTGAAAGTTTATCACATAGTTTTATAGATAAAGTATTATACGAGAATGCTTCTTTTGATTTGCATAAAGGGGAGCATATGGGGATTGTTGGGCAGAATGGTGCAGGGAAAAGCACATTAATGAAAATATTGGTGGGGGAGATTATTTCTGATAAGGGAGACATAAAGTGGCAACCTAATATTCAAATTGGGCATCTTGATCAATACGCTGAAATTGATGAGGGTTATACCATTTCACAATATTTAAAGAGAGCTTTTTATGATTTGTATGAAATGGAAAAGAGAATGAACAAGTTATATGAAGAAAGTGCGATGACTGGAGATGAGAATCAACTACTAAAAGCAGCTGAAATGCAAGAGCAGCTTGAAGCTCGTGATTTTTATTCAGTAGACAGTATTACGAATAAGGTGGCAGCCGGTTTAGGTATTGATGCGATTGGGATGAATCGTGTTATTGGTGAATTAAGCGGAGGGCAGCGTGCAAAGGTAATTTTAGCGAAGCTCTTATTAGAAGAGCCTAATATTTTATTACTAGATGAACCGACGAATTTTCTTGATAAGGAGCATGTGGAGTGGCTTGCTAATTATTTAATGAATTTTGAAGGAGCGTTTATTGTAGTGTCACATGATTTTGATTTTCTGGAAAAAGTAACTTCTTGCATATGTGATGTAGAGTTCGGAACAGTTAAGAAGTATTACGGTAAATACTCAGATTTTGTAAGACAAAAGGAGCATTTACGAAAAGATTATATTCGCCAATATTATGCACAGCAAAAGAAAATTGAAAAAACGGAAGAGTATATTCGTAGAAATATTGCTGGGGTGAATTCAAAAATAGCGCAAGGTCGTAGAAAACAATTGGAGCGTATGGAAAGAATTGCACCACCAAGTTTTACTCATAAACCGTCTATTCATTTTCAGGAACTTCCCATTTCAGTTCAGACAGTTCTTGAAGTAAATAACCTTGAAGTTGGTTACGACTTCGCTCTCTTACCAAAGTTGAATTTTTCAGTAATGGGTGGGCAAAAACTTGTTATTACAGGTTTCAATGGAGTAGGGAAATCTACTTTATTAAAAACAATCGTTGGAAATATTGCTAGTATTTCTGGAGAGTTTCACTTTTCAGAGCAAATAAAGATTGGATATTATGAGCAAGATTTAAATTGGAGCAACGATTCTTTAACGCCGCTTCAAATTATTTCAGAACAGTTTCCTAAACTGAATATGAAGGAAATACGCCATCATTTAGCTGCGTGTGGAGTGAAGGATACGCACGTTTCGCAAGAAATTCGTACGTTAAGTGGTGGTGAACAATCGAAGGTGAAACTGTGCGGATTATTACTATCACCTTGTAACTTCTTAATTTTAGATGAGCCGACAAATCATTTAGATGCAGAAGCGAAGGAAGCTTTGCAAAAGGCGCTAATTAAGTTTAAGGGCAGCATTATCCTCGTATCTCACGAAGCGAGTTTTTATCTTGATTGGGCAGATAGCATCTTTCATATAGAGACAGGATTAGTTAAGGGGGTGTGAAACATATGAGTGAAAACAATTGGAAAACGAAAATTATATTATTTTTGACCGCTCAAACTATTTCGTTGTTCGGCTCCTCTCTCGTGCAATACGCGATTATATGGTATATCACCCTTACAACATCATCAGGAGTGATGTTGACTATTTCAACTGTTTGCGGTTTCCTACCACAAATTGCGATATCTTTGTTTGCAGGTGTTTGGATTGATCGTTATGACCGTAAAAAGATGATTATGTTATCGGACGGGATTATAGCGATTGCGACGTTAGTTTTAGCAATTTTATTTTTAACAGGATATAAAAGTATTTGGTTACTTTTTATTGTGTTACTCATTCGTTCAGCTGGAACAGGAGTACAAACGCCAGCTGTGAATGCATTAATTCCGCAAATCGTTCCGAAAGAGTATCTTATGAAAGTAAATGGAATAAATAGCAGTATTACATCTTTAATTATGTTTCTTTCTCCAGCAGCAAGTGCTGCGATTCTTTCTATTGCCAGCATTGAAACAACATTTTTTATTGATGTTATTACGGCTATGATTGGAATTAGTATTATGCTTATCATTCAAGTAGAGGGACATGTGAATGCAGAGAATAAGCAAAACTCTAATCTACAAGGAATTAAAGAAGGATTCTCTTATTTAAAAGAAAATGTATTTATTAAAAGGCTAATCGTTTTATTGATTATCGTCATGATTTTAATAAGTCCAGCTGCTTTTTTAACACCTTTAATGGTAACTCGTTCTTTCGGGGCTGAAATGTGGAGACTTACTGCTAGTGAGATGACCTTTAGTGCGGGTGCGGCAGCTGGTGGCGTATTGATTGCGGCGTGGGGTGGCTTTCGTAATCGTATGTATACAACAGCGCTAGCTTGTGCATTATATGGACTGCTTATGATTGGACTCGGAATAGCACCGATATTTATTATGTATTTAGTATTTAATTTTTTAATTGGTATAACAATGCCGTGCTTCAATACACCAGTTACTGTGTTATTGCAGGAGAAAGTAGAACCATCGATGCACGGACGGATGTTCAGCCTTGTACAAATTGCGAATTCATGCGCGCTTCCTTTAGGAATGATAATATTTGGTCCGTTGTCGGATATGTTTAGTGTAGAGATTTTGTTAATTTATGCTGGGATATTCGTGCTATTTTGCGCAATGTATATTGTATTAAGCAAGAGGTTTGAAGTGTAAATATTTATAATTTAGAAGGTTTGTGAAGGAATTTAAGATGCTTCGCAAACCTTTTTTTATTAGTCTAGTCAATAATTATTTATTGTTAAACGATAAATAATTATTGACTGTTAATGTTATTTTAGATAATATGATGTTAACGATTTAAGAAGAATTACATAAGTAGAGGAGAATGTGAAATGAAAAATAAATACGTAGTAGCTATTTCTTTCATGATTTTAGCGATTATTTCTTTAACTATACATGCGTCAAACAGTAAAGTAGGAGCGGATGGATTCCTTGAAGAACCTTTCTTTTTCCTAGTACCGATAAGTTATGTATTGTTCCTTAGTGGTATTGGTGTATTATTATTTGGATTTATTACTTCCAAGCTAAAAAAGGGCAATAGATAGGGGCAACCTATAGGGACAAAACACTTACTATGAAATAGAAACATACCATATGGAAGAAAAAGAATAAGTGAGATGAATCATGATGAACCATCATTTTTATAATGGAAGACAAGTAGGAGCAGCTATTACACTGGCTGGGGCACAGGGGACAATTCATGCTGTGAATCAAGCTATTCAAATGCAACAACAAGCATATTTTGCACAAATGTTGCAAAGTCAGTATATGCCGTATTCACAACTTCCGATGCAAATTGTACATTACGATGTACATCCAGCTGGTTTATTTTCCATTCCATATGGCGGGACATATTTCTTATGAAAAAAAGCGACTCAATAGAGTCGCTTTTTTTATATTCCGCCTAGCTTCATTCCAAGGAATGCGAAGAGGATACCAATTATGTAAGTAGCACTTAAATATAAAAGGAAGATGTACGGTTTTTTTAGATTGAGAAGCTGAACAGATTCTAATTTAAACGTAGAAAATGTAGTGAATGCGCCCATAAATCCAGTACCTAATAATAGTTGCCAGCCTGTAGTGACTCCGTTGCCAATTATATATCCAAGTAAAAATGCCCCTGTTATATTAATAAGGAATGTAGCAATTGGAAATTGTGTTTTATTTCTTTTCTTAAACCAATTGCTAATTGCAAATCGTGTAATCGCACCGAAAAATCCTCCTGTTGCGACTAATAAAGCTTCTATCATGAGTAATCACCTTCCGTAAGAGATTTCTTAATTAAGAAATCTCCAAGTGTATAGCCAAGGCCAGACATAATGAGGCCACCAAGTATGCTGCATGATACATATAAGAAGGCTATGCTCCACTCAGAATGATTGATCAATTGCACAGTTTCTACACTAAATGTTGAAAAAGTCGTAAAGGAACCGATGAATCCAGTTCCGATGCCTGTGATAACCTCTGAAGGTAAGATGTTTAGCCGAGCGATATAAGTAGTTAGCCACGCTAAGAAAAAGCAACCGATTAAGTTAATGAGTAATGTTGCCAATGGAAATGAATGATGCCAAAATGTGTTGATATTAAGACCTAAATAATAACGAGAAAGAGCTCCTAATATACCAGCAATGCCAACGATAATATAAATCAATTTTCTCACCTCTTTAAATAGCTTGCTCAAAAAAATAGACTCCTACCAGTATCCATACTGGTAGGAGTCATTAGCTAAGCAGCGTTTATGGCGAACTCCATCGCCTATGATTATTACATATAGTGTACTAAATATACCGTTTAATTTCCAGTGAGGAGGAGGGTGTAACTTTTCTTTTTTTGATGTCTGAAGGCTTTTTAAGTAATTAAAATGGGATCGATTACTTATCAACTAAATATAGTGATATAAGGTTTTAATTATGATAAAATGTTTCTTATGTGTGTCGTTTTGTTTTATTTGACTGAAAATAAAGAAAAATAAATTCGCGTGAAAAGGAGTCATTTATTTGAAGAAATTTTTTAAAATCGTATTTATATGTGTTTTAGTAGTAGCGGGCATTGTAGGAGGATTTCTAGCGTATATGACACTTACTAAAGAACAGCCTGCTGATGTTACAAGCTTGAAGGTGGAGAATAATAAGGAGCGCGTATTAGCGACTGGAAATGAATTTAAAGTTACAACATTTAATATTGGATATGCTGGGTTAGATAAGGATCAAGATTTCTTTATGGATGGTGGAAAGGGATCTGGTTCAAGTAGTAAAGAGCAAACGGAAACTAATTTAAAGAATATGCTTTCGTTTTTACAAAATGAGAATAGTGATTTTGCACTATTACAAGAAGTTGATATAAAGTCACTTCGTTCATTTGATGTAAATGAACATGAATTTTTGAAAAAAGGATTACCTGATTATGTTTCGTCATTTGGCAAGAACTACGATACGAAATGGGTTCCAGTGCCAATAACAAATCCAATGGGATATGCGGAGGCTGGATTAAGTACGTTTTCTAAATACACTGTTCAAGAAGCGAAGAGGTTCCAGCTTCCTGGAATGGAGCCTTGGCCAAAGCGTTTGTTTGATTTAGATCGAGCAATTGTGGAATATAAAATCCCTGTTAATAATGGGAAACATGTTAGACTCGTAAATTTACATTTGTCTGCTTATGATGAAGGCGGGAAAATTAGAAAACAGCAAGTAGAGTACTTAAAAGAATATATGAACAAGCATTATGAAAATGGTGATTACGTAATAATGGGCGGAGATTGGAATCAATTAGTTTCAAACGCTCAATTAAGTGATCCGAAGTTCGTGAAAGAGCGTCCTGAGTGGTTAGTAGAGTTACCGAAGGACTTTACAGACGGTGGCTTTAAGTGGGCTGTAGATCCGTCTGTTATGACTGTGAGAGATGATGTAAAGAAATATGTAGAAGGTGAAAATTTCGTCACTATTATTGATGGCTTTATCGTTTCACCGAATGTAGAGATTGTAAATGTACAAGGGAAAGATTTAAAGTTTGAAAATAGCGATCATAACCCAGTAAGTGCGGTATTTAAACTGAAGTAATTGATATGTATAAGTAGAAGGTGGGGCTTCATATGGAGTGGTTAAAGAGGACTTGTTTTTCTAACCTTGAGAAAGAATCACAGAAAAATCATTTATTACTGTTTATAACGATTTGTAGTTTCTTCCTTGGGATAATCGCGATTGGGTATTATGGATATATTTTTACAGAGAGAGCAATGGCGTTTTGGATCTGTGGTATTTCTGTCGTTGTATTTGGAACGCTTTTTACTTTTATAAAAAGTATGGAATCAGCGTATAAATATATCATGACATTTATGTTGCTTACAATGTCTTACATTATGGTACAAGCTTTTAATGAAAGCCCGGCTGTATTTCAAATGGTCTATTTTACATTAGCTGTTTCACTTATTTACTTAAGTGAGCGCCTCATTTTAATTCTTGGCGGGGTAGCTGTTGTAATCACATTTATCCTTTGTAGCTATTGGCCGGAGCAATTTTTTGCTTATACAGCCTCATCTGAAGCTGCTAATTTCGCAAGTTTGTTAGCGATTGTAACAATCGCTATGTGGGGCGTCACGAAAATCGGTTCTAATCTGCTCCTTCGTTTAAGTGATGAGAAGCAAGAAGTAATGAGAAAAGCTCAGGAGTTAGAAGAGACGCAAAGACTTATTGAAGAAACAGTTGTGAAACTAGATAGTAATTTCAATCATTTAAGACAAAATATGAACACGTCGATGGAATCGATGAGTGAAATTAATTTTGCCTTTGAAGAGGTAGCAGTTGGTACGCAATCACAATCAGAAATGATGTATCGTTCGGTAGAAGTATTGAATGATATGGAGGGAAATATTGAACAAATTATATCTCAAGTAAGAACTGCATCGGCTCGTGTGGATAAAAGTTTAGAAATTTCAAAGGGTAGCGTACATACTTTAAGAAATTTTGAAGCTAACATGAGAAGTTTAAATGATGTTGTTTCACAGTCTGGAATTATATTTAGAGATTTAATGATGCAATCGAAACAAATTAATGAAATTGTAGATGTAATAACGAATATTTCAAGTCAGACGAGTTTGCTAGCTTTAAATGCAAATATTGAAGCTGCCAGGGCAGGCGAGCATGGAAAAGGTTTTGCTATTGTAGCGAGTGAAGTGTTAAAGCTTGCTGAAGAATCAAATCGTTCTGCGGGAAGAATTCAAGGGATTTTGAAGGAGTTTAGTAATCAAGCAAGTAAGGTAGAAGTGCAGGTAGAGAAGTCAGAAAGAGTACAAGAAGAGTGTAACGAAATGTTAGCAAGCGTTTTAACAAACGTAACTGATTTAGGGAAGTTTATTGATGCGATTAATAAAGTAATGCGAGAGGTTGTTGTTCATCAAGAAAGTTTCCAAGTTAAAACGACGAATATTGTAAAGGATGTTACGCATGCTTCTAACGTAATTCAGCAAACTTCTACAGCTACAGAAGAAGTGCTAGCGAGTGTGGAAGAAGAAAAACATCGAAATGATATATCGGTGAAGACGTTACATACTGTTAGCGAGCAAGTGAAGTTACTAGAAGATATTCTAGAAAAGTAATATTTCTTGAAAAGGGCACACCATGTGTGCTCTTTTTTCATTTAAATAAATACTTGATAGTAATTTAATTGCTTTTCTGCGCGTTTTCTGCCAAGCTTAAGGAGATAAAGTGAGACTAATACCTACTGATTATTAGTTGAACCTCGCAAATAGCGGGATAAAATACTTCAAAGAAAGAATTATATAGGTGACGAATATGATTGAAGTTAAGACTTCTGAACTTAGTGATGGAGAATTTAATAGAGGTGTATTTGCAACTCGTGATATTAAAAAGGGTGAGTTGATTCACTCAGCACCAGTTATCTCTTATCCGAATGAACAGCATGAACACATTGAAAAAACGTTACTTGCTGACTACGCATTTGAGTATGGGGTAAATCATACGGCATTCCTGTTAGGATACGGCATGTTATTTAATCATGCATATAATCCGAATGCAACGTATGAAATTGTCTTCGAGAATCATACTTTTAACTTCTTCGCGTATAAGGATATAAAAGCGGGAGAAGAAATTTTAATCAATTATAATGGTGAAGTGGATGACGATGAGCTATTATGGTTTGATAAGGAAAAAGAAGAGAACGAAAAATAATTTAATGAGTATAGAAAGAGCACATTCTGTGGAATGTGCTCTTTTTTCATTGATGTAAATAAAGTAAAAAGTACAAAAAAATACCACTTTCTTTTTGTATGGTATAGTAAGATACTGAGGGATAGTGTTTTGAAAAAGTCACATATTTTACAAATTGTTGTCTTTCTGATGACATGTCAAGTTTAGTAGTCCATTTGGGTTGCTTTATTATGCAATATATATTTTAATATGAGTGGCACCTCTTATAAATTAAGAGGTTTATAGGTGTCTCGAATTGATTTTGGGTACACTGTATCCACCACTTTAGGTTCTTTCATGTACGTGGGGATATTATGGGCCCGTATAACGGGATAAAATGAATATAGAAATAGAGGAATCGTAAAATGAATATGCAAGAGGTTTATAAATATTTAAGTACGGTATTGCCTGAAGGACATGTTAAACAAGATGAAATGTTAAAGAATCATACGCATATTAAAGTTGGCGGAAAAGCAGATGTTTTCGTTGCGCCTACAAATTATGATGAAATTCAAGAAGTTATCAAATATGCGAACGAATATAATATTCCAGTTACGTTTTTAGGAAATGGATCGAATGTCATTATTAAAGATGGTGGAATTCGCGGGATTACAGTAAGTTTAATTCATATTACAGGTGTTACTGTAACAGGAACGACGATTGTAGCACAGTGTGGCGCAGCAATTATTGATGTATCACGTATTGCTTTAGACCATAACTTAACGGGTCTTGAGTTTGCTTGTGGTATTCCAGGTTCAGTTGGCGGAGCATTATATATGAATGCTGGTGCATATGGCGGTGAAGTATCGTTTGTATTAACAGAAGCTGTCGTAATGACAGGTGATGGAGAGCTACGTACTTTGACGAAAGAAGCATTTGAATTTGGATATCGTAAGAGTGTATTTGCGAACAACCATTACATTATTCTTGAAGCGAGATTTGAACTTGAAGAAGGTGTACGTGAAGAAATTAAAGCAAAAATGGATGATTTAACGTTTAAGCGTGAGTCAAAACAGCCTCTAGAATACCCTTCTTGTGGTAGCGTATTTAAGCGTCCACCAAATAACTTTGCTGGTAAGTTGATTCAAGACTCAGGACTACAAGGTAAGCGAATTGGTGGAGTAGAAGTTTCTTTAAAACATGCTGGATTTATGGTGAATGTTGATAACGGAACAGCACAAGATTACATCGATTTAATTCACTTCGTACAAAAGACAGTTGAAGAGAAATTTGGCGTGAAGTTAGAGCGAGAAGTAAGGATTATTGGAGAAGATAAGGAATAACGAAATACGTATGAAGATATGAATTATTTTAAAATAATATTTGGGTATTGTTGACAATTTGTTTTCAATTCAATATAATGCTAATAATTTAACAAATAACATACGTTGAAAGAGCCCAGTAGCAGTTTGTCACTGTTAACGAGAGAGCTAGGGGTTGCTGGAACCTAGCACAAACAAACTTGCGAATTACACTCTGGAGTATCTTAGGTAATGCTAAGCGGACTAGCAATCGATATTATTGCTAAGAGTGGTATGAGTAGCTATGCTATTTATGCAAACTGGGTGGTAACACGGTGAATAATCGTCCCTATGTCTATCGTAGACATAGGGGCTTTTTTGTTTTTAAAAAATAAAGGGGATGACAAAAAATGAATATTATTGATGAATTAGAATGGCGTGGCGCCGTTAATCAGCAGACTGACGAAGAAGGCTTACGTAAGCTAGTAGAAGAGAAAAAGATTTCACTATACTGCGGAGTTGATCCGACTGGTGATAGTATGCATATCGGACATTTGATTCCGTTTATGATGATGAAGAGATTCCAATTAGCTGGCCATCATCCTGTTATTTTAATTGGCGGGGCAACAGGAACAATTGGTGATCCGAGTGGACGACAATCGGAGCGTCAACTTCAAACGTTAGAAGTGGTTCAGCATAATGTAGATGCGTTAACAGCGCAAATGAAAAAGCTATTTGATTTTGGCGGAAATAGCGAAGTGAAGATGGTAAATAACTATGATTGGACACATGAAATAAATATTATTGAGTTTTTACGTGATTACGGGAAAAACTTTAGCATCAATAGCATGTTAGCGAAGGATATTGTAGCAAGCCGTTTAGATACAGGTATTTCTTTCACAGAATTCACATACCAAATTTTGCAAGCAATGGATTTCCATCATTTATACACGAAAGAGGATGTTCAACTTCAAATTGGTGGTAGTGACCAATGGGGAAATATTACGAGTGGTTTAGATTTAATTCGTAAGTTAGAAGGTCATGAGGCGAAAGTATTCGGATTAACGATTCCGTTATTATTAAAATCGGACGGTACGAAGTTTGGTAAATCAGCAGGTGGTGCGGTTTGGCTTGATCCCGAAAAAACGACACCGTTTGAATTTTACCAGTTCTGGGTAAATACAGATGACCGTGACGTAATTAAATACTTGAAATACTTTACGTTCTTAACGAAAGAGCGTATTGATGAATTAGCAGCGAAGGTAGAAGCGGAACCTCATAAACGTGAAGCGCAAAAAGTGTTAGCGGAAGAAATGACGAAATTCGTTCATGGAGAAGAGGCATTATTACAAGCTGAGAAGATTACAGCAGCGTTATTTAGCGGGGATATTAAATCGTTAACAGCTGATGAAATTGAACAAGGCTTTAAAGAAATGCCAACGTTCCAGTCTTCAAAAGAGACGAAAAACATCGTAGAGTGGCTAGTCGATTTAGGAATTGAACCATCTAGACGCCAAGCACGCGAAGACATTAATAATGGTGCGATTTCTATGAATGGTGAGAAAGTAACAGATGTGGGTACGGATGTTACTGTAGAAAATTCATTTGATGGAAGATTTATTATTATTCGTAAAGGGAAGAAGAACTACAGCCTTGTGAAGTTAGGCGAATAGTTTGTGTGAAAGGATGGGAGTAGGAAGAATACTTCCATCTTTTCGTATACACAATTTGGACATAAAATAATCAGTAAATTTAGATAATTAAAAGGGTTATATTATTCTTCTGCCGAATAAATAAGTTAGAGAAAATTACGGATAAAAATAGCCCGAACCATGCTGGGCATGATTCGGGCTTATATTCAGATTAGTAAGCTAAGCTGAATAGACCTTTAATGTGTGATAAGTAACGAACGTTACTTGCTTCTTTCATTAATGATGCTGGTAAGCCTTTAAGTGGAGTATTGCTTGCTCCAATTGTAGCAACCGCATCTTTACGTCCTAGACTAGCAAGTGTTCCAGAGTTTACAGGTGCGAACTCTTCGAATGCTTTGCCTTCTAGTGCTGCGTATAAGTTGTATCCAATTAACTCACCCATTTGCCAAGCGATTTGTGCAGTTGGTGGGTATGGACGACCGTCTGGAGCGAAGACAACAGCGCTGTCTCCAGCAACGAATACGTCTTTGTGAGAAGTAGATTGTAGGTATGCATCAACTGTTGCACGTCCACGGTTAACTTCAAGACCTGATTCACCGATTAATGGGTTACCTTGTACGCCGCCTGTCCAAACGAATGTGTTAGCAACAAGTTTTTGACCGTCTTTTAAGTCGATTTCATTGCCAGCAACGTTTGTTACAGGAAGACCAGTTAAGAATGTAACGCCGCGTGCTTCTAGGCTAGTAGTTGCACGTTCGATTAAGTGGTCTGGTAATACTGGAAGGATCTTTGGACCTGCTTCAACAAGAAGAAGTTTAACTTCTTTTGGATTTACGCCGTGGCTTTTTGCAAGTTTAGGCATAATGTCAGCAAGCTCACCAACTAGCTCAACGCCAGTTAATCCGCCACCACCGATTACGATTGTAGCATCAGCTTCGTTTTTCGTTTTCGCGTATTCACGAATACGGTCTTCAACGTGTTTGTAGATTTTGTTTGCATCAGCAGCAGATTTTAATACCATGCTGTTTTCTTCTAGTCCTGGAATACCGAAGTAAGCAGTTTTACTTCCTAAAGCAACTACAAGTGCATCGTAAGATAAAGTAGTGCCACCAGCTAGTTTGATTTCTTTGCTATCAACTGAGAATGACTCAACTGTTGCAATTTTAAGATCGATATCTTTACCTTTGAAAAGCTTTGTAAGTGGCATTGCAATTGCTTGCTCAGACACGTTACCAGCTGCTAGGCGGTGTAATTCAGTGATGATTTGGTGTGTTGGGTATTGGTTAATCACTGTAACTTGTGCTTCTGATTTGCTGTAATATTTACGTACGTTTAAAGCGGCAAGAAGACCGCCATAACCAGCGCCTAAGATGACAATTTGTTTTGACATAGTATGATATCCCCCGTCTTTACTAATTGTTGTTATAAGTTAAATTATTTATTGTTACGTTCTGCACTAATTTGAAGATATGCGTTCACAAAGCGGAACATTTTTTGTGCTTGTGGATCTTTTAGTAATTTTAACAGACCGAATAGGCCGATAACTTCGTTGCTTTCGTCAGCACGATCTTTCGCTTCGATTGCAGTTGCAGCCATGCTTTTCACTGTATCTTTTACAGGTTCTACAAGCTCTGTAATTGCACCAACAGTGTCGCTTTTTAATACTTCATCAGTAGCAACAGTTTGAGCGAAGTCATAAGACTTAGTTAAAATGTTAACAAGCTCAGTTAATTTTGGAAGCTGTTCTACTAGTGTTGTTAATGATTCTTGTACCTCAGGTTTTAACAACTGATCAAGTACATCAAGTTGTCCTTGGCTAGCAGAAATTTGTACAGTTTCTTGTTCTGGCTTTGTTTGAGTCATAGTTTCTGGCATCTCCAATTCTCCTTTACGATAGCAATACTCTTATTTTTTATAAGTAAGATAGTAAACGTTTACGAAACTTTATGCAAAGTTTCACAAAACACAATAAAATGCCTTTAAATTTATGACAGCAAGTAAGCTGCAAACATAAATCTAAAACCATAACGTCTTACTTATTATTTATGAACTGTCCGATATATGGCTTGTCCGCATAATGGAAAAGCTCCGTTACCGGAAAGTGTATATAATATATATCCTATATTATATACTATATACACCTATGTTAACATAAAAATGATTCCTAATTATTTGATATTGAGTGTATAACGTAGTGCTGACAAGGTATGAAAGCGTATAAAATATTTTGTTTCAGTTAGAAATGTACATATATATATAGAAAAAAAGGAAAAAACGAACAAATTCATGTTCGTTTTTTCCTTTTTCCTATTATTCACCTTCTGCAATTAGCATCGATGTGTTACCTTCTTTTTCAAGATGGCATTCGCCCCAAGAACAAAGAGAGTCAAGAATGGATTCTAAAGACCAACCGTAGTCGGTAAGAGAATATTCTACTTTCGGTGGGACTTGGTTGTATACTTTTCTTTGAATGACCCCGTCGTCTTCTAATTCACGTAATTGCTGCGTTAACATTTTTTGTGTAATACCAGGCATTGAGCGTTTTAATTCACTCGTTCTCTTTGTACCTTTCGTTAAGTGACAAAGAATAACAACTTTCCATTTGCCGCCGATAACTTCTAAAGTCGCCTCTACAGGAATATTGTATTTCTTCATATGAACCCCTCCCTTTTTGAGTAAAGTAAGTTTAATAATACAAATGTTACTTTTTAGTACCTATAGCACTTTAAAGTACGTACTTTTTATTATGTTAAATATGTTTCATAATAGCACATGTAAGAGGCAAATGAGTAGTACGGTACCAAAAAGTGACTATGTTACTTTTTGGTACCTATCGTACTTTAAAGTGCGTTCTTCAAAAAAGGGATGAAACCATTCATAATAGCATTTGTAAGTATGAAATATATTTTTTAGAAGATAAAAGGGCCTTTTTATCATACTATTATGATTGGATTTCTTGTAATAAGGAGGAATTCAATTGAGTTCATATACAGTACCATCTTCGGAAGCTCAGACGAGCCGAAGAAGTATGTTTGCTTTATTAGCGCTAGCGATTAGTGCGTTTGGGATTGGTACGACCGAGTTTATTAGTGTCGGCTTACTACCATCTATTTCAAAAGATTTAAATGTTTCGGTTACAACAGCCGGTTTAACGGTTTCCTTATATGCGTTAGGAGCGGCGGTAGGAGCTCCTGTTTTAACAGCGTTAACGGCTAGTATGTCGCGAAAGACATTATTAATGTGGATTATGGTTATTTTCATTATTGGTAATGGCATTGCGGCGGTAGCAACAAGCTTCACTGTATTAATTATCGCAAGAATTGTATCTGCGTTTGCACATGGTGTGTTTATGTCAATTGGATCTACAATTGCAGCTGCAATCGTACCAGAGAATAAACGTGCTAGCGCAATTGCGATTATGTTTACTGGATTAACAGTTGCGACTATTACTGGTGTGCCAATTGGAACATTTATCGGTCAAGAGTTTGGCTGGAGAGCGTCATTTATGGCGATTGTCGTAATTGGAATTATTGCTTTCATCGCAAACAGTATACTCGTCCCATCTAATTTAAAAAATGGTGTACCTGTATCGTTTCGTGATCAATTTAAATTAATTAAAAATGGAAGACTATTACTTGTTTTCATTATTACTGCACTTGGATACGGTGGTACATTCGTAACATTTACGTATTTATCACCCCTATTACAAGAAGTAACAGGATTTGAAGCAAGTACCGTTACTATCATTTTATTAGTGTATGGAATCGCCATTGCGATAGGGAATATGGTTGGCGGGAAATTATCGAATCATAATCCGATTCGAGCGCTATTTTACATGTTCTTTATTCAAGCGATCATATTATTTGTTTTAACATTTACAGCGCCATTTAAAGTAGCTGGATTAATCACAATTATTTTCATGGGACTATTCGCATTTATGAATGTTCCAGGGCTACAAGTATATGTAGTTATATTGGCAGAGCGCTTTGTTCCAAGTGCGGTTGATGTTGCTTCAGCAATTAATATTGCCGCATTTAACGGAGGAATCGCTTTAGGTTCTTATATAGGTGGCCTTGTAACGAATTCGTTAGGATTAATCCATACTGCTTGGGTAGGCGGTCTTATGGTAGTAGGTGCCGTGATTTTAACAGCATGGAGCATGACATTAGAAAAAAGAGATCAAGTAAAATAAAAGGAGAGAAAATAAAATGAAAAACTTACAAAGTAAAACAGTATTAAATAATGGTGTAGAAATGCCTTGGTTCGGTTTAGGTGTATTTAAAGTAGAAGAAGGACCAGAACTTGTAGAAGCTGTAAAATCAGCGATTAAAGCAGGATACCGTAGCATCGATACAGCTGCAATTTACGGAAATGAAAAAGCTGTAGGTGAAGGAATCCGTGCAGGTATTGAAGCGACTGGTATTTCAAGAGAAGAATTATTTATCACTTCAAAAGTATGGAACGCAGATCAAGGATATGAAGAAACAATTGCTGCATACGAAGAGAGTTTAAAGAAATTAGAATTAGATTATTTAGACCTATACCTTGTTCACTGGCCTGTAGAAGGAAAATATAAAGATACGTGGAGAGCGCTAGAAACACTTTATAAAGAAGATCGCGTACGTGCAATTGGCGTAAGTAACTTCCAAATTCATCACTTACAAGATGTAATGAAAGATGCAGAAATTAAGCCAATGATTAACCAAGTAGAATATCACCCTCGTTTAACACAAAAAGAATTACAAGCTTTCTGTAAAGAACAAGGTATTCAAATGGAAGCATGGTCACCACTTATGCAAGGTCAATTATTAGATAATGAAACATTACAAGAAATTGCTGAGAAACACGGTAAAACAACAGCACAAGTGATTTTACGTTGGGATCTTCAAAACGGAGTAATTACAATTCCAAAATCAACGAAAGAACACCGCATTATTGCAAATGCTGATGTATTTAACTTTGAATTAACAAAAGAAGACATGGAAAAAATCGATGCGTTAAACCAAAATCACCGCGTTGGTCCAGATCCTGATAACTTCGATTTCTAAGATTAAAGTAAGAAAGAAAAAAGAGTGCTTTTATGCGCTCTTTTTTTTGCATAAAAATATTTTCTAATTAAATACTACTTAGTATTAAGTTTGTTATTAAGGGGCTGTAAACATGAATATAAAGCAATCGTTCAAACTTTTAGCTATGTTTTTAAGTGTCTTATTTGTATTATTCCCACTTCAAAAAGCATTCGCAGAAGTTATGGATCATACAAAGTATGAAATGAATTGGAGTTATAGTAAGTCAAAGAAGAAACCAATTCGAACAGAACTTATTAAAACGGCAGATGGAAAAATTGCATTTTGCTTAAATGTAGATTTAAAATCTCCGAGTGGTCAAGATTTACCAGAAATGGGTAAAGTGGATATTAATGTGTACCGTGTACTGTTGAATGGATATCCACAAAAGAGCCCACAAGAATTAGGAGTATCTGATTGGAGAGAGGCGCATTACGCAACGCAGCTTGCAGTATGGAATGCGTTAAAACAAATTGATGTTAATGATTTAGATTTCCGCAATAAAAATGTAGAGAAAGTAACGAAAGACATCGTTGCAAAAGCAAACGCTAGTGAAGAGTTACAAGAAATTACGATGAGTGTAACTCCTACAGAAGAACAAGAAGCAGTATTAAAAAATGATTTCTTTGAAACAGGTTTATATACAGTAGAAACAAATGCAAAAAGCGGAACGTATAAAGTGCAAGCAACAGGTGCACCAGCGGGCGTGAAATTTGCAAATGAAAAAGGCGAAACAAAAACAGAATTTAATGTAGGAGAGAAGTTCCGCATTTTAATTCCGAAACAAACGCCAGCTGGTGGATTTAGCTTTAAAGTATCAGGAAATTTAACGAAACTACAAGGAATTGCGCATAAAGGTACACCGACTATTCAAAATGCAGTAGTATTACTTGAGCGTAGTGAAGAAAAAACAAGTCCAGAGTTAGCGGTAAGTTGGAAAAAGGCTGAGGCTCCAAATAAACCAAATAAGCCATATACTCCAAATGAACCGCATAAACCGAATCAAAAGAGATAATGAAAAAGCATTGGCGTATGCCAGTGCTTTTTCATTCGTTTGAACTTTTGCCGCGAAAAGAGTTAGAATTAGTTTATTTTGGCTTCATTACACCACTGTAAAGTATAATGAAAATGAGAAATTAGAAAGAGAGAGAATTATGGCTCTTCATATTTATAAAATAACGAATGAAAATCGAAATGAAATTGCTAATTTGAAAGTAACCAGAGAACAGCTTGAATTTATTGAAAGTACAGTTGCAGAATGTTTAGTCGATGTTGATACGAAATATAAAGGTGATGCTGCTTCATTAGGGTTTTATGATGGTGACACGCCAATCGGATATGCGATGTACGGTTGGTTTGAAGAAAAAGAGAAGGCTGTATATTTAAATCAATTTATGATTGATAGTAATTGCCAAGGTAAAGGTTACGCAAAACCATTATTACATTTGCTAATAGAATACTTACAAAAAGAATATGATCGAAAAGTTATATATTTAAGTATACATCCAGAGAATAGACTTGCCCAAAAATTATATGAATCAATTGAATTTCATTTAACTGGTGAAATTGAAGGTGAATGGATAAATGGAAAAGGATTTATAATGAAACGTATACTGAACTAATAAAAACCTGTCAAAAAGAGTAGCGTCTTTTTGACAGGTTTTTATTTTAAAATAATATTAAAAAACAATTAATCGTAACGTTAAGATGACAGGTTTTTATTCACAAAATTGTAATATTATTCTCAGTTGAAGCCTATCAAATGTAGGAAAAAGCATGTAAAATTCAGTTGGAAAAACTACCTATAGATGGTCATATATGAAGAAAATGTAAGATTATATTATTTTTTATTTTAAGATGTATAGATGACAAGACCGAAAAATATCTTTTACTAGTCTCTTTTTATGTAAGAAGAGAACTTTTCATAAGTGAAGAGGAGAATAATACATAAAAATTTTACAATGCAATAAAGCGAATACAGGGAGAGTAATGCGGTAGTAATTGATATGGGTACGAGAGGCGTTAGTCTATTCATTAAATGTTTTTATAAAAATAATAGGATTTTTGATTAGATGAATATATAGAGTGGTTTGCCTAAAAAAAGGACAGGGGACACAGATTATGTCAAAGCAAAAAAAGAGTAGGGTATTAGTAGCTGGTATATGTATATCTACATTATTATCGCCAGTAGCTTTCGAAGCATCGAAAGGGTATGCGGCGCCTTTGGAAGAGGTTAAAGGTGGAAAATTAGAAGATGTTCAAGAGAATAAGTTTGAGCAAAGGGTATTTCAGTTGCCGGGGAAAGGTAAGGTGGAAGAAGAGAGAGAGAGCTTAAAGCAGAAATGGAATTTATCTGCTAATGAACCAACTGGAATTTATGCAAAACCTAATGAAGAAATTACGATTGAAATACAAGGGAAAGAGTCTATTAAAGCTTTTATCGGAACGAGCTCTTATGATGTAGAAGGTTTTAAAGAATTTGATTTGAAAACAGGTAAAAATGTAATTAAGTCCCCTAATGGTGGGATTTTGTATTTTTATAATTTAAATGATAGTGGCGAGGTAACTGCAAAAGTTGAAAAAGGTGGGAGTCATTTCCCTTTATTTATATTAGGAAAACATACGAAAAAAGATTGGGATGAAATGCTGGAAAAGTACAAAGATCCTTACGCAGTAGAATTAAAGGGAGAGAGAAGTTTAGTTACTGCGAGTTATGATGCTGTGAAAAATTATATGGGAGATACAGACCCAGTAGAGTTAATGAAATTGCACGATAAGATTATTAGAATGGAAAACTCGGTAGCTGGTTTATCTGAGGATGGTATGGGAGTAGCGAAGTCTACGAGCCATTATGTACAGTTTGTCGAAAAAAGAGTCCCAGCAAAAGGGGATCACATGTTTGCTAAGGATTATCATACTGGTTATGTCCCAGATGTGATGGATAAGGTGTTGGATACAGAAAAACTTACAAAGAATGGATGGGGACCGTGGCATGAAGTCGGTCACTTACATCAACAAGCACCTTGGCAGTGGACGGGGATGGGAGAAACTACAGTCAACATTTATAGTCTAGCTGTGCAAACGGCCCTTGGAAATAAATCACGGATGGAAGTAGATGGACGATATGAGAAAGCTTTTGCATATTTGAATCAACCAGATGAGAAAAAAGATTTTGATAAATCCGATCCAGTTATTATGTTCTGGCAGTTACAGTTAATTTATGGAGATCAGTTTTATCCAAGGCTTCATCAAATGTATAGAGTACTATCAGATACAGAGTTCCCTATGTTAGATATTGATGGAGTTATTTCAGATAGAGAGAAAAAACAAATGTTTATCTATATGGCTTCAAAAGCATCAGGACAAAATTTAATTTCTTACTTTGCGAAATGGGGATTACATGCAGAGGCGGATACGGTAGAAAAAGTAAATAAACTACAATTACCTGAACCGAAAAATGAAATATGGTTATCGAGAGATAGTAATCCAATTCGTGAAAAACAAGTTGAAGCATACAAAGTTCCTTATGGCGAGCCAGTTAATAAAGTACCAAATATTTTAGTAGGTACAGAGTTTGATGAGAAAAAGGCGAGTGAACTTGTGCAAAACTTAGGTGAAAATGTAAAAGTAACAGGTAAGATAATTTGGCCTAAACAAGAAAATGGAAAACAAATTGTAAATGTAGAAATTGTGGATGGAGAAGGTAATGTAAATGCAATTCCTGTACCGGTTAACGTTTTGTACGGTGATAGTATGGCATTCAAAACACCTTGGAATACCAACGCTGTGTTAACGTTACGTCATGAGGATAAGAAATTTAATACGGCATTAGTAAGGAATATATTGAATCATAATTATCGAGATCAAAAATATATAAGTGTTACAATCTACGATGCAAACGGAAATGAAAAGAAGAGTGTTTCTGCGGAGGGACATGAAGGATTAAAGAATTTTGTGAAAGAGTTAGATGGAATGTCATTTGAGTATGGAGACATGGTTAAGGTATACCATATACAGCCTAAATATTTGGAATGGTATGATGACAATAAACGTGTAGACCAAGGGGAAGCTAAAAACAAAACGGAAAAATTATTTAAAATTACCCCGCAAGGATATGAATTAATCGATGGTTTACAAGAAGTCACAGCAGTACCACAAAAAGTGGTAATCGGAACAGATGTTGAAAAATTAGAAGCGAAAAACTTTGTTCAAGTGAAAGATGGAGAAATAGTTGGTTTTGTAGAAAAACCGGATACAAAAAAAATCGGTGAACAAAAGGTAAAAGTGGAAACGAAAGATCGCTTTGATAATAAAAAAGTAACAGAAGTGCCACTAGAAATAATATACGGAGATAGCATTATGTTCTTTGGTACATGGCATAGCGGAACCAATATTAAATCGATTGTTACATTAAATCATGAAGAAAAGAAATTTAGCACAACAGATTCAGAAGATGCAATGCATACTTCATTTGCAGATGAGAAGTATATGGCGATGACAGTATATGATAAAGATGGAAAAGAGAAGAAAGCTTTATCAGTAAAAGCATCTGAAAATACAAAAGGATTTGCGGAACAATTTAATGGAATGGTCTTTGAATACGGCGATATAGTAAAAGTGTATCAAAAAGAGTTTGATAGATTTAAAGTGTATAAAAAGAATGAACTCGTAGATACGCAGTATGGTGTTCATGAAGTGTTATTTAAAGTGACAGAACAAGGCTTTGAGAGAATGGAAGCTCAACAAGAAGTCACAGAAGTGCCACAAAAAGTAGTAATTGGAACAGATGTTGAAAAATTAAATGCAAAAGACTTTGTTCAAGTGAAAGACGGAGACGTAGTTGGTTTTGTAGAAAAACCGGATACAACAAAAATCGGTGAACAAAAGGTGAAAGTGGAAACGAAAAATCGCTTTGGTAATAAGAAAGTGACAGAAGTACCAGTAGAAGTGATTTATGGTGATAGCATTATGTTCTTCGGTACATGGCATGGTGGAACGAATATTAAATCGATTATCACATTAAATCATGAAGATAAAAAGTTAAGTACAGTAGGTTCAGAAGGTCCAGTTCATACCCACTTTAAAGGTGAAAAGTATATGGGATTAACTGTATTTGATAAGGTTGGAAAAGAGAAGAAGCAAATGGTATTAGAAGGAACGGAAAATACGAAAGCATTTGCGGAACAATTTAATGGAATGTCATTTGAGTATGGTGATGTAGTAAAAGTGTATCAAGCAGAGTTTGATCGCTTTAAAGTATATAAAAACAATACATTAAATGATACAACATATGGTGTGAATGATGTGTTCTTTAAAATTACGGAAAAAGGTTTTGAAAGAACAGAAGGAATACAGGAAAAGACAGTTTAAAAAAGGTATTTAAACCTTATGTAATAGAAAGGCTCGTAAAACATTTTGTTTTATGGGCTTTTTATTATATGGGATTCGTTAAAGAGTAAGTAAGAAGGTAGTTCGTTATTTTGCAATACCGTTAATATAATGAAATTCAAACGTTACAATTAATGAATTTTATTCACAAAATTGTAATATTATTCGTATTGAAAAGCCTATTAAACAAAGTAGAAAGCATGTAAAATTCAGTTGAAAAAACTACCTATAGATGGTCATATATGAAGGAAATGTAAGATTTTATTGTCGCTCATGCTTTTAGATGTATAGATGACAAGACTGAAAAATATCTATTACTATTCTTTTTTTATGTAGAAAGAGAACTCGTCACAAGTAGAGAAGTGAGGAGGATACAATACATAAAAGCTTTACAATGTAAGAAAGTGAATATGTGGAAAGGGATGCGGTAGTAATAGATATAGGTGCGAGAAATCTTAGTCTGTACATTAAATGTTTTTATAAAGATAATAGGATTTTTAATTAAATGGATATATGTAGGATGGTTTGTCTAAAAAAAGAATAGAGGACACAGATTATGTCAAAGAAGAAAAAGAGTAGGGTATTAGTAGCTGGTGTTTGTTTAGCTACGTTATTAACACCATATGGTCTTGAAGTGCCTAGGGTGTATGCAGAGATGTCACTTGCAAATATGGAGAAACAGCAAGAAGAGCGAGTGTATCAATTGTTGCCAAAAGGTGACGTGAAAGAGATACGTGACTTGCATAAACGTCAATTTAGTTTTTCTCCATATGAACCAACAGGTATTTATGCAAAACCAGGTGAAGAAATAGTTATTCAAGTAGGTGGCAATCAGCAAATTAAAGCTTATATTGGTACATATTCTTATGAAAATGAAAATGTATTAGGAGGACCTATCGAATTTAATTTAAATCCTGGTGAGAACAAAATTTCTTCTCCAAAGGGTGGGTTATTGTACTTTTATAATTACAATAATTCAGGTGAAATAACTGCTAAAGTGGAGAAAGGTGGAAGTACAAATCCTTTATTTATTTTAGGGAAACATACGACAGAAGATTGGAAGCGTATGTTGGCAGAGAATCCTAACCCTTATGCAATAGAGATGAAGGGGGAAAATAGTTTATTGACTATGCACTCTGAAACTGTGAAGGAACATTTGAAGCAAGCAGATCCAACTGAGTTACTAAAGAAACATGATGAAATCATTAATATAGAAAGTAGAATATCAGGTTTATCAAAAGATGGTGTAGGCGCTACGAATAGGGGCAAACATTATATTCATTTCGTGGAAGATTGGTATACAAAAACTCATATGTACGCTATGGAGTATAGAACAGCCTATTCAAAAGGGAGTTTAAAACCAGTATTAGATGTAGAAGAATTAAATGCTAATGGATGGGGCCCTTGGCATGAATTAGGTCATCAACATCAGCAGGATCCTTGGTTATGGAATGAGCTTGGAGAGGTAACTGTTAATATTTATTCTTTAGCGGTTCAAACTACATTTGGGCATAAAACGAGATTAGAAAAAGAAGGGCGTTATGAAGATGCATTTGCATATTTAGGTAAACCGGATGCGCAAGAGAAAATGGGGGTATTCGAGAAATTAGTTATGTTTTGGCAGCTGCATTTAGCTTATGGAGATCAATTCTATCCGAAACTGCACCAAATGTACCGTATGTTACATGATGTAGAAATGCCTCAATCTGATGAAGAGAAAAAGCAGATGTTTATTTATATGACGTCCAAAGCAGCTGGACAAAATTTAATTTCTTTCTTTGAAAAATGGGGATTAACTCCAAATGATGATACAAGAGAGAAAATAGAGGGATTAAATTTACCTAAATTAGAAAAAGAAATATGGTTATCGATAGATAGTAATCCAATTCGAGAAAAACAAACTGAGCTATATGAAGTTCCATATGGTGAGCCAAATGATACAAAAATACAAAATATAGCAGTTGGTACTACATATGATGAGAAAAAAGCAAACGAACTTGTACAAAATTTAGGAGAAAGTGTAAAAGTAACAGGTGTAATTATACAAGATAAACCTGGAATTGGAGAAAAAACTGTAAAAGTAGAAATTATAGATGAAAAAGGGAATAAAAATTTAATTCCAGTTTTGGTGAATGTTGGCTACGAAAATAGTATAGTCTTCCAGGGCAATGGTGATGCGATACGTTCTATCGTAACTGTGAATCATAATACGAAAAAGCTACAGACAACATTTACGGATTCTAAAGTTCATTATCGTTTTGAGAATGAAAAGTATATGGGAATCACGCTATATGATCAAAATGGAAATGAAAAGAAAGTTATTTCGGTAGAAGGGCAAGAGAGTTCGAAAAACTTTGCAGAACAGTTAAATGGTATAGACTTTGCATATGGTGATGTTGTGGAAGTGTACCATGCAGAATCAGAACGATTAAACTGGTATCAAAATAACGAGTTTGTAGGTAAGGGAAAAGGGGAAGCAGAACAAAAGTTATATTTCAAAATAACAGAGCATGGTTTCGAAAGAATGGAAGCGCAACAAGAAGTAACAGCAGTCCCACAAAAAGTAGTAATCGGAACAGACGTTGAAAAATTAGATGTAAAAAACTTTGTTCAAGTGAAGGATGGAGAAGTAGTTGGATTTGTAGAAAAACCGGATACAACAAAAATCGGTGAACAAAAAGTGAAAGTAGAAACGAAAGATCGTTTTGGAAATAAGAAAGTGACGGAAGTGCCATTGGAAGTAATCTATGGCGATAGCTTAGTCTTCCAAGGTGATGGTAATAATACGCGTTCTATCGTAACTGCGGATCATAATACGAAAAAGCTACAGGCAACATTTACGGATGCTAAAGTTCATTATCGTTTTGAGAATGAAAAATATATGGGAATCACGCTATACGATCAAAATGGAAATGAAAAGAAAGTTATTTCGGCAGAGGGGCAAGAGAGTTCGAAAAACTTTGCAGAACAGTTAAATGGTGTAGACTTCGGATATGGTGATGTTATTAAGGTATATCATGCAGAATCAGATCGATTGAAGTGGTATCAAAAAAATGAGTTTGTAAGTAACGGTAAAGGGAAACAAGAGTTGTACTTTAAATTAACGGAAAAAGGTTTCGAGAGAATGGAAGCGCAACAAGAAGTAACAGCAGTCCCACAAAAAGTAGTAATCGGAACAAACGCTGATAAATTAGATGCAAAAAACTTTGTTCAAGTAAAAGATGGAGAAGTAATTGGTTTTGTAGAAAAACTGGATACAACAAAAATTGGTGAACAAAAAGCAAAAGTAGAAACGAAAGATAGCTTTGGGAATAAGAAAGTGACAGAAGTATCTGTGGAAGTTACATATGGAGATAGCATAGTATATCAAGGTGTTTCGAATGTAACACGTTCAATTGTTACGTTAAACCACGCTGAAAAGAAATTACATGCAACATTTACAAATGAGGAGATTCATTATCGCTTTGTAAATGAGCAGTATATAGGCCTTACGATTTATGATCAAAATGGAAATGAGAAAAAGCATGTAACGGCAGAAGGACAAGAGACTTCAAAGAATTTTGCTGGGCAATTAAATGGAACGGCATTTGAGTATGGAGATGTGTTGAAAGTATATCATGCGGAACCGAGTCGTTTGAATTGGTACAAAAAGAATGAGTTAGTTAAAAAAGAGGATGCGATGAAGGGGCAAGAAATATCCTTTAAGATTACTCAAAATGGATTAGAGCAAGTGCAATAATAAGAAAAAGCTCGTAAAACATAATGTTTTACGAGCTTTTTTTATTATTCAGCTTCAGAAACTACTGTGAAGCGTTCGTTTACGTGTTTTGGGTTTTCGATTTCATCAAGTGCTGCAACTGCGAAGTCTTCGTAACTTACGTAGCTATCACCTTTTGAGTTAACAAGAAGATTGTCTTTGCCAGCTTTGTAAGAACCAGTGCGTTTTCCTAATGCGAATAGTGCAGAAGGGCTGATGAATGTCCAAGTGATATCATTTGTTTGTTGCAAGATTTCTAAGTTTTTACCTTGGTTTTGAGCTGTTGCAAGGTATTCGCCCGGGAAACCTGGTGTATCAAATACACGTGTTGTTTTTTCTTCGTCTACAAATAAGCTTCCTGCTCCGCCAACTACAAGTAATTTTGTGTTTGGTGCACCTTTCACAGCTTCAATAAGTACGTTTCCTGCATCTACGTGAAGGTGTTCTTCGCCTGCTGGAGCACCGAATGCATTTACAACTACGTCAAATGCCTGCAAGTCGTTAGATGTAAGAGAGAATACATCTTTCTCTAAAACTTTTACATTGTCTTCTGTAATTTTTGCAGCGTTTCTTACGATTGCAGTTACTTCATGTCCGCGATCCAATGCTTCTTTTAAAATACGACTTCCTGCTTTACCAGTTGCTCCGATAATTCCGATTTTCATAATAAATCCCTCCAAAGTGTTTTGTTAAAGTGTATATCTGAAAGTAAATGAATTTGTTGTAATTAGGTTTGTTACAACCTGATGTAATCATTATAGTTACAGGTTGGTATTTTTGTCAATAGGGTTGTTTGTGAATTTATTTTTTGTTTTAGTATGCACAGTTAGAGGGAGGGTAGTCAGTCATAAAGATATTGTTACTGTGAACCTGGCTAATATTTGGAAATTGCAAATTGTCGAAAAATGTTGATTTTTGAATGTTTTTTAAATATAATTCGTTTTATGGAGAAAAGGAGGGGGTTAATTGTATGAATATTTTAGAGCAATTTATTTCATCAACGAATACAATTCTTTGGTCATATATTCTTATTGCAATGTTAATTGGTTTAGGGCTTTATTTTTCTATTAAATTAAAATTCGTACAACTTACTCATTTAGGGGAAATGATTCGTTTAATGAGTGATGGACTAACTGGCAAGACACGTAAAAAGGGCAGCGTATCATCGTTCCAAGCATTTTGTATGAGTTCTGCAGCTCGTATTGGTATCGGGAACTTAGCTGGTGTAGCGTTAGCTATTTCTATGGGAGGACCTGGAGCTGTATTTTGGATGTGGGTTATTGCGATTATCGGTGCGTCTTCAAGTTTCGTAGAAAGTACGCTTGCGCAAATTTATAAAATAAAAGATGGCAGTGGCTTCCGCGGTGGTCCTGCTTATTATATGGAAAAAGGTTTAAATAAACGTTGGATGGGGATTTGGTTCTCTATTCTGATTACAATTAGTTACGGTTTAATTTTCAACTCAGTACAAGCAAATACAGTAACATTAGCGTTTGAAAATGCATTTGGCTTAGAGCGTTATATTGTTGGTATTGTATTAGCTGCATTAGTTGGGGTTATTATTTTTGGTGGTGTAAAAAGTATTGCACGTATGTCGGAAATGATTGTTCCGCCAATGGCGCTTATTTATATTGCAGTAGCTATTTTTGTTGTCATTAAAAACTTCTATTTAATACCAGATGTGTTTACGGAAATCTTTAAAGGTGCATTCGGTTTAGATTCAGCTGTAGGTGGCGGTATCGGTGCTGCGATGAAATATGGTATTCAGCGCGGATTATTTGCGAACGAAGCAGGTATGGGTAGTGCGCCGAACGCGGCAGCAACAGCTGATGTAACGCATCCAGCGAAACAAGGTTTTATTCAAACAATTGGAGTATTAGTAGATACATTCTTAGTATGTACATCAACAGCGTTTATCGTACTATGTTCTGGTGCATATAAAGCAACAAATTTAGAAGGTATTGAATTAACACAAAATGCATTAAGTTCACAAATTGGCCCATGGGCGAGCAGTTTCTTAGCGATTATTATTTTCTTATTTGCATTTAGTTCACTTCTAGGAAACTACTATTATGGTGAAACAAATATTGAATTTATTAAGCAAAGCAAAACGTGGTTAACAATTTACCGTATTGCGGTAGTTGGAATGGTATTATTCGGTTCTGTTGCGACGCTTCAAGTTGTATGGAATATGGCAGACTTATTTATGGGTCTAATGGTAATCACGAACTTAATTGCAATTACACTTCTTGGCCGATTTGCGTATGCAGCATTAGCAGACTATGTAAGGCAAAAGAAACAAGGGAAAGATCCAGTCTTCAGTGCAGATTCTATTCCTGGTTTAACGAATACAGAGTGTTGGGATAAGTCAGCGGTAACAGATAAAGAAAAAGCAGTGTAATTGAAAAGGTGAGCATCGAGGCAAATTCGATGCTCGCCTTTTTTGTTGTAGTAAATAATGAAAAGGGTGAGGGGTAATTATTAATATAACTTTTTTGTTTGTTTCTCTCGTTATTATGGGGAACGTACTGCTTTAAAAGTATGACTGGTCGAAGAGGATAAGTGATTGAGTATTGGATAAATGCATGTAATAGCTATATTTTTATGAAAAAAAACACGTATGTTAAGATAATTAACATACTCATGTCATAAAACCTTACATAAAGTTCTTGATTACTTAAAGTTTTTAGAATATAATTTTCTTATTGTTAGGAAGAGGGGGCAATACAAATATGGATTTTTTAGCTAGGGTAATTGGGGATGTAAATAATATCCTTTGGTCATATGTCATTATTGCGATGTTAATTGGGTTAGGGCTCTATTTTTCATTTCGTGTGAAATTTGTCCAAGTTCGTTACTTCGGTGAAATGATTCGTTTGCTTGGGGATGGAGCAAGCTCGAAAACGAGGAAAGCGCAAAAAGAGAAGAGCGGCGTATCATCATTCCAAGCGTTTTGTATGAGTACAGCTTCTCGTGTAGGTACTGGTAACTTAGCTGGTGTAGCTATTGCGATCTCAGCAGGTGGTCCAGGAGCAGTATTTTGGATGTGGTTAATTGCGGTAATTGGGGGTGCTTCTGCATTTGTAGAGAGCACATTAGCGCAAATTTATAAAGTAAAAGATGGGAATGCATTCCGTGGGGGCCCAGCGTATTATATGGAAAAGGGTTTAAAGAAACGCTGGTTAGGTGTTGTGTTCTCTGTTCTAATAACAGTAAGTTTCGGATTGATTTTTAACGCTGTACAGTCTAATACTGTAGCAGCTGCTTTTGATGGTGCATTTAAAACAGATAGCAGATTGGTAGGTCTTGTTATGGCTGGTTTACTTGCAGTTATTATTTTCGGTGGGGTAAAACGAATTGCTCGCGCGGTTGAAATGATTGTTCCAGTAATGGCAATTATTTATGTAGCAGTGGCTTTATTCGTTGTTGTAACAAACATTACGGCAATTCCATATGTATTTAAAGAAATTTTCTTACATGCTTTCGGAATTAAAGAAGTAGTAGGCGGAGGATTAGGAGCTGCGATTTTATTAGGGGTAAAACGTGGATTATTCTCAAATGAAGCAGGTATGGGTAGTGCGCCAAACGCAGCAGCGACTGCAAACGTAACGCACCCAGTTAAACAAGGTTTCATTCAAACTTTAGGGGTATTTACAGATACATTATTAATTTGTAGTTGTACAGCATTTATCATTCTTTTATCAGACGTGCATAATGCAGCTGATTTAAATGGAATTCAATTAACGCAGCAGGCGTTAAGTCAACATATCGGTCCATGGGCTTCTATATTTGTAGCAGTTGCAATCTTCTTGTTTGCATTCAGTTCATTAGTAGGTAACTACTACTATGGTGAAACAAATATTGAATTCTTAAATGGAAGTAAAGTGCTATTAAATGCATACCGTATTGCTGTACTTGGTATGGTTATGCTAGGATCTGTAGCGACAATTCAAATCGTTTGGGATTTAGCAGATTTATTCATGGGTATTATGGCTGTTATTAACTTAGTAGCAATTGTATTCCTTTCAAAGTACGCTTTCGCAGCGTTATCAGATTATATTAAGCAAAAGAAACAAGGGAAAGATCCAGTCTTTTATGCGGAGTCTATTCCAGGTTTGAACAATACAGAGTGTTGGGATAAGCCAGCGGTAGCTGATAAAGAAAAAGCAGTATAATGAGGTGAGCATCAAGTGAAACTTGATGCTCATTTTTTGTTGGTTCAGCTATTTGTGTGAAGTGAAACTCCTGCTCATTAAAGTTTCGCTTTATAATGAAAAAGACGAACATTCATGAATGTTTCATAATAAAATGTATTTTTTTAAGAAAAGTGCGGATATGAGTTGTGATTTATGTTAGAATGGAAAATGCCTTTGAAATAAGAGGTTTTATGATCTTTCCTATCCGATTGAAGACTTTGGAGGAGAAATGGAAAGTTCGGATTATTTCTTGTTTTGAATGGTCAGACGTTCAACGTTAATGAAGAGTTAAATGGAGGATTTTATTAATGAAGTTTGTTATGTTCCTTGTAGGATTACTCGTTGTATTTGTACTCGGTTTTCTTATAAGTGCCGATCGAAAGAAGATTAAGTATAAACCAATCGCAATTATGCTTATTATTCAGCTAGTATTATCTTATTTCTTATTAAATACACAAGTTGGTTATATTTTAGTAAAAGGAATTTCAGATGGATTTGGCGCACTTCTTGGATATGCGGAAGCTGGAATCGTTTTCGTATTTGGTGGTCTTGTTAATAAAGGAGAGGTTTCATTCTTCTTAACAGCGTTATTACCAATCGTATTCTTTGCGGTTTTAATCGGAATTCTGCAACACTTTAAAATTTTACCGATATTTATTCGTGCTATTGGTACGTTGTTAAGTAAAGTAAATGGTCTAGGAAAACTAGAATCATATAACGCAGTAGCAGCTGCCATTGTTGGACAAGCAGAAGTATTTATTACAGTAAAAGATCAATTAAGTAAAATCCCAAAACATCGTTTATATACATTATGTGCATCTTCTATGTCGACAGTGTCGATGTCAATCGTTGGTTCTTATATGAAAATGATCGAACCGAAATATGTAGTAACAGCACTTGTATTAAATTTATTTAGTGGTTTCATTATCATTCATATTATTAACCCGTACAATATTACAGAAGAAGAAGATACACTGAAATTAGAAAATAAGAAAAAACAATCATTCTTTGAAATGCTGAGCGAGTACATTATGCTTGGTTTCACGATTGCGATTACAGTAGCAGCTATGTTACTCGGTTTCGTAGCATTAATTACAGCAATCAATAGCTTGTTTGATACAATGTTCGGTATTACATTCCAAGCTATTTTAGGATATATTTTCTCACCATTAGCATTCGTAATGGGCATCCCGCAAGCAGAAATGGTAACAGCGGGACAAATTATGGCAACAAAATTAGTATCAAACGAGTTTGTTGCGATGCTTGACCTTGGAAAAGTAGCTGGTGATTTATCGGCTCGTACGGTTGGTATTCTTTCTGTATTCCTTGTATCATTTGCGAACTTCTCATCTATCGGAATTATCGCAGGTGCAACGAAAGGTATCGATGAAAATCAATCAAATGTTGTATCATCATTCGGTTTACGCCTTGTGTACGGTGCGACGTTAGTAAGTATTCTATCAGCGATTATCGTTGGTGTTATGTTATAAAGTGAAACTTTAATTAGTGGGGGGAGCTTTATCCCCCGCTGATTATTAGTTGAACCAATCGGGCTTTTATGGGCAGTTAATCACCCATCTAACTTCTTTGTTTTCGCTGAATGTTGAGATGGGGGTCTTACTGCCCGTTAAAGCGGGGTAAAAAAAGGATGGCTCTAGCTCATAGCTAGGGCTATTTTTTTTATGGTAAATTTGCATGAAAAAACCAATTAATTAGGAATATATTAACATATAAAAATCTTTTAAAATTTATATTGCATTTCACCTAGATAACGCTTACAATTTGATTTGTAGGTGGTATCAATTTCAGACTTTCAAGTATGGTAGGAGAGAAGAAGCTACCTTTTATAAATTGCAATTTATGTAAACGCTTACTGATTTTAGATGACAGTTGAATAGTTTAGGGGTTTTAAATTTTTTTAACAACAATGGTCAGACGTCATTCGTTATACGTTATACGACCAATAATTCGTGGGAGAAGTGGGGGATTCACATATGAAAATAGTAATGTTTCTAGTCGGTTTACTTGTAGTGTTTGTACTAGGTTTCCTTATCAGTTCAGATCGTAAGAAGATTAAATATAAACCAATTGCACTTATGCTTGTTATTCAATTGGTACTTGCGTATTTCTTACTAAATACAAAGGTCGGATTTGTATTAGTAAAAGGGATCGCAGATGGATTTGGTTCTATTTTAAAATTTGCGGAAGCTGGGGTTAATTTCGTATTTGGTGGTCTAGCAAACGATGGACAAGCACCATTCTTCTTAACAGTATTATTACCGATTATTTTCTTAGCAGTATTAATCGGGATCCTGCAACATATTAAAGTTTTACCGATTATCATTCGTGCAGTCGGTTTCCTATTAAGTAAAGTTAACGGTTTAGGAAAACTAGAATCATATAATGCGGTAGCAGCTGCAATCGTTGGTCAAGGGGAAGTATTCATTACAGTAAAAGATCAACTAAGCAAATTACCGAAAAATCGTTTATACACACTTTGTGCATCTTCAATGTCTACAGTATCGATGTCAATTGTCGGTTCTTATATGAAAATGATTGATCCAAAATATGTAGTAACAGCACTTGTATTAAACTTATTTAGTGGATTCATTATTGTTCATATTATTAATCCATATGAAGTAAAAGAAGAAGACGATATTTTAGAATTACAAGAAGACAAGAAACAAACATTCTTTGAAATGTTAGGCGAATATATTATGCTTGGTTTCTCAATCGCTGTAACAGTAGCGGCGATGTTAATCGGTTTCGTGGCATTAATTACAGCAATTAATGGTGTATTCGATTCAATTTTCGGAATCACATTCCAAAGCATTTTAGGATATATCTTCTCACCATTAGCATTCGTGATGGGTATTCCAACATCAGAGATGTTACAAGCAGGACAAATTATGGCAACAAAATTAGTAACGAACGAATTCGTTGCAATGCTTGACCTTGGAAAAGTAGCTGGCGATTTATCAGCTCGTACAGTAGGTATTTTATCTATCTTCCTTGTATCATTTGCGAACTTCTCATCTATCGGAATTATCGCAGGTGCAACGAAGAGTATCGATGGCAAACAAGCAAACGTTGTATCATCATTCGGTTTAAAACTTGTATACGGTGCAACGTTAGTAAGTATATTATCAGCGATTATCGTTGGGGTTATGCTTTAATAAATTAAGAAAAGCAATGAGCGTAGGCTCATTGCTTTTTTGTTTAACTTGCTTTATCCAAGTCTCTTTTAAAACGTGGTTTCTCTAAATAAGTTCCCAGTCTCCAGACATATTCCACTGGCCCCATTCGGTATTTCTGGAGCCAATAGGTGCTAACGAATAATTGAATCGTATAAATTCCGATGGTTAAAAGAATACCGAAGAAATAGCCGATTTTCCCGTATAAGCCAAATCCATATGCGTAAAAAATGGTTGTTGCGATAATAGATTGCGCTAAGTAATTACTAACGGACATTTTCCCCATGTTCGCCATGTATGTTAGTAGACGAGTTGCTTTTTTGTAATGGAATAATAAAATGATTGTGCTTCCGTAAAAGAAGGTCATAGTTACTGGTGTAAGGCCATCTTGTAACATAATTAAAACCGGGTGTTTTATGAACATAGCTAAGATTTTAATTGTAAAAGAGAAGAGACCGGTGGCAAACCATATTTTTTTGACAGCAGGTATATGTTTACTGACCTCAAATAGCCAGCCTTTTTTCCCTACATACATTCCGAGTAGGAACAGTGGAGACATAAAAATTATTGCGAAAACTGATATGAAAAATAATCCGAATGCACCGTCAATTCCTATGTAATCAAAAGGATTTTCAGTCAATCTAAAGTTGACGTGATCCATATAGCTTCCAGTTTGATGGACTTTATGTTCTTTTTCAGTATAAGGTGCGAAATCATTTATATTTGTAGATGAATCAGTTTGATAAGACATAAGTGTAATAAGTGCGAGTAGAATAATCGCCCAAATAAGCAAAGTTTTCGGTTTTCGATTGATGAATATCATTAAAAAAATCCCGATTATTCCGTATGCAAATAAAATATCTCCCTCCCAAACAAAAGTGCCATGAATGTAGCCGAGTAGTAAAAGAATGATAATACGTCTTATGTATGTGGGGAAGAATTTTTTTCCTTTTGCGATAATACTTTTTTGTAACAAAATAATGCTAAGCCCAAATAGAAAAGAAAATAGGGATATAAAGTTATGTGTGCCGAAAAATTGAATAAACCAATTAGCACCTTTATCAAGATCGCCAAATAGATAAGTTGGTTTTTCACTGGTGAAGAACCCAAATTGAATTAATGTCATATTGACTAGTAAAATGCCAAACAAAGCGAAACCACGAATTGCATCAACAGCTTCTACACGTTGATTCATTTTTCCTCTCCTCGTATATTCGTTTTTATATTGAAAATAATACCATTTTATATCTGGCACTATGTCAAATATGAGGAAATTTAAGGTGATTTTAAGATAGAGAGCAAACAAAAAAATCACCTTAATACATGTATTAAGGTGATTGAAATATTACTCAGCTGGAGGCGTAAATGTACGTTTCTCTAATTCAGCATCTAGCATAAACAGTGCGTTTGAATCGCTTGTAATACGTTTTAGTTTTTGGATGATGCTATCGAATGAAGCTTCTTCTTCAACTTGTTCGTCAACGAACCATTTTAAGAATGTAATTGTTGCATGTTCACGCTCATCCCAAGCGATATCAGATAAGTTGTAAATACGTTTCGTTACTTCACGCTCGTGCTCAAGTGCGACTTCAAAAGCGTTTAATACAGATTCGTATTCGTTATTCGGATTATCAAATCCAGTAATAATAGCGCGCTCTCCGCGGTCATTAATATAGTTGTAAAGCTTCATTGCGTGGAAACGTTCTTCTTCAGCTTGTACAAGGAAAAAGTTAGCGAATCCATCATAGCTCTCAGCTGTACAGTAAGCAGCCATTGCCATATAAGCATGGGCAGAGTAAAATTCAAAGTTCATTTGTTCATTTAATGCGTCGTGCAATTTTTTTGATAACATAAAATCCCCCTTAGTATTGTGACAAGAATATTATACCATAATTGATAATATTCTCATTTAGATACTTCGAACCTTTTCGAAAGCTTTGTGACGTGTGCGTCCATAATGTCTTGTAAGTCTAAATCATATTTTTGCGAAAGAATAATAAGGTTAGATAGTACATCGCCAAGTTCTTCTTTTAGTTCTTGTTTTAGCTCTTCTTCTGTTTTCGCATCTTCATCAGGGCGATCGCGGCCGATTTCAATAGCACGAACGACTCGTGAAACTTCCCCAACTTCCTCGGTTAAGAAATTTAAGCGAATAAAGGCATTATACTGTGACCAGCTTCGTTTTTCGTAAAATTCCTCAACCCATCTTTGGAATGCAACGATATCCATTTCTTCCTCATCTCCTCAATATGTTGTACAATGTCAATTGTATCATAACAATATATAGTTTCGGGGTGTAGGAATGAGAAAGATTTGTGTGTTTGCAGGTTCTAATTTAGGGGAGAGACCAGAATTCAAAGAGCAGGCAATTCAGTTAGGTAAAATGTTTGTTGAGAACGAGTATGAGCTCGTATACGGTGGTTCGTGCGTTGGATTAATGGGAGAAGTAGCAAACGAAGTTCTTCGTTTAGGTGGACGTGTAACAGGTGTTATGCCACGCGGTCTATTCCGAGGAGAAATTGTGCATACAGGATTAACAGAATTAATTGAAGTAGAGACGATGCATGAACGTAAAGCGAAAATGGCAGAGCTTGCAGATGCTTTTATTGCGCTTCCAGGCGGATACGGAACGTTTGAAGAACTATTTGAAGTTGTATGTTGGTCACAAATTGGTATACACAATAAGCCGGTTGGTTTATTAAACATAAAAGGTTTTTACGGACCAATTCTGCAAATGGTTGAACGTGCAGCAGAAGAAGGATTTATGAATCCATCAAATAAAGAATTGATCGTTTCAGCTGAGACGGCAGATAAACTAATTCATGCAATCCAAAATTATGAGCGTCCTGTTTTGGGAACGAAGTGGAAGCAACTATCATAGCAAATACGGAAACACATGTCGTTTTAATTTAAGATGGCATGTGTTTTTAATTTGGTTAAATATGTTAATGTTGAGATGTGATGTTTTTTGGAAAAGGAGAAATTGATGGAGGAGTTTGTGTATTTACGTCCTGTTTTTAAAAGTATTTTAGCAGCGTCTATTCTTGTTATGCTAATCGTTTCAATACAGAAGAAAGAGCTAATTAATGAATTTTCGCTTTGGTTTATTTCGATATTGTGTATCGGTGTTTCGGCGATAACACTCTTTATGATTGGCTTTATTGTTGATGAGTATAATTTGGCTGGAGATCCACAATCGTTTTGTATGTTTATTGCGATTGGTTGTATTAGTGGCCTGAATTTCATTATTTATTACAGAAGGCAATAAAAGAGGCATTCCATATTACTTTGGAATGCCTTTATCATTTTGATTGCTTTGTTTTTTATAGATGTCTTTGGAAACACATGAAAGTTTATTTTAAAAAAGCATGTGTTTTTAATTTGGTTCAATATATTGATAGTGAGATGTGGAAGCGTTTGAAGAGGGGAAGTAGATGGAGGGATGTTTTGATGAATTAAAAAAGAACATCTGAATAAAGGGTGAGTAAGGAATTATTGAGTGATATATAATTGTTCCGTTAAAGGATCAGATTGTGGAAGATACCTAATGTTTTTATGTAGTTAGTAGAGGTTTTTTTAATCGAAATGAGAATAAATTTTATAGATGTAATCCTTTGGAAATTTTTAATCAGCTATGTATCATAATCTAATCATTAAAATGAAAATTGGAGGAGAGATGAGCATGGGGCGTTCTGTATTAAAAATGTATAACTACCACTTATGGGCAAATGAAGTTATTTTAAATCGTTTAAAAGAACTACCGCAAGACATTTTCCATAAGGAAGTTAAGAGTGGTTTTTCTTCGGTTGCAAAAGTAATGTCTCACATATACCTCACAGATTTAGCCTGGTTTGAGATTATTTCTGGTAAAAGCATGAGTGATGCAATGGTACACACAGACCAATTGAGAGAGCAGCTGGAAACAAAAAATATTGAGGAAATGAAAACTAGTTTTTATGAATTATCTAAACGATATAAAGTACTTTTAAGTAGTCAACAAGATTATGAAAAAGTGGTTGAGGTTGATAATCCATATGCTGGGCACCTAGATACGACGGTTTCTGAAACAATACTACACGTCGTCACCCACGGAGCATATCACCGTGGGAATATAGCCACAATGTTGCGGCAAATGGGTTATACCTCTGTTATGCAAGATTTTGGACTGTTTCTATATTCAAAATGAATTCTTTTTATTTACCATAGAATATGGGTTTTTATGATATTTTTTGGGGACTGCTTTTATTATTGGTTTAAGTTTAATTATGTAATATAGAATAAAGGCATTCCATATTATTTCGGAATGCCTTTATTGTTATTTTTATTTTGTTTTTTATACAGGTACCAGCCACCCCAGCCGCCACCAATTGCTACGACAACGAGGAAAGCATAGTCTTTAACCTCGACACGTATATTGAAAATATTAGCTATAAGTAAGAGAATCCCAACTGTTATCAACGCAAAAAATGCTCTAATTAAGTAGTCTTTCAACTAAACCACTCCCGTCATTTAAGTAGTAAATGATGAATTTGGAAAAGCTTTTTGGATCTATGATACTAAAGGGTGTTTCCTATATTTTAACATAGATGAGATTGTAATATATTGATAAAAGTAGGGGAGAGGGGCGCTGATATTGTCTTGATTTGTCGGCAAATTGATATCCTTTGTCGAATCGTTGATATATTGCGGGTAATGATTGATATAATGAAAAAATCGTTGATATATTGCGAGTTATGATCGATATATTTGAAAAATCGTTGATATAATTTCGTGTACCGTTAAGTGCGACCATTACATAAAAAAGCGACTCTAAACGAGCCGCTTCCGCTTTTAATGATATCCAGCTCCAGCGGCTAGAACAGTCGGTTGTTTCACTCCTTCATTCGAGGCAAAAAGCGCCTCGTAATCAGGGGTTCCAACACCCTCCTGTTCTAAACGAGCCGCTTCCGCTTTAAAGTCTATTATTGATTCAAGAACGCACGTAGCATCCAAGCGTGTTTTTCTAGTTCTGTGTAGATACCTAGTAGTAGGTCAGATGTCATTTCATCGTCAGAATCTTGAGCGATTTCCATGCCTTTTTTCAGTTCGACTAGCATCATTTCGTAGTCTTTCATGATTGCTTCGACCATCCCTTCTGCAGTTTCTCCGTATGCTGCTTCTTGAATAGAAGATAGTTCTAAGTATTCTTTCATTGTTGCTACTGGTTTGCCGCCAATTGCTAAAATACGTTCTGCAATTTCATCGATGTGAGTAGCTGATTCTGTGTAAAGTTCTTCGAATTTCTCGTGTAATGTGAAGAATTGAGGTCCTTTTACATACCAATGGAAGTTGTGAAGTTTTGTGAATAAAACGCTCCAGTCTGCTACTTGTTTGTTTAATACTTCGATTACTTGTTTGTTCATTATGATCAATCTCCTTTTGAGTTGTTATGTGATATCAATTACTAATTTATAATTATTATAATCTAGTAATGTCTATAAATCAACCCTTTTGCTGGAATTAATTTGAACAAATTATGAACTGTTATAAATAAAAGGCCCTATTACGGTGAAGTAATAGGGCCTTTGTTTATTAAACAGCCTTTTGTTTTTCTTCTACATCCTGTCCATCCCAGCACTCTGTATTCTTTAAGCCAGGGATAGAGTTTGCAATGAAGACAGGATCTTTGCCTTGTTTCTTTTGCTTCAAATAGTCTACTAATGCAGCGTAAGCAAATTTGCTAAGGAATGAGATGGCAATTAAGTTTGTGAATACCATTAGTCCCATGAATAAATCAGCTAAACTCCAAACTGTTTTAAGAGCAGCGATTGATCCGAAGAATACCATTCCGACAACTGCAACACGATAAATCATTAACCATGTTTTGCTTTCTTTAATGAATGCGATATTTGTTTCACCATAATAGTAGTTTCCTAGAAGTGAACTGAAAGCGAATAGGAAAATAATAATCGCTAAGAAAGTGCTTGCCCACGGTCCAATTTGTGAACTTAATGCGTTTTGTGTTAATTCGATGCCTTCTAAATTTGATCCTTTGTAAAGTCCAGAACATAATACGATAAATGCTGTTGATGTACATACTAAGAATGTATCTACGAAAACGCCTAACGCTTGAACAAGTCCTTGTTTTACAGGGTGAGATACATCAGATGTTGCGGCTGCATTAGGAGAACTACCCATTCCTGCTTCTGTAGCGAATAAACCGCGCTGAATACCGAACTTGATTGCTGCTCCAATACCACCAGCAATGGCTTGATCTAATCCGAATGCACCATTAAATATTTCCATGAAAATGCTTGGTAACATATTGAAGTTTTTTATAACAACAAAAACAGCCACACCGATATAAACGATTGCCATTGGAGGAACAATCATTTCGGTAATACGTGAAATACTTTTAATACCACCAAAAATAATGACTGCAACTAATACAGCTAATAGAGCTCCTACGATTGTTCGCTCTAGTCCAAAAGCATTTTCAAACGCTATTGTTACTGTATTCGCTTGCACTGAATTGAAAATTAATCCGTACGCAACTGTAATAAGAAGTGAAAACCAGACGCCCATCCAGCGTTTGTTTAACCCTTTTTCCATGTAATATGCTGGTCCACCACGGAACTTACTTCCATCTTTTACTTTATAAATTTGCGCAAGTGTACATTCTACGAAACTAGTAGCTGCTCCGATAATCGCGATAAACCACATCCAAAATATTGCGCCAGGTCCACCCATTGAAATTGCTAATGCTACGCCAGCTAAGTTTCCGATACCGATACGTGCTGCTGCACTTAAGCAAAATGCTTGGAATGGAGAGATGCTATCTTTCTTTTTTTCTTTTCGATTAAAGCCTTTACTAATTAAGCTGACCATCTCACTGAAATGAGTAATTTGGACAAATTTTAATTTAAAAGAGAAGTAAAGACCGAAGCCGATTAGCATTGCAATAAGAATATATGACCATAAAATATTATTCGTTACCTCAAGGAATCTGCTAAAGATATCAACCATATAATACACTTCCTTTTTTTCGTAATAAGAAAATTATATGCAAAAAATATACGAGAATCAATTTTTCTAAAAAATCATGTTACTTAAGTAATTTTTGTGTTATGATTATGTTACATCGTAATATTTTTAGAATTATTTACATTTTAAAAAACTAAATTTAAAGCGGGAAAGTGGGGATAATTTGAAAGAAGATTCTTTATTGAAAGTAAGCCTTGAGAGTTTGAAAATGAGAAGTAATATATTTTTTATCATTACATCTTTAAGTATCTTTTTAGGGTCCACTTATTATTACAATAAAAGATTTCCAAATCACAAATATCCTGAGTGGTTAGAATTTCTAAAGCTGATTGGATGAATAAAAGACAGAAAAACAGAAAATTAAAATAAATAAGTTATGGAGGAGCTAAAAATGAATATTAGAGAAAGTGAACTTCCGGGTATTGGTTATAAGTTTCAAATCGTTACAAAAGGTAATGAAAAGATGGTAATTGTCATTCATGATGATGGTCGTAGAGAAATGTATCATTTTGATTCAGACCATGAAGAAAGCATCTCAAGTATTTCACTACGTGACTCAGAGGCAAGACAAATCGCGGCAATATTAGGTGGAATGGTATATAAGCCTAGGGCGTTAGAAAATGTTGAGATGGTTTTTGAAGGTTTAGCGATTGAGTGGTTCAAAGTGGAGAATACAGCTCCAGCAATCGGAAAAACAATTGGCGATCTTGAAATAAGAAAAACATATAGCGTAACGATAATCGCAGTTATGAAGAAGAACATGAAGAAGCTATTTAATCCAGGACCAGAAACAGTAATTGAAGAAGGAGATATGCTTGTAGTTTCAGGTGAGAGAGAAGAAATTAAAAAAATCATTAATGAATTACTTTCAAATAGGGGGGACTGATTAGATGGATACGTTAATTTTTGAAGTTGGTACAGCTTTAGTTTTAGTGGCAATTGCAGCAGTAATTGCTGGAAAGTTTAAATTCTCAGTAATTCCTTTTCTAATCGTTCTTGGAATGTTAGTAGGACCGCATGCACCGACAATAGGTGTTATCGATCTCAAATTTATTGAAAGTGCAAGTGTAATTTCCTTCCTTGGACGGATTGGGGTTCTATTCCTTCTATTCTATCTAGGATTAGAATTTTCAATGAAAAAACTAATTAAATCTGGACGCTCTATTGCGATTGGTGGAACGATTTATATTTTAATTAACTTTTCACTTGGTTTGTTATACGGATTTATAATGGGATTCCCATTACTAGAAATCTTAATTATTGCGGGTATTATTACGATTTCTTCTAGCGCTATCGTTGCTAAAGTGTTAGTGGACTTAAGAAGAACTGGTAATAATGAAACCGAATTAATTTTAGGAATTATTATGTTTGAAGATATATTCCTTGCTGTATATTTATCAGTTGTTTCTGGTTTAGTACTAGGGGATCACGCTTCCTTCTTAGGTGCCCTTACTTCAATTGGAATTGCTTTAGGATATATGCTTCTATTCTTTATAGTAGCTAGAAAGGCTACGCCGTTATTAAATAAATTGCTCAATATTAGCTCAGATGAAATCTTTATTATTGTAGTATTTGCTTCGTTATTCTTCATTGCTGGTTTTTCAGAAACAATTCACGTTGCAGAAGCAATTGGAGCACTTCTACTGGGGTTAGTTTTCTCTGAGACAGAGCATAGTGACCGAATTGAACATCTTGTTGTTCCATTTAGAGACTTTTTCGGAGCTATTTTCTTCTTCAGCTTCGGGTTAAGTATTGATCCATTCTCATTAGGCGGAGCGATATGGTTAACGTTAGGTGCTGTCCTTCTTACGATAATCGGTAACTTTGTAGCAGGGATGATTGCAGGAAGACAAGCTGGATTATCTCATAAAGCATCAACAAATATCGGATTAACAATCGTTTCAAGAGGAGAGTTCTCCATCATTATGGCTAATATCGGTATCGCCGGTGGTTTAATGTCAGTACTGAAACCATTCTCAGCACTATACGTGCTTATACTATCCATTTTAGGCCCACTTTTGACAAAAGAGTCGAAGAATGTATATAAATTCTTAAATAAAATCTTTAAGTGGGATACGAAGACTAACTAAATTTAAAAAAATAAAAGTACAAGATATTTCCTGCTTGTACTTTTATTTTTGTAATGAAAACAGTAAAGAGAGGTAAATGATGTTAGGAGAGTTGATTCATTCGGTTTTAGTTTTTTTAGAAGGACTTGGTTATTGGGGAATTATGCTTGGATTAATGCTAGAGGTTATTCCAAGTGAAATCGTATTGTCTTATGCAGGTTATTTAGTATCAACAGGAAGCATTACATTTTGGGGCGCTGTCGCGTTCGGTACAATTGGTGGTGTAATTGCACAACTATTCATTTATTGGATTGGTCGATATGGGGGAAGACCTGTTCTTGAGCGATATGGAAAATATATTTTAATTCAGAAGAAACATATTGATTATGCTGAAGATTGGTTTAATCGTTATGGAACTGGCGTTATCTTTACCGCACGTTTTATTCCGGTTGTGCGTCATGCTATTTCGATACCAGCGGGTATTGCGAAAATGTCACATGCTAAGTTTATTACGCTAACTACATTAGCTGTTATTCCGTGGTCCATTGTGTTTGTATATTTAGGTTTTAAATTAGGAACAGAGTGGGAAAGTATTAATAAAGTTGCGGGGCCATATGTGAAATACTTTGCACTTGCTGCTATTGTTTGTGCAATTAGTTATTTTGTATTAAAAAAAATGATGAAAAAAAAGTGATTACAGAAAAGGAATCTATGTCGACGTAGATTCTTTTTTATTGGCATTTTTTCAAGGATGAAAGAATACGTTTAATATTTACCATATTGTGGCATACATATAGAAAAAGGGTGCTTGGAAAGGGGAATAAAGAGAAATGGAACTCCAGTTTCAAAATGTATATCAACAGGTAGAGAATTGGTATGTGTTGGATTCGGAGCTTCCTTGGGATGTCAAAAAGTTGAGAGAGGATTTGTTTTCTCTTATTGAAGTATGTAAAACGCCCGTTATTTTTTGTGATACGTGTGATGCAAACGATGTGCTTCTATCATTAGGAGAAGAGGAAGAAGAGTTCCTATTCCCAGTAGGTGGTTTTTATCATAAAGAAAAGCAATTAATTTTCGTTTGTATATGGGAAGAGTATGAGCAAGTTCTCAAAACGCTACTGCATGAATTCCGCCATGCGATGCAGCATAAGAGAGATATATTGTATGTGGGAAGTGAACGGTACGAAGAGCGGTGGATTGAAAAAGATGCGAGGAAGTTCGCGGAGAGGAAATTGGATGAATATAAGAGTAGAAAGTTAATGTAAAGCATAGTGGAGAAATAGTGCTGTGCTTTCTTTGTACTTATTAAAAATAAGTATTTGACTTTTATAAAGTTTAGTTCTAAACTAATGGTATGAAACGAGCGAGGTGATGAAATGAAAACAGAAGATAGACTAGGGCTACTATTATGGTTTCGTTTATCACGTTTTTATAATAAGAGTATTCGTGAGACGAATCAGCATTTGAAGAAATGGAATGTATCTGCCGCCCAGTTTGATGTGTTAGCTCAAGTTGGAGAACATGATCGTTTAACGCAGCAAGAACTTGGAAATAAGCTATTTGTTACGAAAGGAAATGTAACGCAGCTTTTAAATAAAATGGAGCAGCTTGAATGGATTTCGCGTGAACAAGAGAGTACTACGAAATATATTTCTTTAACAGAAAAGGGAAGAGCTTTATATGAGGAAATCGTCCCACCTCAAGAAACGTTCCAAGCAGAGAAGTTTCATAATTTAAATATAGAGGAACAAAAGCAATTATTAACACTACTAAAAAAGTTACAGTAAGAAAAAATTTTAAAATAAATCTCGAATTCGAGATAGTATGAGGTGAAGGATATGTTTAGAAAAGTTGATCATAAAAATATGGGCAGAGCAAATCATGGCTGGTTAAATACACATTTTCATTTTTCTTTTGCCAATTACTATAATCCAAATAACATGAACTTCGGAGCGTTACGTGTTATTAATGATGATCTAGTAGCGGCACAAACTGGTTTTGATATGCATCCGCACCGTGATATGGAGATTATTTCTTACGTTGTAGATGGTGCTTTAACACATGAAGACAGCATGGGAAATCGCGGAACGATTGAGCGTGGACATGTTCAATATATGAGTGCTGGCACGGGTGTATTTCATAGCGAGCATAATTTAGGCGATGAAACGCTGCGTTTATTACAAATTTGGATTTTACCAGACCGTGCGGATCATAAACCAAACTATGGTGAGTTTAAATTTGATTGGAGCAAGCGCGAAAATGAATGGTTTCATATGGTATCTTCAGTAGAAGGAAATGCACCAATTCAAATTCACCAAGATGCGAATTTATACTCCTTATCATTAGAGGCTGGAAAAGAAATTCATTTTCCAGTGAAAGAAGGCCGTCAATTGTACCTTGTACAAATTGAAGGAAGCAGTGTAATCAATGGTGAAAATCTTGTTATGCGTGATGCAGCAGAAGCGGTAGAAGAAGATATTCACATTCAAGCGAAAGAGCAATCACACTATTTAGCAATTGAATTGAAAAAACAATAAAATGCGTAAAAAAAAGAGGACATCCGATAGGATGTCCTCTTTTTTTGATTGGAATTGTCTGAAAAATGTTTCTCAATTTTTTGGTAGAGGTATCGGTTGTAAAAATCAGAATTGTATAAAAGTGTCAAAAATCTTTATGGGAATGGGGAATGTTATAGTGAAAAAGCAAGTCATTTCATCAGCATTAGCGTTAACTGTTATCGCCGGGGGATTTGGAGCGTTTGGGGCAACGACAACGAAAGCGGAAGAACAAAAAATTCAATATCATCAAGAATTTAAAACACCTGCATACATAGGTGAAGAATGGAAAGCACCGGAAGGGCTAGATAAAAAAGAGACGGTCTTTCAATACTTAGAGAGTAAGAAAGATATGTTTAAATTAGCAGGAAATATTGAAAAGCATTTTAATATCGTTGGGGAAGAAAAAGACGCTGAATCTGATACGACACATGTAAAGCTAGTTGAGAAACATAATAACATTCCTGTGTACGGTTCTGATCAAACTGTTACACTTGATAAAGAGAATAATGTAAAAGCATTCTTCGGACAAGTTATTCCGAATTTAGATGATAAAAATATTCCTGCAGCTGCAAGCATTACTGCGGAACAAGCAGAAACAATTGCTAAGGCAGATATTGAGAAAGAAATTGGTAAAGTAAAGAGTTATGACGGTGTGAAAAAAGATTTATTTGTATATGAAAAGGACGGTAATTACTACCTTGCATACTTAGTTAAGGCATCGATTTCAAAACCAGCTCCAGGATATTGGCATTATTTTGTTGATGCAACGAATGGAAATGTTATTGAGAAATATAACGCTGTAGATAACATTACTGGATTTGGTTACGGAGTATTAGGTGCTAGACAATCATTTGAAATTGCTCAAGATACGAAAACAGGACAATTCAACTTGTTTGATGGTAAACGAGGACAAGGTGTTCATACATTTGATGCAGAAAATATGGACGAGAACTGGTTTAATTTATTCTCACAATGGCTTGGATATACAGGAGAAGAAGTTGAAAGTAAATCTAAGTTCTTCGAAGATAAAGCTGCAGTTGATGCGCATGTAAATGCAGGAAAAGTATATGATTACTACAAAAAGACATTTAATCGTAACTCTTTCGATGATAAAGGTGCGAAGCTTATTTCTACTGTTCACGTAGGTACAGCCTGGAATAACGCAGCTTGGAATGGTGTGCAAATGATGTATGGTGATGGCGATGGAAAAACATTCATTCCATTATCTGCTGGACTTGATGTTATCGGTCACGAATTAACGCATGCTGTAACTGAACATACAGCAAACCTTGTTTACAAAAATGAGTCAGGGGCGTTAAATGAATCGTTATCTGACATTATGGGTGTTATGGTTGAGAAGAAAAGCTGGGATTTAGGTGCTGACATTTATACACCTGATAAACCAGGCGATGCACTTCGTTCACTAAAAGATCCAGCATCTATTCCAAACCCATTAAAACCAAGTGAAGGTTACCCAGATCACTATAGTAAACGTTATACTGGAACAGCTGATAATGGCGGCGTTCACATTAACAGTAGTATTAATAATAAAGCTGCTTATTTAGTATCTGAAGGCGGAGATCATTACGGTGTGAAAGTAACTGGAGTGGGCCGTGAAGCGACAGAAAAAATTTACTACCGTGCGCTTACGAAATATTTAACTGCAAACTCTGACTTCAAAATGATGCGTCAAGCTGCACTTCAGTCAGCTGAAGATTTATATGGTAAAAACTCTAAAGCTGTACAAGCTGTAACGAAAGCTTATGATGCAGTAGGCGTAAAATAATAAGAGAAAAAAACCTGACTAGAGTGTCAGGTTTTTTTTTCTTTATCCCGCTAGTCGCGAATGCCTAATGCGATTTTCGCCATACGTGACATACGTTCTTTCGACCACGGTGGATTCCAAACGACATTTACTTCTATTTCATTAACTTCAGGTACGTTCGTTGATAATACTTTTTTAACGTCTGATACGATTTGCCCAGCCATTGGACAACCGATAGAAGTCATAGTCATCGTAATGACAGCATTATTATTTTCATCTGCTGTAACATCATACACTAATCCAAGATTAACGATATCAACACCTAGTTCAGGGTCAATAACAGCTTCTAAATTGGCAAATAATTTATTTTCAAATGCTTCTTGTGACATAAGCAGCCCCTCCTACAATTTAATGATATCGATTCTCATTATAACGGAAATGAGCTCAAAAAAATATCCCTCTTTGAAAGGGGGATATTTTTTTGAAAATCTATTCTGTTTTAAAATGAGATACGAGTTGATCTAACTCTTCAACTGTTTGTTTCATTTTTCCAGCAGTTACTGCCATTTCATTCATAACGATAACTTTTTTTTCAGCAGATTGTGCCGTTGCGGCAGTTTCGCTGGATACTTCAGTCGAGATAGAAGCGATGTTATTAAGTGAAGCGTTCATTTCTTCAGCACTTGCAGCCATCTCTTCAGCAGTTGCTGATATATCTTGCATTTGAGTAGATACTTTATTTACTTGTTCTACAATTGTTGAGAAAGAAGTACCAGCTTCACGAATAACATTAATGCCTTCAAATGCTTCAGAACGGCCTTGAGACATCATAGAGCTAGCAGTTTCTGTATCATTTTGAATTTGATGTAGTAATTGATTAATGTCTGTTGCAGCTGTTTTAGATTGTTCAGCAAGTTTTCGAACTTCGTCAGCTACGACAGCAAATCCTTTTCCTTGCTCGCCAGCACGAGCTGCCTCAATAGAAGCATTTAAAGCAAGTAAGTTTGTTTGCTCAGCAATATTAGAAATAGATTGTACAGCAGTATCAATATATTTCGTATGAGTGATTAGACGTTCAACCACTTCTGACGTAGCATTTACAGCTTCGTGTATCGTTGTCATTTGTGAAACAGATTTTTGGATAACGGTACTTCCATCGCTAGCATGTTCAGATGTGGCAACAGCAAGTTCCGCTACAGATGAAGCAGATTCAGCAATACGCTGAACACTTACTGCCATATCGTCCATTGCAGTTGAACTTTCTTCCATACTAGAAGTTTGTGATTGAATACTTGCATTTAAGTTAGACATCGAGCTTTGGACTCTTACTGTCGCCTCACGTGATGTATTCGTTTTTTCTAGCATATTTTCAGAAGCAGTTTGTACTTCCACTGATGTTTTTTGAACACGATTAATGATATGTTGTAGGTTTTCTAACATTTTATTAAATGATTTTGCGATAGCACCGATTTCATCGTTGCTATTTACTTGTAGACGTGCCGTTAAGTCACCTTCTTGAGAGGCTAATTCTTTTAGCTTCGTGTCAATTTGTTGAATTGGTTTCACAAGTTTACCAGAGAACCACCATGCAAGAATAATTGCAGCGACAATACAAATAACAAGTGATAAGAAAATAACATATTCGATTAAGAGTGCAGATTGGTCAATTTTTTCAATAGATTGTTCACGTAATTTAGCTTGTTCATTGCTGTAATTTGTGAAGTCACCAATTACTTTATAGACAGTTCCGTTCTCTGAAGAAGCTACTTGTAAAGCTTCTTCCCATTTTTGTTCTTTTGCAAGAGTGAATACTTTTTCCTCAACGAACTTTCTCCAAGTAGACCCTAATTCCATTGTGCTTTTTACGGACGAAGAAGCATTTGGATTAGAAAGAAGTTTATCTTTTGAATCCTCAAGACGTTTACTCATTTCATTAAACTTGTCTAATTCGGCTTGATCATGTTGTAGTAAATAACCTCTTAAAGCAGAGAGCTGTACTTGATAAGCGTCTCCACGCTCTTTTAATTCTGTTGCCAGTGGAGAAATTTCTTTTTGTAATGTTTCAGCTTTACGAGATTGGTCAATAGCAAAAAATAAAATAAATGCTAAGGCGATACCGAATAAAGCGCAAATCGTTCCCATCATGAACATAAGTTTTTTTCTGATACTTACAAAATTCATATGATAAAAAGCCTCCTTTTGAAATCTTAGTATTAGAATTAATAAATGTAAAAAATTGAAAGAAAGCTTTACTCCAGTTGGAATAAAGCTTTCTTATTTCCTTTAGGAATTATAGCAGACGGAATGAGAGATAGAAAGAGATATTTTAAAGTGAAAAAAGAGAGACTGTAAAACTTGCTTTCCTATACCTTTGAGTTCGTGTCATTTTCACTTTAAGCGTTTGTTTTGAAATGAGAAACGAGAACTTCAAGTTCTTGTACGATTGTTTTCATTTCAGATGATTTGTTAGCCACGATACTCATTTTGTTTACTTGATCACCAGCCGAATGTGCTGTTTGTGATGTTTCTGCAGCAACTTCGTTTGAAATAGAAGCGATATTATTTAAAGCTGCATTCATTTCTTCAGAGCTTGCAGCCATCTCTTCAGCAGTTGCAGACATTTCTTGCATCTGCGTAGAGACTTTGTTAATGTGGTTAACAATTTCTGAGAATGAAGATCCGGCGGTACGAATAACCGTAATTCCTTCAGAAGCTTCTGCTTGGCCTTGTGTCATCATGTCATTTGCTATTTTTGTATCGGCTTGAATTTGATGCAGTAAATGGTTAATGTCAGTTGCGGCTAGTTGAGATTGTTCAGCAAGTTTTCTAACTTCATCGGCAACAACAGCGAATCCTTTGCCGTGTTCACCAGCACGAGCTGCTTCAATAGAAGCATTTAAAGCGAGTAAATTTGTTTGCTCGGCGATATTCGAAATAGATTGAAGTGCAGTATCGATATGATTTGTATGTGTAATGAGTCGCTCAACAACTTGTGATGTAGCGTTAACGGCTTCGTTAATTGTATGCATTTGTGTAATAGATTTCTCAATGACTTTATTCCCATTATCTGCTTTTTCTGAAGTTGTGACAGCTAAACTAGTAACAGAAGAGGCGGACTCAGCGATACGCTGAACACTCGTTGCCATGTCATCCATTGCGGTTGAACTTTCTTCAATGCTAGAAACTTGTGAACGAATATTGTGTTCAAGAGCATTCATAGTTTCTTGGGCCCTTGCGGTATTTTCCATAGAAGCGGTTGTTTCAATAAATACATTTTCGGAAGCTTCTTTTACACTTGTTGATGTTTGTTGAACTTGTTTTATTATATGCTGTAAGTTAGCGAGCATTTGATTAAAGGAATTTGCAATGTCACCAATTTCATCTTTACTCGTTACGTGTAATCTAGCCGTTAAATCTCCATCTTGAGAAGCTAATTCTTTTAACTTCTCATCAATTTGTCGAATTGGTTTAACGAGTTTACCAGAGAACCACCATGCTAATAAAATAGACGTTAATGTACATGTAATGAGTGAGAAGAAAATGATATATTGAATAAGTGATGAAGAAGACTCGACATCAGCAATTAATGCGTCACGTTTCTCATTTTCTTCATTTGTATATTTATTAAAACGACCTAAAAGATCATTTACATAATCTGTTTGTGCTAAAGCAATTCTAGATGCTTCGTCCCATTTTCCTTCACGCGCAAGAGGGAGTACCTCATTATCTATGACGCTACGCCATTTTCCTCCCATTAAAATGGCTTCTTTCATTCCTTCTGGGAGCTTTTTGTCACTTGTTACTTTCTCTCTAGTATCAGCTAATTTTTTCCCTTCTCGGTTGAACTTATCTAATCCTTTTTGATCATGTGATAGCAAATATTCTTGTAAACCAGCAACTTGTCCTTGGAACCAATCGCCACGTTCTTTTAAAATCGTCGCTCTTTTCGATACATCATTTTTTAACGTTTCGATTTCACTTGCTTGATTCATGGCGAATGAAAGAATAACAATAAGAGCAATGCTAAATAAAGAAGAAATGCTTAAGAGTGTGAACAGTAGTTTTTTTCGAATACTAACATATTTCATCGTTACCCCTACCCTCATTTAAACTGTTTATTATGATTTATTGATATTTAAAACGAAATTAATAAAAACATTATTATGAAGTTATTAATCTGTTCAATAAAAATTATAGCAGATAATGGAAGAAGTCAGATTGGTATTAGAAAAAGTTCTTAAAATGTATACATTTGCATATCATAAAATTCATAAATAAATATTAGAAATGCTATTGAAATTTGAAATGACATCATGTATACTTCTAATTAGTTGATAACGATTATCAGTATCAACTAAAAACATTACTCTTCGTTATGTTGGTCATACCCCTTTTTGACGACGTAAGTCAGAGACGAAATGTTGAAATATCTTGTGTCCTATTCTACAGAATTATGGTAATCTCCAACCTCAACTTATATGCGTGAGCATGCAAAAAGGATCCTATCCGTGAAGGGATCCTTTTTTGCATGCTGTCGCAATTATTGTATATAGACCAGGGATACGTTCTTCGATTCCTTCTGGTGCAGTAGAAGGGAAGACCCATCTTTGATGAGATCCATGTTCTTCAACTAGTTTTTCAATTTTAAAACGTTCTTCCGCAAGTGTTGTAATAATTTCTCCTAGCGTCCAGCGACGGATGGTTGTTTTAGGTAGCGATTCTTTCTGTGCTTCTGTAAGAAGGATCCTATAAGCAACATCATCTTCAATTAATTCTTCATCGAAATAATTTCCACTTGCTCGAAATGATGGATGGTCAACTCCTAATAGCTTTGTGTATATTGGATGGTAATCGCGAAGGATAAGTATCCCACCTGGCTTTAGTAGTTGAGAAATTTTTTTGAAAAGTGGTTTTAAATCTAGAAAGTAATGAAGTACACCAAGCTCCAGTAATACGATATCAAATGATTTGGAGAGATTTACATCTAGTACATCAGAAACGATGTAATGAATAGAGACGTCTGCGGCGGCAGCAAGTTCATTTGCATATTTTGCATTACTTGCTGAAATATCAACAACTGTTACGTCAGAGCCTAAAAGGGCGAGAGCAATAGCTTTATTTCCTTTTGAGCCGAGTAAATTAATAATACGTTTTCCTTTTGGAGATTGTATGTAAGGTAAATAATGTGCTACTTCGCGTGTGGGATTTTCCATAATTTTTTTCGCATAAACCTCCGGCGCCCCATGGCGATTCGTCCAAGCTTCATAGGCAGCTGTATTCCAGCTTTTTTCATTTATAGTGCTTAGTTGTTTTTGGTTCAATGTTATCACTCCTTTTGTGAACGTATAGGTATTCGGCGGGAGGATGGGATTTCCTTTTCGTTCTGGATAAAAGTTTGATTTTTCTGTGATTAAGTCGTAAAATACTTGTTATACGTAAAAGCGTTGAAAAGGAAAAGTAGGATGAACACATTCTTTCCAGAGAGCTTCGGTAGCTGAGAAGAAGCAAGAATATTCATTTGAACAATGGCCTTTGAGCTTCGTCCTGAACTTATCAAATGATAATAGTAGGCGGCGACGAGAGTTGGTACTCGTTATCAAAACCACAGTATAAGAGCATAGAGCTCCGTACTTGTTAAGGCTAATTATGTGAGTGATTGGCGAAATAAGGTGGTACCGCGACTGTTTATACAGCCCCGCCCTTATCTTTTTTAAGATAGGGGCGGGGCTTTTTATATTTTAAAGGAGGAATATAAGATGAGTATTTTTATTGGAGGCGCTTGGCCGTATGCAAATGGTTCGTTACACCTTGGCCATATTGCGAGTTTATTACCTGGAGATATTTTAGCGCGTTATTACAGGGCAAAAGGTGAGAATGTGCTGTATGTTTCAGGGAGTGACTGCAATGGAACACCGATTGCAATTAGAGCAAAACAAGAAGGTGTGACAGCAAAAGAAATTGCTAATAAGTATCATGAAGAATTTCAGCGATGTTTTCGTGATCTCGGTTTTACGTATGATTGCTATACACGTACCGATAGCGAGCATCATCATGAAACTGTTCAAAAAGTTTTTTTACGTTTATTAGAAGAAGGCTATATTTATAAAAAAACAGTGGAACAAGCGTATTGTGAAACGTGTACGCAGTTTTTACCGGATCGTTATGTAGAAGGAATATGTCCATATTGCCATGAAGCAGCAAGAGGAGATCAATGCGATGCTTGTTCTGCTATTTTAGATCCTCTTGATTTGTTAGAAAAGAAATGTAAGTTATGTGGTAGTACGCCATCTGTAGAGGAAACAGAGCATTTCTATTTTACATTGCATACATTTCAGGAGCAAATTAAAAAAGTTGTAGAAATCGCAAAAGAAAAAGGAACATGGCGTGATAATGCAATTCAATTAACGGAAAGATATGTAAAGGAAGGATTACAAGATAGGGCTGTATCAAGAGATTTACCAATCGGGGTATCAATTCCAGTGAAAGGGTATGAAGATAAAAAAATTTACGTATGGATTGAAGCAGTGGCAGGATATTATTCAGCGAGTAAACATTGGGCTGAAGAAACAGGAAAAGATGATCAAGAGTTTTGGAATAGCGATGTGCAAACATATTATGTACACGGCAAGGATAATATTCCATTTCACTCCGTCATTTGGCCAGCGGTATTACTTGGAATAGGGGAAGAAGCAATCCCGCGTCATATCGTTTCGAATGAATATTTAACAGTTGAAAAAAGAAAATTATCTACAAGTAAAAACTGGGCAGTATGGGTGCCTGACATATTAGAACGCTATGATCCAGATTCTATCCGTTACTTCTTAACAGTAAATGCACCAGAAAATCGTGACACTGATTTTTCATGGCGTGAATTTATTTACAGTCATAATAGTGAATTGTTAGGAGCATATGGAAACTTCGTGAACCGCACATTAAAGTTTATTGAAAAATATTATGATGGCACTGTACCAAAGGGGACTATTGATATAGAGCTGAAAGATAAAGTAGAAGGATTATATAAAAATGTAGGAGAGGCGATTGAGCAAACTAAATTTAAGGTGGCGTTAGAGACAATATTTGATGCAGTACGTTTTGCAAATAAATATTTTGATGAAAAGCAGCCTTGGAAACAAAGAGAAGATGATCCAGTTTCGTGTGAAGAAACGATTTATAACTGTGTGTATCTTATCGCTAATTTTGCAAATCTCCTTGAACCGTTTTTACCATTTTCAAGTGAAAGAGTTAGAAGCACATTGTCGATTATTAAACGAAATTGGGAACCGCAAAATACGTTGCCAAGTAGAATTGATAGCGTGCAGCCACTATTTGAGCGAATCGATGTAAAACAAATTGAGCATGAGGTAGGGAAGCTATATGGAGCGGTAAAGTGAAATATAGAAAAAGACCTTTCAAGTAAATGAAAGGTCTTTTGTTATGCAGTATGATTCTCTTTCTTATCTTTCAAAAAGAAAAGTACGGCAAGGATTACAAGAATAATAGCTGCAATATCATACGTTATTTTAAATGTAGTATTAAAGTTTAAGTACTCTACGAAAGGAGTTTTCAATGCTCCTGCATATATACAAACGGGAATGAGAAGTAAATCGTAAAATTTCTTTTCTTTCATATATCTTATTAGGAAGAAGATACACATAATAGCAAAAAATATGATGCTTAAAATAGTCATTTATACCTCCAGATAAATTTACTTATTTTAATTGCAGTTATATCTTTTATATAAATTCTATATTTTTTCAAGCGCTATGCACGCGATTGTGTTTCCTTTCTTTCCTAGCCGTAAGCAGCTGAGGAGTGAAAATCCCAACCAATATAAAAATAATACCAATCCACTGCATGAATGTTACGACTTCATGTACAAGTGTAATAGAAGCGATAATAGCAGTTGGTAATTCAGCTGCACCTAATATTGTACCGAGTCCTGTTCCAACCTTTGGTACACCGATTGAAAAACAAATGACAGGTACAACAACGCCGAATAATCCGAGGAAGAAAGCATATTTCCATAGACCGGCTTGGAGGGCACCATCTGTTAAAAAGGTTGGTGGGAAGAATAGACATACGATAAGAGTCGCACTTGTTGTCATGAGAAAGCTTTTCGTATAAGGGGGAACATCTGTAGCAACGCGTCCGCTTGCAAAAACATAGAATGAAAAAGAGACTGCAGCTAATAGTCCAAAGATAATCCCTTTCGTAGAAAAACTTTGTCCGAGGCCTTCAAATACACCACCTGCAAACAATGTACCAGCAAATAAAATAAGGATAGATATGATCTTATCGCGGCTTGGAAAGGTTCGATTTGCAATCGCTTCGATAATGACACCAATCCAAGTGAACTGAAAGAGTAGGACGACAGCGATAGATGCGGGTAGTTCTTCTACAGAAATAGCGTAGAAAATCCCAGTCATACTCATTGTTGTTCCGACGGTTAGTAATGAAAAGAATTGTTTTTTTGTTACTTTATGACGTGAAAAGAAAAGAACGAGTAGAAATAGTCCAATCCATCCGAAGACATATTGTCCCCCTAATAGTTGATGTGCTGAAAATCCATTTATGAATCCAAGTTTGAAAATAGTTGAAAGTATGCCGTAGCTGCAAGCACCGAATAAAACGAGCAATGAATATTTAAACTTATCCATAAAAAATCCTCCTTTTAAGTAATAAAAAACGCCCGCTATCCAAATAAGGATAACGGGCGAACGAAACAGAGTAAGACACTCTACAAAATTCCGCCACTCACACATGAAGTATGAGTTTGGGGTATGTAATTATAGTGAATGTTACATTGCTTTTGGGAATACAATGGAGCATTTTACACCTTGAGCTGTGTTTTGTATCCCGTAAGGAAACTGATGTTTATCTAATATTTGTTTCACGATATATAATCCAAGACCACTACCTTGTACTAAACCGTGTTTATCAGGGTTTGCGCGATAGAAAGGCTCAAATAAATGAGCAAGTTTATCTTCATCAATTTGTGAACCTGTATTCAATACTTCTAATGCGTAACCGTTTGGTTTTTCATAAAGCTTTATATATACGTGCTGATGGTCAATTGTATAATGAATTGCATTTGAAATAATGTTAAAAATAGCAGTTTGAATAAATTTAGGATCAGCTAAAATTTGTACGTCGTGTTTAATATTAGATTGTACATTTAATTGTTTTACAGATACAAAGTAATCTACTTTCTTTATAACATCCTCAATAATATTAGATAAAGAAATGACTTCTAAATTCGGTTTAAATTGAGGGTTTTGTATTTTGGATAATTCCGACATTTTTTCCGTTAATATGTTAATGTCTTGCATCATCTCGTAGGAACGTTTCAAATACTTATCTCTATCTTTATAAGCTCCAATTCCGTGAATCATGCCATCTAGTTGTCCCATAACGGCTGCGATGGGTGTTTTTAATTCATGGGATACCATAGACATAAATTCTTTACGAGATTGTTCTAATTGTTGTTCCTTCTTGAGCTCATTTCTTAAATCTTGATTGCTTTCATGTAAATTCTTCACAATATTTGGTACTTGTGAAGCGGCTACTGACAAATTAAAATCTGTTTGATCTGTATTTTTGTTAAGTAGCTTTTTATCTGAGAAATCAAGATTCATAATATCTTTTAAAGCATCGCTCATATATTGAAAAGGTTTAGCAATTAGTTTTGCGTACATTAAAGATCCGAGTAGAGATAATGCAAGCATTGTCGCGCCAACCTGTGGAGCTAACTGCTGCAACGCATCTGCTAACTTTGGATTATCATTTGTATCATTTGTTTTACTTGCTGCATTTTGTGTATGTAAGGCATCATTATTAGCGGCTTTCTTTTCTGCTTCTGTAAGCTGATTAGAAGTGCTATTTTTCCCCGAAAGGTTTTGTGTATGTTCTTTTGCTTTTGCAGTTTGGCTAGGCTGCAAAAGGTGATTGATAGCTGCAGAAAGAGATTTATAATCTACAATAGAAGATTGGAAATTAGAAATGTTCCCTTCTGACACAGCTTTATTTTGATTCGTTTTACTTTGATCGTTTTGCTTATCTGAATCCGCCTGTTCTGTAGTCGGCGTTCCATTTTCTTTCGCAAAACGTTCTTTATCGTAGTTTGAAGCTAGAAAGTAAATAATTTGATAAAGACAAAGTGATAAAAGAATACAAAATAATAAGGTTTTGATGAAAATATTTTTGGTGATGTTGTCTTTACTACGATTCGATTTTGTAGCCAATACCTTTCACCGTTTTAATATAAGTAATTCCTAATTTTTTTCTTAAGTTTTTAATATGTGTATCTATAACTCTTACATCACCATAATGTTCATAGCCCCATACCTTATTCAACAAATCACTTCTTGATAATACTTTTCCTCGATTTTGCAGTAAAGTATAAATAATTTCAAATTCTTTTGTTGTCAATTCAATTTGATTACCATGAACATAAGCTGCATATGCTGTAGAGTTTAACATCAATTCATGGAATTGTAGTATAGTTGCAGCTTCTGCTTCCTTCGTTGCTGCCCTTCTTAATACAGCCTCTACACGCTTAATAAATACAGTGTAATGGAACGGTTTCGTAATATAGTCATCAATACCTAACTCAAATCCTTTAATTTCACTTTCTTCATTATGTAAGCCTGTTAACATAATGATTGGTACATCAGATTGTCCTCGCATAATTTTACAAATACTATAGCCATCTATATCTGGTAACATTACATCGAGGAGGACAAGATCATATGAATTTTTTTGGAAAAGAAGAATACCTTCTGTTCCAGCACCAACTACATCAACGGTAAAGTTTTGTGCCATTAGAAATTCACGAATAAGTTCTTGTATATCTGGGTTGTCTTCAATCACCAGTATATGCGTCATAGTAACACCTCCTAAATAACGCTTTTTACTGCAATATTCGAATTCATCATTTTTCGAGTGACTCAGATTGTTTATACATATAATAAGCCCCCGCTATAAAATAATCATGAAGGTAGCAAGGGGAATAGTTTAGTGTTACTGAATAGTTCAGAATTACAGTAGTTCTATTATAGTATGTATTATAAAATTTATAAAACATTATAACTGTATAATTTTAATATCTACGTTTATCAATGTTTAGATATTAGCTAATCAAATCTATTCCTATTATATATGTAAATACAGTTGTTTTGCTACTGTAAATGAATAAATAAAATAAGCCAAGACATAAAATTCTTGGCTACACATAAATCTTGTTTTTAGGCTATTTGACAGTGACAGTAGCTTGCTGCTGAACGCGCTCAAATAACCAGTGTATATCATTATTATACATACGAATACAACCAAGTGTTGTCCATTTGCCGATTGCTTGATTATTGTTAGTTCCGTGAATCGCATAAGTTGTTCCGTAAGTTCCTGCCATATTTAATCCAAGCCAACGGTCACCAAGTGGATTACGTGGATCCCCGCCTTTAATTTTGCCTGTATAATAAGGGCGGTTTTTAATTTTATTTACGATTTGAAAAGTACCTTTAGGTGTAGGCGTTGCAGCTTTTCCAGTAGCGACAGTAAAACTTTTTATAAATTTTCCATCCTGATAATAATCCATTTTATTTAACTGAGTGTCTACAATTAATTGATCTTTCGTTGTAGCGGCCTCTGCGCTAGCGAATGGAAGAGTTAAAAATCCTAATGATAATAGTGCGCTTAATAATAATTTTTTCATTGTTATTCTCCTTTTACTATCGTAATAGTCTTACATACAATGAAGTTGTAATCCTCGTAATGCTTTATTTACATTTTCATCTAATGTTTCAAAGAATGTAGTGATTTTGCTGTTGTGTTTGTTGTTTTTATCAATAAGTAATCTTTCGTTCAATAAAAGCTCACCACGTAGTCCAAAACTTTGAACTTGAATATTTAGCTCATCTTCATTTTCAGAAATAATTGGTAAGAAATAGTGAAAAGCTTTCGTTGGAATGATGTAGCTTTTGCCAATCATGCTTTCTTGGTTTGAGTTAGTCCATTTTTTCGTGACAATTTTAATATTCTTTTTTGAAACGATAAAAGATAGTGTTGTAGATTTTGTTAAACTTACGTCAAATTCACTTGTTTCACATATGTGTAAATTAAAAACGGTTTCATTTTGATGAGATTCAACATTTGTATTAATAAAATCGTGCATTTTATATGCTTCCATTTCGTATTCACCCTTTTTTCAATTTCGAAAAACGACTTATATTTATTCAAATTAATGCTTAGTCATATATTAGTTAAATTTTTCAACAAATTCCGATATAATCTTACAATACGTATATGAAGCTAATATGAAGTTAGCATGAGTTTGTGGTGGTTTTTTATTGAGAACAAAATAAGAAAGGTTTTTCAGTGTTAAAAAATGGATAAAATTTGCATATTATTAATGCGTCTTTTTGTTATCTCGACTTGAAAAATGCTTTTAGCTACTTAATAAAGAACGGAAATCATTAGTGTGACCCTTACAAAAATGTAATAAAAATGTAAGCTATTGTGATAGTTATTTCGACAATTTTTTTATACAATAATAGTAAGAAGTTGTACGTGATTGAAAGGAGAGATGACATGGAATGGATTCATGAATTATTTCAGCAATACGGGTACTATGTTGTACTTGTAGGTTTGCTGTTAGAATATATTGCACTTCCGTTTCCGGGAGAGCCAACGTTAGCATATGCGGGATTTTTAGCACATAAGGGTGATTTAAGTTTACCGATTTTAATTATTCTATCCTTTATTGGGACAAGTGTAGGAATGACGATTCAATACTTTTTAGGAAATAAATTAGGTATGCCTTTCATTCAAAAGTATGGGAAATACGTATTTTTAACACAAAGAAAAATTGACTTAACGAGAATGTGGTTTGATAAGTATGGGTACTTCTTAATTTTTATTGGTTTCTTTATTCCTGGTGTACGTCATTTCACAGGATACTTTGCAGGAATTATTAATTTACCATTCCGTCGTTTTGCCATTACAATTTATTCAGGCGCTCTATTTTGGGTATCATTCTTCTTAATCGGTGGTTACTGGTTAGGTGGAAATTTACATGATATCTTTGGAGTGCTAGAAGGTCATATCGGTAAAATCATTTTTGGAGTTATTGTGATTGTAGCGGTTACGTTAGGTATTCGTTTCCGTAAGCAGTTAAAACGAGTATTACTACAAAACGCAAGCTAATATGAAATCCATTCTATGTCAGAATTTAGGAAGGCAGTGCAAAAGCACTGCTTTTTTATTTTATTGTTAAGACTATGTTTAATGCACATTTTACATTCTTTATAGGAATTTGATACAGGATAAGAAATAAGTATCTTGTCAATTATTATAGTCGTAATGACAATTATAATTGACAAAAATAAGGGTATTATTTACAATTTTAATTAAATAAATGAAAAAGAGGGAAGACATGAAGCTTCAAAATCGAGTGAGGGAATTGCGAGCAAAGCATCGTTTATCACAAGGGGATTTAGGAAAAGTGATTGGATCATCACGGCAAACGATTAGTTTAATTGAACGTGGGGATTATGCACCATCTATTGTATTGTCTTTAAAAATCGCACAAATTTTCAATGTACCAGTGGAGGAAATATTTACGTTAGTAGAGGGGGAAGAGGACGATGAAGAGTAAGCGAAAAAAACAATTTGATTCTGTGGGGAAAATAGCAGTAAGTATGATGGGTGGCTTTTTAACGTCTTATATAGCTTTAAATTTACTCTCGGATGAACCGAGAAAATTATCATCTAATACATTTATAGGTATATGTACTATTTTTGGAATCTTAATGATGTACTATACTTGGAAGAATACACGTATGTTAGCAGAGGCACGCGATGAAGAAGAGAGCGTACAAGGCAGAAAATTAGGCATTATAAGTATATATTTACGTGTAGGTGATATAGTTACGCAGGCATGGTTTGTATATGCAGTTATTACATGTAGACGTGCACTGTTGCAGGATACAAATGTTTCATTTGCGGTGTGGAATTTAGTAGTTTCTATTCTTTGTTTAACTACTGTAGTAATTATCGGACTCATAACAAAAAATCGTTATAACAAGCTATATCCTGAACAAGGTGTAACGTATATGGAATCTATGAAAATGTGGACGAAAAATGCAGATGAAGGATTAAAGCACATTGTGCATGAGGCTGGATATAAAGCGTATGAATTTACGAATACAATATTGGCATATGTATGGTGGGCTGCCGTTATATATACAGCTGCTAGTGATATCGATTTTGTGTTAATTGGTTTAATCTCATTTATTTGGATATTGCATCTCGGGAAGTTCATGTACGAAATGCAGAGAAAAATGATTTATTAAGGGGAGAAAAAGGTGGATATTTTAAGAAGGCCAGCTGGCTCAATGACAGTGGCGCTAATTCTGTCCATTTTATACGGAGTAATCCGAACTGGGAAATTAGAAGTAATTTTGAACCTATGGGCAATAGTTGGAATTTCATTGTTAGTGTTAGCCATTCATGAGCTAGGACATGTAGTATTTGGTGTAATAGGTGGTTTAACATTTAAATTTATGACAGTAGGACCCATTACTATTCAAAAAGAAAAGGGAAAATTACGTATTCGAGAAAATAAATTATGGGCGTACTTTGGAGGCGTTGCAACACTAGTACCACCTTCTATAGAGACACCGAATCTGTCGAAAAAGTGGGCGTGGCTCACTTTAGGTGGACCGATTACGAGTTTACTATTTGGTATTACTTCCGGTTACATATACATGGTGAGTTATTATCAATATCTTTTATATTTTTCCTTTTTCCATTTTGCAATCTTTGCGGTTACAATTGTGCCAATAAAAGGAATGCTTATGAGTGATGGGATGCAATTTCTTATTTTAATTAAAGATGATGAAAGAGCTAGAAATCACTTATATGAGATTCAAATATCGAGTGAGTTATTTAGTTATAAAAGACCGAAAGATTGGGATGAAAGATTAGTAGAATTGAGTGAGGAGAAAATAAAAGAGAATAAAGGGATAAGAGAGATAATGAGTAGACTTATGCTCGTCTTTTTTGCTCGTGCAGATCAAGAGGGAATGGAAAGAGCGATACCGTATATAGAACGAATTGTTCAACTACCTGTAACGAAAGAAAATAAGTTTTTCGTTAGTAGTTTTCATAGTTGGTATCTTTTATATAAAGCCCTTTATCAGATGGATAGTCTTTCTTTGCAAGAAGCAAAGGAACATGCAAAGGCTATTACAAAAATGGACCTAAGTGGATATTACCGTACACAAGGAATTATTAAATATGTAGAGGGCAATATGGAAGCGTCCCGTACTTATATGAAGAAAGCTGATCAAGAATTAAAGAGCGCCGAGAAGAGTGAGATGGGATATTTACAATTAGAAAGAGAATGGTTTAAGCAGCTGAAAGAGAGGGTATCTTACGATGGGTGAGGTATCCTCTTTTTTATATGTCATCTTATGCCGTTCCATAAACAGCCTAGGGCGAGTAAAATGAGATAAGAAGAGCAAAGCTTGGAGGAAGTAAATATGGAAATCTTATCAATTATTTTGATAGTCTTGCTCATTTATGTTGTTTTTAAAGTAGCATATGTAGCATTAAAGATACTCGCGATCCTATTAATTATCTTTTTAATCGTAGAGTTCGGCAGTAAGTTGCTTGGGGGATAGGGTATGTTGTGCGTTTTGAGTGTCGAAGGTTGTCGGTAAATCGATATCTTGTGTCGAAGCGTCGATATAATGAAAAAATCGTTGATATAAGTGGAGAAACGATAGATATATTTGAAAAATCGTTGATATATTTTAGTGAATACGAAGTGGGGTATATGGAAAAGAAGTTGCCGTGAGGGTAACTTCTTTTTATCGTGATGCGGGGATATGCAAACCAACATAAAAAAGCTGGAAGAGTATCTTCCAGCTTAAGAGTTACTTTCGATTTGGCGACCGCTATCTTCTTCATTGTCTTGTAATAGGTTGAATACGTCTGCTAGGCAGAATGCAATGAACCAAGTCCATAGACCGTGGAAGAAAGCTGAGCTTAATTGAAGTGGTAATGTATAGTTTGTCATTGAGTAGGAAATACATCCACCAACGATTCCGATCATTGTTAATAACATTGTTTTTTGAGCATTTTCTTCTGGATTGAAGAGGAAGTAAATGTATCCACCTAAAATTGAAGCGCTTACAAGTGTTTCGATTCCATTAAAAATGATATTCTCTCCAAGCTGTGTGTTTGTCCAGAAGCAGATTGTTCCGCCGATAATAGCAAACAGGACAGCTATTGTATATCGTATATATTGATTCATATGTTCATCTCCTTATGTAATAAGATGATTTGGAAGTCAAAAAGGTAGGTATAGTATATTGAAGTGAGTTTTAATTGTACGTATCTTTTTATAAAAAGATCATTGAAGAGTAACTAAGATGATCGGTTGTTTAAACCGTTACGTGTATGGTGTCTGAAATATACCCGACTGCTCGTTTCTTTTTGCTTGTAAAATAAGAGAAACTTCCAAGTCTATATACTCTTTTTTTGTGAGTCTGCTTTCATTATAACACATTTAGAGACATAATAATAGAATTATCTGATTTTGTAATAAGTGTAAAAAATAAAAAGCGCAAGGAAATACCATTAACGGTGCAGTTTAGTGGAAGAAGGATTTTAATTTATTATGATGAAATATGTAATAAAGGTGAGATCTAAGAAGGAGGCTTAAATACTATAAAAAATGTTTTATAGTATGAATGTAAGGGAGGAGAGCTAACTTGGAGTTCACAACAGAAAGATTAATAATTAGACCTTTTAAGAGTACTGATTTACAGGATGTATTTGTTATTTATAATAGTGATGATACATGTAAGTTCCTATTACATAATAAGTGGACTCATGAAGACATGCAGAAAAGATTTAATAAGAAGTTAGCAAATAATGTACTTACTAAAGAATCAATATTAAGTTTGGCAGTTATATACAAAACTAAAGTAGTTGGTGATTTATCCGTATGGTACACAAATATGAAAGACACTGTTGAGATTGGTTATAGTTTTTCAAATGAAGTAGCTGGGAAAGGTTTGGCGACAGAAGCAGTAAGTAGTTTGGTATTGAAATTATTTAATGAATTTAATGTACATCGTATACAGGCTAATCTTGATGCACGTAATACAGCTTCACAAAAATTGTGTGAACGAATAGGCATGAGAAAGGAAGCCCATTTCATACAAGATTTTTGGAATAAAGATGAATGGACAAATAGTATTGTATATGGGATGCTATCCTCCGATTTGTAGTAATAAACTTAGTGATTTTATTATGCTAAAAGGTACGTGAGTTGAATAACAAAGGGCATAACATATTATATATGACTAATATGTTATGCCCTTTAATTTATTAACCTTTTTTATATGCGTTTGAAACGGCCGACAATTTCAACTGTTTCAGTAATGTTCATAAATGCTTTGTTATCCACTTGACGGATAATACGTTTCATTTCGCCTAACTCATAGCGAGTCACGACAGTGTAAATCATTTTTTTCTTATGGTTTGTATAGCCGCCGACAGCGTCTACCATTGTCACCCCGCGTATGCCGTGATGTAGTAGTGCGCTTTTTATTTCCTCACCTTTTTCTGTAACTGTCATTATCGTTAATTTAATATGTTTCGTATGCACAGCATCGATAACTTTGCTGACTACAAACCGGCTAATTAACGTATAAAGTGTAATATCCCATCCGAAAATAAAACCTGCTGCAACAAGTAAGACTAAGTTGAATACAAAGATGATTGCTCCAATTGAAATATCTCGATGTTTCGCTACAATCAATCCAACAACATCAAAGCCACCTGTTGAAGAAGCAAATCGGAATATGATTCCGGAAGCTGCTCCGCAGATTACACCACCGAATACAGAAGATAGTAAAATATCGTCTGAAACCTGGTGTACAGGGATAATGTTCATCGCTAACGATGATACAGCTACAAAGTAAGCTGTTAAAAAGGTTGTCTTCTTGCCTAAGTAAAAGTGACTTAAAATAAGAAGAGGAATGTTTAGTAAAAAGATAAGTGCACCGATATTGTAGTGCATTAAATAACCGATAATCATCCCTACACCAGCGAATCCACCGCTAATCATGTTATGCGGGATAAAAAACATATTCATAGAAATTGCATACAAAATAGAAGCTATAAAAATAACAACCAACTGTATCATAAATTCTAAGTGAAATGTTTTAGCTGCTGGGAAGGATAAAAAGGCGGTGTCGGGAACGTAATCGGCGTCTCCTAGTTGACCCATAGTATGTTTCATCTCCATATTCATTTTTGATTACAAGAAGAGAATAAAGGTTTTTTCAAAAACTGGCAATAGTTTTATTATAATGCAAAAATTTTATAAATTTCTAATAAATCAAGCCTATTCATTGAGGTGCGTGAATATACTAAAGAAAGCGAATACAACGTTTCTTAATTATTATTTTCTTGAGAAAATATGCAAAATACTTTTTTGAAAATAAAAGGAAATAGAGAATGTTTGCCTAATGTGCTAAAATGACCTTATTAAGGATGTGAAGCGATGGAATTTTTATTGCAGGATGCAATTCTATATATATCGTTTGTAACGACGGCACTTTGTTTATTAGAAGTTTTCTTCCTTGCTAATGTTTCTCGCTTTGTGCGTCAACAAGCATCAAGCGGTAGACAAAGAGCTTTTGCGCTAGTTGATACATGTGAAGATAGTGCGGGAAATGTACCGCTATTTTCTATTTTTTATAAATATGGAATGATTCGTTCTGTACGCAGACAAGAATCAAGTGAAGAGAATGACGAGGTCGGTCCGTATACACCAATGTTTCGCTAAATAATTACGAAACATTGGAGGAATGAACATGTTAAAATCATACCGAGCTGTGCTCGTTAGTTTATCATTATTATTTGTTTTTGTTTTATCTGGTTGCAGTAATGCAGCCCCAATTGATGCACATAGTACTGGGATTTGGGATCATTATTTTGTATATCCAATCTCGTTTATGATTCAATTTGTTGCTCATCATATACCTGGAGCTAGCTTTGGGATTGCTATCATTATTATGACGCTCGTTATTCGTTCAGCAATGATTCCATTAGCTGTTTCGCAATATCGCAGCCAAGCGAAAATGAAGAAAATGCAACCTGAACTGCAGAAGCTAAAGAAAAAGTACGGTGATGTAAGCAAAGACCTTGAAAAACAAAAGCAGTATCAAAAAGAAATGTCAGAACTAATGAAATCAGGCGGTTGGAATCCACTTGCTGGTTGCTGGCCATTATTAATACAAATGCCGATTTTCTCTGCTTTGTATTATGCGATTAGCAGAACGGAAGAGATTCGCACATCTTCGTTTTTATGGGTGAACCTAGGACATGCAGATCCATATCATATATTACCGATTATTGCAGCGTTAACGACATTTATTCAGATGAAAGTTTTCCAATCGAATATTACACCTGGAGAACAAGTACAGATGCTAAAGATGCAGCAAATTATGATGCCGGCAATGATTCTATTTATGGGGTTTGCGGCGCCATCAGGACTTGTGTTGTACTGGATAACAGGTAACTTATTTACAATGACACAAACAATTGTATTAAGAAAAATAATGGAACGTGAAGAGTTACAATTACAAAAAGCATAGAGAAACACCGCTCATTACGAGCGGTGTTTTTTTGTTAAGTCGTTAAGGAAATGTTAAGAAACCGACATTACTATAGGCATTGTATACGAAAGTGTACATGCATTAGAAATATGAAGGAGGAAATTTCCTATGAAGAAGAAAACAGTTGGGTATTTAGCGATTGCAGGTGCTTTATCATTCGGAATCATTGGAGGAGTCGGTATTCCGGCATTCGCGGCAACGAATACTCCAGCAGTGGATCAGCCTGCAAAAACGGCGAAAAAGGATTTGGATGACGCTACAAAACAAAAAGTAAAAACAATTATGGACGATACAAAGAAACAGTTAGAGGAACTAGGTGTAAAGCTTCCAGAGAAAGAGAAGCGTAAAGACATGTTTGCAGGATTAGATGAACAGGCGAAAGAAAAAGCGAAGTCCATTTTAGAGCAAGAGAAATCCGGAAAACTAACACGTGAACAAGCAAAAGAGGAATTAACAAAGCTAGGCGTGAAAATGCCGGAGAAAGGTAAGCATGGAGACATGTTTGCTAACTTAGATGAACAGGCGAAAGAAAAAGCGAAGTCCATTTTAGAGCAAGAGAAATCTGGAAAATTAACACGTGAACAAGCGCAAGAGGAATTATCAAAGTTAGGTGTGAAAATGCCAGAGAAAGGTAAGCGTAAAGATATGCTTGCTAATTTAGATGAACAGACGAAAGAAAAAGTGAAGTCAATTTTTGAGCAAGAAAAATCCGGAAAATTAACGCATGAGCAAGCAAAAGAAGAATTAACGAAGTTAGGCGTGAAACTTCCAGAGAAAGAGAAGCGTGAAGACATGTTTGCAGGATTAGATGAAGCAACAAAAGAAAAAGCAAAAGCGATTTTAGACAATGAAAAGAAACAATTAGAGGCATTGAATGTTGATTTACCGCACCATAAGTTTTTTATGAAAAAAGAAGATAAATAATCGAATGAAGTCGTATCTTTCGTGTGGGCAACCGGAAGGTACGTGCAAGGACCGATTTCTACTTATAGAAATCGGTCCTTTTTAATGTGGCATTGAAATTCTTTTTATTGTTAGTATGTATCCGAAGACGCAGTAGAAGATTGCAAAACCGATAAACACTTCCGTATATTGATATTTACCCAATAAGTAGAAGGAAACAGCTGGTATAATAGTTACTGCTAAAATGCTATAACCAGGATACTTGTTTCGATACATGATAGCGAATAGAATAGAGAGAAACGTAGCGATGATACAAAAGACAGCAATCATTATTAGTACACCTCCTAAAATAATTATACCATTTTTAGGGAATTAGAGAAGTTTTGTATGTTCTGTTATAATATAAGAAGAGAAATATTTCCTATGTTATATAAAAAAATATATTGATTTTTTCTAACAATTCAATATAATGAACAATAACTACAAAATTCGACATCAAGAAGTGATGATGAGGACACGATCAATTTTTTACGATTCTCAGAGAGGGAAGCCTTTGGCTGTGAGCTTCCTAATACGGAAAAATGGATTACCACCTCTGAACTGCAGCAGTGAACGAACATCTAGTAATTGCTTGCCGGCAAAAACCGTTATTTAGACTTGAGAAATTGGTGAAGTGTGTTACTTTACGAATTGAAACAAGGGTGGAACCACGAATACAACACTCGTCCCTTTTTTAGGGAGGAGTGTTTTTTTATTTCATTTTTGCATCACACTAGGATTGGAAGGAGGATACGCAGCATGCATCATGATGAGAAGAACAAAATTGGTTTAACAGTAGCACTTTCTATCGTAGTAGGAACGATTATTGGATCTGGTGTGTTTATGAAACCAGGGAGCGTATTAGATTACTCGGGGAGTTCTAATATGGCCATTCTTGCTTGGGTAATTGGTGGTCTGTTGACGCTAGCAAGTGGTTTAACAGTAGCTGAAATTGGAGCGCAAATCCCGAAAAATGGTGGGTTGTATACGTATTTAGAGGAGATTTACGGGAGTTTTTGGGGATATTTATCAGGTTGGATGCAAACAATTGTTTATGGACCTGCTATTATCGGAACATTAGGTTTATACTTTAGTTCTTTAATGATTAATTTTTTCTATTTAGATAAAGTGTGGAATTTACCAATTGCAATTGGAACGGTTGTGTTCCTTGGCGTTATAAATAGTATGGGAACAAAATACGGAGGTATCGTCCAAACAATCACGACAATCGGGAAGATGATTCCGATCATATTAATTGTCGTGCTAGGTTTTTGGAAAGGGAATAGCGATATCTTTAACGTAGTAGTGCCGATATCAGAAAATCAAAGTATCGGTATGGCAATTTTAGCAACGTTATTTGCTTATGACGGATGGATTTTACTTGCTTCGATTGGCGGAGAAATGAAGAATCCAACAAAGTTATTACCGAAAGCAATGACAGTGGGGATTTTAATCGTAACTGCTGCTTACGTATTAATTAACTTGGCGTTATTAAATGTATTACCAGCAGCGAAAATTGTAGACCTTGGAGAAAATGCGACAGCGACAGCTGCGGGTATGTTACTTGGAGAATATGGCGGGAAAATTATTAGTATCGGTATTATCGTTTCTATTTTCGGCTGTTTAAATGGAAAGATTTTAACATTCCCACGTATTCCAATGTCTATGGCGGAACGTGGGCAACTTCCATTTTCTAAGTTTATTGCAAAGGAAAGTCCGAGATTTAAAACACCAGCAAATGCGATTACTGTTGAAATCATTTTAGGAATTATTTTAATGATTATTAGTGATCCAAATAAGCTATCTGAGATTTCCGTATTCATTATTTATATTTTCTATGTAATGACGTTTATTGGTGTCTTCATTTTAAGAAAACGTAATAAGAATAAAGAGCGTGCATATAGTGTACCGTTATTCCCAATCGTACCAATCGTAGCGATTTTAGGTTCGTTCTTTGTAATCGGTAGTGCGATTATTAACGATCCAGTAAGTTGTTTCTTATCAATTGGAATTGTCTTTACTGGACTACCGGTGTATTGGTACTTGAATAAGAAGAAAGAAACAGAATGATGGAAGGGTAGGCGTATAATACGCCTACCTTTTTTACTGTAAAAAAATTATACTTGCGTCCACTTTCTATTTTGGTTACTATAATCGTAGTAACCAAAATAGAAAGCGTGGGGAAAGACTTGAATTTTCGTGTTTATATTTTAGCTATCGCGGCTTTCGTAGTCGGAACGGTTGAGTTAATTATAGGAGGAACGCTCGATTTAGTTGCCAATGATTTAGGAGTATCTATTAGCGCAGCTGGTCAGCTTATCACAATATTTTCGGTAGTATTTGCTTTGTCAGGTCCAGTTTTATTAGCTTTGACAGGGAAGTTTGAAAGAAAAACATTGTATGTTGGAGCATTATCGATTTTCTTAATCGGAAATATTATTTCGGCATTTAGTGTGAATTACGGAATGCTAATGTTCTCAAGGGTTATTTGTGCGGCAAGTGGTTCATTAATTATTGCGCTATCGGTAACACTCGCTTCTAGTGTAGTAGAACCGCATTTTCGTGCGCGTGCAATTGGAATCATTTTTATGGGAATTAGTGGATCACTTGTACTTGGAGTACCACTTGGTCTTGTACTCGGAAATGCATACGGATGGCGTGCACCATTTGTATTAATTTCTGTATTAACAGTTATGGCAATAGCTTGTATTTCATTGTTCTTAACGAAAGTACCACCGACATCGGTATTATCAATAAAAGAACAACTTGCTACTTTAAAAGATAAAAAAATTGTAAGTGCACAGTTAACATCATTTTTGTTTTTAACGGGGCATTTAACATTGTATGCATATTTAACACCGTTTTTAAAAGATGTCATGCATGTTGAAGCAAATTGGATTAGTGTGTTTTACTTCATTTTCGGAATCGCAGCAGTAATTGGCGGCGGATTCGGTGGATGGCTTGCTGATAAATGGGGATCGAAGAAAAGTATTATCTCGATTATTATCGTATTTGCATGTGCAATCTTCATGTTGCCATTAATGACATTCTCATTCCCGCTCTTCATCATTATGATGGGACTTTGGAGTATGCTGAGCTGGGCGATTTCACCAGCACAGCAAAATTATTTAATTGAAATTGCACCGGAATCAGCTGGTATTCAGCAAGGTTTAAATAACTCTGCGCTTCATTTAGGAATTGCACTCGGTTCAACAGTAGGTGGAGTTGTTATTGAAAAATCATCTGTTATATATAATGCTTGGGTAGGCGGTGGCTTTATTATATTAGCACTGCTTTGCGCGATTTTCTCGATTACGAGAGGACGCTCTACTCAGTTCGTGAAAGAAGAATCTATCGTTTGATAGGTTCTTTTTTATTTGTAAAAAATTTCAGGTTTTAGTAAGAATATGGAGAATTGGTATGTAGCGAGGTGATGGGAAAATGGTGTTTAATTTCTCGATATTCGGTATAATACTTACACTATTGCCGATAGTTGTAGCTGTTTTTGTATTAGGCTGGATTCGTTGCATCTATCAAAATTCAGAGAAACAAGTGGAGCAAAATGAGAAAATCATTGAGCTTTTGAGGGAGATAAAAGAGAAAGAAAAATCGTGAACTAGCCGATTTATTAGAGTGTAAACTTTACAAAACGGACACATTATTTTGTAGCGCTTTCTGTTATATTTAGGAAGATTATATTTTCATATAGGAGGGCTAAAAATGGGCTTATTTGATATGTTTAAGGGAGACAAAACTCGTACGGAAAATGGGATGGAACCACACTTTGCATTTGCTACATCTTTACTTTATATGATGGGTGCAGATGGAGAATATGATAATGAAGAATTAGGACAATTATTATCTGTTTTAGGTGGTAAAAATAAAGGCGGCACAATTTATGTAGGTGGAAATAACGATGACCTACTTGAGAAGGCTATTAAGTATGTTCGTAAAAATAGTTTAGATACATTCTTAAAAGAAGCAGCGCCTTCACTTACAGATGCACAAAAAATGTGTATCCTTGTTAACTTAATTGATTCATCTCTTTCTGATGGGGAGGCTGAACGTGAAGAACAAATGATGTTTGGAAAGTTTCTACAAGCCTTTGATATTTCAGAAGAACGATTTAAGCCATTCTTTGAAGTAATCGTATTAAAGAATGACCGTTCTGTATTTACAAATCAAAATCATCCGAAAAACCAATTACGTAAAATTGAATTAGCGAAAGCATAAAGTGAAACTTTAATCAGTGAAGTGGTTCATTCCACACTGATTATTAGCCCTCATAAATCGAGATAAAAAAGAGCTGTACCAAAAGAGTATGAAAAACTCCTTTCGGTACAGCTTCTTTTTATGTAAGAAATTAATTTAGAAATGTGTTAGTACCTCAACTTCATTAACAAACTCTTAATTTCCTCATCTTTCATAAAGAGATCGTGGTGCTTCTGGGTAATCTTTGCAAGTGCAACGTCGTGATAGAAAAATTCTGTAAAGAACTTTACGAAAGGTTGTGACATTGTTTTCATCGCTTGCCATGACTCTTGTTCTACGCCAGCAAATAAAATTTCACGATCGTCAACGATGAGTAGCAAGTAGCGCTCTAATGCATTAGGCTCTTCAGCTGGGATTAGAAAATGCATGTTTTCTAAGTCTGTTTCTACTTCTCCAACAATAAGAGATTCGATTTGAACGCCTTGTTTTGCTTTTTGTTCTAGTAAAGGGAGATATTCTAAAAGAGTATCATTCCAAGCTGAAATACGGATGGATTCTTGTGCACTTTCAATGAGTTCTTTACTTTGAACTCGAATAGAAGATTGCATTTTTAAGCTCCACACACGGTCATCTGTAAATGATTTTTTTGATATGTTTGTTTCCAGTTCTTTAATATTTGATTGGAATTCTGTCGTTAATTTTTCAATTGCTAGTTTTAGTGGTAATGCTGTATACAATTTTTTCTTTTCTGAAACAGAATCCATTACCATTCCTTTATCGATTAGGCGTGCTAGTACTTCATATATTTTTGCTTTTGGAACACCTGAATGCTTCACAATTGTTGTAGCATCTAATGGTTCATTGCTTGATACGACAACTTCATAAGCTTGGCTTTCATATTGTGAGAAACCGAATTTTTGTAACATAGTTCCCTCCGAACGAATGAGATTATATTTTAAGGATAATGAACTATTTGTTTTTGCACAAGTGGTAGTTCGTTTTCTAATTGTATTAAGGTGAGAATTAATTTCAATTTTTTAATTTTATCTATTATACTTAATATAATGATTAATAAGATTTCAATTTAATGCGAAGGGGATGCTGGGGGGAAGATGTTAAGAAGTTTACGTTTAAAAATTGCGGTAGTGTTTTCAGTACTTATTTCTATGATGTTCGTAATATTGGGTACAGCTGTGTATCAATTACAGAAAGAAAAGGAAGTGCGTTCCTTAGACGAGTATTCTCAAAATGCGATGGATCTTGTGACAGAGCAACTTACGACATTTGTTCAAAGAACGGATGAAGATATGGGGTATTACGCGAACAGTGAGATGATTCGTAATATGCTTCAAGGTGGGGTTACTCCGGAAGAGGAAGCGTTTTTAACGAAAGAGTTTGCAGAGTATAAAAAGAATCATCCTGGTATTTTAGATTTATATATTGGTACGAAAGATAAAAAAACATTAAGTGCCAATCTTGCTGAAGGTGGGCAAGTGCCAGAAGGATATGATCCAACGACAAGACCATGGTATAAAGATTCAGAGGCTGATGTAAAAAAGGTCCATTGGGGACAACCTTCTTATGAAATTGCAACAGGAAAGTTAAGTGTAGGTGTTTCTAAAGCAATTACAGCTCAAGATGGATCTGTATTAGGCGTTGTTGCGATGGATGTATCGCTTGGGACGATTCAGAAGTTGCTTCACAATATTCAATACAATAATGACGGAGAAATGTTTATTATAAATGATAAAAATATGGCTCTTGTTTATCCAGAAAAGATAGGAAAAGATGTTTCTAAAGAGCCACTTATAAAGAGCTTGAATAAAGAGGTAACAAAATATGCGGGCAGTACAATAAAAGGTGAAGATGTAGTAGTTTATAGTCAATCATTTGATACGATGAAATGGACGATAGGAATCTTTTATCCGAAAGAAACGATCGATGGGTTACTAAATAGTACGAGAAATACAGTTATTATAATGGCATGTATTAGTTTATTAGTTGGAATCGTAGCTTCCTACTTGTTCTCAAGAAGATTAGCAAGACCACTGCAACTATTAAAGAATCACGTGCAAAAAGTAGCAGAAGGCGATTTAACGCTGCGAATGAAAGTGACAAGTAAAGATGAAGTTGGAGAGTTGACGAAGCACTTTAATGATATGGTTGAACAAATGAATGAAATGGTAAGTAAAATTAAAAACAGCGTATCAACGGTGCAACAATCAACGAATAGTTTACATTATTTAACGAACGAAACAGTAGCGGCTAGTAGAGAAGTTTCAGGAGCGATGGATGATGTGAGCGGAGGAGCTTCTACTCTTGCGAATAGTGTGGATGAAGTTTCAGCTCAGCTCGAGAATATGGCGGAGTCAGTGGAACAAATGAATAGCTCCGTTGGTGAAATAAAAGGAGTGGCTGGCAAAGCGGAAGAGGCATCTAAGCAAGGATTAAATACAATGAGGAATTTAATCCGTACGAGGGGGCAATCATCTTCGATTGTTGTTCATACAGAAGAAGCATCGGATAAGTTAGAACAAAGAGTTGGATCGATTCAAAATGTTGTTGAGCTTATAAAAGGCATTTCGGATCAAACAAATTTACTTGCTTTAAATGCTTCGATTGAAGCTGCCCGTGCAGGTGAGCAAGGTAAGGGATTTGCGGTTGTTGCTGAAGAGGTTCGGAAATTAGCGGAACAATCAAAAGAGGCAACCGGAGAAATCACAACGATGATTGGTGATGTGCAAGTAGAAGTAAAAAGAGTTGTAGAAGTTGTAAGTAAATTGAAAGACATTGCAGATGTGCAAAATAAAGTGACGACAGAGGCAGAAATGGAGTTCCGCACAATTATGTCAGTTGTAAATACGATTAGTACTTCAGTTGAAAAAATTGTAGAAGAGGTACATAACATAGGTTACGAGCAAGGAGAAATTACAGCGGTAATGCACACAATTGCTGGTACGAGTCAAGAAAGTGCAGCTGTTTCCGAAGAGGTACATGCTGCAACGGAATCACAGGTGAATCATTTAGAAAAGGTAGCTCACACGATGGAAAGTTTGACAGAACATATGAGAGATTTAGAAAGATTAGTCGAGCAGTTTAAAGTGGAAGAGTAACATATTAGTAAAATGATGAGGATTTCGGTAAAATAGACAATGGATATATAAGAAACGATTATAGGAGGAAGACTACTATGGCAATTGTTGATGTATCGATTATTCCAGTAGGAACAGGTAATCCAAGTGTTAGTGAATATGTAGCAGAAGTACAAAAGGTGCTAGAGAAAAATGCGGATCGCGTGAAGTATCAATTAACACCGATGAATACAATTATTGAAGGAGATCTTCCTGTCATTCTAGAAGTAATTCAACAAATGCATGAAGTGCCTTATACGAAAGGTGCACAGCGTGTTGCAACAACAATTCGTATTGATGATCGTCGTGATAAAGTAAGCACAATGGAGAAGAAATTAAACTCTGTTCGATCAAAATTATAAGAAAAAGCAGCGATTTTCGCTGCTTTTTTCATATAGGAGGTAAATAAGATGAGTGAAAAGTTTAATGAACAATTTGACGGGTTGTTAGAGAAATACACGGAATTATTACTTGGAGAGAGCAATGAAGAGAGAAAAGAGCAGGTGCAGAAGTGGGCACTTTATTCTTACATAGCGAAGACGATGCCAGCTTTAGTGAAGCATTGGAATGAGACATATCCAGATGCGAAAGAAGAGATGGTGCAGTTAATTACGGATATTAAAAGGCTGAATGAAGAGAAGCGAAATGAGCAGTGAGAAAACTTGAGGTGAATGCTACCTCAAGTTTTCTTTATTAATATCCTTATATAATTTACATGGAATATTAAGGGTTTTATAGGCATGTCGAATATTTTCGGTATGCCTATTTTTGCCCTAGTAAACCCGTTTTTTCTAAATGTCGAAAAATATTCCCTTCATATTTACATGCGAGAATATAGGTTTTTAAATGTTTTTATAGTATTTTATAAATTATCTAAATAATTATTTGTATCCAATAATTTTAAACAATGATATAATTTTGAAGAGGGGTAAAAAACAGATAAATTACAGTCATAGGGGTGAATTACATGGAACAATTAATGCGAAATTCGTTTCTTTTCTTATCTAAAAATAAAGCGCTAACAAAACTGGCTAAAAAGTACGGTTTACGCTTTGGTGCAGGTCGCTTCGTCGCAGGGGAGACGATTGAATTAGCGACAGCTGCCATTCAGGCATTAAATAAGCAAGGACTTTGTGTAACAATCGATTATTTAGGTGAATTCGTTGATAATGAAGCGGAAGCAAATGAAATGGCTAACCAATCGATTGAAGCGATCCGTGCAATTGGAAGAGAAGGTCTTGATTCGCAGCTTTCTTTAAAGATGACTTCTATGGGATTAGATATCTCTGATGAAATCGTAATGAACAATATGCGCCGTATTTTAGAAGCTGCAAAAGAAAATGGTGTGTTCGTTACAATTGATATGGAAGACTATACACGCTGCGGGAAAACAATTGATATCTTTAAACAATTAAAATCTGAATACGATAATATTGGTACTGTTATTCAAGCTTACCTATATCGTACAGAAAAAGATATTGAAGATTTAAATGCTTATAATCCTAATTTACGTCTTGTAAAAGGTGCTTATAAAGAACCTGAAGAAGTGGCGTTCCCGGACAAGAAAGATGTAGATGACAATTATAAAAAAATTATTAAAATGCACTTATTAAATGGGAATTATACTGCAATTGCTTCACATGACGAAGCGATTATTGAATATACAAAAAAACTTGCCGAAGAACACAACATTCCAAGGGATCAATTTGAATTCCAAATGTTATATGGTATTCGTAATGAGCGTCAACTTGAGCTAGTAAAAGAAGGTTACAAAATGCGTGTTTACGTACCTTATGGAAACGACTGGTATGGCTACTTCATGCGTCGTCTAGCAGAGCGTCCAGCAAACGTTGCGTTCGTATTAAAAGGTATGGTTAAAAAATAACCAAGGAGAAAATACTCCTTGGTTATTTTAATTGCTGAAATGCGTAATGTGCCATTTTTTTCGTATCAGGATATAGTTGCGCGCGAGTAGAAGATAATACGACGTTAATGACGCGTTTACCGTCTTTTTCATCCACTGTTACGACTGTATATTTGCCGAGTGCTGATAGACCGCTTTTACTTCCAATCGCATATGGATCGTCATATAGTTCTTCTCGTCCATAGTTTGCGATGTTTGGAGAGCGTTCTGAAGTATGTAGAGTTGTACGTGTTGAATTCATATATTCTAAAACAACTGGATACTTTAATGCTTCTTTCGTAATAATAGCAATGTCATATGGTGATACTTTATTCCCAATTGCATCAGCACCACTTGCGTTCTTGAAAGTTGCATGCTTTGTACCAAGTTCCTTTGCTCTAGCATTCATCATTTTCACAAATTCATTTTTTGATCCTGCGATATGTTCTGCAATTGATTCAGCTATTGGATCTGCACTAATGATAAGCATAAGTTTTAATGCCTCATCACGCTTTAATTTTTCTCCAGCACGAAGTTTAATTTTCTTGCTTTGACTTTCTGTTTTAATTGCATTTTCTGTAACCGTAATTTCTTCATCTTCTTTTACATTCTCTAGTAAAAGAAGGGTTGTCATCATTTTGGCTATACTAGCCGGATAAGAACGTTCGTCTTCGCGTTTCCCATATAAAATTTCACCTGTGTTTGCATCGATTGTAACCCCATATTGCCCAGTAATGTTAGGTTGATCAGCTCTTACGGCTTGTTGCCTTTGTGCATAAGAGAAGAAAATCATCCCTGTAAATAGTGTAGCAATCATTACAATCATAACTATTGTTCGTTTCATCATCGTTCCCTCTTTTGTTTTCCATATGTACAAATAAATTGGGCAGAAAAAGCAGCCATTAATCATTATGCCACGTTCTCTGCCCAAAAATATAGCGTTATTTTTCGCCCATATTATGCTTCTTATATTGTTGGTTATTACCTTGGCGTCCTTTTTCAACACCGTGATTATGTGGACCTGCGTTTCCAGTTACACTAGCTGCACTAATTCCAGCCTTTGAAGGGTTCTTCTTAAGTTTTGCCATATATATTCCTCCAGTTTCGTCAGATTATAAAAAGGAAAAGTGCATTTAAACAAAGAAAATACACATGTATAGCATAGCCAAATGAAAGAAAAATATTTATTTCAGAAAATTTTATCAATAAATATATTGCGAAAATTTAAACAGTATCATATATTTATTAGTAGAGGCTCACTCATTGATTGCGACTTATGTCGAAAAATTGAATGAGCATTCATTCAAGAATAGGGGGAGAATTGGATGTTCCAAATTAAAAAGGCTGCTGTTCTAGGTTCAGGCGTAATGGGTTCGGGAATTGCGGCACACTTAGCTAATATTGGTATTCCGACATTATTGCTTGATATTGTACCACCTGCGCTTACGAAAGAAGAGGAAGCGAAGGGACTTACATTAGAACATAAAAGTGTGAGAAATCGTTTTAGTAATACGGCTGTACAGAAACTATTGAAGCAAAAACCAGCTCCTCTGACAGTGAAAGGAAATCTAGCACTGATTGAAGCAGGTAACTTAGAAGATGATCTTGAGCTTCTTGCTGATGTAGATTGGATTATTGAAGTAGTAGTTGAAAACTTAGATATTAAAAAGAAATTATTTGAAAAAGTAGACGCTGTTCGTAAACCAGGTTCTATTGTAAGCTCGAATACGTCAGGTATTTCAGTTGAAAAAATGGCAGAAGGTCGTTCAGACGACTTCCAGAAACACTTCTTAGGCACACACTTTTTTAACCCACCACGATATTTAAAACTTCTAGAGGTAATACCGACGAAAGAAACAGATCCACAAGTATTAAGCTTCATGAAACTATTTGGCGAAGACGTTCTTGGAAAAGGCGTTGTTATCGCAAAAGACACACCAAACTTTATTGGAAACCGCATCGGTACGTACGGTTTATTAGTAACTCTTCAAGAGATGATAAAACGCGGCTACAGCATTGGGGAAGTTGATTCTGTAACAGGTCCATTAATTGGTCGTCCGAAGAGTGCAACGTTCCGTACATTAGATGTTGTCGGTTTAGATACATTCGTACACGTTGCAAATAACGTATATGAAAACGTACAAGAAGAAGAGCGTGATGTATTTAAAGTACCAGCTTTCATGCATGACATGCTTGATAAAAAATGGCTTGGAAGCAAAACAGGTCAAGGCTTCTTCTTAAAACAAGGAAAAGAAATTTTAGAACTAAATCCTGAAACGATGGAATATGAAGCGCGTAAAAAATTAAAAGCTGCATCCGTAGAGTTAAGTAAACAAGAAAAAGGATTAGCGAATAAATTGAAAGCGCTTGTATACGCAAAAGACCGCGCAGGAGAGTTATTATGGAACATCATTACACCAACTCTTTTATACTCTGCAAAACTTCATAAAGAAATTGCTGACGATATCGTTGCAATTGACCAAGCGATGAAGTGGGGCTTCGGCTGGGAGCAAGGACCGTTTGAAGTTTGGGATGCAATTGGCGTTGAAAAATCTGTTCAAAAGATGGAAGAAAACGGCGTAGTCGTTCCTACTTGGGTGAAAGAAATGTTAGAGAAAGGTTTCACTACTTTCTATAAACATGATAACGGCGATAGCTACTATTACGATAATGGCGAATATAAGCTAATCGAGCGTAATAAAAAAGCAATTTCTCTTAAGCAATTAAAAGCGAAAAATGGTGTATTAAAGAAAAATAGCGGAGCGAGCTTAATTGATTTAGGCGACGGCATCCTTTGCTTAGAGTTCCATTCGAAGAGCAATGCAATCGGTATGGATATTACGCAAATGATTAACTACGCTGTTGATGAAGTAGAAAAGAATTATAAAGGTCTTGTTATCGGTAACCAATCGAAGAACTTCTGCGTTGGTGCGAACCTAGCAATGATCTTAATGGAAGCACAAGACGACAATTACTTTGAAATTGAGTTGGTTGTGAAAAACTTCCAAGATGCAATGACGAAAATTAAGTACTCTTCTAAGCCAGTTGTAGCAGCACCATACGGTATGACGCTTGGCGGAGGTACAGAAGTTTGCTTACCAGCAGCTAGCATTCAAGCTTCTAGTGAAACGTATATGGGCTTAGTAGAAGTTGGTGTTGGCTTAATCCCTGGCGGAGGCGGTAATAAAGAGCTATACATTAAACACTTAAATAAAATGCCAAACGGTGTAGAGTTTGATCTGCAAAAAGTTGCGAATAAAGTGTTCGAATCTGTAGCGATGGCGAAAGTTTCTACATCAGCACAAGAAGCTGTATCGAACAACTTCTTAGGCGATAAAGACGGTATTAGTGTGAATGGTGATCACTTACTATATGATGCGAAACAGAAAGCACTTGCTTTATATGAAGCGGGCTATAAAGCACCGATTCGTAAAAAGATACCAGTTGTTGGTGAAACAGGATATGCAACTCTTGTACTTGGTGCAGAAGCAATGCATTTATCAGGTTACATTTCTGAACATGATCTTCACATTGCGAAGAAACTTGCATATGTCATTGCGGGCGGAAAAGTGCCGTACGGAACAGAAGTTGATGAGCAGTATTTATTAGATGTAGAACGTGAAGCATTTATTAGCTTAGTAAGTGAGATGAAATCACAAGCAAGAATGCAGCACATGCTTGTAAAAGGAAAGCCATTACGTAACTAATAACGAGGGGAGATATCGTTCATGAGAGAAGCTGTCATTGTTGCGGGAGCAAGAACACCAATTGGAAAAGCAAAGAGGGGTTCATTAAAAACAGTTCGTCCTGACGATCTAGGGGCGTTAGTAGTAAAGGAAACGTTAAAGCGTGCAAATTATGAAGGACCAATCGATGATTTAATTTTCGGTTGTGCGATGCCAGAAGCAGAACAAGGTTTAAATATGGCTCGTAATATCGGCGGACTAGCAGGACTTTCTTACGATGTTCCAGCTATTACAATTAACCGTTACTGTTCTTCTGGTTTACAAAGTATCGCTTACGGAGCAGAGCGCATTATGCTTGGTCACTCTGAAGCTGTATTATCAGGCGGAGCGGAATCAATGAGTTTAGTTCCAATGATGGGACACGTTGTTCGTCCGAATAGTCGCCTTGTAGAAGCGGCTCCGGAATATTATATGGGTATGGGACATACAGCAGAGCAAGTTGCTGTGAAATATGGAATTTCTCGTGAAGAGCAAGATGCATTTGCAGTAAGAAGTCATCAACGTGCTGCCAAAGCATTAGCGGCAGGAAACTTTGCTGATGAAACAGTATCTGTAGATGTGACGTTACGCTCGGTTGGCTCAAACAATAAACTGCAAGAAGAAACAATCATTTTCGCACAAGATGAAGGTGTAAGAGCAGAGACGACGCTAGACATTTTAGGGAAATTACGTCCAGCATTTAACGTTCGCGGTTCTGTAACAGCTGGTAACTCTTCACAAATGAGTGACGGTGCAGCATCTGTACTATTAATGGATCGTGAAAAAGCAGTGAGCGATGGCATGAAGCCACTTGCGAAATTCCGTTCATTTGCAGTAGCTGGCGTACCACCAGAAGTAATGGGAATCGGCCCAATCGCTGCAATTCCAAAAGCGTTAAAACTAGCTGGCTTAGAGCTATCTGATATTGGCTTATTCGAACTAAACGAAGCATTTGCTTCTCAATCGATCCAAGTTATTCGTGAACTTGGTTTAGATGAAGAAAAAGTAAACGTAAACGGTGGTGCAATCGCACTTGGACATCCACTTGGCTGTACAGGAGCAAAACTAACACTATCTCTTATTCACGAAATGAAACGCCGCAACGAACAATTTGGTATCGTAACAATGTGTATTGGCGGCGGAATGGGAGCAGCGGGAGTATTTGAATTACTATAAAAAAGTGGAAGCGGCTTGTTCAGAATGTGAGGAAGAAGCGAAGCCACCGAACATTCTAGCCGCTGGAACTGGATTATAAAAAAAGTGCAGGTGGCTTGCTCAGAACAGGAGGGCGTTGGAAGCCCTGACGAAGAGGCGCTTTTTGCCTCACAGGAAGGGGTGAAACGACCGACTGTTCTAGCCACTGGAACTGGATTATAAAAAAAGTGCAAGCAGTTCGCTCAGAACGAGACGACGCTAAAGCAAAGAATGGAAGCAACAAAGGTTTATAAAAAATAAACGGGAGAGCCAGCTTCTTTCAAAAAGAGAGAAGCTGCTCATGAAAATATGAAGGAGGAAATTTTCATGGAAAAAACAGTAGGAAATGCGGTTAAAGGCGGTAGCTTTTTAGTTGATGAGATTACGATTGATCAAGTGTTTACGCCAGAAGATTTTTCATCTGAGCATAAAATGATTGCAAAAACGACAGAGGACTTTATCGTAAATGAAGTTCTTCCAGAGCTTGAATATTTAGAGCAACATGAATTTGATCGTTCAGTTCGTCTTTTAAAAGAAGCTGGGGAGCTTGGTTTATTAGGCGCTGACGTACCAGAAGAGTACGGTGGGATTGGTCTTGATAAAGTAAGCTCAGCGTTAATCGCAGAGAAATTCTCTCGCGCTGGCGGCTTTGCAATCACTCACGGTGCTCACGTAGGTATCGGATCTTTACCAATCGTATTATTCGGTAACGAAGAGCAAAAGAAAAAGTATTTACCATTACTTGCAACTGGTGAAAAATTAGCTGCATACGCATTAACTGAGCCAGGTTCAGGATCTGACGCATTAGGCGCAAAAACAACTGCACGTTTAAATGCAGAAGGTACACATTATGTATTAAACGGTGAAAAACAGTGGATTACAAACTCTGCATTCGCTGACGTATTCGTTGTATATGCAAAAATTGATGGAGAGCATTTCTCAGCATTTATCGTAGAGAAAGAATACGCTGGTGTATCTACAAGCCCTGAAGAGAAGAAAATGGGTATTAAATGTTCTTCAACTCGTACGTTAATTTTAGAAGATGCGTTAGTACCGAAAGAAAACCTACTTGGTGAAATCGGTAAAGGTCATATTATCGCATTCAACATTTTAAATATCGGTCGTTATAAATTAGGTGTTGGTACAGTTGGATCTGCAAAACGTGCAGTAGAAATTTCAGCACAATATGCAAACCAACGTCAACAGTTCAAGCAACCAATCGCTCGCTTCCCATTAATTCAAGAGAAACTTGCGAATATGGCAGCAAAAACATATGCAGCTGAAAGTTCTGTATATCGTACAGTAGGTTTATTCGAAAGCCGCATGAGCACATTATCTGAAGAAGAAGTAAAAGACGGTAAAGCGGTAGCAGCTTCTATCGCTGAATATGCAATCGAGTGCTCTTTAAACAAAGTATTCGGTTCTGAAGTATTAGACTATACAGTAGATGAAGGTGTTCAAATTCACGGTGGTTACGGATTCATGGCAGAATACGAGATTGAAAGAATGTACCGCGATTCTCGTATTAACCGTATTTTCGAAGGAACGAACGAAATTAACCGCCTAATCGTACCAGGTACGTTCTTACGTAAAGCGATGAAAGGTGAATTACCACTTCTTCAAAAAGCACAAAAATTACAAGAAGAGTTAATGATGATGATGCCAGAAGAAGTAGGCGATGAGCCATTAGCACTTCAAAAGTATTTAGTAACTAATGCGAAGAAAATCGGCTTAATGGTAGCTGGATTAGCTGCTCAAAAATACGGTAAAGCATTAGATAAAGAGCAAGAAATTCTTGTGAATATCGCTGACATCGTAAGCAATCTATACGCAATGGAATCAGCTGTTCTTCGTACAGAAAAAGCAATCAAAACAACTGGTCTTGAAAAGAATAAACAAAAAGTGTTATACACTGAAGTATTCTGCCAAGAAGCATTTAACGAGATCGAAGCAGATGCGAAAGAAACACTTATCGCAGTTGAAAACGGCGACATGCTGCGCATGATGTTATCATCATTACGTAAATTAACTCGCCACACACCACTTAACGTAATTCCGAAGAAACGTGAAATCGCTGCGAAAATTTTAGAAGATGAGCGTTACACAGTTTAATATCTTTAAAGAACAGTAGTCGTTTATACGGCTACTGTTCTTTTTTTTGAAAAAAAGAAATTTTTAGTGACATAAAACTAATAGCATTAGTATAATAAAACTAATGCTATTAGTTTTTGTGAAAAGGGAGATGGGACTATGAGGATGATACATGAAAAAACGTTATATCAATTGTCATTTTTGCCAAGAGCGTTTCCTGTAAATTGTTACTTTGTAGAGGAAGAAGATGGTTTAACTTTAATTGACGCGGCTTTGCCATATAGCGCAAAAGGTATTTTACAGGCGGCTGAGAAAATAGGAAAACCAATTAATAAGATTGTATTAACACATGCGCATGATGATCACATCGGTGCATTAGATGCATTAAAGGAAGTACTTCCTCATGTTCCAGTCCATATTTCTAAGCGGGACGCAAAGCTGTTAGAAGGAGATACGACGTTACAAAAGGATGAACCGAATATACCGATAAAAGGCGGTGTACCTAAAAAAGTAAAAACGGTACCTGATGTTTTATTAGAAGATGGCGACCGAGTTGGATCGCTTCTTGCAATTATGACACCGGGACATACACCAGGATCCATGTCGTTTCTTGATGTACGAAATAAAGCTCTTATTGTTGGGGATGCATTTCAAACAAGAGGAGGTATGGCTGTTTCGGGACAAATGAAATTTTGGTTTCCGTTTCCAGCGATGGCAACGTGGAGCAAAGAAATATCATTACAAAGTGCACAGAAGCTAAGCGAATATGAACCTTCCTTGCTTGCGGCAGGGCACGGAAAAATGATAAAGAATCCAGGGGCCGTCATAGAGCTTTCTATTAAGGAAGCGAAGCGGAATATAGAAAGTAAGAAAGAGGGGTAATTTATGTCACCGAGAATCGGACTTACATTGCAGAAAATTGTAGAAACAGCTGCAGAAATTGCAGATACAAATGGAATACAAGAAGTAACGTTAGCTTCATTAGCGCAAAGGTTAGGGATACGTTCGCCCTCACTATATAATCATGTAAAAGGGTTACAAGATGTACGGAAAAATCTTGGTATTTACGGAATAAAACAGCTGCATAACAAACTGGAAGAAGCGGCCGAGGATAAACAGATGGATGAAGTAATTCATGCATTAGGAGAAGCGTATGTAGCATTTGTCCGAAAACATCCTGGACTATATGAAGCAACTTTTTTACGAGATGAAGAAGTAAGAAAAGCAGGTGACGAAATTGTAAAGCTTTGTCTTCGAGTTTTACAACAGTATGGCTTAGAAGGAGAGAATGCACTTCATGCGACACGCGGATTCAGAAGTATTTGTCATGGATTTGCTTCGATTGAACAGCAAGGCGGATTTGGTTTGCCGTTAGATCTGGATATAAGTTTACATGTATTATTGGAAACGTTTATTAAAGGATTACGTGAATAAGAAACGAGGCAAACAAAAACCTTAGAAGTGATTCTAAGGTTTTTTAGTGCATATGATTCGAAAAGAGCGGTAGGCTTTTTCTCATTACATGATATTATTTAGCAGGTTTGAAAAATGTGTATATAGCTACGGAAAGGCAAACGAAAATAAAAGCAATAGGATCTTGATATGGACTAGGCTCAGAGCCCTTCTGGATTTCTGTAAGGAAGTCATGTGTTTTCATGTTCATTGCTCCTTTAACTAATAAATTTTATATGATGCGAGGGTTATGGTGGATAGATAAGAAATTTTTGGAATTTCATCTAATAATTATTCTATAGTAATCTAATTCCAAAAACTATATAATACAAAGCTTTCATGATATGTAAAATTGCATATTATTCTTTTTGAAAAAATTGTTATATTATCTATATATTTGTATTAAAGGGTTTTTGTTAAGGTAATGAAAACAAATGGAGGAATAGTATGAGAAAAACAGTATTAGACGCGTATAATGCAGAAAGAGAAGTAGATAACATAACATATAAAAATCTAGTTGTAACGATTGCTAGCATTCTAGGGTTCTCACTCTTAGGGGGATTATTCCTTGCTTTAGCCCTTGGAATTTTTGGAGAAGAGGTATTACGTGCTAATTTAGAGGGATATTATTTACTTCTATTTGATGCAGCTGTTGTTACTATTGTTTTATTTGCGTATAAACCAGTGCTTCATTTTATTAAGAACATATGGGATGTATCTATTTTAAAAAATGGGAAAACCTACTTGTATTTATTAATAGGTTTTATCATCATTGCATTAACTCAGTATGTAATGTTAGAGTTGTTTAGCTTTGAAAGTGCAGAGCAGCAACGAGATCAATTAGGGAGCTTAGGACTTCAAAATAGTCTACAAAGTATTATATATGTGTTAAGTGTTGCTATAATTACACCAATTAAAGAAGAAATTTTATATAGAGGTATTTTGTATCGATTTTTTGAAAAGAAATATAGTTTTCTAGTTGGTATCATTATTTCTTCCTTTATCTTTGGGATTCTTCATGGTGGTTTTCCGGTTACGGCAATGATTATGGGGATTGTATTTGCTATGTTATATAAGAAAACACAATCTATTTTACCTAGCATCATTTTACATATTGTATGGAACCTACTTGTGAGTATAAGTATGATTGTTTCTTTATAAAATTGAATGAATATTTAGCATAAAAGATGAATGGCCTAGCTATTCATCTTTTATTTTGTTTATATGTGCGAAAAGTTGATGAATACAATCCAAAAAGAACCAAATACTAATGATGAATGAACAAAGAAAGGCGGGTATGTTATATGCAAAACTTAACAGAGCTTGAAGTAGAAAACTTACGTCATTTAATTGGTGGACACGCAACAATTATTAACAAGTTGGAGCAGTATGCACAGACGTGTACAGATCCACAACTGAAACAAATGCTACAAAAAGATGCGCAAGATGCACGAAATACGAAACAGCAATTAATGACTTTCCTAGGATAGGAGGAAGAGAAAGATGAATGAAAAAGATATGGTAAATGATTATTTAGCAGGATTGAATGCAAGTTTAACAAGCTATGCAAATTATATTGCTCAGTCTGATAATGAACAGTTACATCAAACGTTAATTCAAATTCGTAATCAAGACGAGGCGCGCCAACGTAATATGTATGAGTACGCAAAGCAAAAGAGTTATTACAAACCGGCAGCACCTGCTAATCCAATGATTGTACAGCAATTAAAAAGTCAATTAAGTGCGGAACAATAGTGAAAAGAAAACGAGCGAATTTATTCGCTCGTTTTCTTTTTGTATATGTCAATAAATACATAATAAATATTTTTCCAGTTGTAACAAATATGACGAAAATGGAATATAACAATTCACAAAAAGGACAAAAACTTTGTTCAATATTTCACAAAGTATCCATGGTTTCTATCGTGAGAACCTCTATAATTAGGAGTGTAAAGAGCAAAAGAAATAGATTATATGATCAATTAGGAGAGATTGCTATGAAAAGACATACAAGAAAAATTGCAATTATCGGTACTGGATTAGTTGGATCAAGTTGTGCGTATTCTATTGTGAATCAAGGTATTTGCGAAGAGCTATTATTAATTGATATAAATCATGAACGTGCAGTTGGGGAAGCAATGGATTTATCACATTGCATTAACTTTACAAATACAAGAACAAAAGTATATGCAGGAAACTATGAAGACTGCAAAGATATGGACATTGTCATTATTACAGCAGGACCAGCACCAAAACCAGGGCAAAGTCGCTTAGATACTTTAGGAGCGAGTGCGAAGATTATGGAAAGTGTTGTTGGTGGCGTAATGGAAAGTGGATTTGATGGTATTTTCTTACTTGCATCGAACCCAGTTGATATTATTACATATCAAGTTTGGAAATTATCTGGATTACCTAGAAATCGCGTAATCGGTACTGGTACATCACTAGATTCTTCTCGCTTAAGAACAATTTTATCTGAAATGCTACATGTAGACCCTCGTAGTATTCATGGGTATTCATTAGGAGAACATGGTGATTCTCAAATGGTTGCTTGGTCTCATGTAACTGTTGGTGGAAAGCCAATTCTGCAAATTTTAGAAGAACAAAAAGAACGATTTGGAGAAATAAATTTAGATGAAATTGTTGAGAAAACTGCAAAAGCTGGCTGGGAAATTTATAAGCGTAAAGGAACTACTTATTACGGAATCGGAAACTCTCTAGCGTATATTGCGAGTTCAATCTTTAACGATGATCACCGTGTCATTGCTGTATCAGCCATTTTAGATGGTGAGTACGGTGAATACGATATTTGTACAGGAGTACCAGCTATTATTACTAGAGACGGTATAAGAGAAGTTGTAGAACTCAATTTAACAGAGGATGAAGAATCTCGATTCGCAAAATCAAACGATATTTTACGTGATTATATGAAAACAATTGGTTACTAACTTATAGAAGAAGGTGAAACAAATGAAGGAATATATAATGTCTCGTGTATTTAAAGCATCTGCTGGAATCGCACAAGGTATTTTCGTATCCCTCGGAATTGGTTTACTAATCGAAAATATAGGAAGAATTGTTGATATTCCGTTGCTTATTACAATCGGAGTTGTTGCAAAATCACTAATGGCACCAGCGATTGGTGCCGGCATTGCTTTTATGCTCGGTGCAAACGGTCTTGTAATCTTCTCGGCGATGGTAGCCGGAGCGATTGGTGCCGGATCCATTTCAATTACTGAAGCTGGTCTAATTATTAAAACAGGTGAGCCAATCGGTGCATTATTAACAGCAACTTTAGCTGTATATATTGGTAAACGTTTAAGCGGAAAAACTGCTTTAGATATGATGCTCGTTCCATTTGCGGCCATATTAGGTTCTGGTTTAGTTGGTATTTGGTTATCTCATAATATTACTCCTGTTTTAAATGCAGTTGGAGCGTTCATTAAAGATAGCTCAGCTGGTAGCCCGTTTATCGCTTCTATCGTCATTGCAGTAGTTTGGGGACTATTACTTATCTCTCCAGCTTCATCAGCTGCGTTAGCGATCGCACTTAGCTTAGACGGTGTTGCAGGTGGTGCAGCTCTTGCCGGATGCGTCGCTCAGTTTATCGGATTCTCTGTCATCTCAGCAAAAGAAAACAATTTAGGTGGCATATTAGCTCAAGCTCTTTGTACTCCGAAAGTACAGTTGCCAAATATCACTAAAAATCCAATGATTCTCGTCCCAACTGTCGTCGCCAGTGCTATAGTTGGTCCGGTATCCGCATTAATTTTCCAACTGGAAGCAGGAAAAGAAATTGCAGGTCTTGGATTAAGTTCTCTTATCGCACCAATTAATTTAATTTCCAGCGAAGGATGGGAAGTTCTCCCGGCGATGGTAATTACTTATATCGTCATTCCAGTAGCTGTTTCTTATATACTTTACATTGCTCTTAAAAAAGCAGGTCGTATTCATTCTGGTGATATGACTGTACCGCAATCTTAAATTGAAAATCTCCTTAATAATAGATAAAAGCAGACTGAGAAGCCACAGTCTGCTTTTTTGTCATGTTACATTCTATGATTTTGTTTTACTGGAACTCTTATTGGTTCTTTGGCCAATAAGAGTTGAACGCCGAAGTAAAGTATGCTTGCAAGTGTCATTCCAGAAACGGCATCTACAAGGGCATGTTGCTTCGTAAATAGCGTTGATAAAATAATAAGTGTACCGAAGAAAGTAAGGATGTAATATTCAAAAGCATGTTGTTCTCTACGCTTAAAGGCAGCTAACATAATTACAAATGTAGTAAGAACGTGAATGCTAGGGAAACAGTTTACTGGCTGGTCGATACTATAAATATAGCGAACTAGTTCAGAAAATACATCTGTTCCAACGACAGTCGGACGCGGTACAGTTGTTTGCCAAAAATAATAAATAGAAAAACAAGCAAGCTTTCCAAAAATAACACTACTTAAAGTGACATAATATTGCTTTCGGTCAGCGAAGCAGTAATAAATAAGTGCGCCGTATAAGTATGGAAACCAAAGTAAATAAGGAATAATAAATGCTTTTACAAATGGAATCCAATCATCTACTACAGTTGTAACGTCTACTGCGTGAACAGTCGATTTATTTAATACGTCGTAAAGGGGACTTACGAGTACGAGTAGAAGTATATAACTTAACGGAAGAAAAGATGAAAGTTTAAATTTCTTCATGTTGATCTCCTATGTTTAGTAATGTAAGTAAATTCAATTGATTATAATATAGAAACGTGAATTGGGCTATCGATTTTACTTACATTTTCTTGAATTAACCTTACGTTTTTGTCACTTGACTAAAAAGAAGGGGGAGGGTGCTAAATGAAGCGTTTATCATATTTTTTAGTTTTTATATTGTTATGCCTAGTAGGTGCTGGGTGTGCAAAGAATAACGAAGGAGAAAAATTAGAATATAACGGAAGAGCACTCGTAATTGGAGTTGTTGGAGAAAAGCCGAAAGATACGTTTAGGAATGTAAAGTTTGAAAGTATAAAGTTAGAAGAAATGCAGGAGAAATCAGCAAAAGTTGATGGTTTTTTCGTTATGAAAGAATACTTTAAAGAGGCATCAAAGGAGCAGTATACGGACTTATTTTTATCGTTAAAGAAGCCGGTATTTTTTATAGGTTTGCAAGATAGACCGTATTTAATTTTTACTAACAAGGATTTAGATTATGATAATACCCCAAAGGATAAAACGATGACGTATACGCAAGGGTTTGTAAATATGGGGAACCCTGAAGGTCAATATTGGGGTATGGGATTATATAATGATACTGTTTCCGATCGAAATATTCATAATATGTATATAGTAGTATTTCAAACCATTTCGGATTACTTAAGTCGATGATGAAGGAGCCTGTAAAAAAGGCTTCTTATTTTTTAAAAATAAACGTTTGTTTAAGCTGTATGTTCGGTAGAAAGAAACTCATGTAGTTCAAAGGTTAAGAAAGAAAAATAAGAAATTAATCAAACGTTTGTTTAAGCTGTATGTTCGGTAGGAAGAAACCGATGCAGCTCAAAGGTTAAGAAAGAAAAATGGAGAATTAATCAAACGTTTGTTTAAGCTGTATGTTCGGTAGAAAGAAACTCATGTAGTTCAAAGGCTAACAAAGAAAAATAAGAAATTAATCAAACGCTTGTTTAAGATATATGTTTGGTGCAGAATCTAAAAAAATTTATATATTTATTTTTTTCTTAACAAATGGCGGAAAAATAAGAAAAATTCGCAGGATTATTAAAAATTATCACGAAATAAGTAAAAGTTTAGCGAATAATGGTTTGAAATAATAAAACGTTTTCTATATGATAAAGGTAAAGGTTAGTAAAAAAGTAGGTGAATTTATGACAGTAACATTTTATTCATATCCAAAGTGTGGCACATGTCAAAAGGCAAAGAAATGGTTTGAGGCAAACGATGTAGCATATGAGATGATTCATATTGTTGAAAATCCACCATCAAAAGAAGATTTACGTAATTTACATGAAAAAAGTGAATTACCATTAAAAAAATTCTTTAATACAAGTGGAATGCGTTACCGTGAACTTGGTCTGAAAGATAAGTTGAAAGATGCAAGCGAAGACGAAATGTATGAGCTTTTAGCATCTGATGGCATGTTGATCAAACGTCCAATTGTAACAGATGGAACGAATGTAACACTTGGTTTTAACGAAGAGCAGTTTGAAAGTGTGTGGAAAAAGTACCAATAAGGTATTTTTACATAATTAATACATTCACTGGAGGTACAGTCATGAGCATTCCAAATAATTTACGTTACTCTGAAGAACACGAATGGGTAAAAACTGAAGGTAATGAAGTTGTTATCGGTATCACTCACTTTGCACAAGGTGAGCTAGGTGATATCGTATTCGTTGAACTTCCTGAAGTAGGTGCAACAATCGAAGCTGACGAGCCATTCGGAAGCGTAGAATCTGTTAAAACAGTTTCTGAGTTATACGCACCTGTAAGCGGTAAAGTTGTAGCAGTAAACGAAGAATTAAGTGACCAACCAGAACTTGTTAACGAATCTCCATACGAGGGTGCATGGATGGTTAAAGTTGAACTTTCTGATGCAAGCCAAGTTGAGAAGTTATTAACTGCAGAAAAATATGCAGAAATGACAAACCAAGACTAATTATAGTCGACTAAAGGACAGCCTTTGTGCTGTCCTTTTTTATTTTGTGTAAAATAATGAATGTAGAATCATATACTAATTATCGTGTAGGAGAACGTTTTTTGAAAAAACTTTTTCGTTTAATCTTTATGCAGGTCTAGCCGTTTTTGTTTTTCGTTGTCTAGCTCCAGCGACTAGATTGTTCGGTGGCTTCGCTTCTTCCTACAAGGCAAAAAGCGCCTCTACGTCAGAAGCTCCATCCCCATCACAATCTAAATGAGCCGCTTGCGCTTTTCATTGTCTAGCTCCAACTCCTAGCCCTTCATGTCTAAGAACCTTCCGCACGAGAAGACAAAAAGCGTCTTCTGTACGGAAGAACCTTAGCCAACAGGGCTAAACAGTCGGTTTCGCTTTTCTTTTGCAAAAATAAACAGGAAACAACATGAAAATAACGAATATACTATATACTAAGTTCAAGGTTGTATAGTATATGGTGATCGGGTGATGACATATGATTTATGTGGAAAAAGTCATTATTGTAGAAGGTACATCAGATAGAAGAAAGATTGAATCTATTATTCGTGAACCAGTGGAAATTGTTTGTACAAATGGTACAATTGGTTTGTCGAAAATGGATGAGCTCGTTGATCAGTTTTTTGATAAGGAAGTGTATGTGCTAGTGGATGCTGATGATGCTGGAGAAAAGTTAAGGAAACAATTTCGAAAAGAATTTCCGCAAGCCGAGCATATCTATATTGATCGCTCGTACCGAGAAGTGGCAACTGCGCCATCTACACACTTAGCAAATGTATTATGGGGAGCCGACATTGACGTTTATACAGAATATTTACGGTAAGGAATGATAGAAGTGATCGATTGGACAGGAGCCGAAGCTACAGCCCTAATAGAGAATGAAGAAAAAACAGTGTTATATGTATATACTCCAATGTGTGGAACATGCCAATTAGCAAAAAAGATGTTAACAGTCGTTGAGATGACAATTGAAGGCCTCAAAATTGGGATGTTAGATTTAAATTATGCTCCGCATTTAGCGAAAGAGTATGGGATTGAAAGTGTACCTTGTTTACTTGTTTTTGAAAATGGGACACTGATGAAGAAGATATATGCATTTCATTCGGTTGAATATTTATATACGGAATTAAAGTAGGCGGCAAAATTTTTGCCGCCTCGACATATTTCTTGGGAAATATGTCGAGATGCAGGATGGATACAGTATTTGTCGAGCGAAAATAACAGGATTGCTCTTTATTGAGAGGGAATGGTATGTAATAGAAAGTGATATGAAGGATGTGATTTAGGGTGAAATTATATTCTTTGCTTCAATCATTTGTAAATTACGCTAATGGTCAATATCATTTAGAGCCGCTTTTAAGACAAGAGGAGAAAACTGTTAATTTCCGCTTTAGAGATGAAAGTTGTTCGTTACAAATTTCAAGAGATTATATAGAGCTGCTACAAGAGGAAAGAGGAACGGAACAAATCATTTGCTTAGATGAAAAAGATATAGAGCAATTGGTGAATGGAAATGTACGATTGCAAATGTTAATGAATGATGGACGTGTACAATATTCAGGAACGTACCGAACGATGTTATTAGTGGAATCGATGTTTCATATATGTAAACCGATGTCAGTAGGTGCTTAAAATTCTGAAGTTTCATTTTTTGCGAAAATTTCTGTTGACATGGTGAGCGTATATTGATACAATTCAAGTCATAAAATATAGACAATTTCATAAATTTCAAATCAGACGAAAATTGAATCTGATTTCTCTTATCAAGAGAGGTGGAGGGACTGTGCCCTGTGAAGCCCGGCAACCGTCAACTTATGTTGAAATGGTGCCAATTCCTGCAAAGCGAATGCTTTGAGAGATGAGAGAGAGGGATAATGTTGTTATATACGCATATAAACCTTTCTGCTTCTCTAAAGCGGAAAGGTTTTTTGTTGTTTGAATGTGGAGGACATTCAAATAATAAAAGTAGTGATAGCGGTGGACTACACGCATCAAAAATAAAAAAATGCGGAGTCTATCTAAACAAAAAAGGGGTGAACATCATGATTCTATTAGAGAATGTAAGGAAAATATATAAGGCGAAAAGCGGTGATGTCACTGCTGTAGATAACGCCAATTTAAAAATAGAAAAAGGCGAAATATTTGGTGTTATCGGATATAGCGGCGCTGGGAAAAGTTCTTTAATCAGATTGTTTAATCAGTTAGAGAAACCGACTTCTGGCCAAATTACAATTGCGAATCGTGTTATATCAGCAATTACAGGAAGTGAACTTCGTAAGGCAAGGCAAGAAATCGGAATGATTTTTCAGCACTTTAACTTACTTTGGTCACGAACTGTACGTGAAAATATAGAGTTTCCACTTGAAATTGCAGGTGTTGATAAAACGAAGAGAAGAAAACGTGTTGATGAATTAATTCATCTTGTTGGATTAGAAGGAAGAGGAGACGCGTACCCATCTCAGCTGAGCGGGGGACAAAAACAACGCGTTGGGATTGCAAGAGCATTAGCTAACAACCCACAAGTACTTTTATGTGATGAAGCAACGTCGGCTCTTGATCCAGAAACGACAGATCAAATTTTGGATTTACTATTAGACATTAATAAGCGCCTTGGTTTAACAATTGTACTCATTACACATGAGATGCACGTAATTCGAAAGATTTGTAATCGAGTGGCGGTAATGGAGAGAGGAAAGATTGTAGAAACGGGTCCAGTACTTGATGTATTCCGTAATCCGAAGCAAGATATTACGAAACGATTTGTACAGCAGTTAACAGATTCTGAAGATACAAATGAAACGATTGAAAGTTTAATTGAAAAATATCCAGATGGAAAAGTAATTCGTTTGCAGTTTATTGGTGAGGCTGTAGAAAGACCAGTCCTTCAACGATTGATGCAACGCAGTGATATAGAAGTTAGCATTTTGCAAGGAAATATCGCACAAACGAATAACGGTTCTTACGGTAGTTTAGTTGTTCATTTAAATGGTGAGGAAACAGCGATCCAGCAAGCGATAGAAGGAATTCATCAAGATCAAGTAGAGCTGGAGGTGATTGCACATGGATAAGTTACTCGCAAATGTTGATTGGAATCAAATGTTAGAAGCAACTGGTGAAACGTTATATATGACGGCAATCGCAGCTCTTGCGACATTTGTTTTAGGACTAATTTTAGGATTGTTACTTTTCATGACAGCGAAAGATAATTTATGGGAAAACAAATCAATTAATACGGTGATTGGAGCATTCGTAAATATATTCCGTTCTATACCGTTCATCATTTTAATTATTTTATTAATCCCATTCACAAAGATTCTTCTTGGAACAATTCTTGGAGCAAGTGCAGCTCTGCCGGCTTTAATTATTGGAGCGGCACCATTCTACGCGAGAATGGTTGAAATTGCACTTCGCGAAATTGATAAAGGTGTAATTGAAGCTTCCAAAGCAATGGGAGCAAAAACAAGCACAATTATTTTGAAAGTGTTAATTCCAGAATCGTTACCAGCATTAGTATCTGGTATTACGGTTACGACAATTGCTTTAGTAGGCTATACAGCAATGGCGGGAGTTGTTGGTGCTGGTGGTCTTGGAACACTTGCTTATTTAGAAGGATTCCAGCGAGGAAATAACGATGTAACAATCGTTGCGACAATTTGTGTATTACTAGTTGTATTTTTAATTCAGTGGATTGGTGATAGTTTAACGACTCGAATAGATAAACGATAATAAAAAACGAGAGGATGTTTCAAATGAAAAAATTATTACTTACGGCACTTATTTCAACTTCAATTTTTGGTTTAGCTGCTTGTGGCGGGAAAGATAAAGATGAAAAGAAACTTGTTGTTGGTGCTTCTAACGTACCGCACGCTGAAATTTTAGAAAAGGCAAAACCGTTACTTGAGAAAAAAGGAATTGAGTTAGAAATTAAAAAATTCCAAGACTACGTATTACCAAATAAATCGTTAGCGGATAAGGATTTAGATGCAAACTACTTCCAGCACATTCCGTATTTAGAAAAAGAAATTAAAGATAAAAAATATGATTTTGAAATAGCGGGGAAAATTCATTTAGAACCAATTGGTGTATACTCTCAAAAGTATAAGAGCCTAAAAGAACTTCCAGACGGGGCGACAATCATTATGAGTAATTCCGTTACTGACCATGGACGTGGTTTAGCAATTTTACAAAAAGAAGGCATTTTAAAAATTAAAGACGGAGTAGAGCCAGTTAATGCAACTCCAAAAGATATTGCAGATAATCCGAAAAACTTAAAATTTAAAACAGATATCGAGCCTGGTTTATTGCCACAAGTGTATAACAATAAGGAAGGCGATGCTGTTTTAATTAACTCTAACTATGCAATTGATGCGAAATTAAACCCAGAAAAAGATGCAATTGCAATTGAAGGTGATGATTCACCGTACGCAAACATAGTAGCTGTTCGTAAAGGTGATAAAGATAAAAAAGAGATTAAAGAGCTTGTAGAAGTATTGCATTCTAAAGAAATCGAAGACTTTATTAATAAAGAATATAAAGGAGCGGTTGTTCCTGTAAAAGAATAATTGCTGAAAAGGCTGGTGTATGCCAGCCTTTTTTATAACTACATAACTATAGGGGAGAAGGGGACATCATATGAAAAAGATTCTATTGTCAGTTGTTACAGCGCTGTCTGTATTTACATTAGCTGCTTGCGGAGGAAAAGAAGAGAATAAGCTTGTTGTTGGAGCTTCTAACGTGCCGCATGCTGTTATTTTAGAGAAAGCACAGCCAATCTTAGAGAAAAAAGGCATTAAGTTAGAGATTAAAAAGTTCCAGGATTATGTACTGCCAAATAAAGCGTTAGCGGATAAAGAGATTGATGCGAACTACTTCCAGCATATTCCGTATTTAGATAAGGAGATCCAAGAAAAGGGATATAAAATTGTAAACGCAGGAAAAATTCATTTAGAGCCAATGGGTATTTATTCTAAGAAATATAAAAGCTTAAAAGACTTACCAGATGGCGGGACAGTGATTATGAGTAATAACGTAGCGGAGCGAGGCCGTATGTTAGCATTGTTACAAAAAGGCGGCGTGATTAAGCTTAAAGATGGTGTAGATGTGGTTAAGGCGACAGTAAAAGATGTAGTCGAAAATCCGAAAAACTTAAAATTTAAAACAGATGTTGAACCTGGACTTTCACCGAAGTTGTATGAAAATAATGAGGGAGATGCTTTATTCATTAATTCGAACTATGCAATTGATGCGAAGTTAAATCCAAAGAAGGATGCAATTGCGATTGAAGGATCAGACTCACCGTACGCAAATATTATTGCAGTTCGTAAAGGTGACGAGAAGAAAAAAGAAATTAAAGAATTAGTAGAAGTACTGCATTCAAAAGAAATTCAAGACTTTATTAATAAAGAATATAAAGGTGCTGTACTTCCGGTAAGTGAATAAATATGAGGAAAGGACTGGAAAATTACCAGTCCTTTTTTCTTTATATAAATAAGAAGAAAGGTGTATCATATAAGGATGCAAGGGAAATACTTATATACATTTGTGAAAAAATTGTTACTTTTTTTCGTCGTTTGCGATATCATTTTATTTGATATAAGATTAGAATGAGAATAAAATGAGAATATGAACGTTTTAGGAATTTTTAAAATGTATATATAGGATTAATGGAGGTATTGAGATGGCTGGTTCTACATTAACGGTTAAAGACTTACACGTATCAATTGACGGCAAAGAAATTTTAAAAGGTGTAAACCTTGAAGTAAAAGGTGGAGAAATCCACGCAATTATGGGACCTAACGGAACAGGTAAATCAACTTTATCTTCTGCGATTATGGGTCACCCAAAGTATGAAGTAACAGAAGGTAGCATCATCATCGACGGTGAAGATGTATTAGAAATGGAAGTAGACGAGCGCGCACAAGCGGGTCTATTCCTAGCAATGCAATATCCAAGTGAAATTAGCGGAGTAACAAATGCTGACTTCTTACGTTCTGCAATTAACGCACGTCGTGAAGAAGGCGATGAAATTTCTCTTATGAAATTTATCCGTACATTAGATAAAAACATGGAATTCCTAGAAATGGATCCAGAAATGGCACAACGTTACTTAAACGAAGGTTTCTCTGGTGGAGAGAAAAAGCGTAACGAAATTCTTCAATTAATGATGATTGAGCCAAAAATCGCAATCTTAGATGAAATCGACTCAGGTCTTGATATCGATGCATTAAAAGTTGTATCTAAAGGTATTAACCAAATGCGCGGCGAAGAGTTCGGTTGCCTAATGATTACGCATTACCAACGCTTATTAAACTACATCACTCCAGACTTCGTTCACGTTATGATGAACGGTCGTATCGTTAAATCTGGTGGCCCTGAGCTTGCACAACGTCTAGAAGCTGAAGGTTACGACTGGATTAAAAAAGAATTAGGTATTGAAGACGAAACAACAGAGCAAGAAGCGTAAGAGAGGAGCATAAACATGACAATCGGTACATTACCTTTCGATCAAGAAAAAATCCGTCAACGCGCAAGCGAAGTAAACGAAGCTGCTTGGTTGACTGAGTTCCGCTTACAAGCTCTTGCACAAGCAACAGAACTTCCAATGCCAACGCCTGATAAAACGAAAATTGAAAAATGGGACTTTATCGGAAAAGGCGACGCTGCTAAGCAAGAGCCTGTAAGTTCTTTAACAGAGCTTCCAGAAGCAGTGAAAAACTTAATCGATGAAAATAACAGCGTATTAGTGCAACGTACTGGTACAACTGCGTTCGTTTCTTTAGCAGACGAAGCAAAAGACAAAGGTGTTATTTTCACAGATATCGTAACAGCTGCAACAGAGCATGCTGAATTACTACAAAAGTATTTAATGAAAGACGGAGTGAAAGTAGACGAGCATCGTCTAACTGCACTTCATGCTGCATTAATCAACGGCGGTGCATTCGTATATGTTCCGAAAAACGTTGTTCTTGAAACTCCACTTCAAGCTGTATTCTTAGTAGACGGCGAAGAAGCTAACGTATATAACCACGTATTATTCGTAGCTGATGCGAACAGTACTGCAACTTATGTAGAAAACTATGTTGCAAATGAAAATGCTAAAGGTATTGCAAATATCGTAGCAGAAGTAATTGTGGAACAAGGCGCACAAGTGAAATTCGGTGCGGTTGATCTATTAGCAAAAGACGTAACAACTTACGTTAACCGCCGCGGTGTTGTTGGACGCGACGGCCGCATTGATTGGGCTCTAGGCCTTATGAATGATGGAAACACAATTTCAGAGAACGTTACGAACTTAATGGGCGACGGTTCATATGCTGATACGAAAACAGTAACAATTGGCCGTGGTAACCAAACACAAAACTTTACAACTAAAGTTGTTCACTTCGGTAAACACTCTGAAGGTTGGATTTTAAAACACGGTGTACAAAAAGATAGTGCAACATCTATCTTTAATGGAATTGGTAAGATTGAACACGGTGCATCTAAATCAAATGCACAACAATCTTCTCGCGTTCTTATGCTAGACGAAAAAGCTCGCGGTGATGCGAACCCAATTCTTTTAATTGATGAAGATGATGTTATGGCAGGTCACGCAGCTTCAGTAGGCCGCGTAGATCCGTACCAATTATACTACTTGATGAGCCGTGGTATTCCAAAACGCGAAGCAGAACGTTTAGTCATCCATGGATTCTTAGCACCTGTAGTAAATGAGCTTCCAATTGAAGGAGTAAAAGCACAGCTTGTTGAGGTAATTGAAAGGAAAGTTCGCTAATGAATATTCATGAAATACGCAAACAGTTTCCAATTCTTGATCAAAAAGTGAACGGCAAACAACTTGTTTATTTCGATAGTGCAGCAACTTCTCAAAAACCAATTCAAGTCATTGAAACGTTAGAACGTTACTATAAAGAATATAATTCTAACGTGCATCGCGGTGTTCATACGCTCGGTACGAAAGCTACCGACGCGTATGAAGGTGCACGTGAGAAAGTTCGCAAGTTTATTAACGCGAAATCAATGGAAGAGATTATTTTCACGCGCGGAACGACAACTGCATTAAATACAGTAGCGGCTAGCTATGGCCTTGAAAATGTAAAAGAAGGCGATGAAATCGTTATTTCTTACATGGAACACCATAGTAACATCATTCCGTGGCAACAAGTTGCGAAGAAAACTGGCGCAACTTTGAAATACCTTCCGCTTCAACCAGACGGTACAATTTCTTTAGAAGATGTTCGTCAAACTGTTACACCGAATACAAAAATCGTTTCTATTATGCAAGTATCAAACGTACTTGGAACGATTAACCCTGTAAAAGAAATCGGAGCAATCGCACACGAAAACGGAGCAATTATGGTCGTTGATGGTGCACAAAGTACACCTCACATGAAAGTGGATGTGCAAGATTTAAACTGTGATTTCTACGCATTATCTGCTCATAAGATGTGCGGACCTACAGGTATCGGCGTATTATATGGTAAGAAAGAATTGCTAAACAATATGGAGCCAATTGAATTTGGTGGTGAAATGATTGATTTCGTAGATTTACAAGAATCTACTTGGAAAGAGCTTCCGTGGAAGTTTGAAGCGGGTACACCGATTATCGGTAATGCAATCGGACTTGGTGCGGCAATTGATTTCCTAGAAGAAATCGGTCTTGATAATATTGAAAAGCATGAGCATGAATTAGCGCAATACGCTTTAGAAAGACTATCAGAAGTAGATGGCGTTACAATTTATGGTCCAAAGCATCGCGCTGGTCTTGTTACATTTAATATTGAAGACGTACATCCTCACGATGTAGCGACTGTATTAGATGTAGAAGGCATTGCAGTTCGCGCAGGACATCACTGTGCACAACCGCTTATGAAGTGGCTAAAAGCTTCTTCAACAGCACGTGCGAGCTTCTATTTATATAATACAAAAGAAGAAATTGATACATTTGTTGAATCGCTAATCAAGACAAAGGAGTATTTCACAAATGTCATTTAATAATTTAGATACGTTATATCGTCAAGTTATTATGGATCATTACAAAAATCCTCGTAACCATGGCGTGTTAGAAGATAGTGTTACCGTTAACTTGAACAATCCAACTTGCGGCGATCGTATTCAACTTACGATGAAAGTAGAAGAAGGTATTGTGCAAGAGGCGAAGTTTGAAGGCGAAGGATGTTCAATCTCAATGTCTTCAGCTTCAATGATGACACAAGCAGTAAAAGGTAAGAAAATTGAAGAAGCACTTCAGCTTTCGAAAATTTTCTCTAACATGATGCTAGGAAAAGAGTACGATGACAGCATCGATTTAGGAGATATTGAAGCATTACAAGGCGTATGCAAGTTCCCTGCACGTATTAAATGTGCAACATTAGCGTGGAAAGCGTTAGAAAAGGGCTTAAACGAAGATAAGTAATGTTAAAGGTTCCTAAAAATGAGGTTATCTAAGGAGGGACACACCAACATGGCGAAGCAACTGCCAGATATCGGCGATTACAAATATGGTTTCAAAGACAAAGACGTTTCGATTTTCCGTGCTGGACGCGGTTTAACAAAAGAGATCGTTGAAGAGATTTCACGTATGAAAGAAGAACCACAGTGGATGTTAGACTTCCGTTTAAAATCACTGGATAAGTTCTATGAAATGCCAATGCCACAATGGGGCGGCGACTTAAACGACTTAGATTTCGATGAAATTACGTACTACGTAAAACCATCTGAGAAATCTGAGAAGTCTTGGGATGAAGTACCTGATGAAATTAAAGCAACATTTGATAAATTAGGTATTCCAGAAGCTGAGCAAAAATATTTAGCTGGTGTATCTGCACAGTACGAATCTGAAGTTGTATACCACAACATGAAAGAAGACCTAGAAGCTCTAGGAATCGTCTTCAAAGATACAGATAGCGCATTAAAAGAGAACGAAGATATTTTCCGTGAGCATTTCGGAAAAGTAATTCCACCAACAGACAACAAATTCTCTGCATTAAACTCTGCAGTTTGGTCTGGTGGATCATTCATCTACGTTCCAAAAGGTATTAAAGTTGATACACCACTTCAAGCGTATTTCCGTATTAACTCTGAAAATATGGGACAATTCGAGCGTACGCTTATCATCGTAGACGAAGGCGCACACGTACACTACGTAGAAGGTTGTACAGCACCTGTTTACACTACTAACTCACTTCACAGTGCGGTAGTAGAAATCATCATTAAAAAAGATGCGTATTGCCGTTATACAACAATCCAAAACTGGGCGAACAACGTATACAACCTAGTTACAAAACGTGCGGTTTGTGAAGAAAACGCAACGATGGAATGGATTGATGGTAACATCGGTTCTAAATTAACGATGAAATACCCAGCAGTTATCTTAAAAGGCGAAGGCGCTCGCGGTTTAACATTATCAATCGCGATTGCTGGTAAAGGCCAACACCAAGATGCTGGTGCGAAAATGATTCACTTAGCACCAAACACGTCTTCAACAATCGTTTCTAAATCGATTGCGAAGCATGGTGGTAAAGTAACTTACCGTGGTATCGTACACTTCGGACCAAAAGCGAAAAACTCTCGCTCTAACATCGAGTGTGACACGTTAATCATGGATAACCAATCTACATCTGATACAATTCCTTACAACGAAATCAAAAACGATTACGTTTCACTTGAGCACGAAGCGAAAGTATCGAAAGTATCAGAAGAACAATTATTCTACCTAATGAGCCGTGGTATTTCTGAGCAAGAAGCTACAGAAATGATCGTAATGGGCTTCATCGAGCCATTCACTCGCGAACTTCCAATGGAATACGCAGTTGAAATGAACCGCCTAATCAAGTTTGAGATGGAAGGTTCTATTGGTTAATAGATAAAGTAGAAGCGCCCTGCTGTGCAGGGCGCTTTTTTGTTTTGCGGATTTGTCTTGGCTTGGGAGATGATACCCGGGTGGGTGTTCAGTTAAATATATCAACGATTTTTCAAATATATCGATCATAAACGGGAATATATCAACGATTATTTCAATATATCAACGTTTCGACAAGGAATATCGATTTGTCGACAAGATAAGACAAAAGAAAATCCTCACATACCCTAAACATTTTATAAGAACAGAGAACGACTAGGTTTAAGACAAAGATACTGACAAATCCACTTGAACAACCACCCACTGAATTCTCTATTAAACTTTTTGACAAATCCACCCCTCCCTCCACTATCTGGAATTCTTTCCTGCATTAGCAAAAGTTTCTCATATGAAAAGGACAATCTTTTGCTTTTTCTCACAATGCGAGTACAATGTAAAATAGCAAGAAAAGACGAAAAGTATTTACAGGATTATTGTGTGCGCATAGCGTAAATGGCAGTAAGGAACTGAGAGGAGGTTTTTTCTCTGAATACAAATAAAGAAACAATCATCCACCTTTATCATACAAACGATATACATAGTCATTTTGAAAATTGGCCGCAAATTTCTCGGTTTGTTCTAGGGGAGAAAAAGCGAAGACAGGAAGCGGGAGAGACTGTTTTGACGGTTGATATCGGTGATCATGTGGATCGTTTTCATAGTATTTCGGAAGCGACAAATGGCCTTGGGAATACGAAGCTTTTAAATGAGGCGTTATATGATTATGTAACGATCGGAAATAATGAAGGCATTACGTTAGCGAAGGAGCATTTGAATCGTCTATATGATGATGCTGGATTTGAGGTGCTCGTTGCGAATTTATTTAAAAAAGAAGGGGTACGTCCAGCGTGGGCGAAGCCTTATAAATTACATACGACGACAGATGGGATTATCATTGCTTTTATCGGATTAACGGTAGCTTATCCAGAGTTTTATCATATGCTCGATTGGCATATTGAAGATCCGCTTATCCATTTAGAGTCTATTTTAGAAGAAGTGAAAGATGAGGCGCATATTACCGTTGTCCTATCTCACCTTGGAAAAAGTATGGATGAGTATATGGCAGAGCATTATGATATAGATGTTATTTTAGGTGCACATACGCATCATTTATTTGAGCGTGGTGTTCTACTGAACAATACTTTACTTTGCTGTTGTGAAAAGTGGGGACGTTACGTTGGCCACGTTCAGCTTACTGTGGATAAAGAGACGAAGAAGCTGTTGAAAAAAGACGGTAGAGCGATTAAGACGGAACGGTTAGGTGCTTATAGCGAGCCGTTATCCACAATTGAAATACTGCAGGAAGAAAGTAAGCATATAATGGCAGAGCCTGTCGTTCATTTAAAAGAGTCATTACCGGTTGATTGGTTTCAGGAGACGCCGTTTTCTCATATGTTAGCAAGTGCGCTGAAAACATGGTGCGATGCAGAGATTGGCATGGTGAACGCCGGTGTACTTCTTGAAGGGCTAGAAGAGGGTGTTGTAACGCGCGGAGATATTCACAGAATTTGTCCACATCCAATTAATCCGTGTGCTTTGAAAGTTCCAGGAAAGATATTAAGAGAAGTTATTTTGAAAGCACGTAAACCGAACATGGAGAATCTTGAGGTGAAAGGATTCGGATTTCGGGGGAAAGTGATGGGGAAAATGATTTATGCTGGTGTAGAAGTCATTCCAGATACGATTCCTGGCAATAAAATTTTATTAGAAGATGTATTGATTAACGGCGAATCGCTGGAGTTAGACCGTATATATACGGTAGGAACAATCGATATGTTTACGTTTGGATACTTATACCCAGAGCTATCCACACTTTCTGGCAAACAATATTATATGCCAGAACTACTTAGAGATGTGTTAACGGATATGTTAATAACTCATACAACTTCCGTTAAACTATAGGCTAGTTAACTTGTAACACTCATTTTTCTCTTGTCATACAGATAAGAAAGAGAGGAGTGTGAACTATGGTTAATGTGGAGCCAATTATAATTGATAATTATACGTTTATTGCGGTTAGCGTGAAACTTCCAAAGACGAATTTGCTAGCTGTAATGAGCGATAAAGGATATATTATGTGTGGTGCATTAGATGTAGGTCTTTTAAATGAGAAATTAGGTGATCGAGGAATTATTGCTGGCCGTGCGGTTGGTGTAAGAACGATTGAACAACTTCTTGAAGCGCCACTAGAATCGGTAACGACTGGAGCTGAAGCGTTAGGAATTCCAGTAGGAACGATTGGAAAAGAAGCATTATTAAAAATGAGATAAGCATATATCGTCCCTCCTTCTTGCATAGAAATGATATAAGAAGGAGGTTTTTTTATGAGTATATTTCGCTCGAAAAACTCGCGGTTTCGAAGGGGACCTATTGCCTTTCGGTATATACTGCTTATGTCGTTTATTCTTTTTGTTATATTACTTACGCAAGGGTTGTGGATTGTGAATAATAGTATTCAGCCGACCTTAATTAAATATGGGGAAGTAGAGACACATAAAATGGCGACAGCAATTATGACGAAGGCGGTAAAGGATAGAATTAATGAAGGATTCGATGTCGATTCATTAATGAAAGTACAGAATGATAAAAACGGAAAAGTATCCACAATTAATTTAAATACGAAGCAAGTAAATGAAATCGTAACGTCAACGACCACGTACATAGAAAAATATTTGCAACAAGTAGAACAAGGGAAGTTGAAGGAACTAGGTATTTCTGAAAAAAACGGGGCGACTATGGCAGTTCCTTTTGGACGTGTAACTGATAATGCACTCCTTGGTAATATAGGACCAGATATTCCGATTCATTTCACGCCAATTGGGCATGTGAATACAGATATTAAACAAAAAATTGAGCCGCATGGAATTAATACTACAGCGATTCAAATTGTTATGGAAATGGAAGTAACATTGCAAGTAATTATTCCATTTCATACGAAAGAGATAACTGTGAAACAAAATGTTCCGATTGCGACGCGTATCGTTCAAGGGGAAGTGCCTACGTATTATGGAAGCGGAAGTGTTGCTGTACCTGATAAAAAGAAAACAGATAGTTAGTTGCATATAAAGTGATACTCGGCTGAGCCGGGCTTTTACTGGATAAAAAATAACCGTAGCAATGCAGCTACGGTTATCTTTTTGTATTTGCTCGTTCTTTGCGTTCCCAAAGGCTTAAATGCATGTATGGATCGAAGGCCCATTCTGTATAGCCATTGTCTTTATATATGCCAAAATGTAAGTGGGGTGGGAATTTTCCGGCTGTACCAGGAGGTCCATAACCAGTGCTACCAACAAATCCAATTACTTTTCCTGGCTCAATAATTTGTCCAAGCTGTATCTCTTTTGAGAACCCGCCTAAATGAGCGTAATAATGGTAATTGTTATGAAGGTCTCGAATACCAATGCGCCATCCACCAAGGCGGTTCCAGCCTTTTGTTTCAATAATGCCATAGCAAGTCGATCTTACTGGCACGCCATATCCAGCGAAAATATCGGTGCCTTCATGAATTCGTCTTCCGCCAAAACTTCTTCCAGCGCCGAAAGTACTACGGTAGCTATGGTCACTACGAATCGGAAGAGGAAAAGCATTTCCTTCTAAATTAATACGTCCATAATGTTTATAAATTTGGGCGTACTCGCTAATTAAATCAACTGTTTTTGCACGTCTATAATATTCCCAAAGCATAATTTTAATACGGTCTTCTGACGTTCCTTGTTTCCTTAAAATAGTCGCTGCGGTATGCAGAAGATCACGGTCGCTATTTGCATTTGCAAATCCATCTTTGTCACCATCTAAACCTATTCCGCCAAATAGAGAAATTGTATGGGGGAGAGTATCGTTACTATTAACAGGTCCAGCCCATATTTCTGGTTTGAAATAAAGGGAAATGATGGCATCTGGTTTTTTTGGAATATCTTTTCTTACGCTCCGTATATTTCTTTCATATTGATCCATTGCAGCTAAGTAATACCATGGAATGCCTGAAGACTGCTCGGTTTCTTTATATAGTGCCATGCGCTTTTCGTATATGCTTTGCTGATTATCTTCACCGTAAGCGATGTTTTGGTGGAGAAGAAAACAAATAGAAAGCAAAAGAGAAATTTTTCGAAGCATGAAATAGACTCCTTTCACAACATCACTCTTTTTAGTGTGGGATATACGGAGTATTTCATTATAGGGAACGATTGGAAAAAATCTTAGAATCTTCATTTGAGCAAATCGCTTTCATACGTTAGAATAGATATGTTACATTGAAAGAAGCGAACACGGTAAACTATTTCATATTGTGCGGAGTTGATAACCATGACAAAACAAACAGAATATAAGCGCAAGCCCGAATGGTTGAAAATTAAGTTAAACACGAATGAAAACTATACAGGCTTAAAGAAAATGATGCGTTCTAAGAATCTTCATACCGTTTGTGAAGAGGCAAAATGTCCGAATATTCATGAATGCTGGGCTGTAAGAAAAACAGCAACATTTATGATTTTAGGTGCGGTTTGTACACGTGCTTGTCGTTTTTGTGCGGTTAAAACAGGCTTACCAACTGAGCTTGATTTACAAGAACCAGAACGCGTAGCAGATTCAGTAGTACAAATGGGCTTAAAGCACGTTGTTATAACAGCGGTTGCACGTGATGATTTAAAGGACGGCGGAGCAGCTGTTTTTGCTGAAACAGTACGAGCAGTACGTCGTAAAAACCCATTCACGTCTATCGAAGTATTACCATCTGATATGGCTGGGGTAGAAGAAAACTTAAAAATGTTAATGGATGCAAAACCAGATATTTTAAACCATAACATTGAAACAGTACGTCGATTATCTAACCGAGTTCGCGCTAGAGCAAAGTATGACCGTTCATTAGAGTTTTTACGTCGAGCAAAAGAAATGCAGCCTGATATTCCAACTAAATCGAGCATTATGGTCGGCTTAGGTGAAACAAGAGAAGATTTAATTGAAGCAATGGATGACTTACGTGCAAACAATGTGGATATTTTAACTCTTGGACAATATCTACAACCATCTAAGAAGCATTTACCAGTTATTAAATATTATCCACCAGCAGAATTTGCAGAGCTTAAAGAAATTGCACTTAGCAAAGGATTTAGCCACTGTGAAGCTGGCCCACTTGTGCGTTCTTCTTACCATGCGGACGAGCAAGTACGTTCTGCAAAAGAAAAAACAGCAGAAGCTAAATAATGAAAAAAGAGAGCTAACGATCAGCTCTCTTTTTGTTTGTACTCTAAAACAGTATTTGTACATGTTAATAAAATCTTTTTTAATTCTTCTGTGGATAATTCAATTGTAAATTCAGGTACACCAGGTGTAATTAAAATTTTATCGTACGTATAAATAGCGTTATCCACAATAATTGTTACATCGTGTGAATATCCGAAAGGAGCCACACATCCCGGCGTACAACCAGTTTTGTCTCGCAGTTCATCAGGAGAACAGAGAGATAAGCGTTCTCCTGTTAGTTCTTTCATCTCTCCCCGGTTAAGCCTTGTGCCCTCTAACGTAAAAAATACGTAATAATCTCCAGACTTTGATTTTAAAAATAAGCTTTTACTTGGAGTGCCTTGTAAGCCAAGTCTCTCGCGTACGATCCGATCCGTCTCATAATCGAGTACTGGTTCGTGTTCGAATTTTTCATAAGAAACATTTGTTTTATGTAGTAAAGCAAGTACGTCTTCGTACATATGAAATGATACCCCTTTCTATTGTTAGAACAGTCTCTTCTCGTGGCGTCAACTGAATGTTTTGGAAAGGGATATTACTTGGACGATGCTTCCCATAAGCGTGTTATGATACATTGTTCGTCGATTGTAATTTCGTAAATATCAGGATTCGTTAAATTTCTCCATTCATTAAAGCCAATCGTATGATCAAAATGCTTTAAAATGAGCGTAAGTAAATTGCCATGTGTAACAAGTAGTGTTGTCGTATGGTTTAATTGTAAAACGTCTTGACTAAGCGATATGGCACGGTCTGTTGCTTGTTTTGTTGACTCTCCGCCTGAAAAGGCAATATCTATATTCGTAAAAGTGGATTCTAATTTTTGCATCCAATCATCCATTGGAACGTTGCTCAATATGCGTTCAGTTAATCGTTCATCTTCTTGGATAGATAAGTTAGCTTGGAGTGCATAGGGCCGAATGGAATCGATAGCTCGGACAAATGGGCTTGAAATAATATGATCGATTTGTAGAGTATTTTCTAAGAGGAATGTAGCAAGGGTATTTGCTTGGTCTTTTCCATCGGTCGTTAATTCAGCATCACATTCTTGCCCAGTTGCTGAACAATGTCGTATTAAAATAATTTTCTTCATAATTCATCCCCATCTTTCAAGTTGACGCTATATACTTCGACAAATGTGGAAATAATTCCTTTTTATTGGAAACAGCATATGGATTTAAATATGTGGAAAAGTAATGTGGATAATAAAAAATTGAGGTGCAATGATGAAAAAAATGATATGTATCGTATTCATTATTTGTTTTCTTGCGCAATTGTCCACAACATATGCAGAATCCAACCGAAAACTAAATTATCCAAGCAATCAAAATAAGTCATTTGTGAGTGGGGATGTTTTTTATAAACAGTTAGATAAGAAAATTTATAAAGAGTACAAAAATGCAGCATATAGTGTTCGTAAAAAAATTTCATTTAAAGAAGTGGCTGATGAGGAATTTTCTTTCCTGCAAAAAACAGCTGTCGGTTGTCGAAGTAGAGTGGTGCTTCAAGATTTTTTTGTTCACCCTGATCGCCAAGTTTATTTTTTCGCTTCTTTTACTCAAAATGAAGTAGAAGCGTTTCATAAGTACATCGTTATAGATGCAGAAACAAAGAGGGAGCTGCAAGAGGGCAAAAGTTATCATCCATATAAAAAATAAACCACCAATTTTGGTGGTTTATTTTTTACTCCGGTACACTCATTAATTTCTCTTTCATTTTGCGAATAAGAACGACAGCGCCAATTGTACACAGAAGTGTAATTCCTTCGGCAACGAAGATGTTGATTGTTTTTGTTTGGTAAAGTGCCGCGAAAAAGTCTACAAATGCGTGGAATAGTATAGCGTATACTAGGAAGATGTATTTCTTCTGTTTTACTGCGTATAAAACAAGCATTGTAAAGGCGATTTGAAGCACGAGTGCCATAATTCTTTCTAAGCTACCAAGGAAGTATAAGTAGGCAGGTTGCTGAATTAACATGTCCTGTAAAATACTGAGCTCGGGTTTTTGTTCAATCAGTCGAGAGAAGCTACCATCGTTAATAGAATTAGCAAAAATTAATGCTTGTAATGCAGAAAAACCGCCAATTAAAATAGATTCAATTCCGCCGTGACCAATTCCATAAGCGAAGCCATCTTTATATTCTAGATATTTTTTTAGTAAGAAGAAGAAGGCAACGAAGCGTCCTAATTCTTCAAAAATACCAGCAGTCAATCCGCCATAAATTGCGAAGACAAACGGATTTTCTAAAAATGGAGCGATTGTTGGATTACCGCGCATAAATAGGTGGAATGGTGTTTCAAGAATTTGGGTGAATCCGATAAAGATAAGAACACCAACGCCGACTACTTTCCAATTAATATTATGTTTTTTACGGAAATAAACGAGTACGATAATTGGGACCAGAATCGAGACAATGAGTTGAAAAATGATGCTGGCAATTACAGTATTTGAAACCATACTTTCACCGCTTTCTAATATATGTACATATCTATTATGCATGAAATAGGGGAGAGATGAAACTTTTAGAAAGAAAATGAATTTACTTATTGACTCTAACGTTGCGTCATACTTTATCGTATGTACTAAGGGGGAGATACAAATGACAATGAGAGTAAAAGAAGTAGCTGATTTAGTTGGAATTAGTGTGCGCACACTGCATCATTACGATGAAATTGGGTTGTTAACCCCAGACGAGACGACAGAGTCTGGATATCGTCTGTATTCCAATGAAAATTTAGAGACATTGCAGCAAATTTTGTTTTTTAAAGAGCTTGGCTTCCCTTTGAAGAAAATTAAAGAGATTATCATGAGTCCATCATTTGATCGCGAAGAGGCACTACAGCTTCATAAGAAGATGCTTCTTGAAAAGCGTGCCAGATTAGATAAGGTGATTGCGACGATTGATAAAACAATTCAGCATACAAAAGGAGAGATTGAAATGACGAATAAAGAGAAATTTGAAGGATTCGATTTCAGCCATAACCCATATGAAGAAGAAGCACGTGAAAAATGGGGAGATGCAGCTGTAGATAAAGCGAACGAATATGCAAAAGGTATGTCAAAAGAGAACCAAGAGGAGTTTAATGCTATTTATAGAAATTTAGCAACGCTTAGACACGATGCACCAGATTCTAAAGAGGCGCAGGCAGCTATCAAAGTATGGTACGATTACTTGCAAAACTTTAGTCACTATTCATTAGACGCTTTTAAGGGACTCGGTCAAATGTACGTCGCTGATGAGCGCTTTACGAAAAATATCGATAAGTTTGGCGAGGGGTTAGCGCAGTTTATGTGTGATGCGATGGAGATTTATGCGGATCGTAATAAAAAATAAAAAGTAAAACAGGTGGAGGTTCTCTCCACCTGTTTTACTTTTTAATCATATTATTTAAAGTCTGATCCCCCGTATTGTTCAAATGAGGATTTTTACTCATTTCACGTTTTAGCATATCGAGGCTTTGCGTATATTCTGTATCATTTAATGCGCCAGATTGAAGCCCTTGAATTTGAGAAATCAACTTTTGGTCTGTTGATACATATGCTTTATAATAGCGAGGGACGATGGACAAAGCGGTTTTATATACTTGATCTGCTACGAGTTTTGGATCCGTTGTGTTTGCACGGTATACAACAAATACTTCATCATCGGTAACGAGTGTAGCAGCGTTTGTAACGTCAGGAAGTTTGACTGTCATGCTTGTAATCATTTCAGCGACTTTCTCGCGATTAATGGCCCCTACTTGTTTGTTAGATACTTCATGCTTTTGTTTAGAAGAATAACCGACTCTTGTGAGTCTTGTATTTGTATTTTCCGTATGATACATGTCGTTTTTATTGGAAACAAGAACACGGCTTCCTTCTTCACGTTCCATTTCAGCTTTGTTCGCTGATTGGCAGCCTGCAAATAAGGAAAGAGTGAGAAGGGAAAGTAAAATTTGTTTTTTCACGATGTATCACCTCCTTCTCCATAGCATGTACTAATTTGCAATTTTTTGTATTTGAAATTGTTGGTTGTTATGCTTTGTGATACGATAAAAAGAAGAATGCTTAGAGAGGAAGTTAATGATGGAGCAAAAGCAAGAGCAAGAGATTCATGCTACGGTGAGCATTAATAATGTTCAGTACGAAGTAATTAAAAACTTTCGTGACGGTTTTAGTGAAGAAGCATTTAAAGAGCGCTATGCAGAAATTTTAAATAAATATGATTATATCGTTGGAGACTGGGGATATGAGCAACTTAGACTGCGAGGATTCTTTGATGATAGTAACCAACGTGCGACATATGATACGAAAATTAGTACGTTAACGGAGTATTTATACGAGTACTGTAACTTCGGTTGTGCACACTTCGTATTACGAAAAGTGAAGAAATAAAAAAATCCTCTTACAATTGTAAGAGGATTTTTTACATATTCTCGCTTATAAACAAATCGAGATATGATCGCCTTCAGAAAGTATTGCATTTGGTTTCATTTGTTGTCCATTTAATTGAATATCCCCATTTTTAATTTTATCCACAATGCGTGTACGGCTCCAGTCGGAAATATATGTGGATAAGGCTTTATCAATGCGGTGGGAACCGAAAACGATATCTAATACGATCGTGATTTCAGCTACGCCACTTTCTTTATGTTGCGTAATAGAAATAGTAGTACTTGTTTCTGTTTGATCTTGCTGAGTCATATCAATCGTTTCAACGTGATCAGTAAATGATTTATAAATACGCAGTTTTTGATTCCACGTATGATCTTTCGAACATTTATAAATGGCAAAGCGGTATATGTTTTTTCCATTGGCGTTATGCCTACGAATATTCGTATCAGTAAATAGGGTAGTACGTCCGCAATTTTTACAATATTTTTCGATTGTGTGTTGCTGATTTTCATATAAACTCCAAGAAAGTTGTACTTTCTGCATTTTCCTTCACCTCTTATAGTAGTGGCAAAGAAACGTAATACAGCTATTTGGATGTCTTGTAGTATGAAGACATGAGAAAAAGACAAAAATAAAAGGAGGTTCCCCAAAGAGGAACCTCCGTAAACATCATACTACAGATGCAATACGTTCCTTTGTAATGGGAATGGGCAGACTACTCCCTTGAAAAAGCGTGGTGCTTTTTTGAGAGTAATGCTATCCAATTGCTGGTCCATTACAAAGTAAATGTTGGCATACGTAGATAACGTCCTTTCTATCCAAATAGATTTATTCTTCATTATAACATATAATACTGAAAATTCAAAATAATGAAGGCGGAAAAACACCAGCTAAAATAGCTGGTGCATACGATAAATTATATAAGTTCAAATAAAAATGAGCGTAATTCTTCTGCAATTTCTTCAGTCATAGAAAATGCGTGCTCTAAGTAGCCTGGTTCGTTTAAATCGTCAGCACCGATAATTGCAAATTTATTACTTTGCATATCAAGTACAATTGTTTTACCGTAATGACGATCGGAGTATAAAAGCGCTAAATCGTGACGCTCATTTTCTCCCATAAAGCTAACGAAACGAGTTTTTGTAGCGACAGTGTCGTCGTACAGAAAGAAACGTTCTTCCATACACATGGCTCCTTTATTAAATATCTAAGTTTAAGTGTGGTTTATGATCTAAATGGTGATGTGTTTTAATGAATCGTACTGTTCTTGTTTTGTAACGCATTACGATAGAGTATGTTTCAGCTAAATCTCCGCCAAGGAATTTAACACCGTCTAATAACTCACCAGCAGATACACCAGTTGCTGAGAAGATTGCATCATCCCCAGATACTAAGTCATCTAACATAAGAAGTTGACGAGGGTCTTCTAATCCCATTTCACGACAACGAGCTTCTTCTTCTTCGTTCATTGGAACTAAGCGAGCTTGCATTTCACCTTCAAGGCACTTTAATGCTGCTGCAGAAATAACACCTTCTGGAGCTCCGCCAATACCTACGAATAAGTCGATACCCGTTCCAGGTAGTGCTGTTGCGATTGACGCACCAACATCACCGTCACCAAATAATTTTACGCGTGCACCTTTTGCACGAACACGGTCAATAATATCTTGATGACGTTCACGTTCTTGAACGATAACCGTTAGGTCACGAATCTTTTTATTGTTAGCTTCTGCTACAATTTCAATTGTTTTTTCAATTGGATCATCTAAGCTAATTTTACCAGCTGCTTTTGGACCAACCGCGATTTTTTCCATGTACATATCAGGAGCATGAAGAAGGTTCCCTTTGTCTGCGATTGCAATAACTGCCATTGCATTTGCAAGACCTTTTGCAACGATGTTTGTACCTTCTAATGGATCAACGGCGATGTCTACTTCCGGACCGTTACCTGTTCCTAGTTCTTCACCAATATACAACATCGGTGCTTCATCAAGTTCTCCCTCACCAATTACAACTGTACCTGCCATGTTTACTGAATCGAACATATCACGCATTGCTGTAGTTGCTGCATCATCTGCTTCATTTTTCTTTCCGCGGCCCATCCACTGTGCGGATGCTAAGGCTGCTGCTTCTGTTACACGGACAATTTCTAGTGCGAGTTCACGTTCCAAGATTCCATTCCTCCAATTTCAAAAATCATACAAATATAACTATAACAAATAACAGAGAAAAGGTGAATTCGAAAAATTGTCGATTTTTTCAGAAGAAAGCGTTACAATTAAAATGTAAATGCTTTAATTTCCAGGTAGGTGACATTCATGTATTTTGTAGACAGAAAGAAAATAGAACAAATGCTAGTATGTTTAGAACGAGCAACAAGTACATTTCAAGAGAAAAAGATATATGAAACCGAGTTTGAATTTTACGCATTAGAGCGCATAGCCCATCTTATTATTGATACTGTATTAGATGTAGGAAATGCGATGATCGATGGATTTATTATGCGCGATCCAGGAAGCTATGAAGATATTATTGATATTTTAATGGACGAGCGAGTGATAAGTGAAGAAGATGGCCAAGGGATGAAAGAAATTATCCTTCTTCGAAAAATGCTTACGCAAGATTATATTCAAATGAATCATGATGAATTATATAAGACGATTCAAAAACATATTGCAGTGGTGGAAAAGTACCCAGCAAATATTCGCAGTTATTTAGAAAAGGAATTAGGACCTGTATCTGCATTTGTACCAGAATAATTATGCTTATAAGATCCCCAGAGAATACCTTTTGGGGATCTTATATTGTATGTGAGAAAGAAAAGGGAGAAGGGTAAAGTATGGGGGAAGCACGTACTACGAAAGACGAGATTGTACAATTGTTGAAAGTAAAGGGAGAGCACACAGTAGCTGAACTAGCTGACGTTTTAGAGATTACAGAAATGGCAATCAGAAGACATTTAAGTAATCTTGAGAAAGACGGACTCATTTATTCTAAGATGGTAAGGCAACATGTCGGAAGACCAACTTATTTGTATGGATTAAGTGAAAAGGGAGAAGATACATTCCCGAAAGAGTATAAGCAATTTGCGATTGATATGCTAGAAGATTTAGCTCGAATGGGCGATGAAAAAATACTTTGTTACGTTTTAAAAGAGAGAACGAAGCGAATGGAAGAACAGTTGCAAAAGAGAGTAAGTAATCAAAAGAATTTAGCATATAAAGTGCAAGAGATAGCAGCTATGCAAGAGAAAAATGGTTATATGGTTCAAATAAAGAGAGATGGAGAGAACTCTTTCGTAATTGAAAAACAAAACTGTCCGTTAAAAGAAATTGCAGAGAGATTCCCGCAAGTATGTGAAGATGAAAAAGAGATGTATAAGCGTTTATTTACGAACGCAGATGTGAAAACGCTAGCAAACATGTGCGAGGGCGATTGTAGTTGTTCTTACCAAATAAAAGAGAAAAAATGAACGTTATGGGGCGCTTTAAGGTAAAGCGTTTTTTTCTTTGGAAAAAGCGGGTAATATAAGAGTGGTATGATAGGTGAGAACGTTAGCATAGAAGGAGAGACATAATGATGTATAAAGGTTACTTAATTGACTTAGACGGTACGATGTATCGCGGAGAAGAACAAATTGAAGAAGCGAGCGACTTCGTAAAAGCTTTAGGAGAGCGCGGCATTCCTTATTTATTCGTTACGAATAACTCAACGCGTAAACCAGAACAAGTGGCAGAAAAACTTGTTCGTTTCGATATTCCAGCGAAAGCAGAGCAAGTATTCACAACGAGTATGGCGACTGCGAACTTCATTTATGAACGTAAACAAGATGCAACTGTATATATGATTGGTGAAGAAGGCTTACACGATGCACTTGTGGAAAAAGGATTTGAACTTGTGGATGAAAATCCTGATTTCGTTGTTGTTGGTTTAGATCGTGACATCACATATGAAAAGTTAGCAAAAGCGTGTCTTGCTGTGCGTAATGGCGCAACGTTTATTTCCACAAATGGGGACATTGCCATCCCAACTGAGCGCGGGTTATTACCAGGTAACGGTTCATTAACATCGGTTGTAGCAGTATCAACAGGTGTGGATCCAATCTTTATCGGAAAACCAGAATCAATCATTATGGAACAAGCTTTAAAAGTTCTTGGTATAGGAAAAGATGAAGCATTAATGGTTGGGGATAACTATGATACAGACATTTTAGCAGGAGTAAATGCTGGTATGCATACGCTTCTTGTCCACACTGGAGTCACAACTGTGGAGAAGTTAACAGAATACGAAGTTCAACCGACGCAAGTTGTGCATAACTTGACGGAGTGGATTGAGAAGATGTAATGAAAAAAGCTGTTCCAAACTTTGGAACAGCTTTTTTTATTTCGTTGTGACTAGTGTCGATTTTTGTCGGTAAGTCGATATATTTGAAAAATCGCCGATATAATCTGAGTTACGCCGATATATTTAGAAAATCGCTGATATAATCTGAGTTGCGCTGATATATTAAAAAAATCGCTGATATAATTTTATTAGAATGCACGATTCACAACGTCTTTTACTTCTTCAAGATATTGTTTACGCACATCATTATCCACAGAAGGGACACTTGTATAGAATGTATGCTCAAGTGTTTCAATACCTGTGAATTCAAAAATACCAACATCCGCTGTTTTCTTCATTGCATCAAACATGCCGCCTGCTGTGTATGCCTCTTTCGTATTACCCATTGTAGATAATAACAATCCTTTTTTACCGCTTAATAACTTTTCAATGCCGTTTTCACCGTAAGCATAAGCAAATCCATGGCTAAACACACGGTCAACGTATCCTTTTAAAATAGCAGGAAGTCCCGCCCACCAAACTGGATAAATAAATGTAATGCTATCAGCCCAAGAGATATGCTCTTGTTCTTCTTTAATATCTTCGGGTGTATTTCCTTGAGAAAATGAGATGAAATCGGAAGCGCCTAATACTGGATTGAAGTTTAATTCGTATAGATCGCGAACGCGTACTTCATGACCTTTTTCTTCTAATTCACGTTTTACCGTTTCTAAAATCGCATGGTTGAAGCTTTCTGTATTTGGGTGTGCATAAACGATTACATGTTTCATTGTTCTTCCTCCTATTTGTGGATATGTGAATAGCTATTTGTATATCTGTAACTATTATGGTTACTACTTTTATAGAAGTCAAGTAATACATATGTATAAAAAGACGCTCGAAAATCGCCTTTTTATACCCCGCTCATACAAAGTACAAAGAAGACGAATAAAATGATAACAATACCAATGCCAAAGTTAAATACGAGAGTACTATCCATATATGTAGCCTCCTTGTTTGAAAGTAAAAAGCACTCTAGTTAAGAGTGCTTTTTTTATTTTGAATCTACTTTATAACTTTTAGGGAGTGATTCATGCGTGTAATGATTTACATTATTTTATGTATTTATACTTTGAAATGAGTAAGTCCTTGTTAGATATAGAAAAAAGACACTCGTTCGAGTGTCTTTTAAGATGACAAAATGTGCCAATTGCTTGAGGTTGATAAGACGCTAATTTCCGTGTTAACGCCTTTTCTTTAATCAAGAAGTGTAGCAACAGCGATTCAAATAAATTGTACCATCTGTTTAATCGCGGTGCGTATGCAATTGTGCATATTATGATCATGAGGTAGGTAATGAACTGTGAATAATTTGAAGTGATTTATTTACGATTTCTTCTGCGGCATATATGCCGATTGCGTCTGTTTTTAAAATATGGGGTTGTAAGTTATCATGCATTGCCCCTAACTCACCATGAAGTGGTGCGAAGGCATGGTTCGCCTTTTCAAGCATACATAAATCAAGTAAAGAATCCCCAGCTGTAATAATCGTATCTATTTGCAAAATTTCTTTTATATATTGCACGGCGTCCCATTTATTAATTGGTTTTGGTACAAAGTATAGCTTTCTACCTTGAAGTGAATGATTCCAGCCGTGTTTGTCTAACCAGGAAGTGAAGGATGATAATTCATCATAAGGAATGTTCTCCCGTTTAATAATGCAATAATGGAATAGATCATCAGCTGTTTTTTGTGATATAACCCAATCTTTATGAGCTATTTGTCCAAATTCCTTTAGTATGTCGTTTCTCTCTATACATTCAACCGATAGTCTTTCTTTTACTGTCCTGTTCCAAGTCCCATCTTGTTTCCCGTTATGAAGGATATTACCGCCGTTACTTGTAATGGCGTATTCGGGAATGATTTCGTTTTGGAATAAAGCAATACGCTGAAACTGCTCAATAGTTCTTGTTGTAACTGGGATGAAATGTGAGTGCAGTTGTAATTTTTTTAGTAGTGAAATGGTTTTATGTGATATGAAAGAAATTTCTTTTCCATCTAAAGTTTCAATGAGTTGAATTGATTCATCTTCTATAGGGGCACGAAACGATTTCCGGGAATAAATAAGCGTTTGATCAAGATCACTGGCGAAAATCATATTGTTTCCTTCCTAAGAGGCTTAATGAGCCCGCAACATGAATAAGCCATATTCTCATAGATTTCAATAGGGACATTCTTTTCTTTAGCAAGAAGTAAAATATGCTTTAAATCGGGATTGTTTTGCTTACGTATTAAAATTTTCCACGGTATTCTCCGGAGTAATACGCGAGTTGTTTCACCGACTCCTGGTTTAATTAAGTTAATATCGTCAATTTCAAAGTGATTTTGGATAGACTGTATATCTTTTAATCCTTGCCAAGAGGGATCAGTGTAAGTTGAAGTAATATAACGTAATTGATTATCTATATGAGAATGAACAGAAGGGAATAAATCTGTTACCTCATCAACGAAGAAATTTGATAAGTCTTCTTGCTCTAGCTCTTTATAATATTTAATACCATGAAAATCATTTGGACCGATATAGGTATCATTTAGTACAGTGCGGCTAATTAGTCCAGAGACAGTTGCATTTAAGCAAGCGCTAGGAATAAGAAAATCTTCACGTGTACCGTAAATTGAAGTACAGTAACCGGGATCAGCAAGCACAGCCATACAATGAGAAATGTGTGTATTATTTCGTTCGTTAAATGTGTGTACGGCATATTCTAATTCTTTTTTTATTGCACCTTTCCCAGTCCATCCATCAATGAATTGAATTGTTTCTTTAGGGTGATGTTCCAAAATATAATGGAGTGCATTTTCATCAATACCGCGTCCGCGAACAATAGAAATACAATAGTGAGGTACATCAAGGTTGTATTGATAGCGTATGTAGCGTTTAATAAGAATGCCAATAGGTGTACCAGCACGAGCTAATGAAACGAGGACAAGGTTAGTTCCTTTAGTCTGTATAATTTGTTCGGCGACAACTCCAACAGCGATGGCTAGTTTGTGTTTGTATTGTTGCAGGGAAGAAAAGAATAAATCCATATACGCTTTAGATGGTTTATATTCCATTGGTAACATTTCAGAATAATGTGTGCCAGCTTGAATTGCTTGTTCTCTAGTTTCTGTGGAACTTTCTTTCATTAAATTACTAATATCTTTTAATAGAAAAATAGCATCATTTGGATCATAACTACTAATATGAGAATTTACTTTTACCATAATTATCAACCTTCCTTTTCTATGCTATTTGAAAATGAGACGATATGAATAAAAGGAATAACTGTTTGTAACTGCTGTAGAAGAGGAAACAGGGCTTCTTCTCCTAAATCACGCTCAATAAAAACAAATACTTCATTGTAATCATGAGGTGAAATATTATAAAAGTAATTTGTAATAGTAGAATCTTCAGGACTTGGATATGAGAAATGATTATGAATGGCATAGTTCACATCATTTGAAACAGGATGGATAGGGCTTCTTGTTGTAGATTGATATAAAATATTTTCACCCATTTCAGCAGCAATTTTCATTGGGATATACATAAATTCACCCGTTCCGAGACAGAGTGTTCGTTTTCCCATTCTTTCTCTTTTTAAAGTTTTTCCTGCTTCTTGGGCGAAAGAATGAATGTGCTTTTGTTCATATGCTGAAATGCCAAATCGCCCAGTATATTTTATATAATTTGATGTATAGGGTGATTTTGGGCAGGTAAGGGTATGTTTTTTGAAATCAGGTTTTGTTTCTTCAATTTGAATCTCTGTTTTTGTAATATTTAATGGTTGGCCAGTTGTATGAATACTGCCTTCTAATAAAGAAATAACATGAATCTTAATTTGAAGTTCTTCTTCTAATTGTTTAAATTGTTTTCTATTAGTATGAGAACGCCAGTCTAATAAAGAAGCAATTATATATTCTTCTCGTGGGAATTTATTTTGAATAGATCTAATAATATTTAATGCTGTTTTTCCTGTTGTCATCTCATCATCTACGAGAACAATTGGATTGTTGTTTTGAAAAAAGCTTTCATCTACATAACAACGGTGTGATGTTGCATGAGAATGTTCTTCCTCAAATGTAATGACAGATTCTAGGTGGGGTATCGATTCCCTAGTTGTATGTACATACTTTGCATTTTGAAAGCATTGAAACATAGAATGACCAAGTGATGTCGCTGTTTCAGCGAATCCGATGAACAAAACTTCTTCTTGCAGAGGATATTGATAACGAAATACTTCCTCTGGGATTTCATCAATTTCTAATGAAATGAGATTTAAAATTTCTTTTTGAAATGGATGAGAAATATTATGTAGTATTTCCATATATCTTGCAGCGAGAGCAACTCCACTTGATAGAGAGACTGCAGGTTTAATAGGAAGATGCTTTCCAAGGATTGTACTCACAAATAAAAAACTACGTTTCTTATTTATTCTCGCAGCCATTTGAAAAAGATTGTCTAGCGCTAAATTATATGGATTATCACGTACTTCTACATGAACTTGTATATTATTTAAAACGTTATACGTGTTGCTTTGCTTTTGCAATAAGGAGATCGGTGAATTGTTTGTTTTCATGTAGCACCCCGTAAATATTAGATTTTAAAATGGTTTTGCGAGCCCAGCCATAATGAGGTTTTACTTCATTCATTTTGTTAGAAAAACTGCTTTTTAGCACTCCATTATACGTATCTGCATTTTGTAAAATTAATCTCGCATCTAAATAATCTTCCATTGTGACGATATGCATTGCCTGTACAACTTTAATATGAGATGGGTGAATAACTGTCTTTCCGATTAAGCCATTTGCATGGTCAAGTGATACCTCTTGAATAAGCCCTTCTTCATGATCATTAGAAAAATATTCCCATACACATCCTGAAATAATATATTCATTTGTTGCCCTTGAGAAAACGTTAATAATGTCTGAAATACAATCACGGACAACAGTAATATGATAGATAGGTGTGTATTTATTGCGCCGAATACTAAATATACTTGAAAAATCAGTAGCACCAATACGTACATTTAAGATGTAATCGTGATAAGAATCTAGTAAATCCTTTATTTGTAATAATGATTCTGCCCGTGTTTCCTTATACATAATTTCGGGTGATTCTAAAATCGGCATGCCATATAGCGATAATGAGTATAACTCGTTTATATATGCAAGCTGATCGATATAAGTCTTTCCGTTAATCGGTGTGAATTTTGGAAAGACAAAACCACATAAACAATGAACAGCACTACCTAATTCAGTAACAATTGTCTTCATTTGACTTGGCTGTCGAACTCTAATAAAAAGAAGTGGGATGTCTGCTTGATTTAGTATGTTGGCACTGACTAAGTTAGCGATTTGCTGTATTTGAACGACGATGTTTTGCTCTGCAAGTTTTACTTCCTCATCGCTGATAGCATCCTCTAGACAAAGAATAATTGAGATAGCATCCACATGTTTCCTTCTAATTATATCTTCCGCAATCGTTTCTTTCGTGCCAGGAGTATATAGTGTAGCGCCTAGTGCGTAAGCTAGTTGTTCTTTTTCTATATTTTTTGAAAAACTAAGAGGTTCTTTATAGAAAAAATTTTGCCGTTCTTCTGAGGAGAGATAAGAAAAGTAATTCAAATTGTCACCACCTTATTTATAATGATTCTGTTTAATCGTAACATAATAAGAAAAATCTTCCATTAAAATGAAGCGATAAATTAAAAAAACATATTGAGAAAGATGAATTATAAGATGAATATCGAATATTGTTAATAGAAATATAATAGGGGGAAAGAGAAAGTGGATATACATAAGTTAACAGAGGAAGAAGCAAATGAGATAAATATGTGGGCGTACGAGGAACCATATAATTTATATAGTTTTTCAGGCGAGAAAGAAGTAATAAAAGAATTATTAGATGGAACTTATTATGGCTGTTGTGACGATCAAGGAGAGTTCATCGGCTATTTTTGTTTTGGAGAAAATGCACAAGTACCAGGTGGAGGAGATGCTAATTTATATGGTGGAGAAGATGTGATTGATATCGGACTTGGTATGAAGCCGGCGGTAACTGGGAAAGGAATGGGGAAAGAATTTTTCCAAGCTGGAATAGCGTTTGCCACGAAAGAGTTTAACGCAAAAATGTTTCGATTAAGTGTAGCAACATTTAATACAAGAGCGATTACGTTATATAAAAATATCGGATTTAAGCAAGGGCTTATTTTTTTGAGCCGCGGAAGAGAATTTATGCTTATGGAATACGAAAGACCGTCAGCATGAAACTGACGGCCTAGAAAACATTATTATTCTGAGTGCTCAGCTCGGTGCGCTAAACGGCTTGATGCAGCGGCAGCGATTCCGCCAACGATATCATCAAGGAACGTGTGCACCTTTCCAGTTGATTTATCATTTAAGTATTCTAAAATACCAGGTTTTAATTTATCAATATATCCAAAGTTTGTGAAACCGATAGAGCCGTACACGTTCACGATAGAAAGTGCGATAACTTCATCAATTCCATATAAGCCTTCATCACGTTTTACAATATCTTGTAACGGTTCACTTAGCATTCCTTTTTCAGCAAGGACATCAAGTTCGATACCTGTAATCAGTGCGTTTTGTACTTCACGTTTTGATAGTACACGTTCTACATTGTAACGGCATTCTGACATCTCTAAATTTGGATGGTATTTTTTTTGAAGAAAATGAACAAGTTCAGCAATATCGTCAATTGTTACACCGCGTTCTTGTAATAGTTGTAATGCTCTTTCTTGTAGTTGATTTGATTCTTTCATGTTTATCACCTTTTTTTCTTTTTAGTATTTGTATACGTTTCGTTGCTTTATCATGTGCATAGGAATGAAAGGCGAGCACAAGCTCATATATATAAAGAAAAACCATAGGTGGCGACTGCGATGATTCAGCATATTTATGAGCATTATCACATGCATGTTAAAGAATTAATCCCCCTTGGCCCCTATAAAAGCTTTTGGATTCGCAACAAAATTTATGTACTTGTTCCAATTGGAGAAATGGAGGAAGAAGTACTTGTAGAGATGAAAAAGCTCAGTGATTATATGAACCAGCAAGGGGATATAACTGTAGCGACTTTCGTTCCGACTATACACGGCTACTATGTAAGTGAGATAGAAGAACAAAATTATTGCTTATTAAAAGGTATGCGCACGTTAGAACGACATGCTATGTCATTAGGAAATGAACTTTCTATATTCCATAAACGAGGTGCATTCTTTCCAGAAGAAATCGAGCAATTAAGCCGCATTGGTGAATGGAAAGCGTTATGGGAAAAGAGACTCGATCAGTTAGAAAAGTTTTGGCAATCGCAAGTGATGAACCACCCTACAGACGTATTCGATCAATTGTTTATTGAATCCTTCCCGTATTACTTAGGAGTTGCAGAAAATGCCATTCAATATGTTGTTGATACAGAAATGGATGATACGCCGCAACTAACGGATGCAGCGACAATTTGCCAAGAACGATTCACACCTTTATTATGGCATCAAACGAAGCGTCTCAAACTCCCTTTTGATTGGGTGTATGATCACCCAACTCGAGATATAGCAGAATGGATTCGCTATATGATGATTGAAAAAAAGAAAGACTGGGATCAAACAATCGTTCAATTTGTTACAGATTATGAACGAAATTACTCGCTGTCCTCATTTGGTTGGCGCTTATTATTTGCAAGGCTCCTGTTCCCGCTTCACTATTTTGAAACGGTCGAACGATATTACCAAACTGGAAACGAAGAACAAAAAAGCATATATAGAGATCGCTTAGAAGCCATTTTACACGATGTGAACCGCTCAGAGCAATTTATGAAGCATTTTTATGGCTCACTTCGTTTACCAGTAGATAAGCTCGGGATTAGAAAATTAGATTGGCTATCTTAAAAATATAAAAAAGAGACCGAGTGAGGTCTCTTTTTTATATACCACAATTTTATGTAATACATTATGCCCCTACCTGCTGATCTGTACATATATTTAAAACGAATTGATGCCTTTCGAGCTTTTCATTTACTTTACCCAATAATTCTTGCTGGATTTCTTTAAATAAAAATTGATAGCTTGTATTCCATGTTGGTATAACGGATGAAAGGCCTAATAAATACTCTTTCTTCTTTTCTAGTTCTTGAATTGTTACAAAAGTGTTCCCCATTTTTGGCATCTGTCGTCCCCCTATATTTTTTTACTGTATATGTGTGAACGATTCACTATATAGTATTAATTATCGCATTTTTTGAGAAGGATTTCCAATTTTGTTTTATGATGTTAACGGATAAATGTGATTTGAATAAAAAAAGGAGACCAAATTTGGTCTCCTTTTAGAAGGCGATTCTGAACGAGCCGCTTCCGCTTTTAGATTAATATCCAGCTCCAGCGGCTAAATTGTTCGGTGGCTTCGCTTCTTCCGCCGAGGCAAAAAGCGCCTCTATGTCAGAAGCTCCATCCCCCTCACATTTTGAGCGAGCCGCTTCCGCTTTTAGATTAAAATACTTGTTCTACTTCGATAACACCTGGTACTTCTTCAAGTAACGCGCGCTCGATACCAGCTTTTAGTGTGATTGTAGAACTTGGGCAGCTTCCGCATGCACCCATAAGGCGTAGTTTTACGATACCTTCTTCAATGTCTACTAATTCAACGTCTCCGCCATCGCGAAGTAAGAATGGACGTAATTTATCTAATACTTCTAATACTTGTTCTTGCATATGTGGGTTTTCCATTTTTATCGACTCCTTTCATCAGTTTTATTATAATCAAGATAGAGGGGAAAATCTATTTTTTCTCTTCTTGTTTTATTGTCGAAATATTGTATCGTGTTTTTTCAGTATAGGGGTATGGGATAAGATTGTAAAATGATGTGCTTATGTAATAAGACATCTGAATATACTGTTGGAACAAGAAGTGGGGGAGAAGAAATGGTTAATGTTCAAGTGTATGGGACGAAAGTAATTTGTGCGAGCTGCGTCGGAATGCCATCTTCAACAGAAACGTTTGAATGGTTACAAGCGGCAATTGGTCGTAAATATGAAGGACAAGAAAATAAATTTAATTTCGAGTATATCGATTTCCAAGAAGAACAAGAAGATGCAGATAAAAAAGCATTCGCAGAGCGCGTAGTGGAAGAAGATTTATTTTATCCGGTCGTTCTTGTAAATGGAGAAATTGTTGGAGAAGGAAATCCTCGTTTGAAGGATGTTTACGAAGAAATCGAGAAATATTTATAAAACAAGAAGTCTTTGCGAATTTGCAAAGGCTTTTTTTATTGGAGGGATAGATATGAAAAATGGAGTGAAGCATGCGTTACCAACGGAAGTACAACAGTTAATGGAGCGGTATACAGTAGAATTAAAAGAAATTTTTTTGGATGAAAAAATAGTCGGGGTATATATTTACGGCTCCATCGCACTTGGTGCATTTTATGCAGAAACGAGCGATGTTGATTTTGTTACAGTGATAAATGATTCCGTGAATGAAGCTGAAAAACAGCAGCTTGTGGAACTACATAATAAACTTAGTGATAATACGCTAGGTAAAAGAATGGACGGTATGTATATTCCGCTTGCTGACTTAGGGAAATACAATGATGAAATGGACGAGTACGTGTATTGTGCAGATGGTAAAGCTAATGTTGGTCATTGGGACATTAATGCGGTCACATGGTGGACGTTGAAAAATCAAGGCATTACAGTTACAGGAAAAGAAGCAGAAGATCTTCCGCTGCAAATACAATGGAATGATGTAGTAAATACGATGAAATACAACGTAGAACAGTACTGGAGTGAAAAGGCGAAGAAGCCATATTTATTTTTTATAGAAGAGTGGGTAGAATCAGCTGTCGTTACGATGGGACGTATTTTATATACACTAGATTATAAAACAATCGTTTCAAAAGATAGAGGATTGCAATACTTGTCAGAACGTTCAGCGGAAGAATGGGAGCTCTTATTAAAAGAAGTAGCGAGAATACGGCACAATCCAAAAGAAAAGCGAATGCTCTCAAGGTGGAGAAGAGCAGATATGACGAAGAGGTACTTACTGCATTTAATTGAGACGTGTAGAGAGAAATGGTAGGGAAGAAAATGGACAATACAGTGGGGTGTATTGTCTTTTTTTTTATGTTTAATTTGGTATATAATGGTTTAAAAGGTTTAATTATACTGGAGGGGATAGGATGAATATAGAATTAGCTACATATGAAGAAAAGAATGAACAAATGAGTATGCGCCAAGTAATTAGCATTCTATTAATTATTTTTGGGGTCATGCATGGAATTGGTTTTTTGAACCTTTTATATGATTCTTCCTTATATCCATGGTATGTAGATCATCTTATTCCACCTTTCACGTTTTGTATGATTATCGTAATGTATGCACCGGCAAGAAATTGCTGCTTACATTTAATAAAATCATTACAATTCAATAATTTTAAACACTATGTAACGATAGTAATGACAGCGATTGTAATGCTTATATATCTTGCAATATTAAATTTAGTTTTACCACATGGGATTGGTGTGGACGAGTCTAGTATAGTAATAAAGCCTACTAAAAGTGAAATCATTTTATATGTAGTTGTGCTCACCATTTTTGCACCGATTTGGGAAGAACTTTTATTTCGGGGGATGTTTTTTACGAAATTATCCCAGCGCTTTTCTGCACTTACTAGTGCCGTTATAAGTGCTTTCATATTTACTTTTGGCCATCCCCTTACAGTAGGTAGTATTTTATATATTTTTGGTATGGGTATATGTTTAGCATACACATATAAGAAAACGAAGAATTTACTCGTTCCAATTGGGATTCATTTATTAAATAATTCGTTTTATTTATTAGTAAATTTTCAACTATAAAAAGACGCCGTTTTGAAAAGGGCGTCTTTCGTATTTTGTAGTAAGTAGAAAGGGCTTTATACGCATTGTGTAGAGGCAAGGTAATACAAAATATAAATAGTTTCATGTGAAACATTTTTATTATCAAATATACAAAATGATTAACTTAGTGTATTAAACGTATCATTCATAAGTATTCTAATATATTTAAAAGTAAAATGAAATAAGAAACGCATAATTGTCGGAATATATTCGATTTCCGTTCATTTTTATGAAATATGTGTACTTTTTGTTAGATTCCTTCATTTTGTCCATATACAATAAATGTATATAGAAATAAGAAAAGGATGATGTACGTGAAGGACACTGTTTTACAAGAAACGATTTCTCCACAAGAATTACATAAAGTTGTTCAAAAGAATACAGCTTATTATGATTTTAAGTGGGGTAAAGTAGAAAACCCTGCGCAAGGGAATACATGGAATTGGGTAGCCTTTTTCTTCCCAACCTTTTGGTTAGCTTATCGCAAAATGTATAAGTTATTTATTATATTTGCGTTATTGGCTATACCTAGTATAGTTATAACCCCTTTTATAGATATTCCAGAGGGGATTTATGTAACATTTAGTTTAGCTCTTCAATTAGGAATGATGATATTTACTGGATGGCAAGGAAACCGTTTATATTATAAGCAGGCTGTTCGTGTTTTTCGTAAGGGAGAAGATGCGTCTGATCATGAGAAGGCGTATTTCTTACAATCTAAGGGTGGCGCTAGTGTAGCTGGTATGATTGGTTTACAAGTTATAGTCGGGATTGTGTTTGGCGGAGCTATGCTCGGACTTTCTCTTTTACCAACTGAGCCGAATATTAAAAACGTTGTTCGTTCAACTGGTGAAGGGGTTACTTTAGAGATTATGACTGATAATCCAACCTGGAAGTTTGTGAAGAAAGAAAAAGATTATGATGTAGTAGAGTTTACTGGTTATGATTATACAGAGAAGAAAAACGTGAAAATTAAATTTGCTGTTTATTTCGATGAAGATTATTTCGAGTGGCAAGAGGTATATGAAAATAATAAGAAGTTAAGTGAAGAAGAAGTAGAAGAATATCAAATTTATATTGAAGAAAATAATTGGGGTTTCTAGAGGGAACTCGTTCATTTTGAAAAGAAGAATCTTGTGAAGGTTCTTCTTTTATTTATTAGGGGGAGAGAAATGATTTCAGCATTAATAGAAGCTCTAATAGGATCTATTAGTTTAAGTACGGGTTTACACACGAAAAAGATTGATGCTAACATACTTTACTTGCAGCAGTATGAATAGTTTCGAATCATATATGAAGACGAGAAGTATCGAAAGTTATTTATTACGAACTACAAAGTTCGCTCATATTTACAAAGTAAGTTAAGAGTTCGATTGCTCGTAAAAAATAAAAATGCACAACGAAGATTTTTAAAATTAGTAGAAGAACAAATAGAAAAAAGGCATACGAATTGAAATTTTGTAAAATACAATAAAAAATGAGAATTTGAGGTAGGCTTGTCAATAACGTGAGACTATGGCACTATAAAGAAATGCTATACAAATTTTATTTATCGAGATGTAAACATCAATTTTGATTTTTACGTATAAATAATGAACGGAGGAAATGAATTTATGGCTACTTTACCAAATTGTCCAAAATGTAATTCAGAATATACGTATGAGGATGGCGTTCTTTTCGTATGTCCAGAATGTGCTCATGAGTGGGGCCAAGACGCAGAAGCTGAAAATAATGATGGTGCAAAAGTTGTAAAAGATGCGAACGGAAACGTTCTTCAAGATGGCGATGCAGTTACTGTTATTAAAGACTTAAAAGTAAAAGGAACTTCTTCAGTTGTGAAGATCGGTACGAAAGTAAAAAGTATCCGTCTAGTTGATGGCGATCACGATATCGATTGCAAAATCGACGGTTTCGGAGCTATGAAGTTAAAATCACAGTTCGTTAAGAAGGCGTAAGACAATAAAAAGAGGAGGCGAATAGCCTCCTCTTTTTATTATGTCACTTTTTGTCGGTAAATCGATATTTCGTACAAAATCGTTGATATATTCTGAGTTATGATAGATATATTTGAAAAATCGTTGATATATTGCAAGTTATGATAGATATATTTGAAAAATCGTTGATATATTGCAAGTTATGATAGATATATTGAAAAAATCGTTAATATAATTTCACTCACCGAGAACGATGCATCATTTACTGAGCGAAAGTTACGATTTACCTCGCATCATAGTCAACCTCTTTCAACTGACATCGCTTATTAAAGAACGTTTTATATCCAAGCTGTAAAAAGATAATGACAGCAAAGGCAGTACTTCCTGAAATACCGAGTATGATAGCGATTTGATATTGAATGGCTGTGAATGGTGATACACCGGATAATATTTGACCAGTCATCATGCCTGGTAAGCTTATAATCCCCATTCCGACCATAGAATTAATTGTTGGTAAAATAGCAGAATCAAAAGCGTCTCGAATGAGCGGAGCAGCTGCTTCTTTCGGTGTTGCTCCGAGCATAAGTGCACCTTCAATTTTACCTCTTTGCGACTTCATATTGTTTAAGAACATATTTGCGCCGAGAGAAACACCAGTCATGGCATTCCCAACTAACATTCCTGTAATAGGGACGATATATTGCGGAGCATACCAAGGGTCATGACCGATAATAACGAAGATAAATAGTAGAAGTGGCCCAATTGATCCGGCGACCATGGAAAGGGCGGCTACTCGTTTTAATTCTTTAGACATCGGGATGTTAACTCGTTTATAAATATTAAAAATTGCAAAGGTAGTAATAGAAGTAATAAGAGCAATTGTATAAAATGGATTACTGTTTTCAAATACGTATGTAAGGACATATGCAACAAGTACGAGCTGAATGGTCATACGGAATGTTGCGAGCGCGATTTGTTTTTCGCGAGGTATTCCTTTTAATTTTACAAGTCCAATTAAAATAAGAATAAAAATATAGGCAGCTGCAAGTTGCCAAATTTGGAGTTCAATAACGCCCTTCAACAGAGAGCACTTCCTTTCTAGTTGCACCGTTTGCTTTACTAATCTCAATAATGTCGTCTGCAATTTCTTCTGGAAGTTGTTGTGAGTGTGTGATGAAGATAATTGTTTTTTTCTTTTTTCGTGCTAGTTCAGTAAATTGTTTCATAACGCGGCGTTCTGTATCACTGTCTAATGCTGAAGTTGGTTCATCTAATAAATAGACAGGCGGATCCATAAGTACGATACGTGCAAAGGCAAGTCTTTGTTTTTCACCGCCGGATAATGAGGAGGCGCTATCTTCTAATTGCTTGTCTAAGCTAACGGTTTGTAGTGCGCTCCGCAGGGCATCATCATTTGGAACTGGTTTTTCAGAAAGACGAAGTCCCATTAATAGATTTTCTTTAACGGTTCCATCAAAAAGAGGTGGAGTTTGCCCAAGCATAACTACGTCACGACGTAATTGAATAGGCGGATAATCAGAAATTAACTTTCCGTTATATTCAATTGTGCCGGATGTTGGAGATTGTAAATCGTTTAACATGCGAAGCAATGTGCTTTTTCCGCTTCCGCTTTCACCGATAATGCAAGTGATCTTTTCTTTTTGAATCTGTAAATAAGGAATGTGTAGTATATCTTTATATATAACGTCTTTTAATATAAACATAAATCGCTCCTTTCTGATTCTAGTTATATCGTATCAAAAAAGAGGGGGAAATGGTTATAACGAACAACGTTTTTTCTGCGTCTTGAGTTTTATTAATAAGTTAAGTAAACGATCTAATTCTTGGCTGAAAGAAATCACTTTATCATGAGTGAATCCGTATCGTTCAACGAGATAGATTAACTCTTTCTTTTTCGCTTCTATTCGATTGTTTAGTTTCGATAAGTTCATAAGTGGAATGTAATGCCTCCTACAAAAGTATTTATAACATAAAAAATAAGACCGAATGAATTCGGTCTTCAAGGAAATAATAAAACAACTTACAAATAGCATACACTGTTTATCAATAGTTTTTAATATAAAAATGAAAAATAAATCATTATACATATTGAGAAAGATGTGTCTGATAATTTTTAAAAACTGATGCAAAGAAGCTGCCTACATAGTAGACAGCCTGTAAAGTATTAACCTTTATGATATTTGTACATCCAAAGAAGGCCGGATTTTAATAATCTTGGTACACGTCCCATTAACGGTTGATTTGCGAGTAAACCGAATCCATGCTTCTTACCAAGAGATCCTAGAACACCTTTTAATTTAATAACAGGTAGTTCATCAGGGAGTGGTTCATTATTCCAACGTTTTAATAATATTTGGACAATTTGTTCTCCTTGACCTTCAGCAAGTTGGGCAGATGGTGCATGTGGAAGTGCTGCGCAATCTCCTACAACGTAAACGTGCTCGTTGTTTGGAATATTGTGATATTTCGTTAAGACAACCCGTCCGCTACCGTCTTGTTCAACTGGAAGGTTTCGAACAACTTCATTTGCTTGAATACCAGCTGTCCAGACAATTGCATCACATTCAAGTGGTTCATCGTGATTATACACAATATTTGGTTCCACTTTTGTAATGTTAGAGTTTCTTATAATATTAACTTTATGTTTTACGAACCATTCTTCTACGTATCTACTTAATTTCTCTGGATACGGGAATAAAATTCTATCTTTTCGATCAAATAAATAGATTTTTAAATCAGAACGGCTTTCGCGAAGTTCACTTGCAACTTCCACACCACTTAAGCCAGCACCAACGACAGCTACTGTTGCATTTGGTTCTAGACTATTTAATTGTTCATATGTTTTACGTGTTTGTTCAATTGATTGTAGACTATGTGTATATTCCTTCGCCCCAGGAACGTTATGATATTTATCTTCACAGCCAAGTCCGATAATTAAATCATCATATTGGATTGCTTCCCCGCCATCGAGATGAACCGCTTTTTCTTCGAGGTCAATATTTGTTATTGTGCCGTATTGAATATTGAGGCGTGGGTGCTCAGGAAACGGTATACGAATATGCGTTTCTGAAATAGTACCCGCAACTAATGCATAATATTCAGTTTTGAAGCAATGATATGGTACTTTGTCGATTAATGTCACTTGTACATCATCTGGAAGTTGGTTGCTTGGAAGTAGCCTTTGTAGAATTCTCATTCCACCGTAGCCGCCACCTAGTATTACGAGGTGTTTCATGATGGATTACCCCTTTTCTGTTGAAATATCCCCTAATCATAAAATTTTATATTAATAAAATATTTTGACTTTACTCAATCAAATTATATCGAATTTGTGAACAAATAACAATGCATGAATGAATACTCTGTTGTACAATAAGAAGAAAAGTAAAGTAAACTGTTTTGCCTTTTTAGTTACTATTTCATTGCAAGTAGCATGTTATATAAAATAAAATCATCTACTTTGAAGTGAAATAGTGAAGTAACTAAATAGTTTAGGATGTATAACGAAAACAACAAGAGACAGCTTAGTTTTCTTCTTATAGATGAAGTCAGAAGGTAATTTGTTTTGTAGTACAGGGGGGAGAATTTTGATTAAACCATTAATTGAATTTTGTGTAGGTAACCTTGCAAGTGGTTCACAAGCAGCTCTAGAAAAATTAGAAAAAGATCCAAATTTAGATGTAATGGAGTATGGTTGTCTAGGGTATTGTGGTATTTGTTTTGAAGGACCGTTTGCACTTGTAAATGGTGAAGTTGTACAAGGTGCAACAGTAGAAGAGCTTGTTAATAATGTATATGAGTATTTGGATGAAAATCCAATGTTTTAAGGTGTTGCGAATGAGCAACGCCTTTTTCATTTTATTTTAGATAAAACGTTATTTTGGAGGGTAGTTTAATACTATAGATAAATAAAAAAAGGCCCTTTTTAGAAGGGCTTTTTTCTTACACAATGTGTGTAAGAGTGGCTCATCGCCAAACGTTGTCAAATATGAGAAACGGGGGACATTCATATTGTGTTCTAAAAGCATGCATTCTATACTTAAAATAACAAATTATTTTTGGAGTGAATACAAATGAGCCAATTTTCTTTTACAAAAATGCATGGTCTTGGCAATAGTTATATATATGTAAATATGTTTGAAGAGCAAATTCCTGAAGAAGATTTAGCTCTTGTGGCGGAAAAGGTTTCAAATATTAATACTGGTATTGGAGCAGACGGAATGATTTTAATTTGTCCGTCTGATGTAGCTCCGGTGAAAATGCGTATGTTTAATAATGATGGATCAGAAGGAAAGAGCTGTGGTAATGGTTTGCGCTGCGTAGCGAAATATGCGTATGAGCATAAACTAGTAGAGGAAACAGTTTTCACAATTGAAACGTTAGCTGGCATTGTAACGGCAGAAGTAACGGTAGAAGATGGAAAAGTTATATTAGCGAAAATTGATATGGGTGCACCACGCTTAACACGCGAAGAGATACCGATGCTCGGTGAAGGTGAAACACCATTTATTCGTGAAAACTTCTTATACAATAATCATCGTTATGCATTTACGGCTGTTTCAATGGGGAACCCGCACGCGGTTATTTTTGTTGAGGATGTAGAGAAGGCACCTCTTACAACACTTGGTCCAGTTCTTGAGACACATGAAATGTTCCCAGAGCGAGTGAATGTTGAATTTATCGAGATTTTAAACGATGAAGAAATGAATTTCCGCGTTTGGGAACGTGGTTCTGGTGTAACGCAAGCTTGCGGAACAGGGGCATGTGCTGCCGTTGTAGCTGCTATTTTGAATGGCAAGATGGAACGTGGTAAAGAAATTACAGTCCATTTAGCTGGCGGCGATTTAATGATTGCGTGGACAGAAGAAGGAAACGTGTTAATGAAAGGACCTGCGGAAGTAATTTGCCGCGGAGTGTATGAGTACAAGATAGAAGCGTAAAGATGTATAATAGAATGAGAACAGAAAGGATGGTGTATTTCATGATTGAAGTAACAGAACAAGCAGCTTTTCAAATTAAAGATATGTTAAAAGATGCTGAAGATGGAGAGAAGTACGTGCGCCTTGCTGTACATGGCGGCGGATGTACTGGCCTTTCTTACGGCTTAGGATTTGAAGTAGAACCAAAAGAAGACGACACAGTTCTTGAGTTTTTCGGTGTTGAATTTGTTATCGATACAGAAAGTGCTCCAATTGTTAAAGGAGTAAAAATTGATTATAAACAATCTATGCTTGGCGGCGGATTCACAATCGACAATCCAAACGCAATCGCATCATGCGGATGCGGATCATCTTTCCGTACAGCGACGAATGCTGGTAAGCCAGAAGAGTGCTAAGTTTTTAGCCGAAATAGAAAAAGACCTTTTTAGCGATGGAATAAAATCGTTAAGGAGGTCTTTTCTTTTGCCGTAAAAGCTCGATTACCAAGGCTAATCAATATTTCACTTTATTTTTGCATAGATGCAAGTATCAGTTAGTTGTTTGCCGTCAGCTGAAAAATCTTCATTACGTAATATCCCTTCAAGTTCAAAGCCTAGTTTTTCAGGGAGTGCACGACTTTTCGTGTTATTACATTCACATCGTATTTCAATCCTTCTAAATTTGAATAACTGAAATCCAAGGTTTGTTAACGCACTTACTGTTTCTGTCATATATCCACTGCCACTAAATTGCGTGTTAATCCAGTATCCAATTTCACATTTAGAAACCTTCCAATCAATTCGATGAAGGCTAGCTGTTCCAACAAAATCATTCGTCTCTTTATGATAGATAAGATAGCGAAAGCTTTCTCTTTTCAAAAAATCTATATGTGCATTTCTCAGAAGAATTTCCGTTTCTTCAACAGTAGGAATGGACTGAAATAAAGACAACCATTGCTTTAATTCATTAATGGAATCTTTAATAGCTTGTTGTACTATATCCCCTTCACCAGCTTGAAGTGGTGCTCGAAGAATGAGTCTGTCTGTTTCTATTTGTAACGGAACATCTAATAAAATAGGGTTCATATCATTTCTCCTCTCGAAACCTTTAAATTAGGACAGAATGAAACTTATATCATAAAAAAACTTTCACCCAAAAGAAATAATTCTGGAGGACGAGAGTTGCAATTTATAATAAATGAATTGAAAAATACTTTATCTCACTAATAGAAAATCACGTCACAGCATCACTATTAGTTATTATAGAACTGTGCGAAGTACAGGAATATAGTAAAGCTTATCTCCCATAAAGGAACCTCTCAAAAACGAGTAAACAATAAATATATATTCAATTCATCATTTAGAAATCCCTTTTCACATATTGAAAACTAAACTATCAGTTGGTACAGCAGCATTAGGTTGTTAAACTAATGCATATGTTAATTGAATAAGGAGTTATTATTTTTTAACCTGCTTTAAATTGAACGCATAATTCACGATTGATTATCTAAACGCAATCGCATCATGCAGATTTGGATCATTTTTCCGTACAGCGACGAATGCTGGTAAGCCAGAAGAGTGCTAAGTTTTTAGCCAAAATAGAAAAGACCTTTTTAGCGATAGAATAAAATCGTTAGAAAGGTCTTTTCTTTTGGCGTTAAAACAGAAAATGCATGTAAAGTTACTTTAGAATTTAATTTGAATGTTATTATATATAGAATATATGATAATTATTGTGAATTCGACTTTCATATTGTTCGTTTAAGACAAGATTATGCAACAGAAATGTAAATGAATAGCAGAAATATACTATTTATTAGTTATATTTAATGTTAATATTTGTAACGAAGATGATTGGTGAGGGCTGATTAAAGTTTCATTTTATATAAAAAAGGTGCATGAGGGAGAAGGCTATAGCAAATTGTATAGAACTGAATAGTTCCGTATTAATTTAAATACGTTGATTACTAAATATTAAAAAATACCGGGGGGATTAGAGTGAAGTCATTTAAGAAAGTACTTATAGTAGGGATGGCGTTGACTACAGTATCGATTTTGGGAGCTTGTTCTAGCGATACAGACGTATTAACAAAAGTAGGAGCAAAGCAACCAGCGAAGGCGGAAGGTGACGTACTAGAAGATCAGAAGAAAACACCTATGACTACGAGTAAACGTGAAAGTATTAAAAATGAGGACGCTTCATCATCACAGAAGCGTTATATTTCTCATGATGAATCTCAAAAAATTGAGGAAGGTATGACGTATACGGATATTCTTAATACGATTGACTACGGTGGTGAGAACATAAAATATTATAATAACAATGAAAAACGCGTATTTTATACTGAAAAAGATACGGATGGTACATATGAAATTATGGTTGAATTAAATACATATGGTTACGTTGTGAATATTGAACGTACTGCTATAAAGGATACAGATAAAGATAAAGGTAAGGAGAATCGGGTATCTACGAAACGTATTGAAGAGCCTGTAAAGGAATATGAAGAAAAAAACGATCGTGTACCGTGGTATAAAGATGTAAATAACAATTCGGCAGCAGTAAGTTACAATCACTATTTGAAAATCAAAAAAGGTATGCCTGCGAATCAAGTAAAAGCTGCAATTGGACAGCCACATGTGATTGAGAAATATAAATCTTATTCAGTATATGACTATACTGGTTATGGTGGAGAAGGATCATTACGTGTAATCTTTGAACCGAATGGAACTGTTACGGATGTAGTGGAAGACGGTTTACCACGATAATAAATTAGTTACGGGAAGAGTTGTAGTAAAGTTGTCTTTGATTTTATAAAGTTTTTGGAGCATCCCCGAATATAGGTGGAAAAATAATTCTATTAGCCATGTTGATTATAGTATTAGTATTTACCGAAGTTTCTTCCCAATTCAATAGCGTTATTGTGCATGTTGTTGTCGTATTATTCTTGTTGGTATATACCGCAGTATGGCAGCAATTGTAACTGGACGTAAAAGGAAGCGGAGGAGTAGCAGCTTCCTTTTAAAAGAAGGAGGAAAATATGATGGAGGATATTCTTGAATTCATAGGGAGATACGTAATTAAACCTATTATTAGTTTAGTGAGATATCTTGTAATAGAGATTATAATTGAGGGGATAATAGAAGGCGTAATAAACGGTATAAGGAAATTACGTGATAAGTGGCGAAATTGGCGTGAAAGACGTCATTGGCGGTAGTGTAGCTGATGAGAGTGCAAAACAAAAACGTTATACAGAAGTTATGAAGAAGTTTAATGAAATGATAGCAAACCACCCGCATTTAGAATCTGTACTCGTTCCAATTGGTGATGGAATGACAATTTCTAAAGTGAAGAAATAATTATTATCTTACAAAAGTGTAATGTTCATGTCATGTTTTTGAATTTCTTCTTTAAGCTCCGGGCTTTAAGATAAGAATATAAGAAAAACATATGAGGTGAAGGAAATGAAAAGATACATTGCACTATTTAGTATTTTAGTTGTATTTGCAAGTTTGTTAGTTGGTTGTGATTTAAACCGTATGGGTAAAGATGAGTATTATGTTCAAATTACAGTAGATGGAAAAGAATTTGATAGTAAAGCTAGTGATGGGCAGAAATTTAAAGATTATGAATATAAGCTGACTGGCTTTGATAAAGACGGTAAAGAGAAAGAATTAGAATTCATAGCTCAAAAAAATCTTCGTAAAGAAGCATTCCTACGCGTATACCACTCAGATAAAAAAGGTGTAACAGCTTGGGAAGAAGTGAAGAAAGACGAGCTTCCAGCGAAAGTGAAAGAAAAATTAGGCGTGAAATAAGACAGATAGAAAAGGAATTGACGAACAGGGTCAATTCTTTTTTTTGCTTTCAAATTCTTCTTCTGAAATGACTTTAAATCCGTGTCTTTTAAATAAAGCAGTAGTTACCCCGTAACCAGTTTGCTTATTGCCATTAAATTCACCAGTGTAAATCGTAGAACTGCCACAAGATGGACTACGTTCCTTTAAAATAATATATTCTGGGTGTAAATTTTTAATTTGTTCTAATGCTTTATAAGCACCATTTACGAAAGCTTCTGTGACATCTTCACCATCTTTTGTCATCACTTTCGCTTTTCCGTCCAAAACGTCGTCGCCATTCCCGCCAATAATTTCAGCAGAAGGACGAGGTGTTGGCAGTCCTCCTAATACTTCAGGACAAATGAGGACTGTATCTTCTTTTTGTAGTAGCTTCTCTATTTTTGAAACGAGATTGTCATTTCCGTCATATCGACAAGCTATACCACCTAAACAAGCGCTAATTACGATCATATTTTCATCTCCATTAAAAAAATATTAAATTCCACGCCAAATTCTCTTCCTGCCTCTTACTTATAAATGAGGTGATATAAATGGGAAGCTTATATAATTTAATGAAACCATACAGTGAATTTCGAAGTAAAGAAGAGTTTAATGCATATCAAAAACAAGTTTTGAAGTGCTATCGATTTCAATTGAATAAAACGGATGCTACCATTATTCATTTTTTAGGAAAGTATGCGGTGAATGAGAAACAAAAAACAGTAGGAGTCGCCTGTCCGTTAATGGAGACGATTGCGAAGAATGTTGGAAAGAGTATTCGTACAGTACGCCGTTCAATTGCAAAGTTAGAGGAACTAGGAATTATAAAGCGTGTTGCAACAAAAGAAAGACATAAGCGCGGCGGGTATAGTGCGAACTTATATATTTTTCTTATATCTGCAATTGACCGCATGGATGACCGTATGAAAATGTCCGCATGTGAAAGTGAGGATTATACAGCTGGCTGTAGCGGAAAGGAGCAAAAAAGCGAGAGGGAAACAACTCTTTCTAAAAACATTCCACAAATAAAAGAGAAAAGAAAAATAACGTACGAGCTTGATGAGACGTATTGCCGTCATGATATACCGAAGCCTTTTATATACGCACTGGTACCGATGACGAGTAATCCGAAGAAAATTAATATATTTTGGAGTAAGGTCGAGCTTGCGTATAAAAAGAGCGGGTTACTAGAGCAAGGTGTTTTACTAGAGCAGATATTAGCTGATGAAGAAGTGTATGGAAATTTCATTTGGCGAGTGAAGAGTGTTGTGAGAGCTTATAAATATGGGGAAATCCGTAAAAATGTGAAGGCACTTTTATATAGTACAGTGCGAGATTTATTTTTAGAGGTTGGATTAGAATGGGGAGCAGCTGTGAGAAGAAGTAAGGGGATAGCGTTATTTGATCCATTTAAAAAGGAGCCATGCGTATAATACATGACTCCAAGTAGCTAGTCGAACTTTCTTACAACTGGAACACGAATCGCTACAAATAGTACGAAGACGATAACAGCAATTGCACCGCTTTTCATAACGGTTACGATTGGAATTCCCATTGCAAGTGCGATTGATGTGAATGCATAAGAGAGCGGGATAAAGCCCATTGATGATAGCATAAGTAAGCTCATTACGCGTCCCATCATTTCCTCTTTTACTGTCGATTGAATCATCGCCATAAGCGGAACGATAGCCATTGCAATTGTAATACCATAAAACATGCCGGCTAATAATGCTTGCCAAAGTACGGTGCTAAAGTTGATGGATAAGAAGAATACACCAGACAGTAGCATCATGATAATGCAAAATAGTCCGCGTCTACGATTAATATTTTTTAAACCGACAATGACAGCGCCTATTGCCATTCCGCCGCCTACAGATGCTTCTAAGTAACTGAAATGGAGCGAGTCACCGTGCAGAACATTTTTAACGAAAAGCGGGAAACCGACTTGCATCGGACCAATTAAAAATAAATTTAAAAAGGCGCTACAAAGAAGGAAAGTTGAAAGGAATGGCGATTCCTTTACATATAAGATTCCTTCTTTAATGGAAGTGAACATACCTTTATCTGTATCTTTTAGTTCTGGCATCGTAAATTGTATTTTTTGAACGAGTATGGCTGCGACAATCAGTAATAAAATTGTAATAGAAAATATTGTCTCGTAGTTTGTAAATTTGATCAGAATTCCGCCAAGTACAGGGCCTAAGATGACCGATGCTTGGTTCGTCATTTGTGTAAGTGAATTCGCTTGTGTTAACCGGCTTTTTTCTACCAATTCAGGTAAGATAGATCCATCTGCTGACCAGAAGAAAGCATCAGCAAGTCCAAAGAATAAAGCGAATAAAGCAAATGTATATAGTGTTACATCACCAACGATAAACCATGTGAGAATGGTTGCGACAAGAATCGCTCGAATAATATTGGAGTAAAACATAATGTTTTTTTTCGGGAATTTATCAGCTACAGCGCCGCCGATAATCATAAAAATAAGCCTTGGAACACTAAGAGCTACGAAAACAACACCGAGTGAAGCTTCAAGGTTTAATGTTTTTGCTATGTACCACGTTTGTGAAAAAGTAAAAAAGGCTAAAGCAAAGCTTGAAAAAAGAGTAGCTGCCCAAAGAAAAAGGAAATTCGTATTTTTTAATAACGGTTTTCCGCTTCCTTCTAAAGCAGTTTTATTTTGTTGTAGTTCCTCCATATTGCTTCCTTTCTATGTGACAAATTTAAACTAAAAAACCAGTAAACGCCCGATTGGTGAGGGCTAATACTCAATGGGAGATGCCCTCCGCTGAGTATAGTTTCACTTTATACAGTTTCTAATATTTCTATACTGCACTTTCTCATTGTAGACAATAATAATGGATTTGCCCAGTAGCTATTTAACGACAAAAAAAGATGCCGAATGGGCATCTTTTTTTAGGCTAACGCAATATAAATATCCAATTGTGCATGATTTGGGTCTAATGCTCTTTCGGCGTAAAGTTCAAAGTCTGTTGTGAAGGCACGTTTATTTTCTTTCGACCATTTCCAAATATATTCCCAAGCTTCGCAAACGACTTCAGCAACTGGTCCCTTTCTCGTTGTAAATACCGCATACGTAGCGGCAGGTATTGTTAAAGTTGTCATATTTTCAGGAACATCTTCTAATGAAGAAACGGGCATACCGATTGTAAATGTATATGTACCAGTTTCATCTGATTCGTAGTTGGAGTAGAAAGCGAATGTTTCTTTCGTTTGTTGATTTGGGATGTGATGCATCATTTGTTCTTGAAAGTATTTGTCCCAAAGCCCGGGGATTTTTCCTTCAGGAGATGCCTCTATTTCATTAGTTGTCGTAACCGAAACGCCGATTGCTTGGAAAGCTTCTTTTTTTACGATAATGGGTTCGTTTATCATTACAAATTCCTCCTTTAAAATAAGAACATACGTTCTTTAATAATATAACATATTTTTACATGTAACGGTTATTGTTTTTTGAAAATTTTAATCATAAACAACAAACTGAAATAACTAAAAAATGGTAAAAATTCTATTGTATGTATGAATAGGTTAGGGAGTATGTTAAGATTTTTATGTATCCTTTAACTGTTATATAAGCCTATGCAGTAGAACGTTTTTACTATATTAAAAATGGTAAAGGTTTGTATAAGTGTCCGATATATATATGCTATTTTTGATAAATTAAAATAGTAATATTCTATGAGATTTATATTGTTGAAATTGGGATTTCAACGATACATTTTCATAGGTCGGATTGTTGCGAGTGGATATATATTGCTATGTATACGGCTACGAAATTAAGTAGACGGATAGCAAGTATATAGAAAGGAGAAAGGTAGAAAATATGAAGCAAGTATTGAAGTGTTTTAATGTCGTAACGATGATCACACTTCTCCTATCCATCATATTGCCTTCACCCAGTGCTTTTGCTACAGAGATAAATAAAAAAAGCTGGGATGAGTTACAAGGAAATGATGTGAAAATTAAGGCAGAGCAAGTAAATGCTGAAATATATAAGGGAGAAGTAGCGGAGAGGGAGCACGTATTTCAATATACGATTGAAAATACGGGAGCTACACCAATTCAAGAATTGGTGCTTAAACAAAATAATGAAAATGAAATTACGTTCCCTTCGCAATCTGTGAAAGTAAACGGAGAGAAGTTACCTGAAAATAAGGTAGCGGATTTCTATGTAGAGGAAAAAGATAAGGGAGGAAAGGTTCTTTCTTCTAATCTTAAAATTAAAGATTTAAAATCACATGAAAAAATGACTGTGTTAATAAAAGCTCGTCGTGCACAACATTTTAATAAAGAGTATAAGCAAAAAATTAGTGTGCAAAAGGATCAACTACAAATAGGAAACATGTCTGTAGATGTTGAAGGGATTCCTTCTGAAGACAAGGTTGAAGCTAATACCGATGATGAGGCTGACAGTAGTAAGAAAGAAATCGGATCACCAGCTGATGCTAAATCAAAAGAAGTGGATGGAAAATTAAAAGTATCTGCAGGAGATAAAAATAAACCTACAGCGAACACGGAACTAGTGAAGCAGCCAGTAGATAAAGATGAGAAGAAACTAGAAAAAGAAGCGGAAAATCAGAGCGATGCAAAAGTACAAGCTGCATCAGAGAATGCTTCGAAGGTTCAAATGCAAACAGGGGATAAGCAAGGATTTGGAGATCCACTGTATTCTACAATTACTGCTGGTAATTTAGTACAGACTGGTAATGTAACACTTGGTTTGACGACTGATCATTATGGCAGACAAAGTATGGGTTATAAAACGAATAAAATGACTGTGGACGTTGATAACGATGATAGTACTTTTAATTCGTCAACAGGTGCATTTCCTAACATTCCTGCCGGAAGTAAAGTGAAAAAGGCTTACTTATTCTGGACAGCAGCAATGGGGTTACCAGGAAATATTGCTGATAGAAAGGTTACCGAGGATCAAGTAAGGCAACCAGTCAAAATGAAAATGGGAAATAAAGAATATGCAGATGTAACTGCTGATAGCATACGAAAAGCGGATTACCTACCTTATATTTCTAATTACTCAGGTAGTGGCGCAGGATATGTTGCGTATGCAGATGTAACAAATGTAATTGCACAGCAAGGGATTTCACAAACGTTGACAGTTGCAAATGTGCCACAAATTAAAGATGTAACAGGTGGCGGCTATTACTGGGGTAACTGGAATCTTATATTAGTTTATGAAAACTATAAAGAAACAGTAAAAGACATGAAGATTTGGGAAGGGCTAGTCTCTCAAAAAAGTACAGCCTGGACAGATATTAGTGTTAATAAAATAAACACACCAAAAGAAGGTGCTTTTAAGGCGAAATTTAGTTATTTTTCATCGCAAGGTGACCCAGCTGAGAAAGATGGATATGCATATGATTATGGAGAATATGATTTTGGTGCTGGATATATAAAGATAAAAAATATTAACGGTAAAGACAATGATGCGAATGATTCGTCTATGACAGAAGTACAAGTAGACGGTACTAACGAGTTTGTTACAAAAAAATATCCAGGATATAACCCGGATTGGACAAATTCATTCAGTACTGACATTCATACGTATCATCTTGAAGGACCTACTCAAGTAAAAAATGATTTAAAAGAAGCAAAAATGCGTTTTAGAGCAAATGGTGGCGGTGGTGATATTTACGTATTAAATAACGCTACATTCGTTACAGAACATAATGCTCCAAACTTACAAGTTGATAAAAAGGCATTAGATAGTGCCGGTAAAGAAGTTAAGGAAATTAAAGCTGGTGAAGAGTTTACGTATCAAATTGAAGTGAAGAATGATACGAAAAATAACCAAGCACCTGTATCTAATGTAAAAGGTTTTGATAAATTAGATAATCGTTTAGAGTATGTTCCGGGATCTATACAATATATTTCTGGAAGTAATAAAGGAAATAAAACAGATAATGCAAGCGATGATGAAGCGGAGTTTGTAAATAATCAAATTGATTTCCGTGTTGGTGAAGGTGCTAATGCCAAAGACGGCGGTGTTTTAAAGCCTGGTGAAAGTGCCATTATTACATTCAAAGTAAAAGTGAAAGCTTCTGTACAATCAGATACAACAATAAAAAATATCGTTGCTGTAAAGGGAAAAGATAGTACCGAGGTAAATTATGAAACTACAGATGATGCAAATGTTACGGTTACGCTTCCGAAAGAAGTTCCGGGAGAAATAGAAGCAAGAAAAATAGCTTCTAATAAAACACCGAAGCTAGGTGACGAGGTAGAGTATCGTATTACATTTAAAAATAAGACAAAAGATGGACGTCTAGATGTATTGACAATTGAAGACGAATTACCAAGTAATCTTGAATACGTGAAAGATAGCTTGAAAGCAGAAGGTGCAAAACCAGAGCCAGTAGAGCTGAAGTTTGAAAATGGCAAAGTAATGGCAAAGTATCCAGAAATTATGGATATGGAAGAAAGAAGTATCGTCTTTAAAACAAAAGTAAAAGAAACTGCAAAAATTGGTGAAGAAATTGTTAATAAAGCAACCGTTAGTGATAAAACAAATCCACCAAAGGATTTAGAGGAGAAGATTACACCACAGCATAAGGCCGGTAAAATTGCTGCAAAGAAAAAAGCAACAAATAAAAAGCCGAAGCTAGGAGAAGAAGTTGAATATCAAATTAGCTTCAAAAATACGGTGGAAAACGGAAAACTAGATGCAGTTACAATAGAAGATGAAATTCCAGCTAACTTAGAATTTGTTCAAGGTAGTGAGAGAGCTGAAGGTGCTGAACCAAATCCAGTAGAGTTAAAAGTAGAAAATGGTAAGGTAATCGCAAAATATCCAGAGATTACGGATACAAAAGAGCGAAGCATTTCCTTTAAAGTGAAAGTAAAAGAAGAGGCAAAAGCCGGAGAAACGATTGTTAATAAAGCGGTTGTGAGTGAGCCAAATGGACAGTCTGAGCATCCAGAAGAAAAGATTACGCCGGATTATAAATACGGTAAAGTGGATGTTGAAAAAAGCGTAACGAATCAAACACCAAAACTAGGAGAAGAAGTGGAATACCGAATTACATTTTATAATACGGTAGAAAACGGAAAACTAGAAAAGGTGCTAGTAGAAGATACACTACCTAAAGGTGTTGAATACGTGAAAGATAGTTTGAAAGCTGAAGGTATAAAACCAGAGCCAGTAGAACTAAAAGTGGAAGACGGCAAAGTAATGGCAAAGTATCCAGAAATTACGGATACAGAAAAAAGAAGTATTGTATTTAAAGTGAAAGTAAAAGATTCGGCAAAAGTAGGGGAGGCAATTGTAAATAAAGCAATTGCAAAAGATCCGAAAAATGAGCCTGCTGAATCGAAGGTTGTTATTACACCACAAAGTAAAAAAGGTGAAATTGCTGCTACAAAGGTAGTTAATAATAAGAAACCGAAGCTAGGCGAGGAAATCGAGTACCGCATTAGTTTTCATAATACGGTTGAGAACGGAAAACTAGAAGAGGTGCGAGTGGAAGATACAATTCCAAAAGGTCTTGAATATGTAGAAAATAGTATCAAGGCCGAAGGAGAAGCACCTGGACCAGTAGAATTAGCTGTTGAAAATGGAATAGTCAAAGCTAAGTATATCGATATTATGGATATGAGAGAAAGAAGTATCGTCTTTAAAGTAAAGGTGAAGGAAGAAGCAAAAGTAGATAAAGAGATTGTCAATAAAGCAATTGTTGATGATACGAAAAATCCACCGATTGAGCCGGAAGAAAGAATTACTCCGCAATATAAGGATGGAATAATTGATTCGAAGAAGACAGTAGATAATCCATCACCAAAACTAGGAGAAGAAGTAGAATACCGAATTAGCTTTAAAAATACGGTAGAAAACGGAAAACTAGAAAAGGTAACGATAGAGGATATAATTCCTAACGGTTTAGAGTATGTAAAAGGCAGTGAAAAGGCTGAAGGTGAAAAACCAGCTCCATTAAAGTTAAGTGTGAAAGATGGAAAAGTCATTGCTGAATACGAAAATATTACGGATATGAAAGAAAGAAGTATTGTCTTTAAGGTAAAGGTGAAGGAAGAAGCGGAAGTAGGTAAGGAAATCATTAATAAGGCAATTGTTGATGATATGAAACATCCGAAAGAACCAGAAGCAAAAATCACACCATTACACAAAGATGGAAAAATTAAAGCGAAGAAAATCGTAAATAATGAAACACCGAAGTTAGGAGAAGAAGTAGAATACCGAATTAGTATGAAAAATACGGTTAAGTACGGAAAGCTAACAGACGTGATAATAGAGGATACTCTACCAGAAGGTTTAGAGTATGTAGAAAATAGTTTGAAAGCAGAAGGTGCCGGAACAGATTCAGTAGAGCTGAAATTTGAAAATGGTAAGGTAATGGCAAAATATCCAGAAATTATGGATACAGAAGAAAGAAGTATCGTTTTTAAAGTGAAAGTAAAAGAAGAAGTAACAGTCGGTAAAAAAATCATTAATAAAGCAACTATTGATGATTCGCAAAATAAGCCAGTTAATCCGACTGCGGAAATTATTCCTCAGTATAAAGATGGAAAACTTGAAGCGAAAAAGATGGTAAATAATGAAACGCCGAAGTTAGGAGAAGAAGTGGAATACCGAATCAGCTTTAAAAATACGGTAGAACATGGAAAGCTAACAGAGGTAAAGATAGAAGATGATTTACCAAATGGATTAGAGTATGTGAAAGATAGTGTAAAAGCAGTAGGTGCTAAGCCAGCTCCAGTGGAATTGAAATTTGAAAACGGTAAGGTAATGGCGAAGTATCCTGAGATTACAGATACAAAAGAGAGAAGTATTACCTTTAAAGTGAAAGTAAAAGGTAAAGTGAGCGATTGGATTGTTAATGAAGCGATTGTGAGCGATACGAAACATCCGCCAGAAACACCGACAGCAGAAATTATTCCGCAACATAAAGACGGAAAAGTGAAAGCGAAGAAGACGGTAAATAATGAAACGCCGAAGTTAGGAGAAGAAGTAGAATACCGAATTAGTTTTAAAAACACGGTAGAAGACGGAAAACTAGCAGAGGTGAAAATAGAAGATACTTTACCAGAAGGTTTAGAGTACGTAGAAAACAGTGTGAAAGCAGAAGGTTCTAAGCCGGATCCAGTAGAATTGAAAGTGGAAAATGGTAAGGTAATGGCGAAGTATCCAGAGATTACGGATACAGAAGAAAGAAGTATCACTTTTAAAGTGAAAGTAAAAGATGAAGTGAAAGTCGGTAAAAAAATCGTCAATAAAGCAATTATTGATGATACGAAAAATGAGCCAGAAACACCGACGGCAGAAATTACTCCACAGCATAAAGACGGAAAAGTGGAAGCGAAGAAGACGGTAAATAATGAAACGCCGAAGTTAGGAGAAGAAGTGGAATACCGAATTAGCTTTAAAAATACGGTAGAAAACGGAAAGCTAGCAGAGTTAAAAATAGAAGACGATTTACCAAATGGATTAGAGTATGTGAAAGATAGTTTACGAGCAGAAGGTTCTAAGCCAGATCCGGTAGAACTGAAAGTGAAAGATGGAAAAGTAATCGCAAAATATCCAGAAATTACGGATACAGAAGAAAGAAGTATCGTCTTTAAAGCGAAAGTAAAAGAAGAATTTAAGGTTGGTGAAGGCATTGTCAATAAAGTAGTTGTTGATGATACAAAAGATCCAACAACTTCAGAAGTAACAATTACGCCAGAATATAAAGACGGTAAGCTTAAAGCAGAGAAATTTGTAAACAATAAAAAACCGAAATTAGGAGAAGAAGTAGAATACCGAATTAGTTTTAAAAACACGGTAGAAAACGGAAAACTAGTAGAGGTTAAAGTAGAAGATGAAATTCCAGCTGGATTAGAGTTTGTAGAGAACAGTTTACAAGCAGAAGGATTTAAGCCTAGTCCGGTAGAATTAAAATTTGAAAACGGCAAGGTAATGGCAAAGTATCTAGAAATTGCGGATACAAAAGAAAGAAGTATTATTTTTAAAGTGAAAGTAAAAGAAGAGGCAGAAATAGGCAAGGAGATTGTTAATAAAGCAATCGTAGTAGATACAAAAAATGAGCCAGAAGAGCCTCGTGTGGAAATTACTCCGCAATATAAAGATGGTAAAATTGCTGCGCAGAAAGTAGCCAATAATCATAAACCGAAACTAGGAGAAGAAGTAGAATATCGAATTAGTTTTAAAAATACGATAGAAAACGGGAAACTAGCAGAGGTAAATATAAAGGATGCCTTACCAAATGGTTTAGAGTATGTAGAAGGCAGCATCACAGCAGAAGGTTCTAAACCGAAACCAGTAGAGCTACAGGTGAAAAATAATAAAGTAATGGCAAAGTATCCAGAAATTACAAATACAGAGGAAAGAAGTATTGTCTTTAAAGCGAAGGTAAAAGAAAGCGCAAAAGTGGGAGAAGAAATCGTAAATGAGGCAATTGTAGATGATACAAAGAATCTACCAGAAGAGCCTTATGTACCGATTACACCACAATATAAAGATGGAAAAATTGAGGAAAGAAAAGAAGTAAGTAATCGTGAACCGAAGTTAGGTGAGGAAATCGAATATCGAATTATTTTTAATAATACGGTGAAAGATGGAAAACTAGTAGAGGTAAAGATAGAAGATAAAATTCCAGCTGGATTAGAGTTTGTAGAAGGAAGCGAAAAGGCTGAAGGTGAAGAGCCAAAACCAGTGGAGTTGAAAGTAGAAAATGGTAAGGTAATGGCAAAGTATTCAGAGATTATGGATACGAAAGAAAGAAGTATCGTCTTTAAAGTGAAGGTGAAAGATTCGGTTACAATAGGTAAGGACATTACAAATAAAGCGATTATCCATGTTGATGATCCGAACCATCCAGTAATTGATCCAACAGCAAAAATTACACCGCAATATAAAGACGGTAAAATTGCTGCTCATAAAAAGGTGAATAATCATAAACCGAAGCTAGGTGAAGAAATCGAATATCGAATTTCATTTAATAATACGGTGAAAGATGGAAAACTGGCAGAGGTCAAAATTGAGGATGAAATTCCGTTTGGTTTAGAGTATGTGAAAGATAGTCTAAAAGCAGAAGGTGATAAGCCGGCCCCAGTAGAGTTGAAAGAAGAAGCTGGTAAGGTTAGTGCGAAGTATGAAAATATCACTGACATGAAAGAAAGAAGCATTATCTTTAAAGTGAAGGTGAAAGATTCCGTTGAAGTGGACAAGACAATTGTAAATAAAGCAATTGTTGATGATACAAAAAATCCACCAGAGCGACCGGAAGTAGATATTACACCGCAGCATAAAGATGGTAAATTTAAAGCTAATAAAAAGGTAAGTAAAAAAGATCCAAAGCTAGGAGAAGAAGTAGAGTACCGAATTAGTTTTAATAATACGGTAGAAAACGGAAAACTAGCAGAAGTGAAAATTGAGGATCAACTACCAAATGGATTAGAGTATGTGAAGGATAGTTTAAAAGCAGAAGGTAATGAACCAAATCCAGTAGAGCTAAAAGAAGAAGCTGGAAAAATCACAGCGAAGTATGAAAATATTACTGATACAGCTGAGCGTAGCATTATCTTTAAGGTAAAAGTAACAGAAGCAGTAAAAGTCGGGAAGAAAATCGTGAATACGGCAATTGTGGATGATGATAATCCGAAGAATCCTCCGCAAAAACCAGAAGCGATTATTACACCGGAGTATAAGAATGGAAAAATAAAAGCTGAGAAAACAGTAAATAACCCAGCTCCAAAATTAGGAGAAGAAGTAGAGTATCGAATTACGTTCCGTAACGTAGTTGAGCACGGAAAATTAGCGAAGGTGAAAATTAAGGATGAATTACCAAACAGTTTAGAGTTTGTAGAAGGTAGCGAAAGAGCTGAGGGGGATAGTCCAAAACCGTTGCATGTTAAAGTGAAAAACGGCACAGTACTCGCAGAATATCCAGAAATTACGGATACGAAAGAAAGAAGCATCGTCTTTAAAGGAAAAGTGAAAGAAAAAGCTAAAATTGGCGAAGCGATTGTGAATACGGCGGTTGTGGAAGATACTATAAATCCGCCAGAGAAACCAAATGTCGCTATACAGCCTCAACATAAAGATGGTGCATTACAAGCAGAAAAAACAGTAAGCAATCATGAACCGAAGTTAGGAGAAGAAGTAGAATATCGAATTAGCTTTGAAAATACGGTAGAAAACGGAAAACTAACTGAGGTAAAAGTAGAAGATAAAATTCCAGCCGGTTTAGAATACGTACAGGATAGTATAAAGTCTGATGGGCCGGAACCAAATCCAGTAGAACTTAAAGTTGAGAATGGAAAAGTAACAGCAAAGTATCCAGAAATTACGGATACGAAAAAAAGAAGTATCATCTTTAAAGCGAAAGTACAAGAAACGGTACAAGTAGGAAAAGAAATTATAAACAAGGCGGTTGTGGATGATAATAATCCGACAAATCCACCGGTTGAGTCACTTGTACCAATTACACCGCAATATAAAGGTGGGAAACTAGAGGCAAGGAAAGAAGTAAGTAATCATGAACCAAAGCTAGGGGAAGAAATCGAATATCGAATTACTTTTAACGGCATAGTAGATGGCGGGAAGTTAGTTGATATAAAGATTGAAGATGAAATTCCGTCTGTTTTAGAGTATGTGAAAGATAGTCTGAAGGCCGTAGGTGATAAGCCTGTACCAACAGAACTTAAAGTTGAGAATGGAAAAGTAACAGTGAAGTATCCAGAAATTACGGATACGAAAGAAAGAAGTATCATCTTTAAAGTAAAGGTAAAAGAATCAGTAAAAGTTGGAGAGGAAATAACAAATAAAGCGATTATTCACGTAGATGATCCAAATCATCCAGTTATGGAACCGACAGCGACAATAAAGCCAGAATATAAAGATGGTAAGGTAAAAGCAACGAAGACAGTAAGTAATAAAGAACCGAAGCTAGGAGAAGAAATCGAATACCGAATTAGCTTTGAAAATACGGTAGAAAACGGAAAAATAGCAGAGGTAAAGATAGAAGATGAAATTCCAGCCGGTTTAGAGTACGTGCAAGATAGTATTCGATTTGAAGGGGCTGAACCAAATCCAGTAGAGTTAAAAATGGAGTTTGGAAAAGTAATAGCGAAGTATTTAGAAATTACAGATACAAAAGAACGTAGTATTATTTTTAAAGCGAAGGTAAAAGCAGCACCAAGTAAAGGGATAACAAATAGAGCGATAGTGGACGATAGAATAAATCCACCACTTGAGCCTACAGTTACAATTTTACCGAAAACAAAAGAAGATTTTAAGATACCGGAAGATCCGAAAGAACCAGAAGTGAAACCGGAAGATCCGAAAGAACCGAAGGAGCCAGAAGTGAAACCGGAAGATCCGAAAGAACCGAAGGAGCCAGAAGCAAAACCAGAAGATCCGAAAGAACCGAAAGAACCAGAAGTGAAACCGGAGAATCCGAAAGAACCGAAAGAACCAGAAGTGAAACCGGAAGACCCGAAAGAACCGAAGGAACCAGAAGTGAAACCGGAAGAACCGAAGGAACCAGAAGTGAAACCGGAAGAACCGAAAGAACCGAAGGAACCAGAAGTGAAACCGGAGGATCCGAAAGAACCGAAGGAGCCAGAAGTGAAACCAGAGGATCCGAAAGAACCGAAGGAGCCAGAAGTGAAACCGAGAGG
>NZ_JBXAHT010000003.1:0-29636 GCF_058795375.1 Bacillus sp. GW823-FHT06A10 | reverse complement strand
GAGGATCCGAAAGAACCGAAGGAGCCAGAAGTGAAACCAGAGGATCCGAAAGAACCGAAGGAGCCAGAAGTGAAACCGGAAGATCCGAAAGAACCGAAGGAACCAGAAGTGAAACCGGAAGATCCGAAAGAACCGAAGGAGCCAGAAGTGAAACCGGAAGACCCGAAAGATCTGAAGAAACCGGAAGTAAGACTGGAAAAGTTAAATAAAGACCCGCAAGTAAAAGTAGAAAAAGAATTACCGAAAACAGGGGCAGCACATCCATGGATGATGTCAGTTGGTGCGGGAATTTCATTCTTAGTTGGCGGAGTATTATTCGTATTAGGTAGAAGAAGAAAACAATAATTTTTGTAGACGAAAAGCACACTGAGTTCGATAGTTTATCGAATTCAGTGTGCTTTCGTGGTATATAAAATAAAAGCTCCTTCCGCGTATGGAAGGAGCTTTTATTTTTACATATTAAAACATGCTTGAGCTATGCATTGGTTGAAGTTTTGCATTTGGATCGAAGTAAGCTTTTGCATTGTTTACTGCTGTCGGTGCTTCGCCAAATCCACAAGCGATAAGTTTTACTTTTCCTTCATATGTACAAATGTCACCAGCAGCGTAAATGCCAGGAATATTTGTTTCCATTTTTGAATTCACAAGGATGCTATTTTTTTGTATATCTAAGCCCCAGTTTTTAATTGGGCCAAGAGAGGAAACGAAGCCGTAGTTTACAATTACATCATCAACATCGATGATAACTTTTTCTTCAGTTTTTACGTGTTGAAGAACGACTTGTTCAATTTTGTCATCACCAATGAGTTCAACTGGAACATACGGTGTACTTACTTCTGCACGAGAATTCATTAAGTTTTCGACGCTATGTTCATGTGCGCGGAATTTATCACGGCGATGAACGATTGTAACTTTGTCAGCAATCGGTTCTAACATCATCGTCCAGTCTACTGCTGAGTCGCCACCGCCAAATACTACGACGCGCTTGCCAGCAAATTTATTCATATCATCAACGAAATAATGTAAGTTTTTCTTTTCGTATTTTGCTGTACCTTCTAATTCTAAGCGGCGTGGTTGGAAAGCACCATTGCCGGCAGTAATAATGACTGATTTAGAATAGTGAGTTTGTTTATTCGTAACAAGTTTAAATATACCATCAGCTTGTTTTTCAAGCGTATCAACAGCTTCTTCTAAGCAAATGGTTGGATCAAATTTCTTCATTTGCTCTTTTAAGTTATCAACTAATTCTTGTGCGCGCACTTTTGGAAATCCAGCTACATCATAAATGTATTTTTCAGGGTAGAGTGCGGATAATTGTCCTCCAAGTTGAGGTAAGCTTTCAATGATTTTTACACTTGCTTGTCTCATCCCGCCATAAAATGCTGTGAATAGTCCTGTTGGACCACCACCAATAATTGTTATGTCGTAAACTTTTTGATTTTCTGCCACTTTCATTCCCCCTATAGATGGAATTTTGATATTGATTTCATATATTGTTCATATGTACACGAAAATCCTGCAAATGATGACACTTTCAAATAAATGATAGCATATTTGAGTTCATAATACTTCTGAAAACGACTGAATTGTGTGTAAGTTTTCGCATAGATGCTTTTTGTATTGTATAAAATATACAGAAAGGAAAATACATGAAAAAAAGGCTGAAAAACCCTTGAAAACGCTATGTTATTTTAAAATATTGATAATTCTCCAGAAGCTTGAATTCTGGAATAAAACCGACTAATATAGGGAAGTATTATGTTAAATTTCTATGACAAAATTCGTACGATTTTTTGACTGCGTTTTGTTATGATATAGAATGTGATAAATTCCACATTCTTGACAAATAGAGTTTTTAGTACTTGGTATTATTTCTCATTACTATTATATAAAGAAAAGGGTTGTGATTTGGTGAAGACTCCAAAAATCGTAGTTTTAGGTGCAGGTTATGGCGGGATGATTACGACTGTTCGTCTGCAAAAAGCATTATCTGTAAATGAAGCTGAAATTACGTTAGTAAACAACAACAGCTATCACTACCAAGCGACTTGGTTACACGAGAGCGCAGCTGGTACATTACAAGATGAAAAAATCTGTCTAGATATTCAAGACGTTATTGATACAAATAAAGTGAACTTTGTACAAGACACAGTAGTAGAAATTAAAGCTGCTGAAAAACGTATTATCTTAAAAGACGGCGAGTTAGAGTATGACTACTTGGTAATCGGTCTTGGTTTCGAATCAGAAACATTCGGAATTACAGGATTAAAAGAGCATGCATTCTCAATCGCTAACATTAATGCAACTCGTGAAATTCGTGAGCATATGGAAGCTAGTTTCGCTAAATATGCAGATGAAAAGCGCGATGAGTTAGTAACAATCGTTGTTGGTGGTGCTGGATTTACTGGTATCGAGTACGTAGGTGAGCTTGCAAACCGTGTTCCTGAACTTTGCAAACAGTACAATGTACCACGTGAAAAAGCACGTATCATCTGTGTAGAAGCTGCTCCAACAGCACTTCCAGGTTTCGATCCAGCATTAGTAGAATATGCTGTAAAACAACTTGAGAAAAAAGGCGTAGAATTCCGCATCGGTACAGCAATTAAAGAAGCAACTGAAGAAGGTATTATTGTTGCAAATGGTGATGATACTGAATTAATTAAGTCTGAAACAGTAGTTTGGGCTGCAGGTGTTCGTGGTAATGGTATTGTGGAAGAGTCTGGCTTTGAAGCAATGCGCGGACGTGTAAAAGTTGATGAGTACATGCACGCTCCAGGATACGAAGAGGTATTCATGGTTGGTGATGCAGCGTTAATCATTAACGAAGAAATTAACCGTCCTTACCCACCAACAGCACAAATTGCAATTCAACAAGGTTACAATATTGCACACAACTTAACTGTATTAGTTCGTGGCAAGGGCGAAATGAAAAAATTCGCATTCGATAATAAAGGATCTGTATGTTCTTTAGGTCATGACGATGCAATGGGCGTTGTTATGGGTAAAAAGTTAACAGGTTGGAAAGCTTCCTTCATGAAGAAAGTAATCGATAACCGCTACTTATTCTTATTAGGTGGACCTTTATTAGTTCTTAAAAAAGGTAAATTAAAGTTCTTTTAATATATAGTAGAAAAAGCAGAAACGGCTAAGCGCCGTTTCTGCTTTTTTTCATATAATACATGTTTTCGATATAACAATAGAAAGATGGGAGAAATGTTTTATTTGAACATTTCCTTATCATGAAATGGATGAATCCAATGTTTTATTTTCTTCATAATTACATTTCTGCATCTTGATATTTTTTTGTTAACAGTATATCGACAAAATGGGTTTTTTCACTTTTTGAAAAAAGGAAATTTCACAGCGAATTAAAAAGTATAGTATAATATATAGAAAAGAAAGAATATTCTGTCCGTTCGGATGGAGGAGGATGCATCATGGGGAAGCGCGGGAAAGTATGGTTAGCTGTTAGTGGCTTAGTAGCTACAAAAGATGGCAGGTGGCTATTCGTTAAGAAGAAATACAGTGGATTAAAAGGGAAATGGTCTTTACCGGCTGGTTTTGTAAATGAAGGTGAGACAGTTGATGAAGCTGTGAAACGCGAAGTGTTAGAAGAGACAGGCATTGTCGCTCATGTGAAGGGGATCATTGGTGTTCGATCGGGTGTTATTCGTGATGAAATTAGTGATAATATGATTATTTTCCTTTTGGAGCCTGAAGGAGAAAATATTATTGTACAGGAGAAAGAATTGTCTGAAGTGGCGTTCTTACATCCAGATAAGATTGCGGACGATCCGAATACGTCTGTACTTATTAAATATTTGTTAGAAGGAAGATCAGAACTACATCTTGAAGTGGACAAAACATTAAATCCAGGAGAACCATTTGGTTATACAGCCTATCACGTATTTACGGCACGTGCGAAGGAGAGGGAGAAAGAGTGAGTATACCGGTACTACTTATTTCAATGATGTTATTTTTTATTTTGTTCTTTGGAATTGGATTTTTACTCAACATGATTTTGCGAGCTACTTGGGTAATGGTTATTGTGTATCCGATTGTTTGTATGCTTATTATTAATAAAGCGAGTATGTGGGATTATTTTTCAAAACCGAAAGAAACATTTTCTTCATTTGGGACAAGTGTATCGCACTTAGGACAAGCAGACGTGTTTATTCTCTCTACTGGATTAGTAGGGGCTGCTTTAGCAGGAGTCGTGATCAAGAAACTTCGGAAAAGCGGATATCAAATGTTTTAATCTCCAACTAAGTTGGAGATTATTTTTTGCATATTCCTTCATCGTATAGGGAATGATTAACGATGAAGGAGTGTGGAATATAAAAATGTTAAAACGATATTGTATTCGCATTATGATGACTTGTTTACTTGCATTTGCATTATGCGTAACATGGAAGGCTTTCACTGGAGTTTCTTTATTAGAGATTGTAAAGACATATGAAGGAATGAGTGCAAAAGAAGTACATGCAGCAGAAGTTAAGAGAAATGTTGCTCCGAGTAAAGAAGTGATAAATGCTTTAGAGCAGGCAAACGACTGGTCTAAATATCGTTCAATTGAAATGACTGCAACAGGTTATACATCGGGGATTGAGTCAACAGGTAAGAGGCCAGGGCATCCAGAGTATGGTATTACATATTCAGGTGTTAAAGTGAAAAGGGATTTATATTCCACAATTGCTGCGGACTTACGCGTATTCCCGATTGGAACGATTCTCTTCGTGCCAGGTTACGGGTATGGTGTAGTAGCTGATAAGGGCGGAGCAATAAAAGGAAACCGTCTTGATTTATATTATGATACAGTGAAAGATGTTTATAGCCAATGGGGTAAGAAAAAAGTAAATGTGTATGTAGTAAAAGTAGGAAAAGGTAAGTTTACAGAAGAAGAGTTAACGATGTTAAATCAAGACGAAACGATGCAAGTGTTTCGTGGTCAATATTTAAAGCAAAGATAGTCTAGTCGTAATTACGCTAGACTTTTTTTCTTGGCTTATTTCATAATAGAGGAGATTTTACACGTCATATAACTGTAGTTAGAATTGTCGCATTTTATCGAAAATAAAGTTATAATGGTGGTAGAGAAATTTAGGGGGTCTGAACATGTTTCAAGTACAAAAAGAATTAGCAGGTCACGAAGCAGTAATTGTCGCTTTATTTGAAGAAGAGAAAATGAGTAGTTTTGTACAAGAACTGGACAAAGCGTTTGAAGGACAATTACAAGTTTTACTAGAAGAGAAAGAATTATCTACGAAGAAAAAGGCCATTTCGAAAGTACATAGCTTAGGAAAAACAAATGTGAAACGGTATTACTTTGTTGGTTTAGGCAAGAAAGAGTCTTATACGACAGAAACGTTACGTGTGGCTCTTGGAAAAACGTTTAAAACACTACAAGCAGCAAAAGTACAAGATGCAGCAATCTTACTTGATTCTTTCGTAACAGAGAAATTAGACGCGATTGATGTCGCTCATATTGCAGCAGAGGTACAAGGCCTTGGTACATATGAATTACAAACGTATAAATCAGATAAAAAGGATCGTGTAGAGTTAGAGAAGTTCACGGCTATTACAGCGGAAGATGCACAAGAAATTGAAGCCGCATTAACAGTTGGCTACGTACATGGACGTGCAACAAATTCAGCTCGTACACTTGTAAATATGCCGCCAAACGTATTAACAGCGACAAAGCTTGCTGAGTATGCTGTTGAGTTAGCGGAGAAGTATGATATGGACTATAAAGTTCTTGAAAAAGAAGAGATGGAAGATCTTGGTATGGGTGCGTTACTTGCAGTAAACCAAGGTAGTACAGAGCCACCCAAAATGATTGCTCTTATTTATAAAGGAAAAGAAGAGTGGACAGATGTCATTGGATTCGTTGGAAAAGGTATTACATACGATACAGGTGGTTATTCTTTAAAACCACGTGAAGGCATGGTTGGTATGAAAGGTGATATGGGCGGTGCAGCTGCTGTATTAGGTGCGATGGAAATTATCGGAGAACTGCGCCCAGAACAAAATGTGATCGCTGTTATTCCTTCAACTGATAACGTTGTAAGTGGTACGGCATTTAAGCCAGACGATGTAATCACATCTATGAGTGGAAAAACAATTGAAGTATTAAATACGGATGCAGAAGGTCGTCTAGCTTTAGCTGATGGTATTACGTATGCGAAAAAACTTGGCGCAAACTACCTTGTTGATGTTGCAACATTAACAGGCGGTGTAATTGTTGCACTTGGAAACCATACGACAGGCGCAATGACAAATAATGAAGAGTTGTTTGAGCAAGTACTAGAGGCTTCTATGGAAACAGATGAACCAATTTGGCAACTACCGATTTTTGATCGTGATAAAGAACGTGTGAGAAACAGTAAGTTTGCTGATTTAAATAACTCACCAGGCCGTGAAGGACATGCGGTTATGGCAGGTACATTCCTAGGCGAATTCGCTGAAGATACACCGTGGGTACACTTAGATATCGCTGGAACATCAGAAACAAAAGGCGCGCACGACTTAGGTCCAGCTGGAGCAACTGGTGCAATGGTACGTACACTTGCAACACTTGTGGAGCGTTTCGGAGAAGAATAAGAGTATAAGTGAAGACTGTTCCAATATTTTGGAACAGTCTTCTTTTTTATAGGTTTGTTTATCCCGCTATTTGCCGGACAGTAAGACCCTAACCTCAAAATTCAGTGGAAGCAAAGAAGTGAGGTGGGGTTGCCGGTAAACGCTCAATTGGTGAGGGCTGATTAAAGTTTCACTTTATAAAGAAATTGTATACAAAATCCCATTTAAAGCAAAAGAAGTACGGCCCGTTTCTTCAGAGACAACTAATATAAGTGCATCACTCTTTTCTGATAAGCCTATTGCAGCTCTGTGACGCGTTCCTAGCTCAGAATCAACTTCTGTACTTTTCGTTAAAGGAAGAATATTAGCAGCTGAGACTATATGATTATTTTTTACGAGAACGGCACCGTCATGAAGAGGGTTACCTGGGTAAAATATTGATTCGAGTAATGGCGCAGTTAAATGAGCGTTTAATGTCGTTCCAGTTTGAATGAAAGCTTCAAGCGTTTCATTTCGTTCCACAACGATAAGAGCACCATGTTTTCTAGCGCTTAAATGTTGGATAGCTGTCGTAATAAAAGATGAACTTTCCGTATAAGGTGATAAATATGCCTGAATATAGTATGTAGCTGCCAATGTTTGTACATTTGCCAACATATGATGAATATCTTCCATTTTGCATAAAATACATTCATCTTCTTTATCGATTGCGTTTCTCATAATCGATAGTTCTCTTTCAGCAATTTCAATCATTTGCTTTGTTTGTATTTTGAGCTCTTCTGACAAGCCCCATTCTTGCATAATCCTCATTCCCTTTAGTGGAGTATTTAACAATAGTGTATACAAATATTCCTAGTAAAATCCTGCTAGATTTTATAAAATATTGAGATACAGCATATTTTTTTCATATAATAAAGATATGACAAGCGGGAGGAGAGAGAAGAATGAATTGGAAACAAGAATTTAGTCGCTGGCTTTCTTACGCACAATTAGATGCAGAATTAAAAGAACAGCTAGAAAATATGAAGCAAGATGAGAAGAAAATCGAGGATAGCTTTTATAAAAATCTAGAGTTTGGCACAGGTGGTATGCGTGGTGAACTTGGTGCTGGTACGAACCGTTTAAACGTATATACAGTTCGTAAAGCAACAAAAGGATTAGCAAGCTTTATTGAAAAGTTAGGTGAGGAAGCGAAAAAACGAGGTGTTGTTGTAGCCTATGATTCTCGACATAAATCACCTGAATTCGCAATGGAGGTCGCTGCAACACTTGGCGCACGCGGTATCACAACATATGTGTTTGAAAGCTTACGTCCAACGCCAGTGCTTTCTTTCGCAGTTCGTCATTTACATACAGTAAGTGGAATCGTTCTTACGGCAAGCCATAATCCGCCTGAATATAACGGATATAAAGTATACGGTGAAGATGGTGGACAGTTGCCTCCAAAAGAGGCAGATGAGTTAATTAGCTACGTAAACGCAGTAGAAGATGAATTAACAGTTGAAGTCGCTGATGTAGAGCAATTAAAAGCTGACGGTTTATTACATATTATTGGACAAGAAGTAGATGATGCATATGCTGCAGAATTGAACAATGTTATCATTAATAAAGAAATGGTACAAAAGGTTGGTAAAGACTTAAAAATCGTCTTTACACCATTACACGGAACATCAAATATTTCTGTACGCCGTGGTTTAAAAGAAGTTGGATTTACAGATGTAACAGTTGTAAAAGAGCAAGAGTTACCAGATCCAAACTTCTCTACAGTAAAATCACCGAACCCAGAAGAGCACGCAGCGTTTGAGTATGCAATTCGTGACGGTGAAAAGGTAGGCGCAGATGTATTAATCGCAACTGATCCTGACGCAGATCGCCTTGGTGTAGCAGTTCGTAATCATAATGGTGAGTTCCAAGTATTAACAGGTAACCAAACAGGTGCATTAATGCTTGATTACTTACTATCTCAAAAGAAAGAAAACGGAACGCTTCCAGAGAACGGTGTCGTATTAAAAACAATTGTAACGTCTGAAATTGGTCGTACAATTGCAAAAGCATACGGTTTAGATACAATTGATACGTTAACTGGATTTAAATTTATCGGTGAGAAAATTAGACAGTATGAAGAAAGCGGACAATACGAATTCCAATTCGGTTATGAGGAAAGCTATGGTTATTTAATCCGTCCATTCTGCCGTGATAAAGATGCAGTACAATCTGTCCTATTTGCATGTGAAGTAGCTGCATACTACAAATCACAAGGGAAAACGTTATATGATGGTCTATTAGAAGTATTTGAGAAATACGGATTCTTCCGTGAAGACCTTGTATCGTTAACGTTAAAAGGAAAAGATGGAGCGGAACAAATCCAAGAGATGATGGCGACGTTCCGTGAGAATCCTCCGAAAGAAGTAGCGGGCTTAACAGTCGTAGCAGTTGAAGACTATAAAGCAAGCATTGTTACATCTTTACAAGATGGACATAAAGAAGAGATTCACTTACCGAAATCAAATGTGTTAAAATATCAATTAGAGGATGGTTCATGGTTCTGCCTACGTCCATCTGGAACTGAACCGAAGATTAAGTTCTACTTTGGTGTAAAAGATAGTTCTTTACAAAATAGTGAACAAAAGTTACTTACTATTAAAGAAGATATTATGAATCGTTTATAATATAAAGTAATTTTAAGTAGTAGGGAACAAAAGGGAGCGAAATCTCCCTTTTGTTTTATGTAAGGAAATGATCGTTATTGATTCTGACAGAAGAGAGGGTATTTTGTGATGAAAAAAGTAAGAAAAGCCATAATCCCAGCAGCTGGATTGGGAACACGTTTTTTACCAGCAACAAAAGCAATGCCGAAAGAAATGTTGCCGATAGTAGATAAACCAACTATCCAATACATCGTAGAAGAAGCAATACAATCAGGAATCGAAGATATTATTATCGTTACTGGTAAAACAAAGCGCTCTATTGAAGATCATTTTGATAATGCATTTGAGTTAGAGCAAAACTTATTAGAAAAGAAAAAGTATGAGTTACTTGAAAAAGTACAGGCTTCTTCAAAAATGGTAGATATTCATTATATTCGTCAAAAAGAACCAAGAGGATTAGGACACGCTGTTTGGTGTGCACGTAAATTCATCGGTGATGAGCCATTTGCTGTTTTATTAGGCGATGATATCGTTCAAGCTGAAAAACCATGCTTACGTCAATTAATCGAAGAATATGATAAAACGCTTTCTTCTGTTATTGGTGTACAAACGGTTCCAGAAAATGAAACACACCGCTACGGAATTATTGATCCATTAGAACAAGAAGGTCGTCGTTACCAAGTTCGCAATTTCGTTGAGAAACCAGCACAAGGTACAGCACCTTCAAACTTAGCGATTATGGGCCGTTACATTTTAACGCCTGAAATCTTTATGTTCTTAGAGCAGCAACATGTCGGTGCTGGTGGTGAAATTCAGTTAACAGATGCAATCCAAAGCTTAAATGAAATCCAACGTGTATTTGCTTACGATTTCGAAGGAAAGCGCTACGACGTAGGTGAAAAGCTAGGATTTGTTCAAACGACAATCGAAATGGCCCTGCAACACCCAGAATTACGTGATGACATGGTTGTAATGATGAAGAAAATTTTAGAAGAACAAGTGAATCAAGAGTCTTAATATAAAAAAAGAGTTATTGCAGCTTGCTGCAATAACTCTTTTTTTATTATGAAATCGTCGAATGAGAATGCTGATAAGCAGAACGACGCACAGCATAGTATATGCGAGGGGCGATAATAGCACCGATAATTGTAAATACAATATCTTTTACTGCAAACCACATCATAATCATCCAAGCAGCTTTATAGCTCATATTACCGCCCATAAAGAGATTGACTGCCCCGTACATGTAAGTAGTACCGATTATATAAGTTAAAATAATTCCTGTGAAAGAGGCAATCGCAAATGTAATGAATGTTGGTCTTTCTTTTTGTTCTACTAGTTTCCCCGATACGTAAGCAACGATAATAAATGCGATAATAAAACCACCAGTAGGATCTAAAAGTGCTCCAAATCCAGCCTTGAAGTTAGCGAAAATTGGTGCGCCGGCTACGCCAACGAGCATATAAACAGTCATGGATAAAGCACCAAGTCTACTTCCAAGAAGAAGACCTGCTAAAATTGCGAAAAATGGTTGCATAGATAATGGGATACCTGCTACTTGAAGGAATGGTGCCCAAGATACAATATTTGCACCGATGGCCATAAGAGCAACGAACATGGCAGCTAATGCTAAATCTAAAACATGTAATCTTCTCATAATGTTAACCTCCTGTTGTTTTTAGGTTAACATTATCGTAGCTAAAATATTTACTTGTTGTCAATCAAAATATTTTGATAAGAAGGCTTTAAATAGTCTCTTAACAACGTATATGGAATACGAAATTGCGGAATTCCACTTGAATACGGAGCAATCTCATATAAAGGGAAATAAATGACGAGATTGTCTGGCTCTAAAAAGAAGTGAAACTTTTTCATACTCATTACCTTTTCAGTTGCATCAGGAAAATAAATACTTTCATTTTGTTTAATTTGTCTTACAATCTCTGCACGGATTACATCTTTATATTTATCTTTTTGTTGAAATAAATCGTCTAAGTGCAGTAGCTTTTTTTCTTTTAAATCAAATGTATTTGCCTTCCACGTATAAAGACCGTGTGCTCCGCCAGTATATTGATAGTAATTCACATATAGGCTAAGAAAAGGTGGTTTGTTTAAAGAGACTTTATAATCAACATTTGCTACGTACGGATGAAATGGTGTACTAGATCCTTCTGTCTCTTTATAGTATTTTTTTGCTTCTTTTTCTAATTTGTTTTTAAATTTGTCAGTGGATTTTTTGTAGTATAAATTGAGCTTATTTTGAAATGTAGAGTCAGAAAAGTTGTGAAAAGAAGGCCTATTTATTTGATATTCTATATAAGGTTTCTTACCTTTTTGTGTTACAGTCTTAACATCGATTGTCAGGTTAGATGCTTTGGCTGTTATTGCACAATTTGGTACAATAGTCAGCAAGGAGAACATAAGCAGTAATATACAAAATTTCTGTTTCATTTAGGTGAAGCCTCCTTATATAAGTGTTATAAGTAGTTTGAAAATAAATAGGTAAAATTATACATTTAATTAAAGCAAGAGAAGGAGGAAGCGATATGGCAAAAACTTTAATGGATTCACTTGGAATTGAGTTGTTAGAGATGACAGAAGATAAGGTGGTTGCTACGATGCCTGTTGATGAGCGTACGCATCAGCCATTTGGATTTTTACATGGCGGTGCATCGGTTGCATTAGCAGAAACAGTGGCAAGTGTTGGTTCATACAATTTAATTGATCAAGAAAAATGTATTTGTTTCGGATTGGAAATTAATGCAAACCACATTCGCTCAAAGAAAGATGGAATTGTAACAGCGATCGGAACACCGATACATAGAGGACAATCGACAATGGTTTGGGATGTTCGTATTATTGATGAAAATGATGATTTACTATGTATATCAAGATGTACAGTAGCAATTAAAGAAAAACGTGAAAAGTAAAAAAGAGGCGCTCTTATGAGCAGCCTCTTTTTCTTATAATTAGAACTGGATTTTCTTCTCTAAGAAACCTTTTAGTTCGCTAATTGGCATACGAACTTGTTCCATTGTATCACGGTCACGTACTGTAACAGCTTTGTCTTCAACTGAGTCGAAGTCGTATGTGATACAGAATGGTGTACCGATTTCGTCTTGACGACGGTAACGTTTACCGATAGAACCAGTTTCATCAAAGTCTACCATGAAGTCTTTAGCTAATTCTGCGAATACTTCAGTAGCACCTTCAGATAGCTTTTTAGATAATGGTAAGATAGCTGCTTTGTATGGTGCTAAAGCAGGGTGGAAACGAAGAACTGTACGAGAATCGTTTTCTAATTGCTCTTCTTCATATGCATCACATAAGAATGCTAATGTTACACGGTCTGCGCCTAAAGATGGCTCGATGCAGTATGGTACGTAACGCTCATTCGTTTGTGGATCGATATAGTTAAAGTCTTCGTTTGAGTGTTCCATGTGACGTTTTAAGTCGAAGTCTGTACGAGATGCAACGCCCCAAAGTTCGCCCCAACCGAATGGGAATTTGAATTCAATGTCAGTTGTTGCATTACTATAGTGAGATAACTCTTCTTCACCGTGGTCACGAAGACGCATGCTCTCTTCAGTCATACCAAGTGAAAGTAACCAGTTTTTACAAGTTTCACGCCAGAATGCGAACCACTCTAAATCTTCACCAGGCTTACAGAAGAATTCAAGTTCCATTTGTTCGAATTCACGTGTACGGAATGTGAAGTTACCAGGTGTGATTTCGTTACGGAAACTCTTACCGATTTGGCCAATACCAAATGGAAGCTTTTTACGCATAGAGCGTTGAACGTTTTTGAAGTTTACGAAAATACCTTGTGCTGTTTCAGGACGAAGGAAGATTTCGTTTGTGCTAGACTCTGTAACACCTTGGAATGTTTTGAACATTAAGTTGAACTGACGGATTTCAGTGAATTCTGCACTACCGCAATCAGGACATTTTACTTCATGTTCTTTCATTAAGTCAGCCATTTGGTCGAAAGTAAGACCATCAACAACCATTTCGATGCCTTTTGCATCTAAAGCATCCTCAATTAATTTGTCAGCACGGTGACGAGCTTTACATTTTTTACAGTCGATCATTGGATCGTTGAAGTTACCAACGTGACCAGAAGCGATCCAAGTTTTAGGGTTCATTAAAATAGCTGCGTCTAAACCAACGTTGTATGGAGATTCTTGAATGAATTTTTTCCACCAAGCTTTTTTAACATTATTTTTTAATTCGATTCCAAGTGGACCGTAATCCCAAGTGTTTGCAAGACCACCGTAAATTTCAGAACCAGGGAAAACAAAACCGCGATGTTTCGCTAAGTTTACAACTTGTTCCATTGAATACATAAGAAAATCCTCCTTTTGAAAGTTAACGTATTGGCGATGACATACTCTGATACTTTGGAAACGAGCAGTATAGCTAAAAAGAACATAAAAAAACGCTCATCCCAAGGCTTATTTGCCTAGGGACGAGCGTTTGCCCGCGGTTCCACCCTAGTTGATACACAAAAGGTGCATCCACTTTATCATGTATTGCTCGGGACTGCCGTTTCCTTGCGGCTTCAGGCTTTCACTATCCCTGAATCGCTTTTTATGCAAGTACTTATAAGTCCGTCATCGCTACTTATATTAGTAATAATGAACATATTCTAACACGTTCTTTTTTAAATCTCAATAGAGGAACGCGTCTATCTATGATAGAGTCTCGCCTATTTTTTCATTATTTATTCCGTAATTTTCTTTAATATGCTTAATTGCTTCACGCTTACTTAATGGAGCGAGCTCGTTGTTTTGCACGTATTCCCAAACTACATCCGGATTTGTTTTTGCATATTCACGAAGGACCCAGCCAATCGCTTTTTGAATGAAAAATTCTTTTGAAGAATGTAGTTGTCCAATAATCCAGAAAAGAAGTTCTTCATCCATCTTTTGTTTATATTTCAGTTGGAATAAAATAGCGGCGCGTTGTAACCATATGTTATCTGATGCAATCCATTTTGGAATATAAGCAGAAATCAATTCTGGGTGTTTTAAAAAGATAGTACCTAAGAATGTAGGGACGATGCTATCGACAGAGTCCCACCAAGATTTTGTGACAATAAGTTCTTCTAAGAAGGGGATATGAGTTTCGTTTATATGCTTTTTATATTTTTGCATAATATCAAGTGCGGCCGCTTGGAATTCACGTTCTGGTAAGTCCCAAAGCTCACGTACGATAATTTGGAAGTCTTTTTTATCTGGGAGAGTATGTATTTGAATGACGTCTTTTAATAATTGGCGTCTTTCCGGTGTTTGAATACCTAGAAATGGGAAGTGATTTTTCATATAACGAGCCATAGGTTCTGCTTTTTCAGGATTTTGATGAGCTGTGAAATGCTCTTGTAATGCTTTTACAAATGGATGCATAATTGTTTCTCCTCTCTTATTCTCTTTCTTCTCTTATTATACAAAGAGTTTGGATAAATTTTAAAACATAACTTGCAATGTAATGAAATATGTTGAAAGTAGAGAGGAGAGGATAAGATGGAGGATCAAGGCGTACTAGCAGGTTTCTTTGCTCTTAGTTTTGCGTTTATTCTTGTTATATTGATTTGGGCAATTATTTCATATTTGTTAACGGCTTTTGCACTTTATTCGATGGCGAAAAATGATGGTGCAACGGACGGGGTGCTTGCGTTTATTCCGTTTTTGAATAGTAAGACGTGGGGTGACTTAGCGAAAGATAAATTACCAGATTTTTTGAAAGAAGAAGCAGGGTGGAAAGTATTCGGTATATATGTTGCATGTTTCATTTTTAATTTCGTACCAATTATAAGTTTACTAGCAACAGCTGTATCGATTGTATTGTCTATTTATCTTATCTACGCTATTTTAGACAGATATGGAACGAACTCTATATTATTTACGATTATTCATGTAATCACATTTTCGGTGTTCTTACCGATTCATTTATTTATTATTCGAAATGAACCGGTGAGATATAAAGAGTAGATTTTTCGTTTTTGTTGATAATTCGATATATTTTAGATATAAGTAAAAAAGCGCCCTGATTATCAGAGCGCTCTTTTTACTACATAAGGTAGCGTAAATAAATATAAATGTGAGAAATGATTAATGAAACGATCATAATTGGGAAACCGACTTTTAGGAATTCCATGTAACTAAATTTATGTCCTTCGCGGCTCGCAATACCTGCAACGATTACGTTAGCAGAAGCTCCGATTAATGTTCCGTTTCCACCGAGACAAGCACCTAGTGCTAATGCCCACCATAATACATCGATTTGTGCGTCAGATGGTGATAAGCCTAGCCCAACTGCCATATCGTTAATAAGTGGAATCATTGTTGCGACGAATGGGATGTTATCAATTGTTGCAGAGGCGATACCAGATACCCATAAAATAAGGATGGATGCGTAAGAAATATCTCCGCCTGTTATACCAATTACTTTTTGAGCTAACATTTTGATAAGACCGATATCGATAAGTCCTCCAACAAGTACGAATAGCCCTGCGAAGAAGAAGATTGTTACCCACTCTACGCTTGCAAATACTTCTTCAATTTCATGCTCTTTCACACCAATTAACATAAGTACAGTAGCACCAGTTAAGGCAATGATAGCCGCATCAATATGGAAAATAGAATGAGTCATGAAACCTACAATCGTAAGTCCAAGCACCGTTAAAGATTTTTTCATTAATACTGGATCTTTAATGTATTGTTTTTCATCTAAGCTCATTAATTTTTTAACCTGTACAGGATCGGCAATTAATTGTTTACGGTACATGAAGTAAAGTATTGTTGCTGTAACTCCAATAATAATAATTACGATTGGTGCTAGATTCAATAGGAAAGCATTGAAGTCTAAATGCTTATTGGCAGAACCAATCATAATGTTAGGTGGATCACCAATTAATGTTGCCGTTCCCCCAATGTTTGAAAAAATAATTTCAGAAAGTAGATATGGAACAGGATTTACTTGCAGTATGCGCGTAATAGATAAAGTAACTGGAACAACAAGAAGTACAGTTGTAACGTTATCTAAAAATGCGGAGCCAAGCGCGGTAAGTAGGGAAAGGGAAATTAAAATTTTAATTGGATTTCCTTGTGCCCCTTTTGCTGCTTTAATGGCAACGTATTGGAAAACACCTGATTTACTCGTAATGTTCACCAAAATCATCATACCGATGAGTAGCGTAATCGTTCCCCATTCAATATGTTTCGTAAAGGCGTTATGTAAATCGACGACCCCCACAATTACCATGAATGCTGCACCAAGAAGTGCGATGACAGCGCGATTAATTTTTTCAGAAATAATAATGGCATATGTAATTAAAAAGACTGCGATAGCAAAATAATACTGCCAGTTAGCGAGTTCTTGCGTTGTTTCGTGCAAAAATCTCATCTCCTTTCATTCATTTTTCTTAGTGTGTCAAATATTAACTAGATGAAACACACATAACGTCATTATAAAGTAGAAAAACTGCGGATGTAAATGCAAGGAGGGATTTTGTCATATTTTCTGCATAGGTCATTTTTTCTTATTTTTTAAAATATTTGTGGGCATTTGACATATATATAAGATACATCCAATCTGAATATTTAAAATGGAATTAGCATTCGAGCTTGTTCGTGTAGGAGTGTCAAATAGAAAGGAATGATAAAAATGATAAGGAAGGGATCGTATGGATGAACAACGATTTTTATTTTTAGACTTTGAGTTTACGATGCCCCAGCATAGAAAGAAACCGAAAGGATTTTTTCCGGAAATTATTGAGGTAGGACTCGTTTCAGTTGCTGGCTGTAAGGTGGAAGATACGTATTCATCACATGTCAGGCCGAAAACATTTCCCTCTTTAACGGATCGATGTAAGAAGTTTTTAGGAATAAAACAAGAAGTCGTGGATAAAGGGATTTCATTTCCTGAACTCGTTAAGAAGCTTGCGGAATACGAAACGAAATGTAAACCGACAATTGTAACGTGGGGAAATATGGATATGAAAGTGCTGAAGCATAATTGTGAAATGGCAGGGATAGCTTTTCCATTCTTCGGACAGTGTCGTGATTTATCGCTTGAGTATAAGAAGTTTTTTGGAGAAAGAAATCAAACAGGATTATGGAAAGCAATTGAGGCGTACGGAAAAGTAGGGACAGGGAAGCATCATTGTGCGCTTGATGATGCGATGACGACGTACAATATTTTTAAACTAGTAGAAAAAGATAAAGAGTATTTAGTAAAACCAGCACCTCCAACATTAGGAGAACTCGTTGATTTTTCAAAAGTGTTAAAGAAAGTGAGCACACAGTAACGACCAAATTGCACATTATGTAATTTGGTCGTTTTGTTTTTTAAAGTTTGTAGTCTTTCTTTAACTGTTCTAATGTTTCTAGACTACGCTCTGCAAAAGGTGAATCATCTTCAGAAAATGAATTCATTTGGGTTTCTAATGCTAATTTTAGTGACTCGGTATAATCCGGAATTTCTCCTTCATATTTTTTCACCATTTGCTCTGGAATGTTCGTCTGTTCACGGAAAGCTAAAGCGCGTCTTTCATGGAAAAATGGTACGTCAGCTTGTTTTACGTTATGTAAGTCACCTTGCACCGGATGTTTTAAAACAGCTAATACTTTTACGACGTAACTGCCAGGGCGGCTATTTGTAACTTCGCCGATGTATTTGCCAGTTTTATAAATACCAGTAACGATTTCACCAATTTCAAATGTTTCTCTCATATTTTTCACCTCAAGTTTATAGTAAGGAAAGTAGGAGAAGGAGTCAAAGAAATCATTCACTTTCGGAACGCCCCCTTGAGAATATGGATAGGTTCCACTATAATTTAAAATTATATAACAGAAAATTCTGATGTTTTACAAATCCTATAATAAGGAGTGTTCTATATGATGCCTTTATATTTTCCAGAAGATAAAACAGAATATATTATTCCAGGGATTGTTTGCGTGCTATTTATAATTGGTGCGGTTGCTACGTGGCGTATGTTCATTCGTGTATCAAAACGCGAAGCGGAGCGATTACAGAAAGTTGAAGAAAAACTATTAGCTGAAAAGAAACAGTAACGCATTTTTGTATGTTTCCCTCTATGCTCGGACAATCTAAGGGCAGAATATATTTTGGAGGGAATGGAATGAAGAAACGGCTTTTTTTCAGTTGTTGTTTATTATTTCTGATGGCAGGTTGTGACCAAGGAAAGCCGAAAGAAATTGAAGTGAAATTACATAATGCTTCAGGAGATGAAGTAGGGACTGCGAAAGTAGTGCAGCAAACAAGTGGCGTGAAAATTACGATTAAAGGAGAAGGTTTCACGCCAGGACCACACGGACTACATGTACATGAAATCGGAGAGTGTAAGGCACCTCGTTTTGAATCATCCGGGAATCATTTTAATCCTGATGATAAAAAACATGGTCTTCTTAATCCGAAGGGTGCAGAAAACGGTGATTTACCGAACGTAGTTGCAGATGGTTCTGGAAAGATTAAAGCGGAAATCGATGCACCTCGCATCACACTTGAAGAAGGAAAAACGACGATTCATAGAAAAGATGGAGCGTCTATTATTATTACAGAAAACCCTGATGATGGTATGACACAACCGACAGGTAAATCAGGCGATCGAATTGCTTGTGGTGTAATTGTAAAAAAAGCAGCAGATATGAAGAAAAAGTAAAAGCTACCGTGCTGGTAGCTTTTTTTGTGTAGTATAAGTGAAAATATATCAGCGATTATTGGAATATATCGATTGTAACTCAAATTATATCGGCGATTATTAGAATATATCGACCGTAACTTGAAATATATCGACTTACCGATAAAATAGGACAAAGGAGTCTGTCCAAGAATGATTAGGGGACAGACTCCTCTATTATTATGAAAACGTATGACGCAGTCTGTTCAAAATTTCTTCTAAAACAGATCGTGGACAGCCGATGTTAATTCGAATATGTTCTTCGCCACCTAACCCATATTTCTCACCAGGTTCAACGATGATTTTTCCTTTTTCCTCAAGTAATGCAGTACGCTCGTTTTGAGAAAGCTTTAGACGAGAACAATCAATCCATAATAAAAAGCTACCTTCTGGCTTCGTTACGGAAAGAGCAGGTATGTGAGTTTTAATATATTCACAAGCAAATTGAGCATTATCTTCTATATATAATCGAATTTCGTTTAACCAATCATTACATTCTGTATAGGCACTTTGCATCGCTGTGTAGGCAAAGATATTTAACCCGTGGAAGCCTTGTCTATATTGGATAGCTGTAAAGGCGTGACGGAGTTTTTCGTTTGGAATGATAATAATCGAAGCTTGTAATCCAGCGATATTAAATGTTTTACTTGGAGCCATACAAGTGATAGTGCGCTCTGCTAATTCTTCAGATAAGGAAGCGAACGGCGTATGTGTATGTTCTGCATAAATGATATCGGAATGAATTTCATCCGCGACAACGATAACGTCATATTTAGTACATAACGATCCGAGCTGCACAAGTTCCTCTTTCGTCCAAACGCGTCCGATTGGGTTATGAGGGCTACAAAGAAGCATGAGTTTGACACCTTGCTGAAACTGCTTTTCTAAATGCTCGAAGTCTATCACATATGTATCATTTTGTTTCTGTAATGGACTCACGCATAACTGCCTGTTGTTTGTTGTGACCATTTCGAAAAATGGAGGATAAATAGGTGGTTGTACGAGAACGGATTCGTTTTCTTTTGTGAAAGCCTGTATGCTCGTACTAAGAGCTGGAACGATCCCCGCGCTAAAAACAATCCATTCTTTTTGAATGTCCCAGTTATATTGTTTTTTTGTCCAGTTACAAATAATATCTCCAATATTTTCGGGAGGAAGTGTATAGCCGAAAATAGGATGCTCAATACGTTTCTTTAAAGCAGTTTGAATTTGTGTTGGTACTTCAAAATCCATATCAGCAATCCAAGCATGGATAAGTTCTTCGTTTTTATATGTATCCCATTTTATACTATGCGTTCCACGTCGATTGATTGCTTTATGAAATAGTTGCATACGTTTGCCCCCTTCTTCTGTAAAACCAATAAGTTATGAAAGTTCTCTCTCTTCTTATAGAATAGCTGATGTGATAGGATAAAGAAAAGTATTAAAAAGTGAAAAGGCGGGAAGCGAATGGGTACATATGAAAAGATGATAGAGGTTGTGAAGAATTGGGATCCGTTTCAAATGGGACCGGAGTTTTATGAAACAGAAGCGAGCGATGTTGTGAACGTCATAAGTGTGTTTGATGATCCAAAATACATCGCAAAGAAGATTCAACATATATACTTTATGTCTTTTGAGGAAGTACCTGCGCTTGAAAAATGTGAGAAATTAGCTGTGGAATTACTTGTAATAAAAGAAGGCGGAAGCTGTTCATTATAGGCTGTCGGAATTTCCGACGGCCTTTTTTATATTATCCCGCTATTTGCCGGGCAGTAAGACCCCCACCTCAAAATTCAGCAGAAGCAAAGAAGTTAGGTGGGGGCTAATTAAAGTTTCACTTTATTGCGCAGAAAAAGCGATAATTTCTTCATAAACATGTTCAGGCTTTTCTTCAGGTAGTAAATGTCCTGTATTTTCGTAAGAAATAAATTTTGAATTCGGTAAATCTTTGTGTAGACGATGACCTACATGTACAGGGACGACGCGGTCTTTTTCACCCCAAATGAGTAGTGTAGGTGTTTCGATTTTTTGTAATTCAGTTGAAGATAAGTCACCTTCACGGTCTCGTATCATGCGAGTTAAAGCGGGAAATATACGGTCGTCATAAAAAGGAGCGGAGTAACCTTTTTTCATTTCATCGTCAATTAATGAGTGATCATGAACGACATTCATTAAGTTATGAACGATACCGCGTCTAATAATCCAGTTCTTTACGTATAAATGAAAGAACGGTAAATAAGAAGAGTATAGTAAAGGTAAGGTTGCGCGTGCTAAATAGCTAGAGCTACATAGTAAAATCGTTTTTGAAATGAGTTCAGGACGTATACGGTTTACATAGAGAGAAATTTGCCCACCCATAGAGTGCCCAACTAATACAATGTTTGAGAGAGATAAATGTTCAATTAAATCAATAATAATCGTTGCTAAATTGTGATAAGAATACTTAAACAGATGAGACTTATCACTTTTTCCGAACGGTGGTAAATCAAGAGCAATCACTGTTCCTGCTTTCGATAGTAAGGGAATGAGACGACGGTAACTGAATGAGGAAGATAAAAAGCCGTGAACGAGTACGAAAGTAGGACGTTCTGTTTTGTTATCGTGTTCATACAATTCGTAATGAATAGTAGTGCCGCGAGTGGAAAAAGTGAAATAAGGACAAGTATATTCGTGATTCATTTTTTGTCACTCCATTGATTTTTGTTCATATCATCTCCAAGGAAGAAGAAAATATGTTAACAAAAAAAGGCAAGATGACGACGTCATCTTGCCTTTCGTTTATTCAGTATTACCCGCGAACAATATTAGGCGGTGTTTTTCCTTGTAATCCTGCAACTAAATTTTCAGCGGCGGTCATAGCCATTTGCTGCCTAGTTTTTAATGTTGCAGATCCGATGTGTGGTAAAGTCACAACATTTTGTAATGATAAGAGTGGATTATCTTTTTGAATCGGCTCTTGTGTAAATGTATCGATACCTGCTGCAAAGATTTTCTTTTCTGTTAAAGCATGGATTAACGCTTCTTCATCTACTGTTTTCCCGCGAGAAGCATTAATGAAGATTGCTGTTTCTTTCATTAATGAAAATTCCTTTTCTCCAATAAGGTGATATGTTTCATCTGTTAATGGAGTAAGAAGAACAATAAAGTCAGACTGCTTCAGTAGCGTCTGTAAATCACAATATGTAGCATCGAATTTTTGTTCAGCTTCTTCTTTACGACGGCGGTTATAGTAAAGAACATTCATATCAAATCCGAATTTTGCTCGTTTTGCAACGGCTTCTCCAATTCGGCCCATACCGATAATACCAATTGTGCTATGGTGTACATCGAGTCCGAAGTGTTCTTTTCCGATTTCAGCGTTCCATTCACCATTTTTCACGTAAGAATCGAGTTCGCAAACGCGGCGCCCAGCTGATAGCATAAGGGCGAAAACGAGATCAGCTACTGTATCATCTAATACATATGGTGTATTCGTTCCGATAACATTTCGGTTTTTCATCGCTTGTAAATCAAAATTATCGTAACCGACAGAAATGTTGCTCACTACTTTTAAGTTAGGAGCCACTGTCAGTAATTCTTCATTAATAGCAGATCCGAAATTTAATAACCCATCTTTATCTTGTATTTTCTCTAATAGAACATCACGAGGTACTTTCTCATTTTGATCCCATTTTTCATAATCACAGTGTTCTGATAAATAGTTTTCTACAAATGTTGGAACTGGTTCAGCAATATAAACTTTTGGTTTCACGGTTCCATCCCCTTTCGCTTTATCACGCATTTTTCCGCTGATTAAAGTTTCACTTTATTTTGACATAATTCAATAGAAAAATCTTCTTTTCAAACTGGAAAGGGTATTTGTATAATTTAAACACAAACGAAAAGGAAGGATGATTTATATGGTGACAGAAAAAGAATTAGAATTATTAGCTTGTCTTGAAAAGAGTAGTCGATTATCTGTAGATACATTAGCGAAGCTGTTAAATATAGAGGTAGAAGAAGTAAAGAAGATGGTTGCGAGGTTAGAAAATGAAAAGATTATTGTGGATTATGTAACACATATTGATTGGACGAAGGTGAAAGAACATACAGGTTTAACGGCAATGATCGATGTGAAAGTTACGCCAAAGCATGGCGTTGGGTTTGATGCGGTTGCTGAACAAATTTATCGTTATTCAGAAGTGAAATCCGTTTATTTAATGTCAGGGACATATGATCTTTCTATTACATTAGAAGGGAAAACGATGGGAGAAGTAGCGATGTTTGTTTCTGAGAAATTAGCAACAATTGAATCTGTTGTTTCTACAACTACTCATTTCATTTTGAAGAAGTATAAACATGAGGGCGTTATTTATGAAAAAGACGATGATGATAAGCGAATTGTGGTGACACCATGAAGCAATTTGAACTATCTAGATCAGCAGAATCTTTAAAACCATCGGGTATTCGAAAATTTTTTGATTTAGCAGCAAATATGAAAGGTGTTATTTCCCTCGGGGTAGGAGAGCCGGATTTTGTTACACCTTGGAATGTAAGGCAAGCATGTATTCGTTCTTTGGAACAAGGTTATACGTCATATACAGCAAATGCAGGATTATTGGAGCTCCGTCAAGAAATAGCAAAGTATCTAAAAAAACAATTTGCAGTATCTTATGATCCAAGTGATGAAATCATTGTTACAGTTGGAGCGAGCCAGGCGTTAGATGTAGCGATGCGCGCCATTATAAATCCTGATGATGAAGTGCTCATTATTGAACCGAGCTTCGTTTCTTATGCACCACTTGTGACATTAGCTGGAGGAGTTCCGGTTCCTGTGGCGACTACGTTAGAAAACGAGTTTAAAGTACAACCAGAACAAATTGAAGCAGCTATTACAGCGAAAACAAAGGCAATTTTGCTTTGTTCACCAAATAACCCGACAGGTGCAATGCTAAATAAATCCGAGCTTGATGAAATAGCAGTGATTGTTGAGAAGTACAATTTAATCGTATTATCTGATGAAATTTATGCAGAACTTGTATACGACGAAGTATATACAAGTTTCGCGAGTATTAAAAATATGCGTGAGCATACGATTTTAATTTCAGGATTTTCAAAAGGATTTGCGATGACAGGATGGCGCCTCGGTATGATTGCAGCTCCTGTTCAATTTTCAGAATTAATGCTCAAAATCCATCAGTATTCAATGATGTGTGCACCGACGATGTCTCAGTTTGCAGCACTTGAGGCGTTACGCGCAGGGAACGATGAAGTAATTCGAATGAGAGATAGCTATAAGAAGCGTCGTAACTTCATGACGACATCTTTCAATGAAATGGGCTTAACGTGTCATGTGCCGGGCGGAGCATTTTATGTTTTTCCTTCTATATCTTCAACCGGATTATCTTCAGCGGAATTTGCAGAACAGTTATTGTTGGAAGAAAAAGTGGCCGTTGTCCCTGGTAGCGTATTTGGCGAAAGTGGTGAAGGATTTATTCGTTGTTCATATGCGACGTCGCTTGAACAACTTATGGAAGCGATGAAGAGAATGGAACGATTTGTAGAAAATAAAAAAAGGACAAAACGTAATACGTTTTGTCCATAAAAGGGGGGGAATACTAGAAAGCCATGTGTTAGTAGTCTATCCCAATATTGGAGAATTATACTTCTTTAAGGGAAATTTTTCATGAATTTTGAATGAGTTCTGTCATAGTGGTATAATTTACTAATATAAGGTATACGCATTCTAGATATCATTATCTAGAATGCGTACTAACCAATCGGATATTTAAAATAAATATATCTGCTTTGCTCTCTATAATTGTAGAGAGAATGGTAAACGTATGGGAGTGTTTCATATGTCAGAACAATATACAACAGGAGTGGTTGTAACAGGGAAAGTGACTGGAATTCAAGATTACGGTGCATTTGTAGCGTTAGATGCAGAAACACAAGGACTTGTGCATATATCTGAAATTACAAATGGATATGTAAAGGATATTCATGACTTTTTAAAAGTCGGCGATACAGTAGAAGTAAAGGTACTTTCAATTGATGAAGAGCACAGAAAAATGAGTTTATCGTTAAAAGCGGCGAAAAGAAAACAAGGAAGGATTCTTATACCGAACCCATCTGAAAACGGGTTTAATACGCTGCGAGAAAAGTTGGCAGAATGGATTGAAGAGTCCGAGTTAACAAAGTAAAAGAGGAACGCATATGAGCGTTCCTCTTTTACTTTATCTTATGATATATATTTGCAAATATGATTGCATGCAATCATATTCGTATGTCGGAGGTGAAAGGACATACTGATTATCGAATTTCGTTTGTTTCTGGGTGCGTACCAAGATTTTCAGATGGTTTAAACAGTAAACCAAGGTTGATAAGCCCAGATATACCAACGATGCCGTAAATAATACGTGCAAGAGCTGAATTTTGTCCGCCGAAAATGGCTGCTACTAAGTCAAACTGGAAAAATCCGATTAGTCCCCAGTTCACAGCGCCAATTACAGTAAAGACTAATGCGATACGTTGCAAAGTACTCATGAAAAAGCCCCCCTTAATTGTGAAGCATGAGCAAGCGATGAGTTAATTAACTCTTTTATAGAATGGGGTAGTTATGTTGTTTTTATACATAAAAAATGTTCGAAAGAGGATGTATATACATCTATACCGAAAAATGCGAATTTTTATGCAAAAAATGAACTTTTTCTAAAAAATATATATTGGTTACGTTTACAATGGTTGAATCGCTTGATTTACAACTTCAGTTTCGCTAAAGTGAATACAGAAATACATATCCATAATTGGAGGGAAAAAGATGAGTACACATGTAACGTTCGACTATTCTAAAGCGTTATCCTTCATCGGTGAACATGAAATCACTTATTTACGTGATGCAGTGAAAGTAACACATCACGCAATCCACGAAAAAACTGGAGCTGGGAACGATTTCCTTGGGTGGGTAGACCTTCCGCTTCAATATGACAAAGAAGAATTCGCTCGCATTCAAAAATGCGCAGAAAAAATTAAAAACGACTCTGACATTTTACTTGTTGTAGGTATTGGTGGTTCTTACCTAGGAGCACGCGCAGCAATCGAAATGTTAAGCCATTCTTTCTACAACACGCTATCTAAAGAACAACGTAAAACTCCACAAGTGCTATTTGTTGGACAAAACATTAGCTCCACTTACATGAAAGATTTAATGGACGTATTAGAAGGTAAAGACTTCTCTATTAACGTTATTTCCAAATCAGGTACAACAACAGAGCCAGCACTAGCATTCCGTATTTTCCGTAAGTTATTAGAAGAGAAGTATGGAAAAGAAGAAGCTCGCAAACGTATTTATGCAACTACAGATAAAGCACGTGGTGCATTAAAAACATTAGCTGATAACGAAGGTTACGAAACATTCGTTATTCCAGATGATGTTGGAGGACGTTTCTCTGTATTAACGCCAGTTGGTTTATTACCAATCGCAGTAAGTGGCTTAAATATTGAAGAGATGATGAAAGGTGCAGCTGCTGGTCATGATGACTTCGGAACATCAGAACTAGAAGAAAACCCAGCTTACCAATACGCAGTAGTTCGTAACGCTTTATACAATAAAGGAAAAACAATTGAAATGCTTGTTAACTATGAGCCAGCACTTCAATACTTCGCTGAGTGGTGGAAACAGTTATTTGGTGAAAGTGAAGGAAAAGATCAAAAAGGTATTTTCCCATCTTCAGCAAACTTCTCAACTGACTTACACTCATTAGGTCAATACGTTCAAGAAGGTCGTCGTGACTTATTTGAAACAGTTCTTAAAGTAGGTAAATCTACACATGAACTAACAATCGAATTAGAAGACAACGATTTAGACGGATTAAACTACCTTGCTGGTGAAACTGTAGACTTCGTAAACACAAAAGCATACGAAGGTACATTACTTGCACATAGCGACGGGGGAGTACCAAATTTAATCGTAAATATTCCTGAATTAAATGAGTACACATTCGGTTACCTTGTATACTTCTTCGAAAAAGCATGTGCGATGAGCGGCTACTTATTAGGCGTAAATCCATTTGACCAACCTGGCGTAGAAGCATACAAGAAAAACATGTTTGCTTTACTTGGTAAACCAGGATTTGAAGAATTAAAAGCAGAATTAGAAGAGCGTTTAAAATAATAAAAAGCGACCGGATTCCGGTCGCTTTTTATTATTTTATCGAAAAGTCCATCAGTATATTCAAACTAGAGTGGGTATGCTAAAGGAAAAGTCTTGGAGGGATGGGCTTGATTCCGATTCAATCAAATTTAGAAGGACGTACATATGCGTTATATAAATTAGAAGAGGTTATGAAACCACTTGGATATAGTATTGGTGGTAATTGGGATTATGATAAAGGATGCTTCGATTACAAAATCGATGAAGAAGATGGGTATCAATTTTTACGAGTGCCGTTTACAGCAGTAGATGGTGAACTAGATGTACCTGGTGTAGTAGTCCGTCTTGAAACGCCGTATATTCTTTCGCACGTATATCAAGACGAACTAGATGATAATGTGAATACTTTAACCGCGGGAACGAGTGGGATGGATCAATTTGCTGAACCGAAAGATCCAGATGCAGAAGTGAAAAGAAAATATATCAATATTGGAAAAGTGCTCATGCGGGAACTAGAAAAACATTTTCTTAATGGTGAATAACAATGAGTACGTCGCTTTCGATAAGAATGAAGGTATGGACTGGGTTAATCATATATTGATCGTCGCGCTTTATACCTAGTAAGAGAATGTTTTGTTTTAAAAGGGTATAGCTACAATTTGCAAAGGTTTGTCCGGTGCAGGACGGAGAAAGCTCCATCAGTTGTAATTTATTATCAGAGATTTCATCGTAAAGTGAGAATAGTACACCTGAAATAGAAGGGAATAAAAGAGAAGCGGTAAATACATAACTCGTTAATTTATTTCCTTCTATAATTTCTGACGCGCCAGCTCTCGTTGCATTTTGAATTTGTTCAGTAGTAAGTAGTTCTGCGATGCAGTGAATGTTTGGATTGAGTCCTTTTGCAGTTAAAATATTTAAAATGGATTGTGTATCTGCTAAGCTTTCGTTCTTTTCTTTATCCGCTGTTATTAATATGGTGTGTGCCGTTTTAATATTAGCTTTTAATAAAGTTTGATCGTGGTGCGGACAACCTTTTATAAATTCTAAATGATGAAATGGTTTTGGGAGTAAAGAAAGTGTTTCATCAATTAAAACGATATCAAGGTTTGGTTGTAATACATGCATTTGCTTTACAACATGTTTTGCACGCTCATTCCAGCCAACGATAATCATATGACCGTTAGAGGTAGCGGCTTCTTCACCTTTAATTTTCATATATTGTTTACTGATCATCTCAGTAGCGAATAGAACCATATAATAAGAACAAAAGCCAGTTCCTAATAAAATAATACTTATACCTATTAGTTTTCCTATCGTTGTATGAGGAGCAAAGTCTCCATATCCAACTGTAAAAATGGTAACGATTGACCACCAAATTCCGTCAAACCATGTAGTGAAATGAGAGGGTTCTAATCTATGTATAAGAAAACCAGAAAAAGCAGTGAATACAATAATAAAACAAATTAAACGAAAAATAATGGAATCACGAAATGTATCTACTAAATTCGGACGGGATTTCAATAGTAAATTCCTCCTTGTTTTGCAGGACTACATTCATTGTTGCCATTATAGAAAAAAGAAAAACTCTCTAATTAAAGAGAGTTTGTTTTACGTTACATACTTTCCACTTCAGTTTGTTGGACACTTTCAAGATGCTGGAGAGCATAGTAAACATCAGCAGTATGTCTTTTTTGATCAATGGACAGTTTAAGATGTAAATAGTGAGAACCGTTTTCTAATGTTTTAAGCTTCATATTCTTAACTTTTATATCCATTTCTTTTATTTCTTCAATTACGATTGGGATATTGTCCATATTTCGTACAACAAGTTTCACAGCGATATCACGTTGACGAAATGATCTAGGGCCTACATATTTCATCGCGAGTGGTATAAGTTCGACACTAATCATAAGGAAACACATTCCGAATATCGCTTCAATATAGAATCCGGCCCCAACAGCAATACCGATACCAGAAGCACCCCAGATCATAGCGGCAGTCGTGAGCCCTGCGATGCTATCGTTGCCTCTTCTTAAAATTACGCCAGCACCTAAAAAACCAATTCCTGATACAATTTGAGCGGCAAGTCGAAGTGGATCCATATTCATATGATCGGTATGTGGTAAGTTATAAGCTGCTTTAATAGAAACAATCGTTAGGAGGCAACTAATAATAGAAATAACTAAACACGTTTTTAAACCAAGTGGTTTCCGTTTTAATTCGCGTTCTAAACCAATGGCAAATCCTAAAATAGCCGAGAGACCTAGTTTGATTAATAAATCGGTATAGTCCATATATATTCCTCCTTGTATGATATGCTATATGAATAAAACGCTTATTATAGAAAGAAACGTCTTTTGATAGAGTAACTTTATATAAAATATATGTAGGAATTGCTCATACATGAAAGAGATATTTCGTTTAAGTATATGATATAAAAAAAGAAATGTGGGCAGTTTTAAAAAAAGTTTATAAAAGGTGTTGCATTTCATTTTTCACCATGATATATTAATAACCGTCGCTGATGCGGAAACGCAGAAAACGACAAAAAAGAAATTGAAAAACTTAGTTGACATCGAAAAACGAAGATGTT
>NZ_JBXAHT010000002.1:333841-1154511 GCF_058795375.1 Bacillus sp. GW823-FHT06A10 | reverse complement strand
GTTCAAGGTAACACAGGTGCTACCGGCGCTACTGGACCTCAAGGTGCTCAAGGTAACACAGGTGCTACTGGTGCCACTGGCGCTACTGGTGCTACTGGACCTCAAGGCGTTCAAGGTAACACAGGTGCTACTGGGGCCACTGGACCTCAAGGCGTTCAAGGTAACACAGGTGCTACCGGCGCTACTGGTGCCACTGGACCTCAAGGCGTTCAAGGTAACACAGGTGCTACTGGGGCTACCGGCGCTACCGGACCTCAAGGTGCTCAAGGTAACACAGGTGCTACTGGTGCCACTGGACCTCAAGGCGTTCAAGGTAACACAGGTGCTACCGGCGCTACTGGACCTCAAGGTGTTCAAGGTAACACAGGTGCTACCGGCGCTACTGGACCTCAGGGTGTTCAAGGTAACACAGGTGCTACTGGGGCTACTGGGGCTACCGGCGCTACTGGACCTCAAGGTGCTCAAGGTAACACAGGTGCTACTGGGGCTACTGGGGCTACCGGCGCTACTGGACCTCAAGGCGTTCAAGGTAACACAGGTGCTACTGGGGCTACTGGCGCTACCGGACCTCAAGGTGCTCAAGGTAACACAGGTGCTCAAGGTAACACAGGTGCTACTGGGGCTACTGGCGCTACCGGTGCTACTGGACCTCAAGGTGTTCAAGGTAACACAGGTGCTACCGGTGCCACTGGCGCTACTGGTGCTACTGGACCTCAAGGTGTTCAAGGTAACACAGGTGCTACCGGTGCCACTGGCGCTACTGGTGCTACTGGACCTCAAGGTGTTCAAGGTAACACAGGTGCTACCGGTGCCACTGGCGCTACTGGTATAGGAGTTACCGGACCTACCGGACCTTCTGGCGGGCCTCCTGGACCTACTGGACCTCAGGGACCTCAAGGTAACACAGGTGCTACTGGACCTCAAGGTGCTCAAGGTAACACAGGTGCTACCGGCGCTACTGGACCTCAGGGTGTTCAAGGTAACACAGGTGCTACTGGGGCTACTGGACCTCAAGGTGTTCAAGGTAACACAGGTGCTACTGGGGCTACTGGACCTCAAGGTGTTCAAGGTAACACAGGTGCTACTGGACCTCAAGGCGTTCAAGGTAACACAGGTGCTACCGGCGCTACTGGACCTCAGGGTGTTCAAGGTAACACAGGTGCTACTGGACCTCAAGGCGTTCAAGGTAACACGGGTGCTACTGGACCTCAAGGCGTTCAAGGTAACACGGGTGCTACCGGACCTCAAGGCATTCAAGGACCAACGGGTGCTACCGGCGCTACTGGTATAGGAGTTACTGGACCTACTGGACCTTCTGGTGGACCTACCGGACCTACTGGGCCAACTGGACCTAGCTTCCCTATAGCAACAATTGTTGTAACAAACAATATTCAGCAAACAGTACTGCAATTTAATAACTTTATTTTTAGTACTGCAATTAACGTAAACAATATTATCTTCAACGGCACAGATACAGTTACTGTTATTAACGGTGGTATTTATGTAATTAGCGTATCCATTTCTACAACTGCGCCAGGATGCGCTCCACTCGGAGTAGGAATTTCAATTAATGGAGCAGTCGCAACTGATAATTTCTCTTCAAATTTAATAGGCGACTCACTTTCATTTACTACAATCGAAACATTAGCAGCTGGTGCAAGAATTTCTGTTCAATCTACTCTTAATGAGATTACGATCCCTGCGACAGGAAATACTAACATCCGCCTTACTGTATTTAGAATCGCTTAAATTTCATCATAGATTGTTTATGACAAATAAAAAAAGAGCGAGGAAACTCGCTCTTTTTTTGTTATGTACAATAATTCATTACTATTCTAATTCAATTGAAACATTTTTTTGTGGTACAAATGTAGAAATTGCATGTTTATAAATAAGCTGTTGCTTACCTTCTGTTTCCAGCAGGACTGTAAAATTATCAAATCCTTTAATTAGTCCACGAAGCTGGAAACCATTTAATAAGTACAGCGTAACAAACGTATTTTCTTTACGGAGTTGATTTAAAAACTGATCTTGAATATTGATTGATTGCTTCATGTCGAATCCTCCTCTTTTTCTCTACTTACTATTATTCGACTTTACTTGTAACTTTCCTTCTATGTATCGTAAAATTTCTGACGTTTTTTCACCGTCTGTAACATCAAACCACGTGACATCCATTTTATTACGGAACCACGTTAATTGACGCTTTGCATAACGACGCGAATTCGTCTTTAATTGTGATACCGCATCTTCTAAAGGGGCTCGATTCTCAAAATAATCATAGATTTCTTTATATCCAATCGCTTGAATAGATTGACAATCTCGTATCCCTCTATTATACAGACCTTCTACTTCCTCTAATAGGCCTTGTTCCATCATCAAATCCACTCGTAAGTTAATGCGATCGTATAGCATTTCTCGATCCATTGTCAAGCCAATTAATGAAACATCATAGAGTAACTCTTTTTCTTGTTTCTCAATTTGGTCACTCATTTTTTCACCCGTCGTGTGGAAAATTTCTAACGCCCGAATGACACGTCGTACATTATTTGCATGAATACGCTCCGCACTTTCCGGATCTACTTCTTGCAATTTTTTATGTACATATTCCACACCGCGTTCTAAAGCTAACTTTTCCATTTGCTCTCGGTATATCACATCACCAGCATCATCTGTAAACTGATAATCGAATAAAACAGATTGTATATAAAGACCGGTCCCACCAACTATAATTGGTAATTTACCACGTTCTGTAATTTCTCGAATATGTTTGCGAACACGTTCTTGAAATTCCGCGACAGAAAATGAATCTTCCGGATTTTTTATATCGACCATATAATGTGGAATTCCGTCCATCTCTGCTTGTGTTACCTTTGCAGTTCCAATATCCATCGTTCGATAGATTTGCATGGAATCACCACTAATAATTTCACCGTTCAACGCTTTGGCAAGATCGATACTTAACTTCGTCTTTCCAACAGCTGTCGGTCCAATGATGACAGCAACTTTTTCACGTTGCACTTCTCCCATAGCATTCAACTCTCTTTATGTAATATACTCCATCTATTGATTATACCCAATCTTACCAATTTTAACGGCATGATTGCAAGTTCTTTCATTTCGGTACATGAAATTACATATAAAAAAGAACATAGTTTGTCCAATTCTGCATATACATGATAAAAATAGTTTCGAGAGGATGAGTTAACTATGAAACAATCCACCATCAATTTTTCATCTTTGACAAAAGACCTCATTTTAGCTACTTCTACAAAAGAACAAAATTGTTCACAAGAGGAATTATACTTCGCCCTAAATTGTTTACTACGGGCTTTTCATTCTACTCTCCATGAAACAACATCACATCCAGAAAATAAAAATACAGAATATATACAAACACAATTTTGCAGTGCATATAAAATTATTACAGGTAAAACTATTTATCCCTTTCAATAATCCATAAAAAGCGGCTGCTTACATAATTTCAAGCAACCGCTTCTTATATTAATATCGATAACCTATTGTATAACTTTCACTTTTACAGATTTGCGCCCCCAGCTATTAGCACTACCATCTGAACCGACTAATACATCAATACGATTTCCTTTAATCGCACCACCAGTGTCTCCAGCAATCGCTTCTCCATATCCTTCTACCCATACTTTTGATCCAAGCGGAATTACTTTCGGATCAACAGCAATTACTTTCATATTTGGATTTGCTGTTAAATCATGCCCCATTGCAGTTAATACACGACCACCATACGAACCATTCTCACTCGGATCTGCTGTATATGCCGTCGCTTCTACTGTAATTTCACGACCACCAGTAGGCGCACTTGTTTCAGTAGATTTCGCAACTGGTTTTGCAGCCGGCTTTTCTTTTACCACAGGTTTACTTGATTCTACATTCTTAATAGAATCGTTACTCTTAACATACTCTTTATTCTTAACTGCTGTATTATTTTTAACCGGCGCTTCTTCTTGAACTACAACCTCTTTCTTTTCAATTACAGGTGCCGTTCCTGTTAAAAATGGCACGTGAACATATCCGACTTTTCCATTGTAGTCGAATTGTAACCATTCATTTTGAACTTGATTCGTCGTTTCAATCACATCATTTTTATTAAGTTTACCTAAAATTTCAGAATCAGTATTCGCTCCAGCACGAACATTTAATACGCCCGCCGTTACATAATATGTGCTCTTTGTAAAATCAGCACTTACAAACGCTTCCTTACCGTTTAACTTAATTTTTGTCCATCCATTCTCTGTATTTATAACATCTAGTGTATTCCCACTTAACACTTTACCTACAAGCTTTGACTCTACATTTGGGTTTTCTCTAACATTTAATACGTCTGTTGTTACAATTGTTTCCGCTTTAGCAGAACCCGCAAAAATCCCAAGACCAAAAACTGCTGCTGTTGCTATACTTAATAATTTTTTCATGAATAGCCTCCATTTGCTTTGTTTTCGTATTTTCATTATAGCAACAGATTTTTAGAATTTTTAGGAATCACACAATTACAAAGCATTCGTAATATACAATTAACGAGTTGTAACATAAATTTCCATATTAATAAAATGTATTTCTCATACAATCTCCAGTGGTTTTCATATATTTTTCATATACGAGCACAAGAACTTTTTTCCAGAAAAAATTACAGTGTTACTTTTTTGTTACAAAAAATTCACAATTCGTTACATCTTTTACCAAAAAACATCAATATTCCATTGTTAACTTATTTTTTTGTAATAAAAAGAGAGCAGCTACTAAAAGCTACTCTCTTTTTATTTGTTATTGAACTTTCTTTTTCCAAACACCTAGCATAATAGCCGAGACAATCGTTCCAATTAATATAGAGAAAATATATAGTAACGGTTTATTTACTAACGCTATTACAAATAATCCACCATGCGGTGCCGGTAATGTAATTTGGAATAACATAGATAACGCACCTGCAATACTTGAACCAACAACACAACTTACGATTACTCGAACCGGATCTGCAGCTGCAAACGGAATCGCACCTTCTGTAATGAACGATGCTCCCATAATATAATTTGTTAAACCAGATTTACGTTCCGCTTCTGTAAACTTTGATTTAAAGAATGTAGTTGCGAATGCAATCGCAAGTGGCGGTACCATACCACCAGCCATAACTGCTGAGTGCACTCCAAAATTTTGTGCTTCTATTGCAGCAATACCAAACGTAAATGCCGCTTTATTAATTGGACCACCCATATCAATCGCCATCATACCACCTAAAATAAGACCTAGTAATATAGCATTCGTACCATTTAAACCATTTAACCACCCTGTCAACATTTCATTTAATGCTACTACAGGCGGAATTACTACTTTTTGCATTACAACTCCTGTAATCAATAATCCAAAGACTGGATATAACAATACAGGTTTAATTCCTTCTAATTGTACTGGTAGTCCTGAAAATAATCTTTTCAACCCTAAAACAACATATCCAGCTAAGAAACCAGCAATTAATCCACCTAAAAATCCAGCATTCGCATTCGCCGCTAAAAACCCACCTACAACACCAGGCATAAAACCAGGACGATCAGCAATAGAGCTTGCAATAAATCCAGCTAAAATTGGTACAAGGAATAAAAACGCACCTGTTTTTCCTCCACCAATTGACATGAACAATTCAGCTAAAGGACCTTCCGCCTTTATACCACCAAACGAAAATGCTAGCGCTATTAAAATCCCGCCACCAACAACGAATGGAAGCATATTACTTACACCGCTCATTAAATGCTTATAAATTCCTAATCCTTTTTCTCTCTCAATACTTTCTGATTTCCCGTCCTCTTTTACACCTTTAAAGATTGGTGCATCTTGTTTGACAGCTCGATTTAGCAATTTTTCCGTTTTTCGAATCCCATCAGCAACTGGCACTTGAATGACATGTTTACCAGCAAAACGATTCATTTCTACTTGTTTATCTGCCGCAACAATAATAGCTGTTGCACGTTCAATATCCTCTTTCGTTAAACCGTTTTTAATACCTGTTGATCCGTTTGTTTCAACTTTAATCGCTACCCCTAACTCTGCCGCTTTTGCTTTTAAGCTATCCGCCGCCATATATGTGTGAGCGATTCCAGTTGGGCAAGCTGTAACAGCAAGTACGTACGGTTCATTTCCTTCTGGTTGTGCAACTTCAATCTCTTCTTCTTTTTCATTCTCTTTTTCATCAAATAGTTGAAGAAGCTCACTTTCATCCTTCGCTTCTAATAGTTGCTTGCGAAATCCTTCATCCATTAATAATGTCGATAAACGAGACAACGTTTCTAAATGAGTATTATTCGCTCCTTCACTTGCAGCAATCATAAAGAATAAGTATGCCGGTTGTCCATCAAGCGACTCATAATTGATACCGCTTACACTTCTACCAAAACAAATCGATGGTTGTTTAACAGCCTTTGTCTTCGCATGAGGTATTGCAATACCTTCCCCTATTCCAGTCGTACTTTGGGACTCCCGCTTTAAAATAGCTTCTTTAAATTCCGTTTTACTATTTAAACGATTTGCCCCGTTTAATTTCTCAACTAATTCATCTATGACAGCTTCTTTATTTGAAGCTGTCAAATCCATAATGACTGTATCCCTTTTTAATAGTTCTGTAATTTTCATATGTTGCTTCCCCCTATCGCTTAGCTACAATTACTTGCGACAATAATTCTTCTACTTTTTCCTTCTTACATAAATCAGCTGAAAATGCTGTTGCACTCCCTGTTGCAACGCCGTATTGAAATGCCTTTTCAATATCTTTTGTCTGTTCATATTTGCCTACAAACCCTGCAACAAGAGAATCTCCGGCCCCAACTGAATTAATTACAACACCTTTTGGAACAGTCGCTTCATATATACCTTCTGCCGTAAATAATAAAGCTCCCTCTCCAGCCATCGATACGATAACGTGTTTTACACCTTGTTCAATTAATTTTCTTCCATAAGGTAAAACGTCCTCTACTGTTGAAAGCTCCACTCCAAACAACTCACCAAGTTCATGATGGTTTGGCTTAATTAAAAATGGCTTATTTTTAATTACATGTTGCAGTGCACTTCCACTTGCATCTACTACTACACGAATACCTTTTTCAGCTCCAAACGCAGCAATTGATTCGTAAAAAGTACTTGGAATAGAGATCGGTACACTCCCAGCGAGTACAACACAATCTCCAGGTTGCATACTCTCAATTTTTTTCATTAACTGTTCGAACTGCTCCTTTGTTACAATAGGACCTTGGCCATTTAATTCTGTTTCTTCTTTCCCTTTTATTTTCACATTAATGCGAGTATCTTCATCTACTTGGACGAAGTTTGTTGTTACACCTTCGTCACGTAATACCTCTTTAATAAATTGACCAGTAAATCCACCAATAAATCCAAGTGCTATATTTTTAACACCTAAACGCTGAAGAACACGAGAAACATTAATTCCTTTTCCTCCAGGAAACTTCATATCTTTCTCCGCTCGATTTATTGTTCCTAAATCAAAAGAAGGAACTTGCACTACATAATCAATAGATGGGTTTAAAGTAACTGTATAGATCATTGTTTATCAGCCTCAATTACATTGGTTTGTTTTTTATATTTTTCTAAATCAATTTCTAAATGGTTTGTAATAATATTTGCATCTTCAACATTTGCAATTTTCGCAAACGCAACTTCTGAAAACTTACTTTCATCAATTAAGAAATATCCTTCGTTTGCTAATGTTAGTGCCATTTGTTTTAGGAGCGCTTCTTCTGGATCTGGCGTTGTAAAGCCAAGCTGTTCATGTACACCATTTGCACCTAAAAAACATTTATCAAAGCGATACTTCTGCATACTTTCCTGTGCCATAGCACCGATTAAAGCTTTCGTCCTACTCTTCATCATTCCGCCTAGTAAATACGCACGAATATTATTTTCAACTAAAGCTTCAATATGCATAAGTCCATTCGTAACGACAGTAACATCTTTATTGATTAAAAATGGAATCATTTCAAATGTTGTACTCCCTGCATCTAAATAAATACAATCACCTTGTTCAACAACGCTAGCCGCATAATTAGCAATTTGTTGTTTTATTTGAATGTTTTTGGATGATTTTTCAACCATCGTTGGTTCTTGCCCTTTTCCTGTTAAAACAGCGGCACCACCATGAACTCTTTTTAATAACCTTTGCTTTTCCAATTGTGCTAAATCACGGCGAATTGTCGACTCAGAGCTTTCTGTTCTTTCAACTAATTGCTGTAATTTTACAACTTTCTGTTCTTTTACAAGTTGCAATATCATTTGATGACGTTCAGGAGTTAACATTTTATTCACCTCTTCTTTGATTACAGTATAATGAAAACGGTCACAAAAATCAACCATAAACAATCAAAAATAATCACAAACATTCATAAACGTTTATAAAAAGCAAAAAAAGAAACCTATTCGATCAAACAATCAAATAGGTTTCTTTTCTAAATTCACTTATAAAGAAGCTTTATATATACTTAGAACATCATTTTTATTTAATTTTTTAAAGTTACCAAATTCACCATACGCCATCGCTTTATTAGCCATTATATCAATTTCATTTTCTCCAATACCGTAATCAGCTAATGTTGCTGGCGCTTCAATTGAAGTCCAAAATTGACGCAGTGCCTCAATTCCTTCTAACGCCACTTCTTTATCTGTTTTTCCATCTGTTTCTATTTCAAATACACGAATAGCGAACTGTTTAAAACGACTTACATTTTCATCTACGACATGCTTCATCCAGTTAGGGAATAGAATTGCTAAGCCGCCTCCATGCGGTATATCATGAACAGCAGAAACTGCATGTTCAATATTATGAGTTGCCCAGTCACCTCTTACTCCCATCGCTAAAATACCATTTAACGCCATCGTTCCGCAATATAAAATTGTTTCCCTATGCTCATAATTTTCTAAATCACTTAAAAGCTTGGGAGCTGTCTCAATTACTGTTTTTAAAACAGATTCACAATAACGATCTTGTAGTTCTGTATTCGTTCCATGATGGAAATATTGTTCTAATACATGTGACATAATATCTACCATACCATAAATCGTTTGATCTCTCGGCACAGATGCAGTATGAACTGGATCTAAAATTGAAAACTGTGGGAATGTAACTGGGCTTCCCCATCCATACTTTTCATTCGTTTCCCAATTTGTAATTACCGAGCCTGCATTCATTTCAGAACCTGTCGCAGCAAGAGTAAGTACAGTACCAAATGGTAATGCCTCACTAGCAAATGCTTTTTTCGTTACAATATCCCATACATCTCCATCATATTTACTACCAGCAGCAATCGCTTTCGTACAGTCGATTACACTTCCTCCACCAACTGCTAAAATAAATTCGACTCCATTATCTTTACAAATTTGAATCCCTTTCTTTACAGTTGATACACGAGGATTCGGTTCAACACCCGTCAATTCAAATACTTCTGCATTAATATCCTTTAAAATAGAAATCACATTATCATAAATACCGTTTCTTTTAATACTGCCTCCTCCATATACGAGAAGAACCTTCTTACCAAACTGTGGAATTTCAGTTTTTAACTGTTCTAATTGATCTTTACCGAAAATAAGTTTCGTTGGATTACGAAATACAAAATTTTGCATATTTCTTTACCATCCCTTCTATTTGAAAAGCAACTATACTTTTGTATACCATATTTTTTTCATTTCACAAAAAGATTTGCTTAACAAAAAAGCCCCAGCCTAAAGGCTGAGACTTTTATTGATAATAAGGTGAGATCATTAAGTACACAATAACACCAGATAAACTTACATATAACCAAATTGGCATTGTCCAACGTACAATTTTACGGTGACGTGTTAATTGATTTGTAAAACCAAATACAAGTGCAAACAATGCAAGTGGTACGATAATTGCTGCTAGGATAATATGTGTAATTAAAATGATGAAATACACATATTTAATGAATCCTTCTCCGCCAAAATGTGTTGCCGGTGCTAAGTAATGATACGATAAATACGACACACAAAATAGTAAAGTTGTCGTAAATGCTGCAAGGATGAAACCACGATGCATTTTCACATTCTTTTTAATAATAGAGAATAACGCTGCTAATAAAAATACGAACGTAAAGCTATTAAAAATCGCGTTTAACATTGGTAAAATCGTTACATCAAAATGTACTTCTCCTTCATAGCCAACAGGTCCAAAGAACAAAAATAAAATAATCGCATTTACAATTACAGAAAGCGTTATCACAATAGGAGCATAGCTTTTCTGATTTGTTGATTGATCCACCAAAATGGTCACTCCCTCTTCCTTCAAGTATGTATACGTAACCTCACTATTTTAACATATTATTCACAGTGTAAATGTGACAATAGTTTGACACAGCAAGACAAAACAAAGAAAAAAATCCTTCTTAATAAAACTTCTTAAGAAGGATTTTATCGCTTTATTATTCAAATAGCAACGCGATTAATTTTTGTTAAAAAATGTATCGCTATATGCTTGAAAAATTTCAGACACTTGATATCCCATTAATGAAATTGCTGTTAATGAAAAGAAACCAATCATAAGAAATCGAAACCACATATAAATCTCCTCCTTGTATTTAGCTTAAAAAACGTTAGCTACCTTACAAGTTGCGTGGCACTCTTCATCATCACTTTCCTTCTTCTTTACAATTGCTGTAATAAATCGAATCATAAAGAAAACTACAAAAGGAAATTGTTCGTAATTCACATTGGCATAGTTTAGCAACGGCTCGCGCTGCACATCGAACGGAGATGAGAAGGAATAGAACATACCTTGCTCTTCCATATATACAATTACAATTTTCATGCAAAATACTATTCCTAGAAACGAAACAATATCTTGCCATTCTGTCGTATATAACAGGTTATACAGCTCTAATACGTACTCTTCCATCATCATCCCCCCTTCCTTTTTTACCATTTTGCTCGCCTTCGTATAAAAAGTCAAGAAAAAAGTTTATATCCACTATGACAATAGTAATTACTTGTTTCTATGATTATATATGATTCTTTTATAGCAATGACTGGGTGTAACTCTCTTCGAAAATAAGAAAATTAGAATCGAACAGATTCCTCATTCTTACTTTTAGGATTCAAAACTGTGCTATTTTTATTTCTATTAAAAATAAAATAAGAAAGTATGATAAGAACTGTAACAAACATTGTTAAAAGTGCTTGTGAACGTAAAGTATCAATTGCGAACATCGCAACTAAAACTGCTATAATAGCAGCAATTGTAACATACGTTACATACGGAAAAAGCCACATTTTCACTTTCAAATTTTTTTGTTCTACTTTCCCCATTTTTTTACGCATCTTTAAATGCGAAACTGCAATAACGAGATAAACCAGTAACGCAATCCCGCCAGATGCATTCACTAAAAACAAAAAGACTTTATCTGGAGAAATGTAACTAAAAACAACTCCAATATAAGCGAAGACCGTTCCAAATAAAACCGCTCGAACAGGAACACCACTACTGTTCAATTTTAAAAATGACTTTGGCGCATCTCCTCTTTCTGCCATTGAAAAAAGCATTCTTGAATTTGTATATAAGCCTGAATTTAAGCAAGAAAGTACAGCTGTTAAAACGATAAAATTCATAATTTGTGCTGCCGCTGGTATTCCTATATGTTCAAGTACAGCTACAAATGGACTTTTTAATATGTTAGCTGAATTCCATGGCAGTAGCGTAACAACTACCGCTATAGACCCAATAAAAAATACAAGAATACGCCAAATCACACTGTTTGTTGCTGTTTTTACTGCTTTTACAGGTTCTGCAGATTCACCAGCCGCTACTGCTACAATCTCTGATCCCATAAATGAAAATATAACAACAGTAATTCCAAGCAAGACCGAACTTATACCGTTTGGCATAAACCCACCTTGTCCAATTAAATTCGAAGTGCCGGGTGCTTCTGTTCCTGGAACAAATCCTAAAATAACAGCAAGACCTAGACAAAGGAACAAAACAATACTTATTACTTTAATAAAAGAAAACCAATATTCAAACTCTCCAAATGATTTCACCGAAAAAACGTTCGTCAGCGTTAATAAAATTGTTAATATTAAACTTAATAACCATAGCGGTATTTGTGGAATCCAATATTGGATAATACCAGCACCTGCTGTGGCTTCTATTGCAATAACAATTACCCAGAAAAACCAGTATAACCAGCCTATTGTATAACCCGCCCATGGACCAATTGCTTCTCTTGCATACGTTGCAAATGAACCACTTGTCGGATTTACAGCTGCCATTTCTCCTAGCATTCTCATGACGAAAATGACTAGAAGTCCTGCTAATGTATATGAAACGATAGAACCAGGTCCTGCCGAATGTACAACGGCACCACTTCCAACAAACAAACCAGCCCCTATTACGCCGCCAATTGAGATCATTGTAATGTGGCGTATTTTGAGATCTTTCTTTAGATTTTTATCCAACTCTTGTACATCCCCTTCCAAACTAAATTTTGAAATTTATGTAAGAGTACTGTGCGAAAGATTTTGTTCTATACGTTAAAATATATCAAAATATTCTGAATTTAACAATTGCAATTCAATCTCCTTCAAAAATTATTTCATTAGGTTTAATACTTTCCCACACACAATTGTTGAGAAAATTATAGTCCTCTTACAAAAGAAAGAATTTTCAGATATTATTAAATAAACAAGATTATACATCTAGACAACTTTTTGTATAGGAGTGTTGATATGTTAAACAAGTTCAAATTTTTTTGTTGTATTTTCGTACTGTTCTTACTACTACCGCTATCCCCTTTCCAAACACAAGCAGCAAACAATTTAGGTTCAAAATTACTCGTTGGATACTGGCATAACTTTGATAACGGTACTGGCATTATTAAATTAAAAGACGTTTCACCAAAATGGGATGTAATCAATGTATCTTTTGGTGAAACTGGTGGTGATCGTTCCACTGTTGAATTTTCTCCTGTGTATGGTACAGATGCAGACTTCAAATCAGATATTTCTTATTTAAAAAGTAAAGGAAAGAAAGTAGTTCTTTCAATAGGAGGACAAAATGGAGTCGTTTTACTTCCTGACAATGCCGCTAAGCAACGTTTTATTAATTCCATACAATCTCTAATCGATAAATACGGTTTTGATGGAATAGATATTGACCTTGAATCAGGTATTTACTTAAACGGAAATGACATTAATTTCAAAAATCCAACTACTCCCCAAATCGTAAATCTTATATCAGCTATTCGAACAATCTCAGATCATTATGGTCCAGATTTTCTATTAAGCATGGCTCCTGAAACAGCTTATGTTCAAGGCGGTTATAGCGCATACGGAAGTATCTGGGGTGCATATTTACCAATTATTTACGGAGTGAAAGATAAACTAACATACATTCACGTTCAACACTACAACGCTGGCAGCGGGGTTGGAATGGACGGTAATAACTACAATCAAGGTACTGCAGACTACGAAGTCGCTATGGCAGATATGCTCTTACATGGTTTTCCTGTAGGTGGTAACCCAAATAACATTTTCCCAGCTCTTCGCTCAGATCAAGTTATGATTGGGCTTCCAGCAGCACCAGCGGCAGCTCCAAGTGGTGGATACATTTCGCCAACTGAAATGAAAAAAGCTTTAAATTATATCATTAAAGGAGTTCCGTTCGGAGGAAAGTATAAACTTTCTAACCAAAGTGGCTATCCTGCATTCCGCGGCTTAATGTCTTGGTCTATTAATTGGGATGCAAAAAACAACTTTGAATTCTCTAATAATTACAGAACATATTTTGATACTCTTCCCTTGCAAAAATAATAAAAAACAACAATAGGTTATAGGACCTATTGTTGTTTTTTTATTTACCATCAATTACCATATCTCGTTCATCAAAATCAAATTGAGAATGATGATGTGGAATTGAATACATTAGTTACTATTTTGCTTCAATACAAATACTGAAAGTTCTGGTACACTCCAAAATCTAACAGGCATTCGGGTTGTCCCAATACCTCGATTTACATATAAATATAACAGCTTACTCTTCCCCTCTACTTCATACATACCTTCAACATAGCTCTCAGCTAGTTTGGTAGTAATTAATGGACCTACGAAAGGAATTTGGACTTGTCCTCCGTGACTATGTCCTGACAGTTGAAGATCCACTGGGTAACGATTTATTTTGGTTACAACATCCGGCTCATGTACTAATAACATGTTGAAATCATCTTGTTTCAAGTTTTTTAAAGTTGAATCTATTTGCGGCTTCCCTAATAGAAAATCATCCAAACCTGATATTGTAATATATTTGCCGTTTTCCACTTTAATTTTCTGCACTTCATTTACTAATACAGAAAAACCAGCTTCCTCCATATATTTTTTGTAAAATAAACTACCGCCCCCGCCCCTATCATGATTCCCAAACACAGCATATTTCCCTAAGGGAGCGTAAATTTTCTGCAAAATAGCCTTCGCTGCTTCTCTTTCCGCACTATAAGACCCAAATTTATCTATTAAATCTCCGGTAAAAACTACTATATCTGGATGTAATTCATTCATCTTCTCCACTAAATGTTCAAGTTGTTTCAGTGTAAACTCTGGTCCTAAATGTACATCTGAAAACTGCAATATTTTTTTATTATTAAACTCTTTAGGAATTGTAGAAGCTTCTATTTCATTCCACGTAACGGTTACTAGTTTTCGTTCTATTTCTGTCGCATAATAATACAAACTTACTGGTATCATTAATATACTTATAAAACTAATAATAAATATCTTTACGATTGATTTTTTTCGTTCTTTTTTTACATGATTCGTATTCATGTTTTCACCTCTAGAAACACTTTAAATCCTTATTGTTACATTCATGTGACAATATGAACAATGTTATCAATATGTAATTTCCTCTCTATTCACTTTGACAATTTTATACAGAAGTCATAACATATTTTTATAATACATAGATTTTTGAAATTTTTTCTATTCATTCCATCATTTTATTACGGAGGGATTATTCATGTCTGTATTTACACCAGAAGAAATTACGGAACTTGCTGCGAATTCAGGAAGAAAAAAAGCTCATTTATCATTGCTCCCTATGCTAATTCTTGGTTTTTTTGGTGGCGCTTTTATCGCATTAGGGTATTTACTCGATATTCATGTTATTGGGACAATGCCAAAATATTGGGGATCATTTTCTAGTTTTCTAGGCGCTGCTGTATTCCCTGTTGGTCTCATTCTCGTTATTCTTGCAGGCGGTGAACTAGTAACTGGTAACATGATGACAGTTTCTATGGCCTGGCTCCAAAAGAAAATTACTTTATTTTATTTCATACGAAATTTAGTTATTGTTACATTTAGCAATTTCATAGGAGCTGTATTCGTAGCCTATTTTTTCGGTCATATCGTCGGCTTAACTGAAGGAGCTTTTTTAGCGAAAACTATTTCTATCGCTCAAGCGAAACTACAAGATACACCATTGCAAGCATTTATTTCTGCAATCGGATGTAATTGGCTCGTTTGTTTAGCTGTTTGGCTCAGTATGGGAAGTAAAGAATTTATCGGAAAGATTATCGGTATTTGGTTCCCAGTTATGACTTTTGTTGCGATTGGATTTCAACACGTTGTAGCAAATATGTTTGTCATCCCAGCCGCAATTTTTGCCGGTCATTTCACTTGGGCTGAATATTTTCCAAACTTTATTTTTGTTTTCTTTGGAAATTTAGTAGGAGGTATGTTATTTGTAGCACTACCTTACTTCATATCTTATAATAAGAAACTACCTTCTCATCAAGAGAAGACTGAAATGAAGAACAAATCTCTGTCCGCTTAAATGGAATGTCTATAAAATGTCCTAAAAAATATTACAAATTTCATTTTTTTTGCGAATATATGTACGTACACTTGTTCTCGAATGTTTTATACGTTATAATAACAACTTAAATAGCATTATTTACATATGAGGTGAAAAACATGAACAAAACAGAATTAATTAAAAACGTAGCACAAAATGCTGAGATTTCTCAAAAAGAAGCTACTGTAGTTGTACAAACTGTAGTAGAATCAATCACTAACACTTTAGCTGCTGGTGAAAAAGTACAACTTATCGGATTCGGTACATTCGAAGTTCGTGAAAGAGCTGCTCGTACAGGCCGTAACCCACAAACTGGTGAAGAAATGCAAATCGCAGCTTCTAAAGTACCTGCTTTCAAAGCTGGTAAAGAACTAAAAGAAGCTGTAAAATAATGAAAAATATCCTTCTCATTTATGAGAAGGATATTTTTTTCATAACATAATTAATAAAAATCTGACCATTATGCTGTTTCTTTTGTTCCTTTATGCAAATAAAACCTTTACTTTCAAAGAAAGGTTTTGCTGTAATACTCGCTTCTGTATAGATTTCCCTATGCCCTAGGTTCACTGCTTCTTTTTCTAACTTCTGTAATATGGATGAGGCTATCCTTTTCCCCTGATAATATTTATGTGTAAATAAACGATCTACGTAATGATCCTCATTATAATCTCCAAATCCGACTATCACACCGTTATGATCCGCTACATAACTAATATTCTTTTCTAAAGACTTTAACCAGCTTTCTCTATCTAGTCGATCTGGTGCCCATGCTTGTAGCTGTAACTCATTATAATCTTTTGCATTAACCGTATGAACTGTTTCATAGAACAATTGTAATACTTGATTTAAATCTTCTTTCTGAAATGGTCTAATTATAATATCTTTTAACATATATAAGTCTCCTTACCAAACTACCTCTTAACTTTTCTACTATATACGATTCCATAATTCTTCTTTATTATATCGTTTTAATTTCTATACGAACAAAAAAACAATACTTATTCAAAGTATTGTTTTTTAATTCTATTCAATTACTTAATGTAGCTTTTTAAGATTTTAATTTAACTCTTTGTAATCGTAATGCATTTAATACAACGGATACAGAACTAAATGCCATCGCTGCTCCAGCAACCCAAGGGGCTAAGAAACCTAATGCCGCAATTGGAATTCCTAACGCGTTATAAGCTAATGCCCAGAATAAATTTTGTTTAATATTTCTTATCGTCATTTTACTCATAAAGATCGCATCAGCAATACTATTTAAATCACCGCGGATTAACGTTATATCCGCTGCTTCCATCGCTACATCCGTTCCCGTTCCAATTGCCATACCAATGTTCGCTGTAGCAAGAGCAGGAGCATCATTTATCCCATCTCCAACCATCGCTACTTTCTTACCATTTGCTTGCAGTTTTTTCACTTCTTCTGCTTTTCCTTCTGGCAATACTTCTGCAATTACGTGATCAATACCAACTTGCTTTGCAATCGCCTGAGCAGTTTGTGTATTATCTCCTGTAATCATCACAACGTCTAGACCCATTTTTTTCAGTCTTGCGATAGCTGCTTTTGAAGTATCTTTCACAGTATCTGCAACGGCAACTATACCAGCATATTCTTTATCGATTGCAATAAGCATTGCTGTTTTTCCTTCTCGTTCTAGCTCTTCCATTGATTTTGAAACTTCTTCAATATCAATATTGAATTTCTTCATTAATCGACGTGTGCCAATTAATAATTGTTTTCCTTCTACGACTGATTCGATACCAAATCCAGGAATCGCTTCAAACGTTTCTGAACTTGGAATATCAATTTTCTTTTCTCTAATTCCTTCCACAATCGCTTCTGCAAGTGGGTGTTCAGAATTTTTTTCTGCCGCACCTACTAAACGTAGTATTTCTTCTTCATGGAATCCATCTGCTACAATTATATCTGTTAACACAGGCTTTCCGTTTGTCACAGTACCTGTTTTATCTAGAATAACTGTATCTAATCGGTGCGTTGCTTCTAAATGCTCTCCACCTTTAAATAAAATACCATACTCAGCCGATCTTCCTGATCCTGCCATAATAGATGTAGGCGTTGCAAGACCTAATGCACATGGACAAGCGATAACAAGTACTGCTATCATTTTCTCAAGTGCTCCGCCAAAATCACCAGGTGTAACAAATATCATCCATACTGCAAATGTGATAATGGCAATCACAACTACAACCGGTACAAAAATACCTGAAATTTGATCCGCTACCCTTTGAATAGGAGCTTTTGAACCTTGTGCCTCTTCTACTACTTTAATGATTTGAGCTAATGCAGTATCTCTGCCTACTTTAGTTGCTTTCACTTTTAAAAAACCATTTTTATTTATTGTCGAACCTATTACTACATCCCCAATTGACTTATCAACAGGAATACTTTCACCCGTTAACATCGATTCATCAATCGCTGATTTTCCTTCTACAATCTCACCATCTACTGGTATTTTTTCACCAGGCTTTACATAGACGATATCACCAGCTACTACTTCTTCAATCAAAATTTTTATTTCTGTTCCATCTCGCACAACTGTAGCTGTCTTCGCTTGTAAACCCATCAATTTTTTAATTGCTTCTGATGAGCGCCCTTTTGCTTTCGCTTCAAATAATTTACCTAAAATAATTAATGTAATAAGTACCGCACTCGTTTCAAAATATAAATCTGTCATATGTTCCGAAGAACCAATAGATTGAATACTTAAATATACACTATAAAAATACGCGGCCGACGTTCCAAGTGCCACGAGAACATCCATATTAGCACTTTTATTGCGTAACGCTTTATAAGCCCCAACATAAAACTGTCCACCAATGATAAATTGAACAGGAGTTGCAAGTGCTAGTTGCACCCAAGGGTTCATTAACATATCTGGTAAATAAATAAATGACGTAAATGAGAAATGACTAACCATTGCCCATAATAATGGGAAAGATAAAATAAACGAAATAATAAACTTCTTCTTTTGTCTTTCAATTTCTTGTAATCGATGATCAGTTGATGCATCTTGATCATCTGGTTTCACTTCTAATTTATATCCTAGCTTCGTAATCGCGCTCTTCATTTCATTTACATTAACTTCATCAGGGTTAAAGTCTACTGTGGCTGATTCTAAAGCAAAATTTACTGTCGCCTTGTTCACACCATCTAACTTATTTAAACGCTTTTCAACTCTATTTGCACATGCTGCACATGTCATTCCTGAAACAGTAAATTCAGCTTTATCACTTACAATTCCATATCCTAATGATTCAACTTTTTCTTTAAATTGTTGCGGATTTGTTTTAGTTGGATCGTACATTATTTTTGTTTTTTCAAGCGCAAAATTTACATTTGCCTCATGAACACCTTCTACTTTTTTTAGACCTTTTTCAATTCTATTTGCACATGACGCACATGTCATTCCTGATATTTGAAGATTGGCCTCTTTTTTTTCATTCATGTCTCTCACCTCTATATACCCTTATGAGGTATAATTATTAGCAAAATAAATCGTACTTCATTTAAAGTACGATTTATTTCCATATCTAAAAATAATTATTGAACATCGTATCCTTGATCTTCGATTACAGCAACGATATCTTTTAATGTTACAGCAGACGAGTCGATAGTAACTTCAACAGTTCCTTCTGCTAATTGAACCTTCACTTGTTCAACACCGTTTAGCTCTTTCACACTGCTTTCGATAGCATTTACACAATGTCCACAAGACATACCTTCAACTTGTAATGTTAACTGTTCCATTTAAAATCCTCCTCTTGTTTATTCATTGTTTGTTAATCACAATTACATCTTACCATACCCCCCTAAGGTAATCAATGGTTTTGTATCATGATTTTTCAATTATTTTCTAAAAGTTTATTTTACACACACTTTTTCACTACAATACACCAAAATCCAATATGAGGGTAAACAAAAAAACAAGCCAGTTAAATACTAGCTTGTTTTTACGCTTTTGAAAAACGTTCAAATACTGTCATTAATTCTTCAATTGCTTCGTCACCATTTCCATTTTTAATAGCTCCTGAAACACAATGACTCGTATGATTTTTGAGAACACCCATTCCTACTTTTTTCATCGCTGCATTAATCGCTGAAATTTGCACTAAAATATCTACGCAATAACGATCATTTTCAATCATGTTTTGAATACCGCGGACCTGTCCTTCAATTCTCTTTAATCTATTTATAATCTGTTCTTTTTCTTTTTCTGATCTATGTGTTACTGCTTCATGCTCTTTATGATCCATATTATCACCTTCTTAAAGTTTCTCTTCATCCAATAAAACAATTGTTTTTTATGAGTATACCAATTATAGCATTAAATATCTACGCATGATACCCCATAAGAGTATATTTACACTTTATGATTATTCTTAACAACTCATTAGCTTCTTAATCTCAATTTTCAGTATACCCTTTCCTTTTTGTCAAAAAATCATTATATCTCTCATCAAAATTCAATAAAGTGAAACAAGAATAAGCGGGGATTACCCGCCCCCGCTTATTCTTCGTCTATAATGTTTTAATTTTAATTTTCAGATATTTAACCCGAGAATTTTTTCTTTCCATATATAATTATTGCTGATCGCATACTTTTGTATCATTCACTACTGAAGTTCCTTCAACGGTTACCGTATGAAAACAGTCATTTACTCGAACTGTCACAACATTATCTTGCCGATCAATGATATGATATTCATTAAAATTTTTATTTAGAGCACTGCGAATTTGTTCTCCTTCATAAATTGGAATGCCATGTGATAGAACCCAAATAAGTCCAGCGATAGCAAGAATAGTTTTCATACGATCTACCTCCTTGGGAATATAGTGAACTTTTAATCCATACTTTTTCAGCTCTACAAATCATGATTGAAATAAACCAAGCCTTTTTGGAAATAAGTTCATTTCGTCTATTTTATGTTTATGCTAATTGTGACCGATTTGTGACAACTTTTTGTCTCTTTAGACGAAAAGTTGAAACAAAACTTTCGAAAAGGACAATTCTACATATTAAAAAAGGTTATGGAATGTTTTATCCATAACCTTTTTTCCTATACGTAACTAATAAACCTCAATCCTTTACTTAAAGACGTCGGCACAACAGATGCATGATTCTCCCCTTCAGCTTCATAAAACTTAAATTTAAGTTTATCGTGGTTTACTTGGAGAAGGCGCTCTGATAATTCATTTGCACCTACAACCATATGCTCTCGTTCAAGTGATCCAACTGTAAGGAACACTCCTGTTTCAAACTTAGCATTGTTTAATTCAATTATAAGGTTCTCTTCTTTTTCAAGAACGGATTTATTATTCCACCATATAGATGGACTACTAATAAAATAATTTTGAAAAGCATTCAAGTTTGTAAATAGTATATGCAAAGCGAATAGGCCACCTAAAGAATGCCCAAATAAAGTTTGCTTACCTTTATCAATCTCAAAATTCTTTTCAATTTGTGGTTTCAGTTCTTCTTCAATAAAAGTAAAGAAATTATGTGCTCCTCCTGTTTTAGGCCACGGTTTACCGTCTGGTTTTAAAGGGGCATCTTTTGAAATTACGCTAGGCGTAAAATCATAGCACCTTTCTTCCCCTGAAAATGCGCCTTCAATTGGATAACCCACTCCTACTATAATAGCTGGTGAAACACCGGTTTTTTCCGCTCTTACTGATTGTATTTTAACTGCTTCATGAAATGTTTGAAAAAAGGCATTGCCATCTAATACGTAAATGACAGGATATCCTGAATCCGGTGCTGGTTGCCTCGGCTTTGAAATATGAATTTGATATTCCTTACCTTCTAATTTTGAATACATTTTCCACTGCTCTGTATTAGATGTTATAATCTGCTGTTTTTCAACTGTAGTATTCACCCTATCCCCCCCTTTTTAACTTGTTACATATATTTCGATTTTTTCTTCTTGAGATACAACGCTATCATAACCGAAACAAACAGGAGCCCCGTTATACGGATCAATCATGACACGTGCATCAATATGAAATACTTCTTTTAACACTTCATTTGTAATGATTTCTTCTGGGCTACCAGTTGTAACAATTTCTCCTTCCTTCATTGCAATAATTTCATCTGAAAACCTTGCTGCATGGTTAATATCATGTAATACCATAACAACCGTACAATTATGTTCTTTATTTAACTTCTCCACAATTTGTAATACATCTAATTGATGAGACATATCAAGGTATGTAGTTGGCTCATCTAATAGCAACACTTCTGTCTCTTGTGCTAATGCCATCGCTAGCCATACCTTCTGTCTTTGGCCACCTGATAAATTTGCAATTTGTCTCGTTCGAAATTCAGAAGTTTTCGTTATATCTAATGCCCAATCAATCATTTCTTTATCTTTTGTCGTTAACTTATTTACGTTATTTCGATGTGGATAGCGTCCATAAGAAATTAATTCTTCCACTTTAAGTTCACCTGGTGCAATTGGAGTTTGCGGGAGTAAAGCTAACTGCTTCGCAATTTCTTTCGTTGGAATTGTATGTAAATCCTGTCCTTGCAAATATACTTTACCGCTTTTTTGTTTTAAAATTCTTCCCATTGTTTTTAACAATGTCGATTTACCGCAACCGTTTGGACCTATAATTGTCGTTACTTTTCCTTCTTGTATTTCCACATTTAAATCGCGAAACACTGTAAGCTTTTCATAACTTGTTTCTAAATTTTTTGCACTTAAAATACTCACTTTTATTCCTCCTCTTACGCTTTCGCCTTATAAAGTAAATATAAGAAATACGGTACACCGACAATAGAAATAACGATTCCAACTGGTAGCTCTACAGGTGTAAAAACTGTTTTCGCAATAAAGTCTGAAGCAATTACAAGAAACATTCCGATTACGCCGCACGTAGGAATTATATACTTATGTTGAATACCGACAAGCCTTTTCGCTATATGCGGTGCCATTAAGCCAATAAAACCGATACTCCCTGAAACAGCAACACATGCGCTCACAAGCCCGATACTACTTAATAGTAAAATCGATTTCTCTCTTTCTACTGAAACACCTAAACTTGTAATACTCGTTTCTTCCAATTGAAATAAATCTAATAAATAAGCTTTCTTTTGTATAAGCGGAATTAAGATAATAAGCCATGGTAACATAGCCACAATATACTTCCAGTTCGCACTATATATGCTTCCAGACACCCACACTGCGGCCATTTCAAAATCAGTTGACTTCATTTTGAGTGATAAGTACATAGAAAAGGCTCCAAATCCTGATCCAATTGCAATCCCTGTTAATAAAAGTCGCTGCGAATCTAATTTACCGTTTTTCCAAGAAAACAGATAAATGATGATAGCTGCACCTAATCCGCCTACTAAACCAAACATTGGCATCATCATAATAGAAACCCAGTCTGTGCTTTTTAATTGCCCTTGAAAGAAAAACATAAAAATGACAATCGCTGTTCCTGCTCCGGCATTTACGCCTAAAATACCTGGGTCCGCCAACCCATTTCTCGTAATCCCTTGAATAACGGCACCCGCAACACCAAGGCCTAATCCTACTAATCCAGCAATTACGATGCGCGGAAGGCGAAACTCAAAAATAACTAAATCATGTTCTGGTACTGGATCAATTCTAAACAGTGTTTTAAATACATCTGTAATCGTAATATCGAACGTACCATTTGTTAAACTAATATAAATAGCACATAGTATTAAAAATATAATAATTCCCATCGTCATTCCGAAACGTTGACTTGAACTTTTAGGCATGTCGCTCTCCTCCTCTAGTACGGATTAAATAAAGAAAGAAAGGAATTCCAATTAAAGAGGTAACGACTCCAATAGGTGTTTCAAATGGATAGTTTACAAATCTACTCAAAACGTCACATAACGCTAAGAAAACGCCACCAATAACACCTGCACATGGCAAAATCCACTTATAATCTACCCCAATTATAAAGCGGGTAATGTGCGGAATAATTAAACCTACAAAACCAACTTTCCCCACTAAAGCAACTGCTGTTCCTGTTAAGAAAATTACCGATAAAATTGCCATCGCTTTAACTAGTTTTGTACGTTGCCCTAAATTAATAGAAACCTCTTCGCCTAATGAAAGAATGGTAATAGATTTTGATATTAACAGTGCTAAAATTATTCCAATTATCCCAAACGGTATCGTGATTTTAATGATATTAGGATCTACTTGATCTAACTTTGCATTAAACCAAAAACTAACATTTTGAGAAATTTGGAAATACGAAGCCATTGCAGCCGATACACTACTTAAAAATGTTCCAATAACTGTTCCTATAATCGCTAACCTAACTGGTGATAAGCCATTTTGAAGGAGCGAACCAAAACCAAACACGATACCGGCTCCTAGTGCAGAACCAATCATTGAACATAAAACCATACCAATTGATGACATTCCCGGAAGAAAAATCATGCTAAGTGTAATAACAAAGGCAGCGCCATCCGTCACACCCATAATAGAAGGGGATGCAAGATAGTTTCTTGTCATCCCCTGCATAAGTGCTCCTGATATGGCTAGAAATGCTCCGACTAAAAGAGCTGCAACTACCCTTGGTAAACGTGAAGTAATAATAATATTATGATTTACATCGCTTGAATCAAAATGAAATAATGCGTTCCACACTGTTTCAGCGTCAATACTTTTTGCCCCATACAAAATCGAAAGTATAACTGTAAATAAGATGAGTATGGGTGCTATACATAATATAGTTACTGGTACTGCATTTGTTTTCTGCATATCATTCAACGCACCTTACTTATTGTATTATTTAGATAAATTTTTCACTGCTTCTTTTAAGAATGCTGTTTTACTCCAAGCTGTACCACCTTGTGCCATTGGGTCTACAACATTTACAAATACTTTCTTTTCTTTCGCAGCGTTCATACTTTGCCAAATTGGATTATTTTCAATATCTTCTAGCACTTTCGGTTTATTATTTTCACTTGCTTCGTATTGCAAGAAGATATAATCAGGATTAACTTCAGCTAATTTTTCTAAAGAAATTTTTTCTTGTGCTTTTACCGTTTTAAGTTGTTCTGGAGCAGTTAGTCCAAGATCTTTATAAATTACAGGGTTAAAGTATACTCCTTCTGGGTATAGGAATAAGTCATTTGCTCTTAGTCTAATGACAAGTACTTTTTTATCTTTTAACTTATCTCCTAGTTTTGCTTTTGCTTTTTCAGCGTCCGAATTGTAGTCTTTAATAATTTTTTCTGCTTTATCTTTTTTACCAGTTAATTCTCCCATTAACTTTAAGTTATCTTCCCAATTTGTTGAAACGTGTGATACCGGGAATGTAGGAGCTACTTTCGTAAACTTTTCAGCTGTTTCTGCTGGGAATTTCGTACTTGATGTAATAACGTCTGGTTTTAATTGAAGTAATGTTTCGAAATTTGGTTCCATTTTCTCACCAACAGATTTCGCACCTTCTAAATCTTTCTCAAGATACTTCGGTAATTTACCACCAACAGTAATGGCACCAACTGGTTTAATTCCAAGTACTGCCGCATCTTCCATTGACTCTAAACTAGCTGTCGCAATTTTATCTACTTTTGCTGGCACTGTATATTCTTTACCTAAATATGTAATTTTTCGTTTTTCATCTTTTTTCGTTTCCGTAGCTTTTGTCTGTTGTTTTTGCTCGCCTGAAGTTTTATCCGCACTATTACATGCCGCTAAACCTACACTTAAAACTGTAACCATCCCTAATGTAAATAACTTTTTATTCATCTTTATATATCTCCTCTCGAATTTTCCAAACTATATTCTCAATAAAATTTAACTATATGAAACTTGTCTTACATATATATTTCATTAGATTAATAATTCTATCCAGAACTCATTCTCGTTCACTTCCCCTAAGCTATAATTCTTTTATACCTCATCCATTGATAATATTTTTCATTGATAATGATTATCGTTACTAAGTATATATTTAATATGCAATTATTTCAAGAAAGATTTGAAAAATTTTAACAAACTGAATTAAAAAAGAAGTATCCGCCTAATGTTAGATGGATACTTCTTTTTTTAGAAATTTATATGTAATTCAACTGGACAATGGTCAGATCCCATTACTTCACTATTAATTTTCGCTTCTGTTATTTGGTCTTTCATTCTTTCCGAAACAACAAAATAATCTAAACGCCATCCGATATTTTTCGCTCTCGCGCCCATACGATACGACCACCACGAGTATGCACCTTCTTGATCAGGATAAAGGTAACGATATGTATCAACAAACCCTTCTTCTAAAATACATGAAAATTTCTCTCGTTCCTCATCAGAGAATCCAGGGTTTTTACGATTACTTTTCGGATTTTTCAAATCGATTTCTTTATGAGCAACATTTAAATCTCCACAAAAAATAACTGGTTTTTTCTCATCTAATCGTTTGATATAGGACCTGAAATCATCTTCCCATTTCATTCTGTAATCTAATCGTTCTAATCCACGTTTTGAATTTGGTGTATATAACGTTATCATGTAAAAATCTTCGAATTCTAAAGTAATAAGTCGTCCTTCATGATCATGCTCTTCAATGCCTAAACCATATGTAACTGAAAGCGGTTCTTTTTTTGAAAAAATAGCCGTTCCTGAATATCCTTTTTTCACAGCATAATTCCAGTATGTATAATATCCCTTTAGATTTAAATCAATTTGTCCTTCTTGTAATTTAATCTCTTGTAGACAAAATATGTCAGCACTTGATTCCTCAAGATATTCCAAAAATCCACCTTTTGCGATAACAGCTCGCAAACCATTTACATTCCATGAAATTAACTTCATTTATAGTCCTCCTCTTGATGTTTATTTCCAAATTTCATGCTATCACAAAATAGAAAACAATCATATTTTCACCTTTGTAATCTTGCTCTTACATTTATGAATACATACATACGCACTTTATTCAGGTTATACTAATTTCAGAGGTGATGTTCTATGCACAAGGAAGGAGTTACATTAACAAATGAGTATTGGCAAGCAATTATTCATAATGATTCTTCCTATGATAGCAAATTCTTTTATGCTGTGAAATCAACTGGAATCTTTTGCAGACCATCATGCAAATCAAGAATACCGAATAGAAACAATGTACGAATTTTTCATCATGCAGAGCAAGCATTAAGTGAAAACTTTCGCCCGTGCAAACGTTGTAAGCCAAACGGGATCACTTTACCTAATGAAGAGTGGGTAGAACAAATTAAAGACTATATCGAAAAGCATTATGACGAATCCTTAACTCTCGACATGCTTGCGGAAATGTGTCACGGTAGCCCTTTTCATTTACAGCGTACTTTCAAAAGAATAATAGGGCTAACTCCTATAGAATATATACAACAATTCAGGGTTCTTAAAGCAACCGAATACCTTTTACACACAAATCAATCTATTAAAGAAATTAGTACTGCTGTCGGGATAGAAAACCCAGAGTATTTCGCAACTTTATTTAAAAAGAAAACCGGATTTACTCCTACTGAATATCGAAAAAAGAACGAAATGAAAGAGGGATACGATAATGAATTCCTACAAAAATAATTATATATATTGGACGCTACTTACACATAAAAATTGGCGATTTCATATTGCTGCAACTGAAAATGGACTATGTTTCATTGGATCACAAGACGAAAACTTTGAAGAATTAGATATATGGGCTAGAAAAAAACTGCCCCAACATATATTGACCCATAGTCCAGATTACTTGCAAATATATACGCAAGAAGTTATCGAGTATTTAGAAAACAAGCGAGAAACTTTCACATTTCCTATCGATGCTTATGGAACTAATTTTCAATTATCTGTTTGGAATGCGGTACGTGAAATTCCTTATGGAAAGACATATTCTTATACAGAAATTGCTGAAAGAATTCAAAAACCTAAAGCTGTGCGCGCCGTTGCTTCTGCTATTGCTGCTAACCCTCTTCTTATTACAATTCCTTGTCACCGCGTTATTGGGAGGAATGGGAAACTAACCGGATTTAGGGGTGGATTAGAAATGAAGAAAAAATTGCTTACATTAGAAAAGGTGCAGGTGGAATTCATATGACAGCAGAATATAATAGCGCATTATCTGTAGCAGTTCCGAAAGAATTTTGTTTTCAAGAAAATTTACGCTATCTATCACGTTCTAACAATGAATGTATGTTCCATATTGAAGACAATAAAATTTATAAAGTTATCCCTGTTCAAGATGTAAATCCTTTAGTTGAAATTAGTTTGAATACTGATGGCAATATTCAAATACGTTTTTTAGAAGAGTTATATACTCATGAAAGATGGGTAAGCGATGCTGTAGCTAACTATATAAAAGAATGGTTTGATTTAAGTACTGATTTAGCCCCTTTTTATACATTAGCGAAACATGATTTACTCCTTCAAGGACCAATTGAACAATATTATGGCCTTCGTAATTTAGGTATTCCAGACTTATTTGAGGCACTTTCCTGGGGAATTATCGGTCAACAAATTAACCTAACATATGCTTATACGCTAAAAAGGAGATTAGTTGAGCAATTTGGAAGTTATGTAGAATGGGACGGTAGAAAACATTGGATATTCCCATCACCTGAAACAATTGCAAATCTACATGTAGAAGATCTCCAACAATTAAAAATGACGACTAGAAAATGTAAATATTTAATCGGTATTGCGAAGCTTATTACAGAGAGAAAACTATCAAAAGAGGATTTACTGCAAACACAAGATGTAAAGGTTGCTGAGAAACAATTAACCGCCATCCATGGTATAGGCCCCTGGACTGCCAACTATGTTTTAATGCGTTGTTTAAGATTCCCTTCAGCTTTTCCAATTGATGATGTTGGTCTCCATAATGCAATTAAATTTATAATAGGCTCCGAAAATAAACCGACTAAAGATGAAATAAAAGATTTTGCAGCAAACTGGGCTAATTGGGAGTCTTATGCGACTTTTTATTTGTGGCGAGTACTATATTAAAAGAACCAAGTAGCACATTCGTACTACTTGGTTCTTTTTTAAGCTTGCTCCTCAAAACGTCTTGCAATTTCTACAATAACTTGAACAGCTTTTTCCATAGTATCTACCGAAACATACTCAAATTTACCGTGATAGTTTTCACCACCAGTGAAAATATTCGGCGTCGGTAATCCCATATATGATAATTGTGATCCATCTGTTCCTCCGCGAATCGGATGAATATTTGGTTCAATGTCTAAACTTTTCATTGCTTCATATGCAATATCAACAATTTCTCTTACTGGTTCAATTTTTTCAAGCATGTTATAGTATTGATCATTCATTTCTAAAACGACTGCATCTTTCCCATACTTCTCTTGCATTTGTTTCACAATATTTTCAATGGTATTTTTACGTGTTTCAAAATTTTCACGATCAAAATCTCGAATAATATAATATGCTTTACTTTGCTCAACATCACCATTTAAAGAGAGTAAATGGTAAAACCCTTCGTATCCTTCAGTATACTCTGGTGCCTCTTCTACTGGTAAATACCCGTTAAACTCCATAGCCAGTTTAGTTGCATTGCGCATTTTATTTTTCGCTGTTCCAGGATGTGTATTCGTTCCGTTAAACGTTAACTTAGCACCTGCAGCATTAAAACTTTCATACTCTAAACCACCTAATGGACCTCCATCCATCGTATAAGCGAATGATGCACCAAACGCTTCTACATCAAAATGCGCTGGCCCACGACCAATTTCTTCATCCGGTGTAAATGCTACTCTTATTTTCCCGTGCTTAATTTGCGGATTATGTATTAAATGGTTCATTGCAACCATAATTTCTGTAAGACCAGCTTTATCATCTGCTCCTAGAAGTGTTGTACCATCAGTTGTAATAATCGTATGTCCTTTATATGATGGTAATTCTGGGAACTGCTCTGGTGTTAACACAACATTTAGCTCTTCATTTAATGTAATTGCATTACCATCAAAATTTTCATGAATTTGTGGTTTGACGTTTTTCCCCGTAAAGTCTGTTGCCGTATCTAAATGAGCTAAAAATCCGATTACAGGAACATCCTTGTCCGTATTAGCTGGAAGTGTTGCCATTACATAGCCATTATCATCCATCGTTACTTCTGTTAACCCAATTTCTTTTAGCTCTTCCACTAATAACTTACCAAACTCAATTTGTCCTCGTGTTGTTGGTACTGTATGACTTTCTTCATTTGATTGCGTATCAATTTTTACATATCTCGTAAATCTTTCAATAAGTTCTTGTTTCAAGTTCATTCACTCCCTTTTATGTTTCTCCCTCCATTATAATCCTTAAAACGAAATATTTTAACTTTTTTGACTGTGAAGATGTATATTTCATTTACATTGTTAACACTTTTAAACGAATGATAAAAAGACATAATATTTGTACATTAAAACTGTAACAGGTAACATACATAATTATAAAATATGGGAGGTTGTAAAGATGAGGCTAACTCTCTTTCGCTATTTTCTTTTTTTCTTAGGATTAATTTTCTTTGGCCTTGGAAACACTCTTGCAGTCAAAGTTAAATTTCTCGGCTTGCACCCTTGGGAAGTTTTAAATATGGCTCTCTACCAAAAGTTTGGATGGACCATCGGTACGTGGAGTGTCATATGTGGGTTATGTCTCGTTCTAATATCTTTACTAGTAGATCGAAAATATATAAATGTGGGGACATTTTTGAATGCACTACTTATCGGTCCCATTATGGACTTTTTCTTACAATCAAACATGCTTCCAGACGCTAGTAATTATTTATGGATAAACTTACTCATTTTATTTTCTGGTATTGCTATTACAGGTATCGGGGGAGGTATGTACGTTGCGGCTGGGATTGGCGCTGGACCCCGTGATGGATTCATGCTTACTATTTCAGACAAAACAGGACTTTCTATTAGCCGTGCTAGAATCATAGTAGAATGTATTGTACTAGTTATTGGATTTATGCTAGGAGGTCCTGTTTTCATCGTAACTTTTCTGTACACCTTTATTCAAAGTCCAATCTTTCAGCAATCATTTAAGATGTTTCAAACACTTTTACATACTTTACATGGCAAAAAGAAAATTAGTGAGCATATTTAAAGTACAGCTTAATACAAATAAATTCACCCTATTTACGACTCTCATCGCAAATAGGGTGTTTCTGTTTTTATCTCGCAATTTAAGAATATATACTACTCATTCACAATAAAAGTATATACATCATCATGAATACAGCCATTTACTTTAATCACATACTTCCCAGGTTTATTAAAACTAATTGTGTATTTATTTAACTGAATTGCTTCTTTATCTCCAGAAAGAATATCAATGCTTCTGCCACTTAATACATACAATTCATTTAGATTCATCGATACATCAATTGTATTGAAATTTTCCACTTTCACTTGCTGTGCTTCCGCAACGCTTACACTTGGTTCTAAAAACAGTAGTCCACTTAATCCAATCGTCCCCGCTAAAGCAACTCCCGCAAACTTTTTAATCTGTTTCATTACAATGACCTCCTTATAGATTTTGCGTAAAGGTAATGTCCTCCCTTACACCACAAAGCCTATATGTAATGAAATGAAAAGTAAACGGGGACTGTAAGACAAAATTCTACATCTTTTTCTCCTATTGAATATAAATCCAACGTTTGGAGTTTTGACACATTTAAAATTGTTTCCCTAAACCAATTCCCTAATAATTTATTCAAATACTGAATAATTACTTATTGATTTAACATTCTAAAAATAGTTGATAAAGATGCTTTCTATTCAAAAAAAGACTTTGCTATAAAAGTAACTTTTACAACAAAATCCATGCAACTAATTTTATTCCGCTTTCCATAATCTCTTTACATTCATTAATTGTTCTTCTTTAAACTCCATATTATATATATCCGGTTTTGACGTATTCATTAAAAATTCAAAACCATATTGTTTATCAAAATAGTTCATCATTAATGTCATGACAAGCCCATGTGTACCAATTACAATTTTGCATCCTCGAAAATCCATTAAGATTTCTTTTAATACTTTCACTACTCTTCTCTGGCAATCTGCATATGACTCTCCTTCCGTTCGTGCAAAGTCCGGATTAGAGAACATCTTCTGTACAAGTGGATACACCTCTTTGTCTGATATAACCTGATCCTCACTTGAAAACATACACTCTTTAAGATTTTCATATACTACTATTTCTTTTTCATGGAAATTAGCTGACTCCTCTATCGTTAGCATAGCCCGATTATAAGGACTGGAAATAAAAGTATCAATCCTCTCCGATTTTAATATGTCAGTTACTCCACGGGCATCCATATGTCCCCTCTCAGTTAATCCACGCATTCTTTCATTTCCTTCTAGTTTTGGTGATTCACCATGTCTAACCATATAAATATATGTGCTCATAATTTCTCCTTAAAATTTTTTATAAAGTGAAACTTTAATCAGCCCTCACTAATCGGGCTGCCCGGCAAATAGCGAGATAAGTTAATAAATCACGTTCATTTATCCCATTTCAACACTTAGGGGTAATACTAAAATACTTTATAAACTGTGCTAATTTGTTCGTCTAATCCATTCTCCTACTAAACTCTCAAATAATTCAGGCTGCTCAATTTGTAAATTATGCCCTGCCATATCTAACACTGCTAATGTTGCCCTTGGATATTCTTCAATAATTTCTATAATATTTTGATAACCTACTGATATATCTTGTCTTCCAGTCAGTAAAAGAACGGGATTTTCATATTTTTCATGCTGAAAATCCATAGTAAGAGAGTAATTCTTTTGCAACCTTTCAATAAATTCATAATTAGCAACATCTAACCCAGGCTTAATTTCTTCTTTAAATCGCTTATATGTATATTCATTTGCTATTACAGCTAACTCACAAAACTCCTCTCTGTCTGCGGAAGTGAGCGTATTTAAAAATTCCTGATCTTGTACAATTACCTGTTTATCTGGAAGAATCCTTTTTTCTGGCTCCGCTACAACAACAGGACATACTAATAGTAATCCGCTAACTCTCTCAAACATCTTTGCAAGTATACCTTTGGCTAAATAGCCTCCATATGATTCTCCTACCAATAAAAATTTTTCAGTACAAATGATTTCCTCGATAAACGTGATAAGCACATCTACTATACGATCTGAACTATTTATCCAATTTGGAGCATTCGATTTTCCCATTCCAGGTAAATCAATATATATTCGCTTATAACCTTCATATTTCTGAAATAATGATTCCATACATTTCATCATTAACCTATGGTCAGAAGCGCAGCCATGTATGATAATGACCGGTTTACCCTCCCCCACAATTTCATAGTATATTTCTGCATCTTTAATTCGATATATCATAAAAAAACTCCCTATTTAGTGGCAATACTATTCCACTCTGTAAGAATGCACGTTCTTATTTTATATCTTTTCCTAACATTTCTACAAATATTAATTTTCAGACTAAAAATAAAAATCCCCATCATTTTATATGCAATTTTGCATCTCCACTTACAAATCACTAAAAAAACTTTACAATTCAAAGGATGACTAAATATACAATTTCTATTTAAAGTCTTGATACCGTCTATACTATCCACCGCAATATTTTTTCAACTTTGAGAATACTTATACTCTTTAACACTTTCCTTATAAACATGATTTTTATAAGGAAATCTGATACAATTCTTAAATAATATTATTATGTATAGATATAACGAACATAGTGCATAATTAAAGAAGGTGATTTCATTGAAATTAAATAAAAATTTACAATTATGTATATTAATCGGAACATTAATATGCTATTCAATCTATTTTATGTTTTTCTATCTGTTCCCTACTCATTTTTCAAATTCAGATGTACGCTTCGCTTCACTTGTCGTTGAAGCCATTACATTTGTATCACTGATTTACTCTATATATTCTAAAAAAGTCAGTTCAAATCCGTTTTGGATATGTATTACAATAGCAATTGGTAGTTTTTTATTAGGGAAAATAGTATATACATATCAAGATAGCTTCTTCGAAATTCCAATACATCGTTTTACTATTTCTGATGTATTTTACATGGTTTTTCTACTTTTCTGTCTTATCGCTTTCTCCTATAAAATCTTAAAGGAATGCAATAAATGGGAAAAAGCGTTCTTTATTTGTGATATATGCATAGTGCTTACTTCCATATTTACATTAGAATGGTATTTATTTAATCAGCCAAATTTAAATATATTCGCTCTTTCACTAGGGGATGTTTTCCTTTCATTTTTATACCCAATTGCAGATTTATTATTTCTACTGCTAGGTGTTAGTCTCTTTTTCCGTCCAACAATTTTTAATTCCAAACGGAAAATTTATATCTTTATTTTTGTATTAATAAGTTCTGCAACTTTTAACTATATTTATTTTTACTTAAATAACCATTTATCAACTGAAACGATAACATTATTACGTCTTTTATATAGAATACCTATATTACTTATTGCAATAGCTGGCTCTATTTCAGAAGATCATAATAGCCATAAAAATTATTTCATTGTAAACCCTATAATAGGAAAAAAAGCTTTAGTTGTATTTCCCTATCTTGCTGTTGCAATACTAATCGGGTTTACATTAAAAGAACAAACATCATCTTCAACTCTCATTACAGGGAATTGTATTACTTTTATTTTCGTACTCATTCGTCATTCTATCGTACGTATGCAAAACAATTCCTTAACAAAACGTTTACAGGCATTTAATGCCCAACTAGAAGAAAAAGTTACTGTACGGACGTCTGATTTAGTTCATAAATCAGAGGCTCTTTCTCAAAAACAACAAAAGTTTAAATCATTATATGAATATCATCCTGACCCTATTTTCACCATTGATTTAAATGGAACATTCTTAAATGTAAATAAGGCTGGGAGTGTACTACTTGGGGCACCAACGGATGAGTTACTAGGCGAAACTTGTTTTTCGATCATTTTAGATGAAGATAAGCATAAGCTAGCATTGGCATTAGAAAAAGTGAAACAACAAGAATCGGCATTCTTACAACTTAGTTCTCAATATAAAGATGGCTTTACTTATTTTTTATACGTTACAATCATTCCTATTATAATAGACGGACAAATTTCAGGAAGCTATATTATGGTGAAAGATATTACTGCACTAAAAAAACAGCAAGAAGAAATAAAATATTTAGCATTCCATGACACTGTAACGAAAATTGGGAACCGTGCCTTTTTCCATAAGAAATTAAAGAGAGTTATAAAAAATGCTAAAATAACAGAAAGCGAGTTTGCATTATTATATTTAGATTTAGATCGCTTTAAAGCAATTAACGATACACTTGGACATTCGTCAGGAGATTACATATTAGAAGAAGTAGCAAAGCGATTCCAATCATGTCTTCCATCACATACTCATCTTTCAAGAATCGGTGGCGATGAATTTACAATCATAATTGAAAACTATACTGACGAAGATTACTTATTCCAATTATGTAACCAATTATTTGAATGCATGAAAAAGTCATTTATCATACATGAGCATAAATTAACTTTATCACTGAGTATCGGCATCGCTATTTATCCACATTCCGGAATCGATACCGCTACACTTCTTAAAAACGCTAATGTTGCAATGTATGATGCAAAAGCAAAAGAACTTAACTCTGTATCTATTTATGACGATGTAATCGCTAAAAAAATTGAAAGACGATTGCGATTAGAAAAAGATTTACCAAACGCACTACAAAATGAAGAATTGTTCCTTTTGTATCAACCTCAAGTTGATAGTGAATCTAATAAAATTATCGGTGCAGAAGCTTTAATTAGGTGGAATCATCCTGAATTAGGTATTATTTCTCCATACGAGTTTATTCCGATTGCAGAAGAAACACTACAAATTATTTCAATAGGTAAATGGACATTAGAGCAGGCTTGCAAGCAAATGAAACGTTGGCACGCACTCGGATATTCACATTTAAAAATAGGTGTAAATTTATCTGCTAAAGAATTTGAACAAGAGGATTTTGTAAAATCTATTTCTTCTACTTTAACAAATACAGGTTTACCAGCAAGCTCTCTTGATCTTGAATTAACAGAGCGAATTGCAATGATGGATGAGCGAGAAACATTGATAAAACTGCGTACACTAAAAAGTTTAGGGATTCACATCTCAATCGACGACTTTGGTACAGGTTATTCTTCGCTAGCCTACTTACCTTTATATCCAATTGATACGTTAAAAATCCCGAGAGAATTTATTACAATGTCTGAAACATGTGATGATGGAATGGAAATTATTAAAACGATCATCACATTAGCAAATACATTAGGAATGTCTGTCATTGCTGAAGGTGTAGAAACAAAAGAGCACGTAAATTTCCTTCAAAAAAATAAATGTCAGTTTATTCAAGGTTATTATTACAGTAAACCTATTCATATTCATGCATTTACTGAGCTATTAGAAAACGGCATTCACCGATAGTACATAACTAATTAGAATAAATAATAATGAATTTGAACAAATATAGTAAAAAGGAAAGAAGATACCTTCTTTCCTTTTGTTTTTCTATTTACATTTCTATTACTTCACCACTTCATTTATTATATCTATTATTTGATGAATTCCCTCATCATTTGTTTTCTTATATCCATTCATGTTTTGAATATATTTCTCCTTATTTGTATACAACTTATTTACTGCATGTATAAATGTATTCGTACTTACTCTGTCTTGGAGTATAACTTCAGCATATCCTTGCCGTGAAAAATATTCAGCATTTAAAACTTGATCTCCCCTACTGGAACTGTTAGTTAACGGGATAAGCAACATCGGTTTCTTCAAAAATAACAATTCAGAAATAGCAGTAGAACCCGCTCTGGAAACTACAACACTTGCCATATTTAGTACATGCGGCAACTCGTCGCCTATATATTCAAATTGCATATACCCCTCCATGCCAATAGATGGGTCTACCTTTCCTTTACCACATATATGAATAATATTAAAATTTAATAGTATTGTATCTAAACATTCCCTTACCATATCATTTATCCACTTAGCACCTTGACTCCCACCCATAATTAATAATACTGGTTTATCTTGCTGAAATTCACAATATCTTCTTCCTCGTAATACGTTACCCTTCTCAATTTCTTCCCTTACAATTGGTCCTACATAAACCTTCTTCTCATTACTTACATTTTCTCCTGTCTGAGGAAATGTTGTGCATAGCTTTGTAGCAAAAGGTAATGCTATTTTATTGGCAAGTCCTAATGTGCTATCTGGTTCACGTATAATTATAGGCACACGATTTAACCATGCTCCTATAGCTACAGGAACTGAAACAAATCCTCCTGCTGAAAAGATAACGTCAGGCTTTGTTTTCTTAATTAATTTATAACTTTGTAAACAACCTCGTATAATTTTAAAAGGATCTTTAAAATTTTCCCAATCCCAATATCTCCTAAGCTTGCCCGTTGAAACACTATTGTATTTAACATTTTGCACTAATGATTTTTCAATTCCATTTTTTGATCCAATATACTCGACTCTCCAGCCTTTCTCTATAAATTTAGGAATTAATACAATATTAATCATAACGTGTCCGGCTGTACCGCCCCCAGTAAAAAGAATCGTTTTGCTCATAACTTATACCCACCTTTATTATTAAAAATCTAGCTATCTCTTTACCTTTTAAATGTAAATAAACTTATTATTTTTTATATAAATCTTTAACTCCACCTCTATATCTTGTAAAAGATCTTTAATGAGTTCATAAAAATCATTTCCATACTCACTACACTCGTATTGAGCAAAGATTTGAATCACATATCTAGTTTCCGTCTCTAATGCTGACTTTATTTGATTAACCCTTTTTTCTTCTACATACGCTTGATATTTATGTATTGCCTCATAAAGACGCAATACATGCGCTTCTTCATCTCTCCAATCCAACGTATCAACAATTGAAAGAAATAGCGTATTTTGATTATCTATTATTTCATAATCATTCATATATTTCTTACACCCTTTTTTGTTTTTCATTGCATGCAGATGTCACTACACTTCGCATACTCAAGTACATCTTTTAATGATTGATGAAATTCAATTTCTGGGATCCAACCTAACCTTTTTATCTCCTCTATTGCTAAACTCTCATTTGAGTCGCTCCCATTTTTCTCTGTTTCCTCTATAAAAAAATTTAGCTGTGTTAATTCTTTATATTGTTCTAGTACATTTAATAAAGATCGTTTTACTCCTGATCCGATATTATATTGTTTTCCATTTATTCCATCTCGTAATAACACATGATACGCTTTAATCGCATCACGTACATCTAGAAAATCTCTACTATCTTTCAAACTGTTTACTTCAATAATGGCTTTACTTCTACCTGATTCTATATCTATCATTTTCTTTGCGAGAATCGAACAAATGCCATTCGATTCCCCTGGACCAATTAAGTTTGAGGGCTTTGCAATGATAATATTTGAATCCATTAATCCTCCCCAAGCCTCTGCAATAATGACTTGCATTGTTTTACTTAAACTATATGGATTTGAAATTTTTATTTCGTTCATACTATCTGCTTGCAAAGCAGATCCTATAACTAATGTTCTACAATGCGAGGCTTCTTGCTTAATTGCTTCTAATAAATATAACGTTCCTATTACATTAATCTCTATATACTCAAGAGCAGCTGTCCAAGATTCTATAACCGAATTCCTTCCTGCTAAATGCAATACGTAGTCTGGCTTTATTTGTTTCATTACCTTCATTACTTCGCTCTTATTAGTTAAATTACAAGTAATACCATTTCTAATTTTTTCTCTATGTGCACGATTTTGAAACATAGGAATTACATGAAAGCCCTGCTCTAAAAAATATTGGCAAGCATGGCGTCCTGTGAAACCATTTGCACCAGTTATTAAAAGGCTCGCATTTTTTTTCATCGCAAAAACCCTCCTTTTAATAGCATTTGTTTCACCTCATGTTTTGCAAGCAAGTCTTGTTGAGAACTAAAACTCTTCACATCCACTAGCGGATAGCTAGAATAATATTCTTGAAGTCCTTCGATAGGAATCGTCGGTAGTACCACAAAATAATTTTGATCAAAGCTTATACTTGTTTTACTCTCTACCTCAGATAGAAGCATTTCACTTAATTTTTCACCCGGTCTTATCCCTACCTCTTTCACCTTAATGTTTTCTTTTTTTGAATCTTCAATTAATATTTCTGCTAAATCTGTTATTTTACATGCCGGCATTTTCATAACAAAGATTTCCCCGCCTCTACCTTGATATACTGCTTTAAATAACAATCCAACAGCATCTTCAACTGTTAAGAAAAATCTAGTCATATTCGCATCGGTAATCCCTACTTGTGAAGATCTTTTAATTTGTTGTTTAAAAAGCGGTACTACACTTCCACTCGTTCCTAAAACATTTCCACCACGAACACAAATGAATTTTGTTTTCTTCGTTTGTATATTCGCATGAACCATTAATTTTTCACCAATTGCTTTTGTCATCCCATACGTATTTGATGGATCAGCTGCTTTATCCGTTGAAACATATATAACTTTTTCAACTTGCATCTGTGTAGAGGCTTCAATTACATTTTGCGTACCATGTATGTTAGTTTTTATAGCTTCATAAGGATAATACTCACATACTGGAACGTGTTTTAAAGCTGCAAGATGGAATACATAATGGACACCTTGGCATGCATAGACTAGTTGATCTTTATCACGAATATCTCCAATAATAAATTTTAGCCTATCATCATTTATAAACTGTTGCTGCATTTCAAACTGGACCGTTTCATTTCTTGAAAAAACTCTAATTTCTTTCGGTGATTTTTCTAATAGTTGTTTTATAAGTTCATGCCCCCACGAACCTGTACCACCAGTAATTAAAATTATTTTATTTAACATTCCTTTTCCTCCTACGAAACATCTCAATTTAAATAATATTTATTGAATTATTTTCAATTGATTCAAATCATAATCGTCGTTTGTTACATTTAATTGACAAAATAAAAAAACAGAAACTATTAAACTTAGTTTCTGTTTTTCATTTCACCTCACAACAGTAAGATTTTTTATACTGTTTGCATGATAAATAAATTCCTTGTAAAAAACACCGCTCATTTATTTCTTATACTCGTAATAAAATAAATAGAATGATTCATAGCCAATAATCATGTTTAAATTTATGAAAAAGGGAGGTAACGGAATGGACCGAAACAATTCATATCATACATATAACGGACCTTCCAAAGCACTGCCTCTCTCCCTATTCGATGTAAAAAATGAATTGAAACAAAAAAGCAAACTTATTCCTTCTGATACCATGTATAAATTAACGAAAGAAGAGCAACTCATCATCAACAAAATAAAAATACAAACAGAACAGCTAAATAAAAATAATGTTACAAGAACACGCGCATACTACCAATTTTACATTCAATATCCAGAAATACATTGGGCACTGCTTGGGCATATGGTATCACGTAACGGCGGTTGGAATATGACTGATTTAAAGGGCGATTTATATACGAGAATTTTATCAGAGAAAGATCAATTCATATTTTTTTCTTTTTTAGAAAGAGGGAATTGGCTTATTTTCCAAGATGTATACCCTCAATTTTTACTTTACGAACAAAGTGTAAAGAGATCACAAAAGTTATTTCACCTTCTCCCTCACCTAAATGTTTCTACATTTATGGAAACGATGTGGAACGATTTTTGGAAAACAGGCAACAAAAAAACATTAGCGATTGCAACTATTGTTAATGAACAAAACTACTTAGAAAAAAGAGTGATTCAAAATGTACAATTTAAAAAGACTGTACTAAATAGTATTGGATTTAAACTCTTTGATTTCTTTCAGTTTAATCATATCCTTTTCCCATTCTACGAAAATGATAAAAAACAAAAAGTATTACTATTTGGTGATACAATGAAACATTTCACTTCCTTACATGAACGAATATTAATTGGAAAAAGATTGTATTCATTATTATTTCGAGATATACATGTTTTATCTCAAATAATAAGCTGGGCCCAACATCATCCGCATACAGGCTCAAGGAAAGATTACTGGCCCCATTTATTTTCAAGTGTAAATGAATCTTTTTCCCGTGAGTTTTATAAGCGCCGAATAAAGAAATGCCAGTTGCGAAGTGGCGCTTATCGTATATACAGTCCTTCACTCATCTATGCATGGCGAGATATGAAGCATGAAGAAGTTGACAGTGAAGATTGGTTTACCGATTGGCAAGTTGTAAATTACTTAGTTGATAAGGAGGAAAATATAAATGGACAAATTACAGAAGACTACTGCAAAACACTCGAAAAAATTGAACTCGCAATTCTCGCAAAGAAAAATGTCCTTCTCCGAGAAGAAGAATGAGTTTCTAGCATTAGTAGTTACAATCTTTCTCTCTTCTATTATTGGAACTTGTTTAGATGCTTTTTTTGTTCATAAACAAATATATTCCTTTCCAGCTAGACCCTTCTCATCCACATTTTCAGTTAATATAGCTTTTACATTGTTCGTACTGCCGATTTTAACAGTTATCTTTATACACATTTCAAAAAAATTATCTAAAGTTTCTAGAATTCTATTTATTATTTCGATCGGTATTTGCGCTAGCCTTTTTGAACAGATTGCTGAAAGTTTAGGTTTATTTGTACATAGTGCGAATTGGAACCATACATATTCTTTATTTGGTTATATGATTTTTTATTCTTTTATTTGGAACGTATATAATTGGATAAAAAAATAAAGAGACCATTATAGGTCCCTTCTTAAGCATACTCTTCCATTATTGCTAATGGTGCCAGTGTTTGAAGGCTTTTAGAGCGTAAACGATAGGCAACGACTTTCTTCTTATATTGCTTAATGACATCAACATGTTCCTCATAGCTATATAGAGAAAACCTAATCTCTTTATTCCCTTTCTTCGTATCAATGACTATTGGTGTCCCTTCTCCATGCGGCGGGAAATAATGTTTATCTAAAAACAAAGCCTCATTAAATTCATGAATAACTTGTAGTTTCATTTCTCCCTCTATATTTTTTCCATCTATCGATATAGAAGTATTTTCCGCCTCAAGCTTTTGATGCAATTCAAATTTACTAATAATTGATTCTACAACAGAAGTGGGCATGCTAGAAACTAGTACTTTAATAGCTCCAAAAACAAATAATGTAACTATAAACCATGTTGTCATTGTTATCATCTCCATTACATTTAAAAAATAAATTTCGTTCCATACGGTATTAGTATACTAATGAGTATTCCAGTTACAATCATCGTTACCGAACCGATTGTCGCCTCTTTCTCGCCTTCCTTCACGAGACGGCTCACACCGATAATATGTGATGCACAGCCCATTCCAACTCCTTTTCCAATCGTACTTGTTATACTGAAAAACTTAAGTACTGTTGGTCCGATAATAGCGCCTGTTATTCCTGCAACAACTACAAAACTAGAAGTCATAGATGGAATACCACCAATTTGATCCGCTAATGATAGGGCAATAGGCATCGTTGCTAACTGTGGTAAAGTAGTTAATATAAGTTCCTTATCTATATTTAAAATTCCGCCAATCACTACATTCATACTCGTTACAGCCACTATACCTATCACTACTCCAATAAGTATCGATAAAAAATTTTTCATAAGTATCTTTCGCTCTTTAAATAGAGGTATGGCTAATGCTACAATTGCAGGGCTCAATAAGCTTGAAAGAATGTCTCCTCCATTTTCCCTATACTCACGATGAGAAATACCAAAAATGAAAAATAAACAAATCATAATTGCCGTAACTGTTAACACCGGTAACGTAAATGCAAACGTAAATTTTTTATATAGCTTTGTCGCCAAGAAATAAATGGCTACAGTAATAATAATTAAGACCATTTGAATCGTGCACCTTGTCGATTTTATTTTTTTGTTGTTATTAATAATTGACTTATATACCCTGAAACAATCAAAGTTACTACAGTACTTGCAACTACTAAAAGGAATATAATACTCCCCTTACTTAAAAGAAAAGACCCGTATTCCATCAGCCCTGTTGTCGAAGGGATTAAAAATAACGGTAAAAATACGATTAACTTTTCCGCACCTAACTCAAACCATTTTAACGGTAAAATGCGAGTGGAAAGGAGCAGAAACAGCATTAACATCCCTATTAAACTTCCCGGTATTGATAGATGGAATATTTCCTGAATCCACGTACCCACTAAGCTAAATATATATAGCACGCCTACTTGAAGTAAAAGCATCACGTACTTCATTTCTTTCCCTCATTTCACTATCACACATCCATATTATGAAATTTCATTTAGCGTGTCGGCAAACCGTTTAATTCCAAGTTGAATTTGTTCTATATTCGCTCTACCAAACGTAAATCGTATATATTCATTTTTCGAACCTAAAACACTGCCCGGAACAAATGCGACACCATTCCGTATAGATTCACCTAATAAGTGATATTCATCAAACTTTCCTTTCACTTTACACCATACATGTATTCCACCCTCTGGCACGAAACATTCAACTCGGTCTCCCAATGTTCCTTCAAGCTCTGCAATTAATTCATCTCTTCTTTGCTTCAATTGTCCACGAAGTATCGTAATATGTGTATGAAAATCCTTTGATTCTAAAAATTGATTTGCTACCCACTGCGTAAATACACTATGGCCAAAATCAACTTGTTGCTTTGCATCTGCTAAACGCTCAATTACACGTGTAGGACCAATTATCCATCCAATACGTAATCCTGATGCAACAATTTTTGATAATGAACTTATATAAAGAACATTTCCATTTTGGTCCATTGATTTTAATGTCGGGTTCACTTCTCCATTAAAAGAAATTAAACTATACGGATCATCTTCTACAATTGGTATACCGAACTCAGAAGACAGTTCTAAAATTTTTTTACGTCTCGCTAATGAAAGCACAGTACCTGTTGGATTTTGATAATCTGGATTCAAAAATACCATACGAATGCGATGCTTTTTGTGCAAATCGATTAAGTCATCTGGATTCATTCCATGCTCATCAACAGGTAAATGAAATATGTTTAAACCGGCCGATTTAAACATTGGAAGCGAAAAACAATATGACGGATCTTCAATCGCAATCGCATCGCCAGGTTTTAATAAACATTGAACGATAAGATTAAGCGCCTGTTGTGCTCCAGACGTAATAAGAATAGAGCTTGAATCTGCTTCAATTTGTTTATATTGCTGAACATGTGCTGCAATTGTTTTTCTCAACATCTCATTTCCAAGTGGATGGTCATAGCCGAGATTTTCCATAAATGTTTTCTCCGCCAAAATTGTTCGAAATCTATCACTCGGAATTAATTCTGGTGACAGTTCACCACTCGCTAAATTAATTAAATCATCTTTTTGTGTTTCCGTTCGAATTTGTTGAACGAGTGGTACGTTAGGTAAGAACGATCCATCCTCCACGTACCTACCCCAGTTCGGTATTCGTTTATGTGAGACACCCCATATGTCTGTATTAACCCGTGTTCCGCTTCCCTTTTGCCGTTCTACTACTCCAAGTGATTTTAATTCTTCATACGCAGCTACTATTGTACTCCGGTTCACCTGTAATTCCTTTGCCAATATACGCTCAGAAGGTAACTTACTATCAGAAGGAAATTCACCTGAAGAAATGCCTCTTTCAATATAATCAGCAATTTGTTTATATACAGGTGTCTTATCTGCACGATTTGGTTTCCATTCCATCTAGTTTCCTCCTTTCAAAACGAACTATCCTCATTTTTTACTAACAGTATTCACCGTAAAAATAGTATTAATTAGTCACATTTTCTTATCCGTAAATGGATATATCCAAAATGGTTCTCTTTCTGATTACTCAATAGCTTCTGAAATTCCAACTTCATACTCTCATTTCAGTTCTTTTACAAACTATTAAATCATTACCGCGTACCATGTTACCCCGGCCAGTAGAACAAAAAGAAGAAGAATATAGATTGCAGATAAGTTTTTCACATTTCTTTTTGTAGACTTACCGTAATTCTCCTCCACGTTTCTTGCAACTAGTACAGTCCCAAATAGCGATACAATTACAATAATAACGACTAGTGAAATTGCAAAACTCATTGTCTTTTCACCTCTCTAAGACCCATCTATTTTAATTAAAGAACTTACATAAAAACCTTCCTCTTTAAAACGTTGATAACATACTACCTTTCTTCTCTTATCATAATAGATGTTTGCAAAAAGCGGACCAACCACTTTCGTGTTTTTTTGCTCATCCACTTAAAAAATAAAAAGCAACTGATCACTTAGGGCCAGTTGCTTTTTTCACACGATAATTTTTCATTTAAAATTAATTCGATTTAAAAGTTTCGCCTTTTCATAATGAAACATCGACTGAGATAACTCAAAAATTGTTCCATTTACAAGATACACTGTATTTTCAATAAGAAGCGCCGGATCACCTTCATTTAATTCTAAAAGCTGTGCATTTTCTTTATTTACTTTTTCACAACTAATAACTTTATCAGCAAAACCAATATTTAATCGTAAATCTTCAATGAAATAACTGTATACAGAGCTTAATGCTATTTCTTCGTTCAAATATGGAATAATATCCTTTTTGAAATAACTTACTTCAATAGAGAATGGTTTAGCATCTACAATTCTTAAGCGCTTCAAAAAATACAACCTAGTTCCAGCTTCGCATTGCATCCGCTTTGCTATCTCTTCGTCCGCATCTATTACTTCAAGCTCTAACACTTTCGTTTCAATATTTTGTGAAACAAGATTTTTCGTTAATCCACGTAAACTTCCTAAATTAATGTAATCTGTTACAGAAGTTTCGCGTAAAAACATGCCACTACCTTGCACTTGAAAAATATAACCTCTATTCACAAGCTGACTAATTACTTTACGTATCGTATTACGGCTTACTTCAAATCGATTCATCAACGCTTCTTCTGTAGGTAGTTTTTTCGTTTCATTAAAAAGCCCATCTCGAATGTTTTGCTCTAACACATCTGCAATTTGTTTATACTTTGCACTCATACACTTTCTCCTAAAATACGCTTTTATCTGTTATAACTCTTCCCCTCTCGTTTCGATCACACGTTTATACCAATGAAACGAAAGTTTCTTCTTACGTTTTAAGTTATCATTATGATCGACAAAAATAAAGCCATATTGCTTTTTATATCCATTTAACCAACTTAAAAGATCAATCACTGACCATGCATAATAACCTTTTAAGTTAATTCCCTCTTCAATTGCACGCTTCATTACTTTTAAATGCGCTTCAATAAATTTAATTCTCGGAACATCTACAATTTCTCCGTCAATGATTGGATCTTCATCACCAAGTCCATTTTCCGTTACATACATCTTTATGTCACCGTAACGCGCTTTCAACATATGCAATCCCTCTAAGAAACCTTCGGGAGATATTTCCCATCCCCATTTTGTATATGTTTTATCATCCATTTTAACTGTTCGATAAAAACCATCAAAAGAAGGGTTACCTGGAGCAAGCGTTGAGTTTTCTCGAGAATGTTCCTCACTCTTTATATCCATATCGTATCTTTCTACTCGTATTGGTTGATAATAATTCAAGCCAATAAAATCATTTTCTTCTGCATTTTGTTTAATGATTTCTAATTCTTCAACCGTCCAATTAGGAGTCCATCCTTTTTCCTTTAATTGTTGTACAACATAAGACGGATACTCGCCTTTTAAAATTGGATCATAATACCAATACGTTTCATATTCATTCGCATGATTTGCTGCTTGTATATTTTCTTTTTGATCATCCACACTATAAGCTGGTAAGAAAACATGTGTAATCCCAATCTCACCATATTGTTTCAGCTGCTTGTACACCGCAACTGTTTTCGCGTGTGCATAAAATACATAATGAGTCGCTTGAAAATACTTTGGAACATCATTTTGTATTCCTGGTGGATGTGCACCTTTTAAATAACCTAATCCACAAAACATTACGGTCTCATTAAAAGTAATCCAATGCTTAACTCTGTCACCAAATGCTTTAAAACAAGTTTCTGCATATTTTACGAAAGCCTCTGCTGTTCTTTTATTCGTCCATCCACCATCTTTTTCTAACGGTAATGGTAAATCCCAATGATATAAAGTGACAAACGGCACAATCCCGTATTTTAAACATTCATCAATTAAGTTGTTATAAAATTCAATCCCTTTTTCATTTACCTTTCCATCTCCAGTCGGCAATATTCTCGCCCAAGAAATAGAAAAACGATACGATTCTAATCCCATCTCAGCCATTAAGCGAACATCTTCCTTATATCGATGATAATGATCAACAGCTACATCACCATTTGTTCCATTGTATGTTTTGCCAGGAATTTTTGAAAACTCGTCCCAATTCGTAACACCTTTTCCATCTTCATTCCATGCACCTTCTACTTGATAAGAAGCTGAAGCAGCTCCGAATAAAAAATCATGTGGAAACTTCATAGTATATACCTCCATTTCATTACAACAAATCAAATTCAATCATACATATAAAATTTATAGGTACAAATTTTATATGTATGATTATATCTTATGTTTTTATTTTTTTCTATTATAAAAGTACAATTTATATTGTTGGTTATTGGAAAAGAAATAAGAAGCGATATATTTTATCGCTTCTTACTCTCATCATCTTTATTCTTTTATTAATGACTTATTCGCTCTTATAACTTCTTGATACAATAATGGTGACCACTTTTCATTTATGTAGTCTTGAATTACCCAGCCCACTCTCAAAGGATTCTTTTGTTTTATATAGTTTGCAATTTCAGGATTTATATAAGAGGCATAGTAATACGGACTATTCCATGCTGTACCACCAGAAGACAAGCTTGTAAAATTAATATATAGATGATGTAAATCCTCGCTATTGTTCATCGTTTCATCCATCGTATCTTTAATAGATTTTACTTTCTCATCATAGCTCACTTTATATTTATCTTGTACTGTTACATTTACATTTTGGTTTACAGTTGTGGTAAACGTCTCATTATCTGGCCAATAAAAATTATTATATCCTCCAGATTCATTACTACCACTATATCTTTTTAGTAGTACAATTTTCCCACGAGCATCTCCAAGCTTTATATTTCCTTCTGTTTTTAAAAAGATAGGATCAACAAAATATTTTTTTTCAAACGTGCTACTAAATGAATCTTCTGCCCCTTTCATATCCTCATACTCTTTTTTTAAAGACATAATAATTGTTTCACTCGGGTTATCTTTTAAAAATTGTTTCGCTTCATTTATGAATTCATGCAGTGTTACGTAAAGATATAATGGCCCATGATGAAGAACTATCGTATTATCATCTGTTAAACGTCCTCTTATATCAAAAATGCGAGCTCCATGGTCCATTTGATAGCGAAAATCATATTCTTGCGTCATTCCCCACACTTGCTTAATCGGATTTTGCAACTTGAACGTCCCACTATCGTGTGTTCCTGGTATTGAAATTCGTGCTAACGGGATATTATCAGGTATAGGTTGCATCCATTTTGACCAATTTTCAAGCTCATTAACAGAGCTAGCTGCAACTACTCTCTTATCATGTAAAGCAAATACAAATGTGATAAATATTGTACTACATATGAATAATTTCAAAATTAACTTCTTATTGCTCATTATTATCCCTCTCTTTTTCTGTTTTTACATCAAACTTATTGAATATAATATAAGCTAGTTCATAAAAAATAAATAATATTTCATCAATATGAAATATTGCATAGAAGTAAAGTTAAAAAATCATTCACATATACTAAATTAGAAAAATTTAAAGGAACTTCATCTGAAGTTCCTTTTGCTTATTTTATGTTCAATACATATGAACCATCTTTATTCTCATATTTATAGACGTATAAATAATATTTTCCTGGCTTTGCATTATAAGTTCCTTTAACTACATTTCCTTCATTTTCACCATATGCTACATAGTTATTTAAATCTGATTCATGATGAAGTACCCATGTCATTCCGATATTTTGTTCATTTAGTAGAGAAATATTAATATTTTCCGGCGAGTCAATTTGGAAAGTAAATACATCTACTCTATCACTAGTATGTAGCGTTCCTTTCACCGGTGTATGAAAGTTAACTTTATTTGCCTGTCTAGGCTCATTGTTTGGTTCATTTTCTGTTACTTGTAACTCATTTCCACCGTTTGATTTTCTTTGTTCATAACCTAAGTTTACTAGTATAGACTTCAAATCTGGTAAAACACCAATTTTATCTGCATATGGATCTTTAGATTTTGTTCCTGTGCTCTGGTTGCTTAATATTGCTCTTAGTTCACTTGGTCTATATGGTTGTCCTAAATGTTCTTTAGCAATGCTTTGTACTAAAGTCGCTGCCCCAGCAATAATTGGCGAAGCACTAGATGTTCCGCTAAAGCTTGAAGTATAAAGATTTACAGCACTTCTACTTTGCTCGGCTGTAGTTGTATCTACATTTTCTCCCCATCCGTACACATCAATACGGCTTCCATAATTCGAAAACCACATACGTTCATGAGGGAAAGATGAAGAGCCAGCTCCTACCATAATTGCACCCGAATCTTTAAAATCTTTACTATTACGATTTAAGACTTGCTTACCCTTTCTATCTTTGAACTGATCTAAATCATTCCACCCATTTGCTCCAGCCTCTATAATTACAATTCCCTTATCTGTACCAGCACGAATTGCATCAAAAATATCTGGTTGTACTTCAACAGGTAAATATTTATCACCATATCCATCAAAGGATGCTTGCGCCTCTAATAATAAAACACCCCCAGCTTCTAACTGATTTACAGCGCTTAATATTGCATCAGCCGTATTATACTGTCCATTATCTCTTATTTGAGAGATAACCTTTGCTTTCGCTTTTGGCGCAATCCCAATATTCCCGACTTCATTGTCCTCAGAAGATACAATTCCTAGTACAGACGTCCCATGACCGACATGCTGATTTATATTTCTTCCAGACATTAATTCAATATTTTGATGTAATAAATCCTCATGATTTAATAGCCATCCGTATTCCATATCAACAAAAGTAATACCATTTCCATTACCGCCTTGAATTCCCCAGGCGAAAGGCGCATTAATACCGTATGGGGCTGCTTCAAGATAACCTTGTTTTTTAAATCTAGGATTGTTATTAGGATTAAGAGCTACACTTGATGATTGCACTTCAGGTGGCATTATTTTCTCTTGTTTCTTCATATACGCATCTTCTATTAAAGAAGATGCCTTTAACTTATCTACTATTTCTTCTTCATACCCACTATTTTGATTTTGAAGAATATAATAGTTTAATAGACTTGTAGATACATGATTAGGTGCTTTCACTTCAAGGTTTTGTATTTGTTCCGGGCTTACAGATGTGAATAAACGAGTAAATGTTACATCTGGATATTCTGTCAAAAGATCTTTTATTACTTTATCATTCGTTTGAGATTGTATTTGTTTTTCAATACCATCTTCATATGGCAAATCCAAATCCGCTTTAAATTTTACAATGATTTGCTTATCTGTTTCTTGTTCTATCCCTAATTTACTCTGCTGTTCTATAGAATCAGCATATACACTATTGATAGTGCCTCCTGTTCCTAAAAGTGTTGTAATGATTACAGTTGACGCACACATTTTTTGAAATATTTTCATTACATCAATCCTCCTATTAATAATTATTAATCATTATATTAATCTATAATGATTAATTCTATAACGTATTCCCTTTCTACTAAATAGATTATAGTAATCAGAAATATGAACTTCAATGTATTTTCATATGCAATATTTCATATTCTGACTCTACACTAAACGAATATGAAACTTATAGTGATTATTTATTTTATATGTGCTAATATACTTACATTAATATATTACGCATATACACATTTCAAACTACATTACTTAATCGTTTCACCTTAATTTTTTCTTAGGAGGATTTACAATGAAATTACTAAAAATAAAACATATAATTCCTTTATCTGCGGCCGCAATTACATTCGTATGTAGTCAAAGTACAGCTGAAGCTTCTACCATTCATACAGTAAAAAAGAACGATACACTTTGGGGCATTAGTAAACAATACGGAGTTTCAATACAATCCATTAAACAGGCTAATAATAAAGGAAACGATAAAACCTTTATTGGCGAACAGTTACATATTCCGGGGGCCGTGAAATCAAATGAAATCACTGTTCCTCAAAACGCCAAGCCTGCGAACATTTCTGAACAAATTATTTATCAAGTACAACCGGGAGATTCATTAGAAACGATAGCAAAGCGTTACAATGTCACTGTCCAATCTATAAAACAAATTAACAATACAGTCGGAAACAAGCTTTATACAGGACAACATTTAAAAATCAACTCAAGTATTTCACAAAAAGAAAAAGACTTAATGGCACGCTTAGTTACCGCTGAAGCAGGTGGCGAATCCTATAAAGGAAAAGTAGCAGTAGCCAAAGTTATACTAAATCGTGTAAATGCAAAAGGTTTTCCAAATACAATAACAGGCGTTATTTATGAACCTATTAAATACGGATATGCATTTACTCCTGTTACAGATGGAAGAATTAATCAACCTGCAAGTGCAGAAGCAAAAATGGCTGTAGAAGAGGCTATCTCCACAAATGGAGTAGATTCAGACTGGATTTATTTCTACAATCCAAAAACATCAACGGACAGGTGGATTACGACACGTCAAACAGTAGCAGTAATTGGTAATCATGTGTTTGCTAAATAAGATTTAAAATCATTAACAGACCTCTTCACTTAAAAGGTCTGTTTTTTTCTATGTAAGATGTTATTAATCATATGACATAGTTATTTTTTAAACTGTTTCTTCTTTCAAATAAAAATTTTTGTATTTACTCCACCACTCGTAGAAATTAATAAAGCATCAAGTTCAAAAACTCCCACTTTATTAATAAAAGCTATTTCTTAACTTCATAAAATTGTTATACACTAGAAAAATAAAAAACAAACTATTCGTTAGCAGGTGGAAGAATATGTATGATATTACGATTATCGGCGCTGGAGTAAGTAGCATTTTTATGGCTTATTCACTAGCTAAAAGTAACAAAAAAGTTTTAATTCTTGATAAAGGTAAAGCGCTAGAAGATCGCCATTGTCCTTTAGACGAAGGAAAAGTGTGTAATTGTACTACATGTGATAAATATTTCGGGTTTGGTGGTTTAGGCAAATCTGAAGGGAAATTTAATTATACAAACGGATTTGGCGGAGAACTTGAGAAAAAAGTCGGTAAAGAGGGTTTTATACAACTCATGGCTGAAGTAGATGAAATTCTATGTCAGTTTGGTGGAAGTTCGGTTTCAAAATATTCTACTGAAAATTCAAGTCTCACTAAGAGAGCTGAAGCGTGTGGTTTACAAATGCTAACAACAGAAGTAAGACATCTTGGTACTACACTTTCCAGTAACATTTTTCAGCAGCTCTATGAATTTTTACTGACGAAAATAAAGATCCAATTTCATATAGATGTACAACATATTCTGAAACAGGAAGATCATTTTACAATAGATACAAATCAAGGAACAGTTCAAACTAAGCAACTAGTATTTGCAACTGGGCGCTCTGGGGCCGATTGGTTAAAAGAAATGTGCAGTTCCCTAAATATTTCTCAGGAGCAAACACGTGTAGATTTAGGAATTAGAGTAGAAATGAAAGAACATCAATTACGTTCTATATTAAAAGATACTTTTGAAACAAAACTTTCTTATCAAGGTGAGCATTTCACAGCAACTACTTACTGTATGAATCCAAAAGGACGCATCATTCGAAAGTACGAAGAAGGTTTAGTTATGCCTGACGGTCAAAATTTTCGAGAGCAAGGAACTGGCACTTCTAATTTAAATTTCACTTTATTTATTCCTCGCTATTTTCCAACTCTCAAAGAAGCAAATGTATACGCAAGTTCAATTATTAAAGGCATTAACCAAGGACGAGATCGGGTTGTTATACAGCGCTTAGAGGACTTACTAAAGAAACAACCTACAGCGGAAAACAGCATGGAACATAGCCGTATACAGCCTACACTACAGGGGGATTATGGAGATTTGAATCAAGAAATTCCTCAATTATATATTGAAGGGCTCAAAGAATTTTTATTACGTTTAGAACAATTTATACAAGAGCCTATCGATCAACATACTTTACTATATGGAATTGATGGAAAGTTCTATGCTCCTACGATAAAAATTAATAATCATTTTGAAACTAGTATACATGGGCTATTTTTAATTGGAGATTGTTCAGGCGTTACGCACTCATTATCTCAAGCAGCTGCAAGTGGTCTGTATGTTGGAAAGTACTTATCTGACATTTAATTTCTATCATTAAGATTCTAGTCAAATATTCCTAATTTCAAAACACTTTACTTATATAGTAAAAATATATTAATAAGCCCTCCTATCCTTCCCGGCTAATGATTAACCGACAAAAAATCGGAATTTTACAAGATACATATGTAATATAACTACATATTTAAAACTGTTGGTATTCAATTCTAATAAATTGAATGTCAACAGTTTTAAAAGTCTCTATCCATTTTCACTTTCATTTGTTCGATATTTTGTAACATCATCATAGTGTTTAATATGGTAGGATGTCTATAAGTCAATTTCACTACAACTATGACTTGTTCTGTCCGTTTCTCAAAAAGAGTTATATTTATGCTACTACGCTTTAAAAATCCCCATTGTATGTATATGAATACTTCAAATTATTCCCTTTAGAAAACAGAGTCTAAATGGTTCATTACACTCTAATAGTTATAAAAACATAATATATAACTTCAGTTAAATAAATTGTATAAAGAAGGTGTAAAAATGAAGAATAAAATAAATTTACAAATGCAAAATATAAGCTTTATTATAATAATGGCTTTAGCAGTATGGTTAAAAACATATCTTATTACGCGATTCAGTTTTGATTTAAAAATCGAGTCTTCAACGCAAGAGCTTATTTTGTTTATTAGTCCTCTAGCCGCATCATTAGCATTTGTTGGATTAGCATTATTTTCAACTGGTGAAAAGCGAAATTATATAGCGCTATGTATTAATTTCTTATTAACAATCGTACTCGTTGGAAATGTAATGTTCTATGATTTTTATAGTGATTTCGTTACATTACCAGTACTTGGACAAACCTCAAACTTTGGACAATTAGGCGGCAGTATTATAGAAATATTAAACTACAAAATTATACTCGCATTCGTAGACATTGTTTTCTTCTTTATTTTATTAAAAAAGAAATCATTGGTCTTTAAAACCGAACGTGTAACTCATTCTACACGCTTGTTATACTTTCTTTTAACAATTGGTGTATTCTTTGCGAATCTACATCTTGCAGAAAAAGAGCGCCCTGAATTATTAACGAGATCATTCGACCGAGTAATGCTTGTCAAAAATTTAGGCCTATATACTCACCAAGTATATGACTTAACACTGCAAGTAAAAGCCGGTTCACAAAAAGCGCTTGCTGATAGTAGTAAATTACAAGAAACTGAAAACTACGTAAAAGCAAACCAAAGCGAGCCAAACCCTAATATGTTTGGTGCAGCGAAAGGAAAAAATGTAATTGTCGTCACTCTTGAATCCTTGCAAACCTTCTTAATAGGCGCATCAGTCAATGGGCAAGAAGTTACACCATTCCTAAATGAATTCATAAATGAAAGTTATTACTTTGATAACTTTTTCCATCAAACTGGTCAAGGGAAAACATCCGATTCTGAATTTCTAATCGATACGTCGTTGTATCCATTAAATCGAGGGGCTGTATTCTTCACACACGGTAACAATGATTATACTGCAACTCCAGAAATTTTACGTCAGCAAGGTTATTTCACTTCTGTATTCCATGCGAATAACGCAACATTTTGGAATCGTAATATTATGTACTCTGCTCTTGGTTATGATCGTTACTATAATGAGCTTGATTACAAAATTACACCAGAAACAAATTTAAATTGGGGATTAAAAGATATCGAATACTTTGATCAATCAGTAGATATATTAAAAACTGTTAATCAACCATTCTATGCTCGTTTCCTTACTTTAACAAACCATTATCCATTTACGTATGATGAAGATACAAAATTCATTGAACCATACAACTCTGGTAATGGCGTATTTGATCGTTACATCGTAACAGCACGTTACTTAGACGAATCAATTAAAAAATTTATTGAACGTCTAAAGGCCGAGGGGCTTTACGATGATTCTATTATTGTGTTATACGGTGATCATTATGGTATTTCCGAAAAACATAATCGTGCAATGGCACAGTTTTTAGAAAAAGATCAAATAACAGAATTTGATACTTTAAATTTACAACGTACACCTTTATATATTCATATTCCTGGACAAACAGAAGGTCAAACTATTTCAAAGCCTACTGGACAAATCGATATGAAACCTACTATTCTAAATTTATTAGGTGTTGATTCTACGAATGATATTCGTTTTGGCCATGATATGTTTTCAGATGAATATACTGGCTTTGTTGTTTTACGTGATGGTAGCTTCATTACAGATAAGTATGCATACAAAAACAACACTTTCTACGACCGTATAACAGGTGAAATTGTAGATTTACCAAAAAAAGAAGCTCAAGCCCTCATTAAACGTGCACAAAATGAATTACGAATGTCTGACAAAATTATTGAAGGCGATTTATTACGCTTCTCAGAAAACAATAAAATTAAAACTGGCGAAGTACAAACTAAAATTAAAGAAACAGAAAAATAATCTATATATGAAAAAGGAGCAACTTATTACAGTTGCTCCCTTTTACTTTTATTCTACGCTTGTTTCTAAAGCTACATCCGTATAGGTATTATCATTACCCATATTTAAAATTACTTCACATTGACGCAATCTCAATTCAAAGAGCATGATAGAATCATGATAGATTTCAGGATTTGATTTCATCTTATGTAATATCTCTTGTTTTTCTTGTATTTCTAAATGCGTGTTTTCTACAGCTTGCTTTAAGAAGTTAAATGGATTCCTAAAGAATATATTAATATCTCGCTCTTGTGTGTTTTCAAACAGCTCAAATTGCAAGAAAAATTTCTTCATAATAGAAGCCGTTACTTCAGTATAATCTTCATTTTCTACATACTGTTTGTATTTGTTATATAGCATAGATTTATTTTTAGGAAGAACTCCAAATAATTTACCGGCACTTTTCAGTAAAAATTGTGCTGGCGTAAATCGACGTAAAATATTTACTTCATCCATTTGTATTCTAGTCGTCATCCTGTCAGTATCTCTGCGCCAGTCATCAAGCACTTTAAAGTCACATTCTAACTGTATTCTATTTTCTCCAAATAGTGAATTAAGCCCTTCACTAAGTTCTTCTAAATACGTTTGACTTTGAAGAAGCTCATTATTAGAAGTTGCAATCCAATTTTGCATAGAAAGAGCAAGATTAGGTAATACAGTTTGTTCTAAATATTTATGCACTCTTTCATTCATTGCTTTATTTAGTTCCGTATCCATGTGCCCGAAATCACTTTCTTCACTAATTAAATTAGAACAGCTCTTTAATATCTTCGGAATATTTTCAGTAAGATCATTTGTAATTTCAGTTTTCATTGAACGATATGATTGTGTAATGAGATGAATTTTTTCCCGCTCAAATGCAGTAAGGTTATTAATGCTACCGTTTAGTTTCACTAGCATATCTTCATTCCAATTAATAGCATCCACTAGATTGTTTTCTTTCTCAACACGTTTATCCAAAAGATATGTAATTGTTTTTCGAATGAAATATAATAACTTTTCAGTACGTTCTGCATCTATATGTTTATGATTAAAGTTAAAATGAATAAACTCAGTTAAATCATTTAATTGTTGACTACTTGTATATAACGAAGAATAAGGGAAAATTCTCGCATGCGGGAAATATGTGTTTATTCTCGTTGCCGTATCATGTAATACCCTTTTCACTTCTGCTTCACTGTAAATGTTATCGATTTTATTTAATAAGAAATGAATTTGTAAATTTGGCGTATGTTCTTGAATACTTAATAGAATGTCACGTTCTTTATCAGTAAAAGGTGAATCCGCATTCAATACGAATAGTAATTCGTCTACAGAATTTAAATATTCGAATATTTCATCTCTAGTGTCGTTATTCCTATTAAAGCCAGGTGTCACTACAAATGTAAGTTTATTTTCATTTAAAAATCTGCATGGTAATTTAAATTCAACACACGCTCTATCTCTATATGTTTGATGGTGCTGAGACATCATATTATGGTAATCAGAGACATCTTCCGTTGTTGTAATTGCTGAGTCTGTTATAGCGTTTATTTCTATATGAGCATCATTTTTTAAAACTACTACATTTGAAATTGATTTTTCTAATATATTTTCTCCTAATATAGAGTTAATAAATGTAGTTTTTCCGTTTCCTGAAGTTCCCGTTACTAAAATACGATTTGTTCTTAAATCTGCGAGCTCGTCAACTAGCCATTTAAATCGGTGACCTATTTCTATATTGTGCTTTTGTGCCCATTGTGTAATAGATTCAAAAAGGTGTAAGCTGTACTCTAAGCCATTTACATGATTAATAGAATGTGACAGTAAGTTTTCCGCATGTTCTATATTTGCTGAATCTATTTTGGAAGGGAAAATCTCATCCCATGCCAATACAGCTGCAGATGGAAATACAGCATAAGATGGATTGACTACCTTTAACCAATTTGCTAACAGATTTGGTATGATATCGTTTAATTGTCTAAGCGTATATTGACCTTGAATTAATGCAAAGTACGTTTCTTCGTAAAGAGCAGAAACTTTGTTCCATATATCGGACGAATGTATTTCAATATGTAAGAAAAATTCATTTATTGTGTTAAGCCACAATAAGTAATTTTTTTCATTTTTATAACTGTTCCAGAGTGATGAAACCATTTGCGTAAATTGTACTTGATCTACATTATTTAATGTAGCTAATGCATCATAAAAATAGTCTGGTGAAATATGTTTAGTAAACCCTTTATCGATATATCCTTTTAACACCTCAAACCAAGGGTACGATTCTATGCGAATTAACTCATTCACAGCAAGCTCTACTGCACTATCAAAATCTTGCTGTTCCTCATAAAAGGAACGGGCAATTTTTGTGACATTCGGATAATCAGGATTTAAAGAAACTGCTTCTTTAATAACACCGAAAGCTGAGTCAAAATTATTTTGCTCAATGTAAAGAGAAAGTAATTGTAGTCTAATTTCGGTCATCAATATTTTATTATCAGTAGTAATAGAAGTATAAATATTTTCAGCAAATGATAACTGATTAAGTTCGAAATAAGCATCCGCAATATTTTTTTGTGCCCATGGTGCTAATTCATTACTAACCTTCTCCCATTTAAAAATAGCTGCTTCAAAATCTTGATGACGATAATAAAATTCACCTTGTGCAAAACGAATATAAGACCCATCAGAAATCTCATTTTTTTCTTCGTTTACATAAGCTTGTCCAAGTACGTCAAGAGTTGGTTTTGTTTCATTCTCCATTAGGAATGTTTCATAATACATCTTTTTTATTAATTGTTTTTCTAATCTCATCTTTTCCCCCACTATATCTTGAAAATACATTTTTAAGATATGTCAATACTTTTTGTATGTATGCTTTTTATCTTAACAAAGAATATCTTTTGGAAAATTTCATTTTCCTTTCATTTTTCAAGTTAGATTGAATTTTTATGAGAAAAGTTTCAGTTTTTTTTCAATTCCCTTTCAGTTATGAAACAGCATTAAATGTTCCTAATAACCTAATAACACTATAATATTCCACATTATATTATCAGGAAAATCCCATATAAACCATATTATAAAAACAATCTATATTGAATTTATATACATAATTCACTGTGCTGTCAAACAAAAAAACAACAATAAGAGCCAACAGCTATTCATACCATTTCTTTCTCAAATTGTTTTCCTTTAAAATGTTTCAGTAGTTATGTAATTAAATTCCATTAACCTATATAAATAACTAGTCCAAAAAATATCTATATGCATATCATGTTATAGTAAAGAATTTAGGAAATCCTAAAAGGAGGCATTTTCATGTTTGAAGATAAATCTAAAATAAATTACCCATATGAATTTACTGAAACTACAACAGTTCCTCTAAAGAACCCCATTGACAAAAAATTCAAGAACGGGACAGGTACACATAACTTTCCAATTAAGAAGCACTATAAAGAGCAAGTTCTATACACTGAAAAAATCAATAATAATAAAAATAAATAATTGTATAGATCCTTATAACAATTAGCCAAATAAGAAGCAACATTTGGCCATGCATAGTTATTTGGTTAGTAATGTAGAAACCTTTATTATACAATTCATGCACCTTTTAAAAAGTGCTGTATACAGCGCTTTTTTATACATAGATAAATTTAAGCTAACGCAACCAAGAAATAAACTGCAAAATTACTCCACCTTATTTTCGTTTAACAATTAAATCTACATATTAAAAGGGAGCAACAGTAAATGTTGCTCCCTTTTGAAAAGTAATTTTATTCACTCTACATAACCCTCTTAAACATCTTTTCCAACTCATAAGTAGAATGATGCACAAGAATCGGTCTTCCGTGTGGGCATGTGTATGGATTTGTTGTTGTACGTAATTCTTCCAGTAAGGCAAATATTTGATCGTTCGTTAAATATTGATTCGCTTTAATGGATGCTTTACAGCTCATCATGATGGCTGCTTCTTCACGTAACTTTTTAATATCAACTTTTTTTAGTTTAACAACTTGCTCCATCATTTCATCGATAATTTCTGTTTCTTGTCCTTTCGGGAACCATGTTGGATGCGAGCGGACGATAAAGGATTGATGGCCGAATTGTTCTAAAAATAGCCCGACTTTTTTTAGTTCTTCTAACTGTTCTTCGACACGTAAAAATTCAGTAAGAGATAGATCAATACGGTACGGTACAAGTAACTCTTGTACTTCTTGCGCTACCCTTCCTACTTTATCACGGAAGTATTCATAATTAATACGTTCCTGCGCGGCATGCTGGTCAATCATATATAAGCCTTTATCATTTTGAGCGAAAATATATGTTCCATGCATTTGTCCAATTGGATAAAGTGGTGGTAAGTCATTCCCGTTCATTTCAATCTCTTTTATTTCCCGAACTTCTTCTTCTAATTCCTCTAGTTCAAAGTCCTCTTCATTACTGTCCCACGATCTCTCTTCTTGAATTGGTTCTTCGATTATCGGTTTAGTAGATGGTTGCCAACTTTGTTCTTCTCTTATGAGCGACTGTGGTGGTTGCCATTCTTGTTTCGGCGGTTGCCACAGTTGTGGTGGCTGTTTCACAGCCTGCGGTTCTTCTTGTTTTGCATCCATTCCAGTTGGTAAAACAATGTCCGGCATAGATGGTTCTTTCGGCTTTGCATGCTCAAACTGGAACTGTTCTTGCACACTTTCGTCTTTTTCTTTTTTCTTCGTTGTTACGCCTGCATCTGGAATGAGCTGTATTTTTTTAAATGCAGCTTGCAATGTTTCTTCGATCAGCTTTAGCAATTCTTGTTCTTTACTAAAACGAACCTCTAACTTCGCTGGATGTACGTTAACGTCAACTAGCATTGGATCCATTTCAATCGATAAGAAGCCAATTGGATACCGGCCGACTGGCAGTAATGTATGGTATCCTTGCTGAATTGCTTTCATTAGTACAAAGTTTCGAACGTAACGACCATTTACGATCGTTGACATATAATTACGAGATGCTCTTGTTACTTCTGGTAATGTTACATAGCCTTTAATTGTAAAGTCTAAAGATTCAGCTTCAATTGGAACAAGCTTCTTCGCAACTTGAATACTGTAAATCGATGCAAGTACTTGCCTTACATCACCGTTACCTGATGTATGAAGCAATTTCTTTTCATTATGAAACAGTTTTAACGATACTTCTGGATGTGACATTGCAATACGATACACGATATCTGTAATATTCCCGAGCTCCGTATGAATGGTTTTCATATATTTAAGACGCGCTGGTGTATTAAAGAATAAGTTTTGTACTGTAATATCTGTTCCTTTTCGGCTCGCAGTTTTCTCTTGTTTTATAATGTCTCCACCTTTAATTATGAGGTGTGTACCAGGCGCATCACCTGTGCTAGTAATTAATTCTAATTCACTAACAGAGGCAATACTCGGCAATGCCTCACCGCGGAAACCGAGTGTTCTTATGCGAAACAGATCGTTTTCATCTTTAATTTTACTCGTCGCATGGCGTTCAAAAGCGACGATACAGTCTTCTTCTGCAATACCATCACCATTATCAATGATACGAATTTTCGATAACCCAGCTTCTTCTAAGTGGATTTCAATAGATGTACTATTCGCATCGATAGAATTTTCCACAAGTTCTTTTACGACTGAAGCAGGGCGCTCTACTACTTCCCCTGCCGCAATTAAGTTAGAGAGTTGGTCATCGAGTTTGCGAATTTTCCCCATCTACTTACTCATCCTTTCTTTAACTTCTTCTGTAAGCGATACAATTCGTTCATCGCTTCTAAAGGTGTCATATCAAGTAAATCAATTTTTTTAATTTGCGCAAGTACTGCGCTTTCTTTTTGATCAAGCACAGGCTTGTCTTGTTTTTTTGAAGATTGGTCTCCTCCAAAGAAAGATAGTTGTGACTCTTCTTCAGTCTCTTCTTTCTTTTCTTGTATTTCTGCCGGTTCTTCTTTTACAACTACAGGTTCTGGAACAACTTCTTGTACCTTTACTTCTACACGCTTTGGAATAATAATTTCTTCCTGTCCTTCTAGTTGTGCTAACACTTCTTTCGCGCGGGCGATTAAGCTATCTGGAAGCTCTGCAAGTTGCGCAACGTGAATTCCGTAACTTTTATCAGCTGCTCCATCTTGAATTTTATGAAGGAATACTACTTTTCCATTCTCTTCAATTGCTGAAACGTGTACATTTTTCAGTTGCTCTAAACTCTCTTCTAACACAGTCAATTCATGATAATGCGTAGAGAATAACGTTTTTGCACCAATTTGGTCATGAATATGTTCAATGATTGCTTGTGCAAGTGCCATACCATCATACGTAGATGTACCTCGTCCAATTTCATCGAATAAAATTAAACTTCTTTCTGATGCGTTTGCAATTGCATTTTTCGCTTCTAACATTTCGACCATAAATGTACTTTGACCTGATATTAAATCATCCGCTGCACCAATTCTCGTAAAGATTTGATCAAATACAGGTAATACTGCTTCTGTTGCTGGTACGAAACAACCGATTTGCGACATAACAGTTACAAGTGCTAATTGTCTCATATACGTACTTTTACCAGACATGTTCGGTCCTGTAATTAAAAAGACATCCATCTTCTCTGGCATAATACAATCATTCGGTACATACAATTTCCCGTTCAATACTTTTTCAACGACAGGATGACGACCATCTTTAATAAAGATTTCACGCTTCGTTGTTAGTACAGGTTTTACAAACTGTTCTTCTTCACTAACTGTCGCAAAACTTTGCAGTACGTCTAATTCACTAATTACTTTTGCTAAATGTTGTAATTTCGGAATAAATACTTTTACTTCTTCACGAAGCGCTGTAAATAAATCGTATTCTAGTTGTACAATTTTTTCTTCTGCTTCTAAAATTAACGTTTCTTTTTCTTTCAGTTCATCTGTAATGAAACGTTCAGCATTAGCAAGCGTTTGTTTTCGTTCGTAGCGGCCTTCTGGAAGTGCTGCAAGATTCGCCTTCGTCACTTCAATGTAGTAGCCGAAAATACGGTTGTACCCGATTTTTAACGATTTAACTCCTGTAATATCACGCTCTCGTTTTTCAAGCTCAGCGATCCACGTTTTTCCGTTTTTACTAACGTAACGATATTGATCAAGCTTGTCATTATAACCGTCTTTAATAATATCTCCATCTTTAATAGAAAGCGGTGGGTTTTCTTGAATACTTCTTCCTAGTAATTCAGTTAAGCTCTCACATGGATCCGCTCCTTGAATTAACCTTGCTGCATAAGCATTATCTAACAAACTAATCGCTTCTAAAATAGCTGGCACTTGAAGTAAAGATCGTCTTAACTGTAATAAGTCCCTTGCATTGACATTACCAAATGCAACTTTTCCTGCTAAACGTTCTAAATCATATACTTCTTTTAATTTTTCTTTTAAATCTTCACGTAAGAAGTAATCATTTACAAATGTTTCAACCATTTCTAAACGCTCTTCAACTTTTTCTTTCTGAATAAGTGGACGTTCCATCCACTGTTTTAACATACGACCACCCATAGCTGTTTTTGTTTTATCCAATAGCCATAATAATGATCCTGTTTTTTCTTTCGTTCGAAGTGTTTCCGTCAGCTCTAAATTTCGCTTTGAATGCACATCAATTTTCATAAATTGATTCGTATAATAAATTTCTACAGGTTGTAAATGATCTAATGAACGTTTTTGCGTTCTTATCACATAGTTAAATAAGCGTCCAATTGCTTTAATTAACTTTGCTTGCGAAACATTTTTCACAAGATGTTCTAATCCTTCAGGAATTGCCGTTGCATCTTCATATGAAATTGTCATTTTTAACGTTTCAGTTAATTTATTTAATTCATCTTTAGAAAATGAAGAATCTACAACAATTTCTTTCGAACCAGTTGCATACACTTCCAATAAAATATCTTCTACTGAACCAGTCAATAACGTTACTGTATTTTGTCCAGTCGTTAAATCATTACAAGCTAAAGCATATGATCCATCTTCAAAATGTGTTAATGCGGCTAAGAAGTTGTTTTCTTTCTCATCAATTGTACGCCCTTCCATCATCGTTCCTGGCGTAATTAGTTGTACTACTTCACGGCGCACTACACCTTTAGCTGTTTTTGGATCTTCCACTTGCTCACAAACAGCAACTTTATATCCTTTTTCAACAAGTTGTTCAATATAATTTTTAGCTGCATGATGGGGTACACCGCACATCGGTATACGATCACTACTGCCACCATCTCGGCTCGTTAATGTAATCTCAAGCTCATGAGCTGCTTTAACGGCATCTTCAAAGAACATTTCATAAAAATCGCCTAATCGGAAAAATAAAAAGGCATCTTGATAGTCTGCCTTAACCTTTAAATATTGCTGTATCATAGGGGTATATTGCGTCATACTTTTCCTCCATAATTCTTACATAGTAATCAATTTTCATATATGTCACATTTCACGGACATCCATATCTCCTATTTCAGGAGTCTATCTTCATTATAACATATTTCATAAAGAATCATGTTCATTCAGCGCCACTTATGTAAAGTAAAAAGCTAGGAAGAACTTCTCCCTAGCTTTCTATTACTCTTCTTCTGCATCAACGATAAAGTTCGGATCTAATTCTTCAAATTCATCATCAGCAATTTGGAAATCATCATCTGATTCTACGCAGCCTTCAGGATTTACACTTACACAAATTTTCGTTTCTCCAACTACTTCTGTTACAAATTCACGTTCTACAGTTACAACAATTTTATTACCGTTTGGTGATACAAGCGCTTCTAAACAATTTGGTGGCTGAATAACACGAGCAATAATTTCTAAATCGTCACCAGAAAAGTTTTTATCACGATAACCAATGCTGACTTCGTCCGTGTAGTTCACGCGTTCTGTTACAACTTCAGTCTTTGTATTTCCATCAAATGAATACCAAGTGTTCACATCATAGAAACCTTCAATTTCCACATGCTTCCCATTCTTTCTTGCTTCGTACGAGTGGTTAATTACCCAGCACCCTAAAATACTTGTTGGTTCATTATTCGATTCACATGTATGCGTTGACTTTGTATACTTACGTCCTTTTCCAACCACTGCTTTTGTAATAATCTCTCTAAATTCGGACATTCGTAACCCTCCTCAATCACTATTCACTTAATCATATGCGTGACAATAGCGGAATGTGTCATTCTTTTTTTGAGAAGAACTTACGTTTAATCAACTAAAAAAAAGAGATGTCAATATGACATCTCTTTAACAACCACAATTTCCTTTTTTACTTTCTACCGCTGCGCCAGTTTCACCCTTTAGTACATCGCCACCAGTTGAAATTAATATTTCATCTGTTACGTTGTTAGAAATTGTACTAGCAACTAACTGTAATAAGTCATTTACATATGTTTGTGAAGATTTAAATTCTTGTACAACTGGAATACTGTCTAACTTATCTTGCAATGCATCAATTTCAGCTTCTACCTTTTTTAAAGCTTCCCATTTCCCGTAATGTTGCAAGTTTACTGCTTGTTTTTGCAGTGCTTTAATTTCATCGATTGCGCGCTTTACATTTTCATTTTTATGAATTTGCGCCTCTGCTTTCTTAAAAAAATCAACCTCTTCTGTTTCAGAAATCATTTTTGCTAATTCTTTCGCTTGTTCAACAATGTCATCTTTCGAATATACTTTCATCTATTATTTCACCTCAATCGGCTCTTCAACTAATTCCCCGTTAAGAGACCAAGTTTTTGCTTCCGTTACTTTTACTTTCACAAGCTGACCAATTAAAGATTTTGAAGCAACGAAGTTTACAAGTTTATTCGTACGAGTATAACCTGCAAGTACTTCTGGATTATTTTTACTTTCCCCATCAACTAACACTTCTACAATTTGACCTTTGTAACGACTATTCTTTTCAATTGCCAACGTATTTACTAGTGTATTTAAGCGTTGAAGACGTTCTTTCTTTACTTCCATCGGTACATTATCTTTCATTTTTGCAGCTGGTGTACCTTCGCGCGGAGAATAAATGAATGTAAAGGCAGTATCAAACCCTACTTCACGATATAACGACATCGTTTCTTCAAATTGCTCATCTGTTTCATTTGGGAAACCAACGATAATATCTGTTGTTAATACTGCATCTGGAATTGCTTCTTTAATTTTTCTTACAAGTTCTAAATAATGCTCACGCGAATATTTACGTGCCATAATTTTCAGCATATCCGTACTTCCAGATTGAACTGGTAAATGGATATGTTCTACTAGGTTGCCACCTTTGCCAAGCACTTCAATTAAGTGATCATCGAAATCACGTGGATGGCTCGTTGTAAAACGAATACGGGCAATATCAACTTTACGAAGTTCGTCCATTAAATCGCCAAGACCGTATTCTATATCTTCAAAATCTTTACCATATGCATTTACGTTTTGACCAAGTAACGTAATTTCTTTATAACCATTCGCAGCTAAGTGACGAATCTCTTGGATAATATCTTCTGGACGTCTACTTCGCTCTTTTCCGCGTGTATACGGTACAATACAATACGTACAGAATTTATCACAGCCATACATAATATTTACCCAAGCTTTAATATCACCACGGCGTACTTTTGGAAGGTTTTCAATTACGTCGCCTTCCTTTGACCAAACTTCAACTACCGTTTCCTTCGAGAACATCGCATCTTTTAGAATGTACGGTAATCTATGAATATTATGCGTTCCAAACACCATATCTACATGCTGATTTTTTTGCATAATTTTATTTACAACAGATTCTTCTTGAGACATACAACCACATACACCAATTAAAAGGTCCGGATTTCTTCGTTTTAGTGACTTTAAATGGCCTAGTTCACCAAACACTTTATTTTCAGCATTTTCACGAATGGCACAAGTGTTTAATAAAACTACATCTGCATCCTCAGTTGAAAAAGTTGGTTCATATCCAAGTGTTGTGAAAATACCTGCCATTACTTCCGTATCATGCTCATTCATTTGACAACCATATGTACGAATATAGAACTTTCGGCCTGTACCAAAATTACGAAACTCTTCAGGTAAGCCAAAATCCCGTTCAATTTTAACTTCTTCTTTCCCGCGCTTTTTCGCATCCTTTAAGGAAGGTGGTTGATATACACTTTCAAAGTATTTACTATAATCTTTCTCTTCTTTTTTCGTAGAGGAATTTGCTTGTTGACTTGCTAATCGTTGTTGCTCGTTCATCGGTAATCTCCTTTCACCCTTAACTATACACACTCTATAGTCCATTTTAATGCGCTTAGACTCACCTCAAAAATGGTTAGATAGCTTGGAGATAACTTGTCCTTTGAAACTTGAGTAATCAATCTAATCATTCATAAGAATGAAGTCTTCCCCACGCAAATAGACATTCCCTTTTTATCATTTCTTGTTGTCCTACCCAAAAGCATATTGCTTTATCCCTATAAACATTACCATAGTATGACGTGTTTCGCCAATTTTAACAATTCAGAGGCCCTTTATTATCTTACATTTCATAAGCAATGAACTTGCCATTTTCATACAACGATTTACATATTATTTTACCATTCTGAATTTTCTAAGTAAATAAAACTACCCTATATTTTTTTGCACATAAAAAAGGTTGCCAAATCGGCAACCTCCTCTTCTTACATTACATAAATTCAGCAACAAGCTCATCAAACATTTTCTGATCCATATTTAAATCAGATTTCACTAAAGGCTCTTCACTATAGCCTTTAACAAGTTCTTGATATGATGGTTGCTTAGTATTTTGATAAATCAAACCTGTTACTAAACCGTTATTTTCCATTAACGTTTGCATAGCCATCATGCGATTAGATGGATCATATCCCTCTACTGTGCTTAGTTTCGTTAAGTTCTCTTTAAACCAATCGTAAGTATTTACTTTATTGTAAGTAACACATGGGCTAAATACGTTAATTAATGAAAATCCTTTATGGTTAATACCAGCTTCAATAATTTGTGTTAATTCTTTTAAATCACTCGAAAAGCTTTGCGCCACAAATGTCGCACCAGCTGTTAAAGCCATTTCCATTACATTTAGTGATGGTTCAATTGAACCTTGTGGTGTGCTTTTCGTTTTAAATCCCGCTTCACTACGTGGTGAAGTTTGCCCTTTTGTTAACCCGTAAATTTGGTTATCCATTACGATGTACGTAATGTCGATATTACGACGAATAGAATGGATTGTATGTCCCATACCAATCGCAAATCCATCACCGTCACCACCTGAAGCGATAACTGTTAAATCACGATTTGCCATTTTCACACCTTGTGCAATTGGAAGGGCACGACCATGAATACTATGCACACCATATGAATTAATATAACCTGAAATACGGCCTGAACAGCCGATACCAGAAATAACAGCAAGTTCATCTGGATTTAAGCCAACGTTAGCTGCTGCACGTTGAATTGCAGCTTGCACTGAGAAGTCTCCGCAACCTGGGCACCAGTTTGGCTTTACACTGTTACGAAAGTCCTTAAATGTTGCCATTTAATACAACCCCTTTTTTGCATTCGTTGTAAATCTCTTTCGGCAAGAATGGGTTTCCATCATATTTTAAAAGACTAGAAATTTTCTCACCATTACCAAGATTCATTTTCATAATGTTAGCAAGTTGACCTGTTGCATTGTTTTCTACTACTACAACACGCTTCGCCTTTTTCACAAGTGGATCGATTTCAGCTGTTGGGAACGGGTGAATTAAACGCACATGAGCATGGTTTACTTTCATACCCTCTTGTTCTAAACGCGTCATTGCCTCTTCGATCGCACCACGAGTTGAGTTAAATCCAACAAGCAATACATCTGCTTCTTCATGCTTAACATTTTTATAAACAGGGGTATTAAACTTCAAGTTCTCCATTTTACGGAAACGTTTGTCCATTTGATCTTTACGGTTTATTGCTGATTCCGATGGCTTTCCAGTTTCATCATGTTCTACACCTGTAACATGGTGAACACCATTTTTCATACCAGGTAAAACACGCGGCGAAACGCCGTCTTCAGTTACTTCATAACGCTTGAAGTATGCTTTATTTTCACGTTCTGGTAATTCTGCTTCTAAATCAAGCTTACCACGACGGATTTCCACTTTATCTAATTTAAGTGGTTCTACTGTTTGTTTTCCTAACGAAAGCTGTAAATCTGTTAAGAAAATAACAGGAACTTGATATTCTTCAGATAAGTTAAATGCTTCTACAATGTCATAGAAAGCTTCTTCAACTGTACTTGGCGCCATTACGATTTTTGGAATTTCACCATGCGTACCGTAAATCATCGCCATTAAGTCAGACTGTTCTTGTTTCGTTGGTAATCCCGTACTTGGACCACCACGTTGTGTATCAACAATTACTAATGGGGTTTCTGTAATACCTGCTAAACCGATTGCTTCCATCATTAATGACAGACCAGGACCAGCAGATGCAGTTAATGTACGAACACCAGCATAGTTTGCGCCGATTGCCATTGTACAAGCTGCAATTTCATCCTCAGTTTGGATTACTGTTCCGCCGACTTTCGGTAATTTTTTAATTAAGTATTCCATAATTTCTGATGCAGGTGTGATTGGGTATGCTGACATAAAACGAGCACCACCAGCTACCGCACCAAATGCGATTGCATCGTTTCCAATCATAAACATGCGTTTTTTACCATCAGCTTTTTCAAGCTGCATCATGTTTACTTTCTCACCTAGTAATTCTTTCATATATTGAGAGCCGCGTTTAATTGCGTCCATATTCTTTTGAACGACTTGCTCTCCTTTACGACCAAAGATTTCTTCAACAACATCTAAATAAGCTGTTTCGTCTAATCCTAATACTGCACTTGATGCTCCAACAGCAACCATGTTTTTCATTAATGATGTGCCTAATTCTGAAGCAATATCTGTAAACGGTATCACATATAGATTTACATCTGTATTGTCGGGTATTGTTGGATTAAATTTCGCATCCGCAACTACAATTCCACCTGGACGTAGTTCGTGGAAGTTAAAATCAATTGTTTCTTGGTCAAAAGCAATTAAAATATCTAAATCATCTGAGATCGCGCGTACTTCTGTTGTACTTACACGAATTTTATTATTTGTATGGCCGCCTTTTATACGTGATGAGAAGTGGCGGTAACCGTATAGGTAATATCCTAATCGGTTTAATGCAATACAGAAGATTTCTCCTGTACTTTCAATTCCTTCACCTTGTTGGCCTCCAACTTTCCATGAAAGTTGACTAATCATCTCCTACACCCCTTTTGGCTGCATTCATTGTAGTGTATTTTTTTACAGTAATAGTTTAGCATTTTTTATGCAAATAAACTACAACGGACGCAAATTATGCCTCTTCTGATTTCCCTGAATCTTTAGTATAAAGCTATTTTGTTTTTCATTCTAGTATTAGGTCTTAAAAAAAGCAATAAAATCAAATGAATTAATTTTAATTTTTCTGAATTTTAAACCACAAACTTAAAAACTCATATGTTCAACAAAATTATCATATAAAAATCTTTCTACAGTAGATGCAGCATAGTATTTATAAAGCTCATTCATGACATTTTCATAATCTCCATAGGCAGATACATTGACAACCGTATCTACAATCCCATCAAAATCTGAACCAAACCCTATATTGTTTTCTCCACCTAGCGAGCAAATATATTCGATATGTTTTATGATATCAGTTATATTTGCTTGCCTTTCACTTGTTAGAAACTGCGGTACAAAAGTGACACCGATCATGCCATTTTTCTTTATAAGAGCTTTAAGTTGTTCATCGTTTAAATTACGTGGGTGCTCGCAAAGTTTCATACAATTTGAGTGGGAAGCAATAGGATTTTTTGCAATCTCTATAACATCCCAAAAACTTCTTTCATTTAGATGAGACACATCAGTCCATACATGTAGCGCATTCAGTTCTTGTACAACCTGTTTACCAAAATTCGTTAAACCCGCCCCACGTGTCTCTAGCGCACCATCAGCTAAGAGATTGGCATAATTCCATGTTAGTCCAAAAGAACGTACTCCTAGGCGATACAACAACCGTAATTTCATTGCTTCTTTTCCAATTGCTTCGCATCCTTCTAGTGTTAATATCGCTCCAACCTCGTCCTGTTTTAACATGTTAATATCATCTTTTGTCTGAATAAACTTTACACCTGGTAGGGATAAAATTTCATTATAAAAAATATCTACCATTTGTAATGCTGCTTCAAATCGGTTTTCATATGCCACTGTTTCTGGTACATATATAGCAAAACATTGTATACTTCCTTTTCTTCTCTTTAACTGTTCAAATGTAATATGTAATTGTGAATCATCGTTAAAATTCCTTTTCCCTTGTGCACTCCATAACTGAAGAAGCACGTCACAATGAGCATCAAAAATTTTCATTTTCAGTCCTCCATTATAAAAACAACCTGTTTGCATACTGCAAACAGGTTGTTTAAAACTTAACGAGGTTCTACAATTAATTTTATTGCTGTACGCTCTTCGCCATCAATCATAATATCTGTAAACGCTGGGATACAAATCAGGTCCAAACCACTAGGCGCTACAAATCCTCTTGCGATTGCTACTGCCTTTACCGCTTGGTTCAATGCACCTGCACCAATAGCTTGAATTTCTGCTGTTCCGCGTTCGCGAATAACACCTGCAAGTGCACCAGCTACAGAATTAGGGACCGACGTTGCTTTAACTTTTAATATTTCCATTCCGCGTTTCCTCCTCGTTTCTTTAAAAAGTATTAGCAATTATTTCACTTTAACTTATATTCACGAGGAATGGCGCGTATTCCTGCTAAATTTCCGTAATTTTTCTAAAAAATTAAAATATAATAACTTATCTAAAATTTAACGGAAATTTACTCAAAAAATGGTTGATCGTCATTAATTAAAATGCGCTCAATTTTCTTTGCTTTTCCTGTATTTGGATCCACATCAATTAACACTGCACTTAATTGCGTTCTACCACTTGTTACTTCAAATCGTACCGGTAAGTTCGTTAAAAACTTCTTCAATACCGCTTCTCGGTCCATACCTAATATTCCATCATATGGCCCTGTCATCCCAACATCTGTAATATATGCCGTTCCGCTTGGTAAAATACGGTTATCCGCTGTAGGGACATGCGTATGCGTACCTACTACTGCTGTAGCACGTCCATCTACATACCAACCTAGCGCTTGTTTTTCACTTGTAGTCTCCGCATGGAAATCAACAAAGATAATATTCGTACGTTTTTTCGCAATATTAATTAATTCATCCACTTTACGGAATGGACAATCAATCGGAGGAAGGAAAGTACGTCCTTGTAAGTTAATAACTGCAACTTCTGTTCCATTACAGTTCACAAAGATAAGTCCTTTTCCTGGAGTTCCTTCTGGGAAGTTAGCTGGTCTTGCAAGATATTTTGCATCATCTATGAATTCAAATACTTCACGATTATCCCAAGCATGGTTTCCAAGTGTAACTGCTTGCGCCCCACACTCTAAAAAGTTTCGATATATTTTTTCTGTAATCCCACGGCCACCTGCTGCGTTTTCTCCATTAATGATTGTTACTGTAGGTGTATATTTTTTCTTTAATGCCGGTACGTATTGTTGAATCATACCTCTACCAGGAGATCCTACTACATCCCCAACAAATAATATTCTCATATGTCTTACCCTTTCTATGTACTGCATTTTTTATTGCTATAGCATTAAGGAAATTCCTTATAATATGTTTATTATAAGTTTGTTTCACTTTTACACTATATAACTAACTGTCTTTATTTTATCCAATTCCAACACAAAAAAATAAAGTGGTGTTTCACCACTTTATTTTGCGTATTCCACTGCACGTGTTTCACGAATAACAGTTACTTTAATATGTCCTGGGTAATCCAGTTCATTTTCAATACGTTTTCGGATATCACGAGCTAAACGATGAGCTTCTAAATCATCGATTGTATCTGGTTTTACCAAAATACGAACTTCACGTCCTGCTTGAATTGCAAATGATTTTTCAACGCCTTCATAAGACTCTGAAATCTCTTCTAACTTTTCAAGACGACGAATGTAGTTTTCAAGCGTTTCACTACGAGCTCCCGGTCTTGCAGCTGATAAAGCATCTGCTGCTGCAACTAAAACTGCAATGATAGAAGTTGGTTCTGTGTCACCATGGTGAGATGCGATACTGTTTATAACTACAGGATGCTCTTTATATTTCGTTGCGAGTTCAACACCAATTTCAACGTGGCTACCTTCTACTTCATGGTCAATCGCTTTTCCGATATCATGTAATAGACCAGCACGTCTTGCTAGTTTTTCATCCTCGCCAAGCTCTGCTGCCATAAGTCCAGTTAAATATGCAACTTCCATAGAGTGTTTTAAGACGTTTTGTCCATAACTTGTACGGTATTTTAAACGACCTAAAATTTTAATTAAATCTGGGTGTAATCCATGAACACCCACTTCAAACGTTGTTTGCTCTCCGACTTCGCGAATATACTCGTCCACTTCACGTCTTGATTTTTCGACCATCTCTTCAATACGCGCTGGGTGAATACGTCCGTCCTGTACTAGTTTATCAAGAGCGATACGAGCTGTTTCACGACGAATTGGATCGAATCCAGAAAGGATTACCGCCTCTGGTGTATCATCGATAATTAAGTCAATACCCGTTAACGTTTCTAACGTACGAATATTACGACCTTCACGCCCGATAATACGTCCCTTCATTTCGTCATTTGGAAGATTTACAACCGAAACGGTTGTTTCAGCAACATGATCAGCTGCACATCTTTGCATTGCAAGAGATAAAATCTCTTTTGCTTTCTTATCCGCTTCTTCTTTCGCGCGAACTTCACTTTCTTTTACCATAACAGCGATTTCATGAGAAACTTCATTTTCTACTTTACCAAGAATAATTGCTTTCGCTTGTTCGCGTGTCAGATTGGAAATGCGCTCTAATTCTGTTTGTTGCTTTTGAACTAACTCTCCCACTTTGCTTTCCAACTCTTCAATCTGTTGTTGTCTCGCTACAAGAGAATCCTCTTTCTTCTCTAACTGTTGCTCGCGTTTATCGAGCGTTTCGTCTTTACGATCAAGGTTCTCTTCTTTTTGCATTAAACGATTTTCTTGTTTTTGTAATTCGCTTCTACGGTCACGAATTTCTAATTCAGCTTCTGTACGAAGTGTATGAATTTCATCCTTTGCTTCTAAAAGCGCTTCTTTCTTAAGTGCTTCAGCCTCACGATTCGCTTCGTCTAGAATACGTTTCGCTTCATTAGCCGCACCATTAATCTTCGCTTCAGCAATAGACTTTCGAACAAAAAAGCCAACAACTGCACCGACTGTTGTTGCAAGCAAAATGGAGATGAGTATCCAAACTGTACTACTCATGATTTCACCTCCCCTTGCTATGAATGAAAAAAGACTGTCGGCATGTACATTAAATTACAACATACAGCAAAGACCGTCGTCCCGCTTTTTTAAGGGACTTTCTTCATTTCACAATTAAAATGTCATATTATTATTTCGGTAAGTTTTAAACCTTACTCCGAATATTACTTCTCTTCTTGAGAAGAGTATATCGTATATAAGAAAAAATATACATTCTCATTGTATCTATCGTAATTTTCATTGTCAAGCGTTGTCTACTTTTACTTTCTTTACCTTCAGTCCTGAATGTTATCTGAATTTGAAAAATTGATAGCATATTATCCTGGAAAACCTTAGTAAATACCATTTTATTCCCTTAAAACGCATGAATATTCCTCTTTACACATCCCATTTGAGTCAAAAAAATATTTTAACCACTACGATAGGTACCGCTTTAATAGAAGGTAAAAAATAAAAGACACGGGACCCGTGTCTTTTATTTTTTAATCTTGAAGAGTTGAATCTTCCGTGTCTTCCACACCAGAATCTTCACCAATTCCGTGATGATCACGAACAAAGAAGGCAATTTCCTCTCTTAAGTCCGTATTCTCTTTTAAGAATTGCTTCGAATTTTCACGACCTTGTCCTAAACGTTCTTCATTGTAAGAATACCAAGCACCGCTCTTTTGAACGATATCAAGCTCAGAAGCCATATCCAAGATTTCACCTTCTCTTGAAATACCTTCTCCGTACATAATATCAACTTCAGCAACACGGAATGGTGGCGCTACTTTATTTTTCACTACTTTTACTTTTGTTTTATTACCAACGATGTCGTTACCTTGCTTTAATTGCTCCGCACGACGCACTTCAAGACGGACAGTTGAATAGAATTTCAACGCACGACCACCTGGAGTTGTTTCTGGGTTTCCGAACATAACCCCAACTTTTTCACGAATTTGGTTAATAAAGATTGCAATTGTTTTTGATTTGTTGATTGCCCCTGAAAGCTTACGAAGTGCTTGTGACATTAAACGTGCTTGTAAACCTACGTGTGAGTCACCCATGTCGCCTTCAATCTCTGCTTTCGGTACAAGAGCTGCTACAGAGTCAATTACGATAATATCAACCGCACCACTTCGTACAAGTGCTTCTGCAATTTCTAATCCTTGCTCACCTGTATCAGGCTGTGATAATAGTAATTCATCTATGTTAACGCCTAATTTTTGTGCATATACAGGATCCATTGCGTGCTCCGCATCGATGAATGCTGCTTGTCCACCTTGACGTTGTACTTCTGCAATTGCATGTAATGAAACTGTCGTTTTACCTGAACTTTCAGGTCCGTAAATTTCGATAATACGGCCACGTGGGTATCCGCCTACCCCTAGTGCCACATCAAGTGCTAAAGAACCACTTGAAATTGTAGAAATTCTACGTTCCGCTTGTTCTCCTAATTTCATAATTGAACCTTTACCGAATTGCTTCTCTATTTGTTTTAACGCCATATCTAATGCCGCTTGACGATCACTCATTCAAAATTCCTCCTTAACTGAATTGCTAATCTTATTATACCTATTTTCAATTCAATTTGCCAACAAAAATCGAACATTTATTCGATTTTTTTATTTTCCATCACACAAATACGGAATTTAACTATAAAAAAAGCTAGAAGAAACTTATATCTCTTCTAGCTTTTTATATAAATGATAAAATCCATATTTTGCTGATCGTTCTCTAATTTGTTGACGACTTCCACTTAAATTAAGAGGAAAGACTGCAGTTTGTTCACCTTTAATCGCTAATCCAACAAATACTGTTCCTGGCTCTTTCTGTTCTGAAGCATCTGGCCCTGCTACCCCAGTGAAACTAATTCCGATATCCGCTTTTAATAAATCCTTAACATTTTCAGCAAGATAACGAGCACATTCCTTACTAACTGCACCATCAGTATGCAACACTTCTTCAGGCACACGTAAAACATGTTGCTTCACATCATTATGATAACAAATGACACCGCCCTTAAATACAGAAGAAACACCAGCATTTTCAGTTACTTGATTTCCAAAAAGACCACCTGTTAAACTTTCTGCACATGCTAAAGTTAACCCTTTTCTCTTCAATAACTCGATTGCCTTATAATGCAAAAATTCTTGGTCATATCCGTAGAAAAATTCTCCTACTCTTTCTAAAATCAAATCTTCCACATGTTGAATTAGTTTCTCCGCTTCGCTAACATTTTGATGCTTAGCGGTTAAACGTAATGTCACTTCTCCATCATTTGCTAGCGGGGCAATTGTTGGGTTTGTTTGTCCATCAATTAAATCTTGAACTTTCACCTCTAATTGGGACTCCCCAATACCGAAGAAACGAAGCACACGTGAATAAATGTTTTCTCCTGTTGTAAAATTACGTAAAAAAGGCTCTACGTAACTTACATACATTGGTTTCATTTCTTTTGGCGGCCCTGGTAATAAAATATAAACTTTTCCGTTCTTATTTACCCCCATACCCGGCGCCATACCGTGGTCATTTGCAAATACTGTTGCTCCATTTAAAACGAGCGCTTGCTTTTTATTATTCTCCGTAAATTCACGGCCTGTACGCTTAAAGTAATTACTTATTAAGTCTAATGCCTTTTCATCATACACAAGCTTTTCATCTAAACTAGTCGCTATCGTTTCTTTCGTTAAATCATCTTTTGTCGGTCCTAATCCACCTGTAAAAATAAGGATATCAGCACGTTCTTCCGCAGCTTCAATCGCCTTTTGCAGTCGCTTATTATTATCACCAACAACAGTATGATAGTACACGTTAATTCCAATTGAAGCCAACTTTTCAGATAAAAACTGGGCATTTGTATTTGCAATTTGTCCAAGTAATAATTCAGTTCCAACCGCAATAATCTCAGCATTCATCCCAATTCCCCCATAAACTTCTATTTTGAGTTTACAAAAGCAGCTCTATTTTTCCAGAAATAATCCCATCCTGAAATAACAGTAAAGATTAATGCAATCCATATAAAGATATCCGCAACTGGAATATGGATTAAATTTAAAGGTACATCGTGTAATAAATATGCTGCAATCGCAATAATTTGTGTCCATGTCTTAATTTTCCCTAGCTGATTTGCCGCAACTACTTCCCCTGTTCCAGCAAGTACAAGACGTAAACCTGTTACAGCAAACTCACGACTGATAATTACAATAACAATCCAAGCCGGTACATATCGCATCTCTACCAATGTAATAAGTGCTGCTGAAACCAGTAATTTATCAGCTAACGGATCAAGAAACTTTCCTAAGTTCGTTACAAGATTATACTTCCTTGCGTAATGTCCATCAATCCAATCTGTAGCTGAAGCAACGATAAAGATAAGTGCCCCCACTAAATGTTGAATTGGTAAATCAACATCACCAATTGTGTATGAACCCCAATTAAAGGGCGCTAACATAATTACCATGAAAATTGGAATTAAGAAGATTCTAGATATTGTAATTTTATTTGGTAAATTCACAGCTATTCCTCCATCATATCAAAAACATTTGTTCATTGAAAAAAGTCATCGAAGCGATGACTGTTATTGTGCAGGTTGCCCTATCCCTTGGTTTTTTATCACCAATCTTTGGTGAAGTTCTTTTTCTGGGTCCAATGGGAAAGCAACCACTTGGCCATTCAGTTTAACTTCAACATTCGTTGCATTTCCAATATTAAGTCGTACTTCTTTTAATGTTGATACATCACGTTTTTCTGTTTGACCACCTTGTACTGTAGTGTTTAAAATTTCGTTACCCGCATCATCTTTAACATCTACATAGCTTGTACCCTTCGCTATGATTTCCAATTCTAACGTTTTATTATTATGAATTTCCAAAGTAGATACCTTACCAGTTGTTCCAACTACTTTCACTTCTTGCTGTCCCGTTGGTGGTGCTGGTTGCTCTTCTTTCTTTGGTTCTTCTTTCTTTGGTTCCTCTTTTTTTGGTTCTTCCGCTTTCGCTTCATCTTTCTTCGTATCTAACGGAGAATCTTTTGCTTTTTGAACTTCAATTTTCTCACTTTGAGCACTCGGAACTTTTTCATCATCTTTTCCAGTTAACGCTTGAAACACAAACCAGATTACCACTCCAACTGCGATTACTAACAACGCAACTAAGATTTTCGGCATGTGATCTGCAATTGGCCATGATGAAGATTTTTGCATTGTTTCTTGTGTTTTTTGTCCCGTTGATACTTGTGGAACTTCACGCTTCTCAGATTGTGGTATCGTACTCTGATGTTCTACAAGCAGTTCCTCTCCATTTAATCCAACCGCATCTGCGTATTGTTTAATGAATGCACGCGCATAAAAAGCTCCTGGCAATACATCATAATTGCCTTCTTCAATTGCCACTAAATGGCGTTTTTGAATTTTTGTAATCTCATGCAGCTGATCAATAGTCAAGCCTTTCGCTTCTCTTGCTTCTTTCAGCTTTTGTCCCAATTCCGTCACTACTAACACCTCAATATTTCTTTAAAAGTCAAACATAGAGAAATTATTTTGCGTACCTTGCTCAATTTCATCTACTAAATTATATTGAATTTCTTCATCATAATCGTTGCGCAACTCGATAATATAATCAAAATCATCCAATGTGTATTCTGACTGACTCACAAATACATCAGGATGTTCTACAACTTTTGTTGCAGGCAATCTCATAATTTCACGAACGAGCTGCCAATGTCTTTCGTTAGCACGCTTCGTTGACACAATTCCATCTAGGATGAAAATATTGTCATCGCTATACTCATCTTCAATTAATTGACTACGAACAGTTTGCTTAATAAGAGTAGATGATACAAATAACCACCTTTTATTTGCACAAACACTTGCAGCAACAATGGACTCTGTTTTTCCGACACGAGGCATTCCGCGTATCCCAATTAGTTTATGGCCTTCTTTTTTCATAATTTCTGCCATAAAGTCTACAAGTAAGCCTAATTCATCACGCACAAATCGAAATGTTTTCTTATCATCTGCATCTCGTTGTATGTACCTACCATGCCTAACCGCTAGCTTATCTCTTAGCTTGGGCGGACGATATTTCGTTACCGTTATGTTATCCATCGTATTTAAAATTGATTCAAGTCTAGAGATTTGCTCTTGATTATCACACATAAGAAGTAACCCACGTCGTGCATTATCTACACCATTAATTGTGACAATATTAATGCCGAGCATACCGATTAACGAAGAAACGTCACCAAGCAAGCCAGGTCGGTTTTTATGTATTTCATATTCAAAATACCATTCAATCATCCAAGATCACTCCCCTTGCTTACTTTACACCTACGTACTATATTATATGATTTCACCTTAATAGGGAAGCTAAATGTATAATCTATCCTGTGTAATTATTATACAAAAAAAGTAGAGAGGAGAATCTCCTCTCTACTTTTACTTATGTTGTACAAACTTAACCATTAAGTTTGCAATGGTATGTTGCTCCTGTTCATCAGCAACTTTCCAAAGCTCAGACAATAATTTCTCTTGATCGTTGCGCGCTTCTACTTCATTTGCTAAATAATCTCCAACACGAAATGCCATATCTGATACAGCACCGCCATCAAGACCTTTTCCTGATGCCTGTTCTAATCGTTCTCCTAAAAAGCTCTTCCATTGATCAAAATTATCTAAAACTGACATGTGTAAGCACCTCACTACTTAGTAATAGAATCATGCTTAATTTGTACAGTTTTTTATTTTTTATGTAAGAAATTTTTAGCAATGCCAACCGCCGTTCACTCCGATAATTTGTCCCGTTATGTAAGATGCACCTGGCGATACGAGGAATGACACTGTTTTCGCTACTTCTTCTGGTAATCCCAACCTGCCTAACGGAATCTCTTCAGCAATTTCATTCTTATCCTCTTCTGAAAATACATGTAACATTTCCGTTTCAATCGCACCTGGTGCCACCGCGTTAACCCTTAATCCACTTAATGAAACTTCTTTTGCTAAAGCTTTCACATATGAATTTTGTGCACCTTTTACCATCGAGTAAAGCACTTCACATGATGCACCAATTTGGCCCCATATAGACGAAATAAGTACAATATTACCGCTTCTCCGCTGAATCATAGATGGCAATGCCATTGATAATAGTTTATAGATACTCTTCACCTGAAGTTCTACCATATAATTCAATTCATCGTTCGTTACATCTGTTACGAGTCCAAAGATACTCTTCCCAGCTGCATATACGATAACATCAAGAGGTTGTTCAATTTGTTCCCACAATTGCTCTGCTCCATCAGCAGAAGCTAAATTCGCTTGAACAGGAATTACTTCACCCCATTCTTTCTGCAACTCATTCACTTTCTCTTCACTGTTATTATAATGAACATATACTGTATATCCATCTTGAATTAATTGTTTTGAAATAGCAGAGCCAATCCCTCCGCTTCCTCCAGTTACTAATGCATACTTTTTCATATAATTCCTCTCTTATCTCAGCAAAATCTTTATCCTACAAATAAATAATACCCTCATCTTACAATTTATCAATGATAAGATGAGGGTATTATTATGAAACCTTTTATTTCTTCGGTAACACCTGACAAACACTCATTTTTTCTTCTGATAACAATATTTTTGCTACTTCTTGTAAGTCTTGAACGGTTAGCCCTTCCAATACAGTCAATGCATCAAATAGACTAGATTCATTAAACGCATATCGTGTAAATTGATTTGCAATATATTCTGGTGAATTCAACGAGCGTAAAAAACCACCAATTTTCTTTTTCTTCACTCGTTCTAATGCCGCCGCATCTAATTGATCATAATCTGTTTTTAATAAAATATCTTTTAAACGATCTGCCAATTCATCAGGTTGTTTCGTATCACCGCCAACCATTGCAAAACCGAAGTTATTTTCTTCTGTATAGTCATACGAGAATGAATCATCAATAAGCCCTTCATTATATAAAGCTTCGTAATGAACAGAACTTTTTCCAAATAAATAATCTAAAAGTAACGTAAGCGCAATTTCTTGTTTTAAAAGCGCTTGCCCTTTTTCTTTTAAATTAGTTGCTTTAATACCAACTAAACATTTCGGTGTTTGCACAGGCATTGAAATAATTTTTTTCTTTTCATTTACCTCATTTGGTTCCTCTTCAAATGAACGCACAATTTCTGGCTGGTTTTTATAATCTTTTTTTGCTTGATTTTCACGTACTAAATCCATTGTTTTCTCTGGATCAATTGCACCCACAACAAATAATAACATATTGCTCGGATGATAAAATGTTTCATAACATTCATATAATAAATCTTTCGTAATTTTACTAATAGATTCGATTGTCCCTGCAATATCAATTTTAATTGGGTGTTTTACAAACAAGCTATCAATTAACCCAAAGTACAAACGCCAATCTGGGTTATCTTGATACATTTGAATTTCTTGCCCAATAATCCCCTTCTCTTTTTCAACTGTTTTTTCAGAGAAATAAGGCTCTTGCACAAAGTTTAGTAATGTATTTAAATTTTGTTCTACGTTTGAAGTACATGAAAAAAGGTAAGCTGTTCGTGTGAAGGATGTAAAAGCATTTGCCGATGCTCCTTGTTTACTAAACAATTGGAAAGCATCGTGATCTTCTTTTTCAAATAATTTATGCTCAAGAAAATGTGCAATCCCATCAGGTACACGAATCATTTCTTCTTTCCCTAATGGTACAAATGTATTATCTACTGAACCATATTTCGTCGTAAACGTCGCAAATGTTTTATTAAATCCTTGTTTCGGTAAAACATATACATCTAATCCATTAGGAAGTTTTTCATAATAGAGTGTTTCTTTTAATTGCTCATAAATAATTTTCTCCATTTACTCTCCCTCCGTTCCTTGTAAAAAGTAAATTGTATCTAGTTCAATATTTTTAGCAACTTTTACAATTTCTTCTTTTGTCACACTTTCTATACCTGTAAGCCATTCTTCAACTGGACGTGTACGATCTGAAATAATACCATGATATAGCATTTCTACAAATCCACGCGGTGTATCAATCGCCTCTAATATTTGATTTTGGATGACACTTTTTGTTTGATGTATTTCTTCTTCAGAAAACTCTCCGTTTTGCATCGCAAGCATTTGTTCTTTAATAATCTCAACTGCTTTTTCATAATTTTTCGCTTCAATTCCTGACATAACAAATAATAAACCTTTATGACTTTCAAAGCGCGATGCTGCATAGTACGCTAAACTATTTTTTTCACGCACATTTACGAATAACTTCGAATGAGAAAAACCACCAAACAATCCATTGAACAATTGCAATGCAAAATAATCTTCATCTTTATATGTGACAAATGTACGATAACCGATGTGTAATTTACTTTGTTTTAATTCTTGTTTTTCAACAACTTCTTTTTCTTCATTATTTCGTCTATGAAGGAGTACATTTCTTTCTCTCACTGGACGAGCTGAAATAGAAAAATACTTACTTACAAGATCAACGGCGTTTTCTGAAATATCACCAATAATATATAGATCCATCTCATCTTCCGCTAACACCTTTTGATAATATTGATACAGACTTTCATTTGTAATAGAAGCAACACTCTCTTTTTTTCCATTTGCACTTAAACGATACGGTTCTACTTTGCACATTTCTTCAATTAAACGCTCGTTTGCATAACGCATTTTATCGTCATAAGTAGCTTCAATTCTCTGTAACAGTGCTCTTTTTTCACTTTCTACGATAGAAGGTAGGAAACCGTTCCCCTCCGTCGCTGGATGTAACACAATATCCGACAACATAGAAAGCGCTTTTTCAAATAACGGTGGTGCATCATGTAAATATACTTCATTTGCAATGTCTACATAAATGGAGATAATATGGTCTTCCCCTTTTTTACTTACATCTACTGCTAAAGAAGACCCGTATAATTCTTCTAAATATTGACGAAGACGAATTACAGAAGGTAATTTTTCTGTCGCACTTTGCAATACGTATGGCAATAGGGCACGCTCTGTCACCGTCTCCTCATTTAAAGGCGCTTTAAAACGAAATACAAAGGTATTCGTTTTATATTTATCAGTCGGAATAATATGTACGCGCAAACCACCTAACTCATGTAGTTGTTGTTCCATTAGTTTCATTTATAGCCCTCCTTTACGTATATAGGAATATTCCTCTTCAATATACAGTTTTTAGAAATAAAAAATCAACTTTTCTCCCTTATTATGCTTACATATGATTCTTTCTAAAAACTTTAATATGTAAGGAACATAGTAAAATTCCGTATTAAATATATTCTATGTAAAAAAGCCCACACTAATGTGCGAGCTTTTTTATACTTATAAAATACTTATCGTTTTCCTTTTTCATAAGGAGTTCCTAATGCTTTCGGAGCTTCAGAACGACCTACAAAACCAACAAGCGCTAATATTGTGAATACATATGGTAATATCGTTAATAAAACACTTGGAATTTGATCTAATACAGGAATTGTTCCGCCCGTTACACTAAGAGATTGTGCAAAACCAAAGAATAGAGCTGCACCTAGTGCGCCTAGTGGATTCCACTTTCCAAAAATCATAGCAGCTAAAGCTAAGAAACCTTGTCCTGTAATAGTTGCCCCTGAGAAGTTATTAGAAATTGACATTGCAAAAATCGCTCCACCAATTCCAGCAAACACTCCTGAAATACAGACTCCAATATAGCGCATTTTATATACGTTAATCCCCATCGTATCCGCTGCCATTGGGTGTTCACCAACAGCACGTAGACGAAGACCGAACGGTGTTTTATAAATAACATACCAAACAACGAATGCTAAAATAATGGCAATATACGACGTTATTGGTACGTTCGAGAAAAATATTTTCCCTAAAACCGGAATATCCGAAAGGCCTGGAATATCAATCTTTTCAATACGATACTGAATAAAGTCAGTCTGCCCTTTATCAAAAATCTTCTTAATTGCAAATACCGTTAAACCAAGAGATAAGAAGTTAATTGCTACACCACTTACAACTTGATCTGCTCGGAATGTAATAGAAGCTACCGCATGAAGTAATGCAAATAATCCACTACCAATTGCCGCAAATAATAACGCAATCCACGGAGTCATCGTTCCCCAAGTATCACCCATTAATAAGTTTGTAACAACTCCAATAAATGCACCAAATAGCATTAGTCCTTCTAATCCGATATTTACAACACCCGATCGTTCACTAAATACACCACCTAGTGCTGTGAAAATGATAGGTGCCGATGTATATAACGTACCCGTCACAAGAATGGCTAATATATCTAAAAAGCTCATTTATTTCCCCTCCTTGCTCATGCGTGTAAGCGCCCATCTTAACACATAACTACATGCAACAAAGAAGATGATACATGCAATAATTACATTAATAAGCTCTGATGGTACATCTGCCTCAAAGTTCATTTGAGGGGAAGCACTTTTCAAACCACCAAATAATAAAGCTGAAAGGATTATCCCAAACGGATTATTCCCTCCAAGTAATGCTACAGCAATCCCATCAAATCCTACTCCTGTAAACGAAGACATCGCTGTCATACTCTGGAATGTTCCTAATCCTTCCATCGCTCCACCAATCCCCGCAAATGCACCAGCAATTGTCATGGAGAATACTACATTACGAGAAACTTTCATACCTGCATATTGAGAAGCATGCTGATTAAATCCTACCGACTTTAATTCGTAGCCTAAAGTTGTTCGATCTAATAAGAACCACATTAAAATAGCAATTAATATTGCTACAATAATTCCCCAGTGAAGACGCGAACCATCAGTAATAGAAGCAAGCCAGTCTGAAGATAGTGATGCACTCTCTTTAATGTCATACGTTTTATCATTACCTTCATGTAAAAAGCGCTTAATGATGTCATATGTTACATATAATGCGATATAGTTCATCATAATTGTTACAATAACCTCGTTAACTTGAAACTTTCCTTTTAAATATCCAGGAATGAAGCCCCAAATTCCTCCTACCAATGCTGCGAATAAAATAGATAATGGAATATGAAGGAAAGCTGGTAGTGAAACTGCATAACCGAACCAAACCGCTGCAAGCCAACCAACTAGCAATTGACCCTCTACCCCGATATTAAATAAACCTGTACGAAATGCAAACGCCACTGATAAACCAGCAAGAATAAGCGGTATCATTGTACGAAGCGTTTCACCAATCGCACTTGCGCTGCCGAACATCCCTGTCCAAAGTGCACTATAACCCACAATTGGATCATAACCACTAACTAGCATTACAATCGCTCCGACAAGTAAGCCAAAAATAACGGATAGTACTGGGACTAAAATATTTATCGTTCGTTCTGTTAAAAGTTTTTTAGCCATTTGTACCCACCTGCTCCTTCTTTGTTCCTCCAGCCATTAACAATCCAAGCTGTTGTTCATTCGTTTCTTTCGCATCAACTATTGCTACAATTTTCCCTTCATAAATAACAGCAATTCGATCGCTAACATTTAAGATTTCATCTAACTCTAGTGATAAAAGTAATACACCTTTCCCTTTATCCCTTTGCTCTATTAATCTCTTATGAATAAATTCAATTGCTCCTACATCTAAACCACGTGTTGGCTGTGCTGCGATTAATAAATCCGGATCACGGTCTACTTCACGTGCAATAATTGCTTTTTGTTGATTTCCCCCAGATAGAGCGCGTGCTAACGTTTGCTCACTAGGTGTACGTACATCAAACTGTTCAATAAGAGCCTTTGCTTTTTCCGTAATTTTGCTGAAATTTAAAATCCCTTTCTTTGAAAACGGATTCTTATAGTACGTTTGCAGAACTATATTATCTCTAACAGAAAAATCAAGGACGAGTCCGTGTTTATGACGATCTTCTGGAATATGACCAATTCCTTCTTCTGTTATTCTTCTAACAGGCCAATTTGTTATTTCTTTCCCTTTAATTGCAATAGAACCTGACTCAACTTTTCGTAAACCAGTAATTGCTTCTATTAATTCACTTTGTCCGTTTCCATCAATCCCTGCAATCCCAACAATTTCCCCCGCACGAACAGTTAAGTCAAGGCCTTTTACAGCAGGTAGTTGACGTGCATCGTGAACAACAAGGTTTGCAATTGAAAGTACCTCTTCTTTTGGTTTCGCGTCTATTTTTTCTGTTTTAAAATTCACTTGACGTCCGACCATTAATTCTGCAAGTTTATTTTCATCCGTATTTGCAACGTCAACCGTTCCAATTCCTTTTCCTTTACGAATAATCGTACAACGATCGCAAACTTCCATAATTTCTTTCAACTTATGTGTAATAAGAACAATAGATTTTCCTTCTTGCACAAGCTTTTTCATAATTTGAATTAGCTCATGAATTTCTTGCGGTGTTAACACAGCTGTCGGTTCATCAAATATTAAAATTTCTGCACCGCGGTAAAGAGTTTTTAATATCTCAACACGCTGTTGCATACCAACTGAAATATCCTGTATTTTCGCATATGGATCTACAGCTAAACCGTATTGTTCAGACAGTTTTTGAATTTCTTTAGCAGCTTCCTCAACAGCAATTTTCCCTTTTTTCTTCGGTTCATTTCCGAGAATAATATTTTCTGTAACTGTAAAATTATGAACAAGCATAAAGTGCTGATGAACCATTCCAATACCAAGGTCATTTGCCACATTCGGATTGGTAATGTTTACAGACTTTCCTTTAATTTTAATTTCACCTTGTTCTGGTTGGTACAAACCAAATAGTACATTCATCAATGTGGATTTCCCTGCACCATTTTCTCCAAGTAAAGCATGTATCTCACCCTGCTTTACTTGCAGCGTAATATCATCATTCGCTACAATGCCTGGGAATACTTTCGTAATGTTATTCATCTCAATTACGTATTCCATTGTGTTCCTCCTTTTAACAGGGAACATTCCCTATTACACTATTAACTTATTAAGCAATTCGGAAGTTTTATACATACAAAGGTTAGTTCTATGAACTAACCTTTGCTATTTCTCTATTTATTTTTTTAGAGAAGCTTCATATTCTTTATACTCTTTATCTGTAGCTGGTACTTTAATTTCACCGTCTGTAATTTTCTTTTCAAGCTCTTCTACTTTTGTTAAAATTTCAGGGTTAACTTTTTTCACGTTGTCAGTTGTTTTTGCAATACCAACACCGTCATCTTTTAAACCAAACGCTTCTACTTTACCGCCTTTTAACTTACCGTCTTTCGCTTCTTGTGCTACTTTTTCAACAGCGATATCTACACGTTTTACCATTGAAGTTAATGTTACGTTTTCAGGCATACCTTCTTGGTTTTGGTCACGGTCAACACCGATTACCCAAACATTTTCACCTTTTTTCTTACGGTTTTTCGCTTCAGTGAATACACCGTTACCTGTACCACCAGCAGCATGGTAAATTACGTCTACGCCTTGACCGTACATTGCTGATGCAAGAACTGTACCTTTTTCAGGTTTATCGAATGCTTCTGCATATTCAGATACGATTTCAATGTTTGGATTTACTGCTTTTGCACCCGCTTTAAATCCATTTTCGAATTTACTAATTAAATCACTCTTCATCCCACCAACAAATCCTACTTTATTTGATTTTGTTGACATAGCTGCTACCGCACCTACAAGGAATGATCCTTCATGATCTTTAAATGTAATGCTCGTTACGTTTGGTGCATCTACTACAGTATCAACGATTGCAAATTGTTGTTTTGGAGATTCTTTTGCTACTTCTTTAATTGCACCTTCTAATTTATAACCAATTCCGAAAGATAAATCATACTTATCTTTTGAAAATTTCTTTAAGTTTGGAATATAATCCGCTTCTTTTTCAGACTGTAGGTAACGATAATTTGTCTTTTCCTTTAATCCATTATCTTTACCAAACTTTTTTAGTCCTTCCCAAGAAGATTGGTTGAACGATTTGTCATCAACGCCCCCAACATCCGTTACCATACCAACCTTGAAGTCTTTCGTGTCTTTCTTGTCACTGCTTGCCTTATCCGAGTTACCACATGCACCTAAAACTGTACTTGCTACTAATGTTAATGATAATAAAAGACCTGCTTTTTTCTTCATACTAGAAACCCCTCCAAAAATGATATATATTTATTTATTCTTTCGCTGCTGTCCCTTACTTCTTGCTGTCACCTCCCTAAAAAGGAACTTACCTACATACGCTTTCTTAATACGTGGAAGCTAAACTTATCAGCTCTAAAGTAATTGATAGAATATAAGATTGGCTCATCATTTTGATCATAGTGCATTTGTTTTAATACAAGCAGTGCTGTTTCAGGCTCACATTCTAAAATTGGTGAGATTTTAGGGTGATAGCCAATTGGCTCAATGTGAGCAACCGCATATGTTATGCGCTTATGCGTGTTATTATGTATCACCGTTAATAATGATTCCTCATTGTAACCCGATAAATCTGGCAATATTTCTTTTGCAAGTTTATCGATACAATATACAACAGGTTCCCCATCTGCTGTACGCACGCGTTCAATCATCACTGCATTAAAACCATCTTCACTATTAAACTTCTCTTTTTCCTCTTCTGTTAAAGTTGTAGTAGATGATGATAAAAAAATCGTTCCTGGTGTTTTCCCCACACTAGAAATCATATCTGTAATACTAGAAAGTTGTTCTATTCCAGAAGAAAATAATGGCTTTGCATTTACAAATGTCCCTACACCATGTCTACGAATGACAACATTTTCTTCTTCTAAAATACGTAACGCTTCCCTTAAAGTCGCTCTACTTACGCCAAGTTCTTTCGCTAAATCAAACTCTGATGGTAACTTTTGTCGTTCTTTATAAGCCCCATCTTTAATTTTTTCTTTGATGTGATCAATCACCCGTAAATATAGGTGACGACTATCGGATTTTACTGACATAAGACTCCCCCGCATTTCAATTATTCGACCTCTGATGTAAGACTTCTTTTCTCTTTTTTCAACTTACAACATAGTACAAATGACTAACCACTAAAAATAAGCACAATTGTCGAATAAATAATAATAATTTTTTAAAATGAAATTTTCACTCTTTACTGTATAAAAAAAACTTTGCACCATAAACATTCCTCATTTCGAGAAAAAGTTCGGCACAAAGATCCTTTACATCCTTTGTTACACACTTTTCCCCTCATAGTCTAGCAATTCATGGTTGCCAGGTAGAAACTTATGGACCTTATCTCCAAGATTATATGAGGCAGTGATTCTTTTCGAAGTAATCTTACCACTTGCTCTCATACGTGTCAACAAAATCCAACATTTTTCTGTATTAAATATCGAACATTTACATAAAACACACTCAAAGTATTCGTATTCTATAGGGACCTTATAAATGTAAGCCCTTTCTTTATTGCTGAGTATAGTATATAACAAAAACACTATATAAAAAAGCCTAATTGTAAAAACAATTAGGCTTTTTTTAAGAACTTTTTTCTTGTACATCATTAATGAGTACTTCTCTCGGTTTACTACCTTCATATGGACCTACTACACCATTCATTTCCATTGCATCAATTAGACGAGCAGCTCGCGTATAACCTACTCTAAACCTACGTTGTAGCATAGAAACAGATGCTGTTTGCATTTCCACTACAAGTTGAACCGCTTCATCATATAATTCATCTTCTACTTCCTGCTTCGTATCAGGAACATCTTGCGGAATCATATCTTCTTGATATTGTGCTTTTTGCTGTCCAATAACATATTCTACAACTCTCTCAACTTCATCATCTGATAAAAATGCACCTTGTACACGTACAGGTTTCGATGCACCAATTGGTATAAACAGCATGTCGCCACGACCTAGTAGCTTTTCTGCACCACCACCGTCAAGAATTGTACGAGAATCTGTTTGAGAAGATACAGCGAATGCAATACGTGATGGAATATTTGCTTTAATAACACCCGTAATAACGTCAACTGACGGACGTTGCGTTGCAATAATTAAATGAATACCAGCAGCACGAGCCATTTGCGCTAGACGCATAATCGCATCCTCTACATCAGACGAAGCAACCATCATTAAATCTGCTAACTCGTCCACAATTACTACAATATACGGTAATTCGGGTTGTTTCGCTTCTGATTGACTATTATGTTCTTTTATATAATCATTGTATCCTTCAATGTTACGTGTACCACTATGAGCAAATAATTCATAACGACGTTCCATCTCACTCACAACTTTTTTCAATGCTTGCGATGCTTTTTTCGGATCAGTTACAACTGGCGTTAACAAATGAGGCACACCGTTATATACATTTAACTCTACCATTTTCGGGTCAATCATCATTAATTTTACTTCATGCGGTTTTGCACGCATTAAAATACTAACAATAATACCATTAATACATACACTTTTCCCGCTACCTGTCGCACCAGCTACGAGTAAATGGGGCATTTTATTTAAACGGGCTAATACAGCTTCACCTGTAATATCTCGGCCAAGACCAATTAACAACTTCTCTTCCGGATGATTATTAGCCTTAGAATCAAGAACTTCCCTCAGCGTTACCATCGAAACTTCTGAGTTCGGAACTTCGATCCCTACAGCTGATTTCCCGGGAATTGGCGCCTCAATACGAATGTCCTTTGCAGCTAAAGCAAGGGCTAAATCATCACTTAAACTGACAATTTTGCTTACCTTTACCCCCATATCAGGATACACTTCATATTTTGTAACTGCAGGACCTCTATGCACTTTGGTTACTTTCGCTTTCACTCCGAAACTTTGGAATGTACGTTCTAATTTACGAGCATTCTCATAAATTTCCGCGTTTTCATTTGTAACTTGCTTATTCTTTGGAAATTTTAATATATCAAGTGAAGGAAGCTTGTAATCTTTATTTTCTACATTTGAAAATTGCATAGGAGGTGCTTGCGCTTCACTCTCTAACGATTCAACAATTTTTTCTCCACGCTTTTTCTTTGATTCTTCAATTGGTGGAGTCTCTTCAATAAACGGTGAAGTGATCAAATCTTCTTGCTCTACTTCAATTCGTTTACCCTCTTCTTCATTTACAGGATAATTCTCAGTGAAATTTGAAATAATTGGCGGATCAATTTGGATTTCTTCCATCGGCTCAATAACTTCTTCTTGTTCTGCAGCACGTTTGCTTCTTGTACTTCTTGTTGTTTTTTTCTTTTCTGTTTGTTCAGCCGTTCTTTTGGATCTCCAATCTTTATAATCCCCTTGTATCACTTGAAATTGACTTCTAAGAATTCTACCAACTGGAGCTAACACTTCTCCAATATGTTTATTTGTTATACAGAGTACCCCGAGAATAACTAAAATAATTCCAATGATATAGGCTCCTACTTCGTCGAATAGGAAGTAACATGTCGCGAACATAAGCGCACCAAACATACCACCACCTAAATGAACGCTATCTGGCCCTTTTTTCATTTCAAGAAAGAAGTTATCTTTCGTACTCACAATAACAGAAGTATTTTGCACTGCTCCATCTTTTGTAAGAAGGTTAAATAATGTAATATGACTAAACATTAATATTGCCAATACAATTAAATAAAATCCAATTAACCGTTTATTTAAAAGGTTCGGCCATCCGCGTTTTATAACAAAGGAAACCGATAAAGCTATTACACCTAACACACCAATTATGTACCACTCACCAAAGAAGAAGCGAAAAAATAACACAAACGATTTCCCTACAACGCCTAGCTGTAAAATCGTAATGATCGAAAGTGCAAAAAGAGTTAAACCGACGATTTCATAATACAAAGTTGGCTTTATCGTACGTCTTGCCTTTGCCTTCGTCCCTCTTTGCTTTTGTTTTGCCATTTCTTCACCTCGTGTTCTACATATAAGTAAAGCTCTCCTAAAAACGCTCTATTTATATGTCTGTTTTCTCTATTTTTCAGGTCTTTATATCTTCTATTTTTACACTTCTTGTAAAATGCTAAATAAACAGAAGAAAGCAGCCTACTCATGGCTGCTCAACCGTCTTGTTTTTTATATTATACCATAGCTTCTAAACAAAATCCTTCTTTTTACTAAAAGGTTATTTTCTGACCTGGCTCAAACTCTAAATAGTGAAGTGGGTCCGTACTTAGCACACGTACAATAGAATAACACCCATGTTCCTCTTCAGAAACCATTAATTCCACACCATTTATATTTACAACTTTTTGACTTTCACATTGTGAATAATCGGCCGGATACACAAGTTGCTCTGGCATAATTGTATATAAAATCATTGTAACATTGTCCCTTCTGCACTACCTTCCGCGCGAACATCGATTAATTCGTTTAATTTTCGAATTGCATTTCCAATACCACCAACATCATCTATAAGACCGTACTTTACTGCATCCCCACCAATTACATTCGTCCCAATATCTCGCGTTAAATTTCCTTTCGCAAACATAAGCTCTTTAAAACGATCTTCTGTTACTTTCGAGTGCTTCGTCACAAAACGAATGACTCTTTCTTGCATCTTATCCAAATACTCAAATGTTTGTGGCACACCTATGACAAGACCTGTTAAACGAATCGGATGAATTGTCATCGTCGCAGTTTCCGCAATAAACGAATAGTCAGTAGAAACAGCAATCGGTACACCAATGGAATGTCCCCCACCTAAAACTAAAGATACTGTTGGCTTTGAAAGTGAAGCTACCATTTCAGAAATTGCTAGTCCAGCTTCAACGTCACCTCCAACCGTATTTAATATTAACAGCAAACCTTCAATTTTTGGATTTTGTTCAATCGCAACAATTTGCGGAATGATATGCTCGTATTTTGTTGTTTTATTTTGCGGCGGTAATTGAACATGACCTTCCACTTGTCCGATAATTGTTAAACAATGAATACGTGATTCATTCATCTGTGGTACATTTGTCTGTCCAAGCTGTTGAATTTTTTCTACTATTGAAGCCTCTTTTCCAGCTTCTTTTGGCTCAGCTTCTTTTTCTTCATTTGTATATCGATCACGTTCTGTCATTTCGCATCCCCTTTCACTCGTATATAACTATTATTTCTTAAGTTATAAATTTCATTCGATAGGGTTAAAAAGAAAAAAAGATCACCCATAAGGGTGATCTTTTTTATACTTCCATAATAATCGGTAAAATCATAGGTTTTCTCTTTGTCTCTTCGTACAAGAACTGTCCTAATAATTCACGAATATTTTGTTTTAACATTGACCATTCAATCGAATATTCTTTAATTGACTGCTCAACAATCATACGTACAATCTCTGTAGATCGTTCAATTAACGCTTCTGATTCACGAACATATACGAAACCACGTGAAATGATTTCTGGACCAGAGATAATTTTCTTTTCATCTTTACCAAGTGTTACAACAACTACTAATATTCCATCTTGAGATAACATCTTTCTATCTCGAAGAACGATATTACCAACGTCACCTACACCTAATCCATCAATTAAAACATTACCAGCTTGTACTTTACCGACTAAGTTCGCTTCATCGTCACCAAAAGCAATTACATCACCTTTTTCTACGATAAAGATATTTTCTCTTGTAATACCTACATCTTCAGCTAAATACGCATGTGCTTTTTGCATACGAAACTCACCATGTACGGGTACAAAGTACTTCGGTTTCATTAAATTTAACATTAATTTTAATTCTTCTTGGCTACCGTGACCTGAAACGTGAACTTTTCTTTCGCCGTAATAAACAACTTCAGCTCCAGCTCTAAATAACAAATCAATAATTTTTGATACAGATATTTCATTACCCGGAATTGGCGAAGCAGCAATGATAACAGTATCACCTTTACGAATTGAAATTTGTTTATGTGCTTGTTTTGCCATTCTAGATAGAGCAGCCATCGGTTCACCTTGACTACCTGTCGTTAAAATAGCTACCTTTTTCTCTGGGAAGTTGTCTACTTCTTGTAATGAAATAACCATACCTTCTGGAACATCTAAATAACCAAGACGTCTTGCAATGTCTACTACTTTCACCATACTACGTCCTACTACCGCTACTTTTCGCCCTGTTTCGGCAGCTGCATCAAATACTTGTTGAATACGATGTACATTCGATGCAAATGAAGCAACGATAATACGACCTTCTGCACCGTAGAACACTTTAGAAATTTCTACACCAACTTCTTTTTCTGAACCTGTATACCCTGGACGCTCTGCATTTGTACTATCAGATAATAGGCAAAGTACACCTTCATTTCCGATTTGCGCCATTTTCCCAAGATCTGCTCCACTATTTCCAATTGGAGTTTGATCGAATTTAAAGTCTCCCGTATATACGATTGCACCTTTTGATGTATGGAAACAAACGCCAACAGAATCCGGAATACTATGTGTCGTTCCGAAGAATGACACTGTTGTAGTGTTAAACTCTACTGTTGAATTTGAATCGATTGTTTTTAGGTCTACACGGCCTAACATGCCCGCTTCACCAAGTTTTTCTTGTATAAGTCCTACTGTTAATTTCGTTGCATAGACTGGAATAGATAATTTACGAAGCACATACACAATTCCACCAATATGATCTTCATGACCGTGAGTAATAAATAAACCTTTTACTCGCTCTTGATTTTCCACTAAATATGTAATATCAGGAATAACGATATCAATTCCAAACATTTCATCTCCCGGGAACATTAACCCCGCATCTACGATAAAGATTTCAGAATCAATTTCAACACAGTACATGTTTTTCCCGATTTCACCTACTCCACCAAGAGCAAATACTTTAACAGACTCATTCTCTTTTCTCTTCATGTTGTTGCCTGGTTTAAAAATCTTGCAAACACTGATTTCACTAAAATTGCAGAGACACCAGGGGAAACTCTACAACCACCATATTTTCACCGTCCAAGACGAATGTCCTTACCGTTATGCGATATCATGTCCTTGTTTATTTTTTAAACCAGGTTTCACCTCTCTTTCATTATATAAATCAAATATCTTATTCGATATGATATGAAAATTTAATTAAATTATAATTTTTCCCAATTTTGCTAAGCATACCCGTACTAAGCTACTTAGCCATATTATACCTGATACAAGAAATAGAACACAAGTTAAATCGTGCGAAAGAAAAAGTAAAAGAAAGGAACAGCACTAAAAGTATATGGCTTATTTCCGCTGCTTTTATACTCCATGTTATTTGAAAAAATAACTTAAACACTTTAAATTACTTTCATTTGATGGATTTCCTAGATTTTTTTCTTGAATTGCACAAAAACACTTATAAAATGAAGCTTTTTTATAGATTACGTCATATTTGAGGCAATTCCTATAAAAACATAATCGAAAGTATTTTCTGTACTAGCAACTACTTTTCAACAAAATTAAAGATGTAAGATCCTTTTCTTATAAACATTGCATTACATGACAAAAGGCTATGAATTACAAAATCTAATAGAAATTTAATAAGGTTAAATTTTTAGCAGGATTTGACAGCCATTATCGAGAAAAAGATGTTGGAACCAAATTAATGAAAGAACAATATCATACTTTAACAAGTAGAGAACGCGTAGCGTAATATACTCGTTTTCAACATAAAATGTTTTCTATATTATAGGGTCATATACAGACGAGAAAGGCGATCCTAAAATCATTTTACAAAAGATTCACTTTAAAACAGATTCAAACATTTTCATATCAATAAAAAAATGACCTAGTTTCACACTAGGTCATTTTTATTAACGAGGAATAGATTGCATTACAGATTGTAACGTTACTCTTTCTTCTTCTGTTAATGGAAGAAGTGGTAAACGTACAGAACCTACATCTAATCCAACCATTTGTAACGCTGTTTTTACTGGAGTTGGACTTGGCGCCATAAATAACGAATCAGTTACTCTTACAAGTAATTGATGTAATTTTTGTGCCTTTTTAAACTCTCCTGCTTGAAATGCTGTAATCATTTCTTGCATTTCATTTCCGATAACATGAGATGCTACCGAAACGATACCTTTAGCCCCAACTGCCATAGCCGGTAACGTTAAACCGTCATCACCGCTGTATACCGCAAAGTCGTCCGCTGTTTTTTCAATGATTTCTGTCATTGTCAACACATCGCCGCCGGCATCTTTAATAGCAACAATGTTTTCTATTTCTGATAAACGAACAACTGTATCAACGGAGATTTGTACAATAGATCGTCCTGGAACGTTATATAGCATAACCGGAAGCGGCGTACTTTCAGCAATTGCTTTAAAATGCTGATACATTCCTTCTTGACTCGGCTTATTATAATACGGTGCTACTAGCATTACTGCATCCACACCAACTTCTGTTGCCTTTTTAGTTAAGTCAATAGAAGCATGCGTATTATTGCTACCTGTTCCAGCGATTACGGGCACTCTTTTATCGACAACAGATACGACATGGCGATATAACGCTACCTTCTCTTCTGAAGTTAATGTAGGAGATTCTCCTGTCGTTCCTCCTACCACGATTGCTGTTGTACCGTTATCAATTAAATAATTTACCAATTTCGTTGTCTTTGCAAAATCGATATTCCCGTTTATATCAAACGGTGTTACCATCGCGGTTGCAATTGTCCCAAAATCTATCATGGTCTCACTCCTTATTGTTCCAGTTGCTTTTCTTTTGAAAGCTCAAACGCACTATGTAATGCATTTACAGCCTCCACTAAATCAGTTTCTTTTACAAGAACCCAAATTGTTGTATGACTATCTGCCGATTGCAGGATTTGAATACCTTTTTCCGCTAAAGCTGTAACGATTTTCGCAGTAACCCCTGGGTATCCTGCCATTCCAGCTCCAACGATAGATACTTTCGCACAATGCTCTGTCACAATTGGCTCATATCCAAGGTTCTTTAATAATTTAACTGCATGACTTGATACATTATCACTCACCGTATATGCTACACCAGTAGGTGAAATATTAATTAAATCGACACTTATTCCTTCGTTCGCCATCTCTTTAAACACATGTTGTTGCAAATCATATGCCGTTTCTTTTGCAAGCACTTTAATTTGCGTTACGTTTGATACGTGGGCGATACCTGTAACAGGACGTTCTTCTACATCACGACCTCTTGTAGCACCGTCATATGCTGAAATAAGCGTACCTTCACTATCAGAATACGTAGAACGTACACGAAGTGGCACTTTTGCATGCATCGCAATTTCAACTGCACGTGGATGAACGACTTTCGCACCTTGATAAGCCATGTTACAAATTTCGTTATACGTTACAGTTTGAAGATGACGTGCATCTTTTACAATACGAGGATCCGCAGTCATAACACCTTCTACATCAGTGAATATATCGATGTATTCAGCATGAAGTGCAACACCTAATGCTGAAGCTGAAGTATCACTACCTCCGCGTCCAAGTGTTGTCGTATCACCTTTTTTCGTTTGCCCTTGGAATCCTGTAACGACGATTACATCTACATTTTCTAACTCTTCATGTATACGATCGCAATTCATTTCAATAATCTTTGCATTCGTAAAGTCATCATTCGTTACAAAACCAGCTTGTGCACCATTTAATGCTGCTGCTTTTATACCGTTCTCATTCAACATATTAGAGAAAACAATTGCAGAGATTAACTCTCCGCACGATAATAATAAATCTTGCTCACGTTTAGAAATAGTAGATTCCTCTTGATTTACAAGACTTAATAACGTATCCGTTGCATATGGTTCACCTTTACGACCCATAGCAGATACGACAGTAACTACTTTATAACCAGCAGCTAACGATTTCTTTATATGATGAAGCGCATGCTTACGTCCATTGTCATCACGTACTGATGTGCCACCAAATTTTTGAACAATTATTTTCATATTTTGCACCTTCTCTTAGCCGTTTACACTAATTGTAATTTTACTAAGCGCTCTGCAATTTGAACAGAATTCCATGCAGCGCCTTTTAATAAGTTATCAGATACGACCCAAAGATGGAATCCTTTATCGTTATTTAAATCTTTACGGATTCTTCCAACGAATACTTCGTTTTTACCTACTGCAGTAGCTGGCATTGGATATAACTGCTCTTCTGGATTATCTTGCAGAACAATACCTTCCGCATTTGCAAGTAAGCTCTTTAATTCTGCTACTGTTACGCCTTCTTTTTCTACTTCGATGTAAACAGACTCAGAGTGTCCTGATACAACTGGTAAACGTACACATGTTGCCGCTACTTCTAATTCAGGCATATGCATAATTTTTTTTGTTTCGTTAATCATTTTCATTTCTTCAAATGTAAATCCATTATCTTGGAACTTATCAATCTGTGGAATCGCATTAAAAGCAATTGGGAAATGCTTCTTATCACTTGATACAGGAAGAACATTTGCCTTAACTTCTTCGCCATTTAAGATTGCTTGTGATTGTTCATGAAGTTCTTCAATAGCTGCCGCACCAGCACCTGATACAGCTTGATATGTGGAAACGATTACTCGTTTTAAACCATATTGCTGACGAACTGGCTCAAGAGCTACTACCATTTGAATTGTAGAACAGTTTGGATTTGCAATAATACCATTATGTTCTTTTAAGTCGTTTTCATTTACTTCAGGTACAACAAGTGGCACGTTTTCTGTCATACGGAATGCACTTGTATTATCAACAACAATCGCACCGCGTTTTGCTGCTTCTGGCGCTAATTGTTTCGATACAGATCCACCAGCACTAAATAGTGCGATATCTACTCCTTCAAAGCTTTCAGGAGTTGCCTCTTGAACTGTAAATTCTTCGCCTTTAAATACAAGTTTCTTACCTGCAGATCGTTTAGATGAAAGTAACGTTAATTTCCCGATTGGAAATTCTCGTTTCTCTAAAGTATTTAACATTTGTTCACCAACTGCGCCGGTTGCTCCAACTACAGCGACATGAAAAGTTTTTTGCTTTTCCATCACTATGCCCCTTTCTAGATACCAATCCTTCTATAACTTAGAATCAGAAGGAGTATACAATACCCCTTCTAATCTTAATAACGTTAATTTTATCATATTCTACAGTAAGAATGATGGTTTCATCAAAAATTGTCCGTTTTTTTTCGTTTTTTAATTCATATATCTGAATTTTTCTACGACCACCGGTTGCAATTGCTTTCCTTGCAGCGCTTCTAATACTGTATCTTCCAGTAACTCCATACGAGCTACCATTGAGTTCGGTTTTTTCTCTGGCGCATCTTGACCGAATGGGACGAAATAGATATTTTTTGTGGCCATTAGGCGCATGAGGTTGACGCCAACAGGGTAATGACAATAGAAATATTTCTTTTTTCTTCTATTATATATTCATTTCACAGTCTGTAAATTTATTTTCATTTCCAAGCATGTATATCGAAATCTTCATTAATACAATAAACAAATTTCACGGTATTACATTAATTGTGTAGTCAATTTCTATTTTGTTCCTCAACCTTTATAAGCATAAAAAATCCCAAACACTGAGGATGGGATAAGGGAGAAATTTTTAAAAAGCATATGATATGAAATTCTCTAAAGCATAATACACGTTTTCATATCGGTAAAACACTCAAAAATTTTTCTTAAAGACAAAAATTTATATATCTTATTTATGTAATTTATGGTATGGTTCCATATGTTAATTAATTACAATAATTTCAAAAAGGAGTATACATAATGATACCAAAGAAACTAATATGTTTAGCACTTCCACTTATGTTATTAGGGGTAGGTTGTGATATGTCTAAAGACCACCCTAAAGATAGTACAGCGAAAGAAACTACAATTAAAGAGGATTCAACGAAGGAAACTCCAGTTAAGGAGAACCAAATGCAAGTAGCAGTAGATTATAAAACTTCTGTACTTGACTTAAACAAAGAACTAGAAAGCGCCATGAATGAACTATCTACGATAGTTACTAAAGATAGCACTTTAAGTGTTTCAAAAGATAGTTATAAAAACGCACTATTATACTTAAGAAACGTAACAAAGAAGTATGATAACTTGAAACCAAGTCATGATCCAGCCTATAAACAAGAAGAAACTCATAAACTTATTTTAGACTCAATGAAGACTATGCAAGATGCAATTAGTATTCAATATACTAGCATAGACAACATAGCAAGCGAAGAGTTTATGAGAGGATTAAACCTAACGAACGAGGCTTCAAACAAGTTTATAGAAGCAATAAAAACATTGAAATAAGAAAGCTTTAGTTATCAAGGGGGATTCATAATGAAAGCAAAAATACTTATAACATTAGCTTTACCTATCATTTTATTATCTGCTTGTACAACAGAAACATACGGACTTACTCAATCAGAGTTTAAACAGGTAGACAAAGAGTTTAAAGCAGATAAAATGATAGAAGATATGAAAAAAATGCATTATAGTGATGAAGAGATTGAAAAACAACTAAGAGGTGCATTAGCAACTATTAAGGCTAAGCAGGAAGAAGCGGAAAAAAAGTCTAAACCGAAAAAAGACATACAATTAGACTCATACAGTAAAGAAACGAAAACAGATACAGGCAAACAATCCTCTGGTAAAGACGATACAGAAGGTTTTCCTACAGATGATATAGATAAGAAAGAAAAGAGTACAAATAAACTATCCGAAAAAGAATATGTCAATCGTGCATTTGAGTTACGTTTAGACTTACAACAAGAAATAGATAGTATAAAAGCAAAAGCTAAATCTATGATGGAAGATGGTGAATCAATTACAAAGCCTACAATAGATGCCATTACGGATACGAGACTTGTATTGGATGATTTAGAAAGCATGAATCCACCGAAAAAGTATGAAGAGCAGCAGGAGTACCTAATTAAAGAAGCTGTAACAAAGAGTAGAGAAGGATTAAATAGAGTAGAAGAAGATATTAGAAAGTTCGGCGACGGTAGAATTGGTACTGTAAGACTAAAAGAAGTACTAGAAAAAGGTATGAATGATGTAAACTACGGACCTCGTTTGTTGGAAACCTTATTCGAAGATTTTGAAGCAGATTATCCTGGGGCAAAACAGAAAGCAATGGATAAGAAACAAAAAGAAAAGAAAGACTCTGATGAAGGGACTGTTAATATCTCTGCAAACGGTAAGGAGTTAGTAGCTGATTGGGGTACATATCGAAATGGTGAATTTAATCTAGGTTTTGACTTAAAGAAAGATGGTTCTTTCCTCATGTATGAGAGTGAAAACAAGGAAGAGCGTAATCAAACTCATATGATAGGTGAATGGAAGTATGACGGGATTAAGAAAGAAATTACCTTCAAGTATAAGAAGTTTATAGAGCATGGCTCAGAGAAAGAAGGTATAGACTTACCACCATATGCGGAATTCAAGGTATTATCCTTTAACGGTGATACATTTGAAATGATGGAATTAGAAAGTGAAGTAGTAATGAAAGCAAGGAAACGCTAAAGAAGCAAGTAAGCTGTATAAAAACGTAAACAATAGAGTATAAAGGGAATCTACAAAGTAGGAAGTAAAGGGGTAGGAGAAATGAAAAACAAGAAACTAATATGTTTAGCACTTCCAATCATGTTATCAGCGATAGGTTGTTCAAATAATGACATAGAAAAAGAAAAGAAAACTGATAACTTACAAGTAGCAGAGTCAGAAAAGAAAACTGAAACAAGATCTGATAAGGATGTTATAAAATCGTTAAATGAAGAAGTAGATAAACTACATAAAGAAAAGGACGAGTTAGAGAAGAAAATACAAGATGAAGAAGCTAGTAAAAAAGAAGTAAGCAAAGAGAAAGATGTAATTAAAAAGGAAGACAAGATAGAAGACAATACGAGATTCAGTACTATAAAAGAGTATCAAGAGACAGTGTATAAACTTGCTAATAAGTTTGAATCTGAATTACGCGCAACGAAACCAATAATTGAAAAAGATAAAACACTATTGACAAATAAAGACGAATTAAAAGCGCAGTATGATAAAGTACAAGTACAAGCTGACAAGATAAAATCTCTTCACCCACCTAAGGAGTACACAGATTTACAAATCGGACTGATAGATTCCTTAACAATATATCAAAAGGCAGTAGCCGGCATGTTTTCAGGCTTAGACGAAAGGGATAAAGAAAAGGTTAAAGGGTATGAACAATCTGTAATGGATGGTTTGGCATACTTTAAGGATTCACTAAACGCAATAAAAGAAATAAAGGAATAAGATATGTCCTTTAATTTAAGGGGAGCATCTTCATGAAAGTTGTACGCTCTATATTTAAAGGCTTTCGTTTAATAGGTTTAATTGTAAAGCCAGTACTTAAAGCATTATCTAAAAGTAAATTTTAAATCTCATAAAAATTAAGATCCCCTTCTGCATATGAATGCATCAGGGGATCTTTTTCAATTTATTCTATTCGTTCTACAGACAGTACTCATAGATAAATAAGAAACGGTGTATATTTACCCTAACATTTATAAAGATGAAAATCAATATATAATTATCTACATATAGAACCAGATAATAATTTTTATTCATAAAACTATTCTTTTGTATAGTAATATGTTTTATTTTTCAAACTTCACATATTCACCAGAAACCCATTGGTCGCCGCCAACATTATACCAACCATCTCTATATCCCCATGTTTGATATTTTTCACCTTGGTACACATTTTTTACGACGCTATAGTTAGTTCCTGGACCAGTACGAACACGTAATACATCAGCTGTAATAGTTACTACACCAATGCCATCATTTGAAGGTTTAGAAGGCGCTGGTGCACTTTCTCCTGTATAACGAATGTATGATGGATTATTATAAATCCACTGATTGCCCCCAAGATTTAACCATCCGTTTGACTCACCCCATACTTGGTAGGACTCACCTTTACCCAATTGACGAATAACTCCGTATCCAGTACCTGGACCTTTTCGTAAATTCACGTTATCACCGTTAATATAAGCAACTTTTACACCATCGTTTGAAGGTGGAATAGGAGTTGGCATTACTGGAATACCTCCACCGTTATATGCATTTTTGACTCTTTCAATAAAGCTATTCCAACGTCCTTCTGCTAACATACGATGAGGACAGTACTTTCCACTCCATGATTGGTGTGTGCGAACTTTACCAATTGGAATATTGTACTGTTTCATGAGTTGAGCTACAACGATAGCTGCATTATCTTCTGCTTTATAATATCGATCTCCACCGTTTAAAGAGTAACAAATTTCAACTCCAATAGATTTACGATTTCCGTTACCGCCACCATCACCGCAATGCCAAGCGTTGCGCTCTAAAGGAATTCCTTGTACAGCTTCTTTATCATCTACTGCAATATGAAACGATACTTGGTTGTCATTACGAATCATATAAGCCACTTCGTTATTCGCTGTAGCATCGTTATAAGTATTGTGGACAGTAATGAATTCTGGATTCATTGTATAAGGACACTTAGTACCATATTTGCTTGCATCAACTAAATTTTTTCTGATTTCCATTATTGAACATCTCCCTTTTTCTCTTCTTGTTTTTGTTTACCACCTAAAATTTCAACTGCATTTGTTAACGCTGAAGGTAAGGGAATTCCCATACGACCAGCGTTTTCTAAAAGCGAAAGTAACTCATTGCCCATGAAGAAAAAAATAGTCGCTTCACGAATAGCACTATTGCTTCCAAGTGCCACATCTAGCTGGGTCGCCACTCCAACCAAAAGAAAAAGCACCACCTTTTTGGCGATGCCTTTGAAACCAACTTTACTTTTTAGCTCTCCGTTGTATCCTGCTGCGACTACTCCTGTGATATAGTCGATAGCTGCCATGATTACTAGAACTTTCAATGTTGCATCCCATCCTCCCAAGAAATACCCACAGAAGCCACCAAAAGTGGCAATAAAGGTTTTTAATAATACATCAATACGATCCATCTTTTCCTCTCCTTTTTTAGATAATAAAAAAAGACCAGCTTATGGCTGCTCTGGTTTCCCGTTTATTAATTTTTGTACTAATTCTGTTAATGTAGACACATTGTTTGTTAGTGTCGCAACCTGCTCTTTTAGTTGTTTATTCTCACCTTTAACAGTAGTTAACCCTTCGTTAAATTCATGATACTGCTGTTGGAAAGCTGCAATAAAGATAGAAACAGTATTATATAAATTAATGGCTCGTTTCTCTTTATCTGTAAATATATCGTCCGTATCATCTGCAATCATACCGAAATACGTTTCAATTTCTTTTGTTGTATATGGTTCTGTTTTTTCTTCCGGTTTGTTCACACGCATTTGATACAGATCATACATATCGTCCTTGAAGTTGTACTGTTTGATAGCTAAACTCATGATTTTATCAAGAGCTGAGAAAGGAATATCTTTTATATTTTCTTTCATATTCCTAGCTGATGTAGGATTAAATGCTTTCGCCCACATTTGACCATTGGCATTTACATTTTCTTGCGCTCGCAGCGTTCTTAATTCTATATCTCGCCATCCATTACCATACACATCTTTAATTTGTAAATTCATATCATAGCCTGATACAAGACTTGCTCTTAGCATTAATCTTCCCATGTTTAAATCATGATCATTAACGCCATTGGCAAAGTATATACTGTTCCCAGTACCTTTTCTATCAAAATGAAACTCACCATAGTTATTTTTAAAATAATGCGGCTCTGTTGTCGTCACTATAAACTTGCCGTACCCAGGAGCCCATCCTTCAGATTCAAAAATAATATCATTCAAGTTTTTAAAACGAAATTGTCCATCTGAATATACGCTCAGATGTCCACCGTCATTCTGCATTTGAATATAATTTGACCAAATGTTAGTTCCTTCTGCATTTTCTCCTTTAGAAACCCCAAATTTTGCATACGCTTTAGAAGGTTGATCAACTCCATTAATTCGCGGCATGACTTGATAAATATAAAACGATCCCGTACCCCTGTATTTAATATTGTCAGAACCAAGGACGAGTGAAGGTTGAATACTTCCATCTGGCGTCTCCATAAATCCCAAATAAGCACGATTAGCGCCACTTCCATACAAAGTCATGTCCTGTGCATTTAAGCGGATGTGGTTATTATTAGAACCCTGTGGTGCTGTTTTGATAGTAATCCCTACTAATTCTTGAGCTCTTAAGTGTTTTGCTTCAATGTATCCGTCAAGATAAATCTTCCTAGCCTGAATCAATACAGCTTGAGCTGTTTGGTTAATTGCGGAAGCTATTTCACCAGCTTTAATTCTTGTGCTAATTTCATTACTCATTACAGATAACTGAGAACTATGAGATTCTACAATAGCTTTGCTTCCAAATGTACCGTCCGCTTCTGTTTTCGTGTAAACATTTGTAGCTTCTGCCTTTAAGTCAATTCGGTTAGATTGCTGATTAATTGTCGTCTCCATTTGATTGACTTTATTGTTGAAATCACTAGTAGCTACTTTTTTAGCAATCTCACCAACTAGAGCATCATAGTTTCCTATATCTTTAGGGTTTTCCATGAATGTAGAAGGAGTTGATCCTTGTTGTAGCATTGGTTGAGAAACCCACATTCTACCGTTTTTACGTACCCATATCTCTGCTCTAATATGAGTTACGTCTTTGTTTGGCATTCCTAATTTAACGCTTGCGAATACCCAAGAGCCGTTTACTAATAGTGGCTCAAGCTCTGTTTGTACGTGGTCTAGTGCTGTGTTACCATTCCACAGTTGCATTTTAATGACTCCACCTTGTCCTTCAAACAATGATTTATTATCTGTGTAAAACCATGCTGAGTAAACATAGACACCACTCCTGCTTGTCACAGGTATTATTTGATTAATCCCCGCATATACAGGATCGGTTTGTCCTGTCTTCTCAATCTTTGCAGAGTTGTAGCCGTCATGATGTCTCGCAACATCTACAGTTACTCCAGCAGGAACTATCCATTTATCGAAGCTAGGAGTACGACTGGTAATTGCACCGGAGTTCTTATCTATGTCTCTCTTTTCAAACGCAGTATTAAGTAACATATTAGTAGAACCTAATCCACCTACATAATTTTGCATTTGAGTCTCAGAAACTTTAGATTTAATCTGATTATTCAACTGTGTGATATCGGTTGTGTTTTGTTGAATAATCTCCCCTTGTTTGCCCTGTGTTTGCGATAGAGTTGTAATGGTTTGTGCATTAGAATCTGTTGTTTGTTTAACTTGATTCAAGGTAGTTTGCATTGTACCTTGATCTTTTTGAACAGTTGATACAGTAGTTTTTACACCATCCACACTTTTTTCAATTTCGGTTGTTTTCTTGGTGAATTCATCGGTTGTTACTTGATCTTCTGCCGCTGGTCTATATTCAGTTGCTTTATTTCCAATTTCAATTTGCCATTCTTTAAGTACAACCATACCTTTTACATTTCGAATTAAACTATTTAGAAAACCAGTTTTAATCGCTTTATTTTTTATGGTAACAACAGCAGAATAACGAACCCAACCTTGAGAGGTAGCAACTTTGTCTTCTATACGAATAGGTAGCCAAACTTGCTCATTATCTTCATATGTCACTGATAATTCCATACCAATCCAAGGGCTAGGTGTTCCCTTCGAAAAAGCTTGTGTTCTAGCCGTAATAGAAAGAGCAACTTCTTGACCTCTAATCATTTCGAAAGTATCAGGAACAAATTTAAAAGATTTTAAATCAGTATTTGAAATGTTAGTTCCAGTGTCAGATTTAAGTGTACCACCTGTATTTAACAGAAGATTACGTCCGCTAAACTTCATATCATCAAACTTTTTCTCAACACTACTCAACTTCTCGGTGACTTTTCCTGCTTCTTCTTTAATTTCAGTTGTTGTTTTCTTAAGCTCACTTGTTGTTTGTTGTACATCAGAAATCGTCTTTTTCGTACCTTCCACAGTCAATTCAACCGTATTTAATTTATTACTAATTTCAGTATCTTTTTTAGTTAACGATTCAATAGAAGTTTTAAATCCATCTGCGGTTTGCTCTGATTTCGTCAAACGTTCTGTAAGCTTTCCTTGTTCGCTTTGTATGCTAGAAACAGAGGTATTAATCCCTTTAATAGTCGTCTCAATTTCTACTGTCTTTTTAGTAAAATCAGTTGTCGTAACTTGGTCTTCGGGAGCAGGCGACCACCCCATCGGAACATTACCTTTGTATAAAGCGACCCAATTTGTTGTAACTTTACCTAAACGGTTTCCACCAGTAGGGGATAAATAACTTGCAACCATATATTTCCCAGTCCACGTAGGGGTGAACAATGTGTATCCTGTGGAATCAGTTAATGTTTTTATCGTAAAGTTTTTACTAACATACTTCCAAGTAGGTTCATAGATGTAAATAACTAGGTATTTCCCATCATCTAGTGCTTGTTGGTCTACTCGACCATTTCCCATTAAGATATATGTTTCACCTGCAACTAGATCAATAGTTGTGATTCTGAATCCGAAACCGTAATCACTTGATGTTTGTTTGATTGCGCTGTTTGGAACTAGGTTACGTACACTGATTTCTGTATTTTCAACAGTGGTTTCTAGTTCGCTTAACTTTTGTTTTGTGCCACTTGCTGTTGTTTCAATTTCATTTGTTTTGTTTTGTAGTTTAGTTAAATCGTCGTTTGTTTTCGTTAGCTCTGACTTCTCCGCTTTCTGTCTAAGAGCTTCATTCGTTTGATCCATAGATATATTAATATCTTGGAACTTTTTAACGTTACCATTCTTATCAGTTTCATAGATTTGTTTACCAATAAATCCATTGTTAATTTCCTCTTTTGTAAACACTCCAGATTTATCGGCTTTATCTTTTAACTGTGTATTAATCCATGTTTGATCCACTTTTCCATTAACTTGCTTTTGAACATCCACTATTTGTCCAGCTATCTCTTGCGCTTTACCTTCCACACTTTGAACCTTTTGATTTAATTCCGTTTTAGCTGTTTCAATATCTTTCTTAACATCTTTAATACTTTGCTGCAATGGTGCTGTATCAGGAATAACAGGTTCCCACACTACACCTGTCCATATTTTTAAAATACCAGGCTTTCCATTACTAATATCACGCCATAGCGTTTTATTTGATTTAAGATTAGCGGTGGGTGGATTAACTCCTTCAACAATATCTACAAGATTTTGATCCATGTATTTTTGTGTTGCTTCTGCCAAATCTTTTGCTGTTTGGCTTTCTTTTTGAGCCTGATCAGCTTTATCTTTAGCATCAATGATGTCTTTGTTTTGTTCTTTTACTTTATTATTTAATTGGTCAAATAACTCTTGCGGAACCTTGTCATACAATGAACTTAGTATCTTTTGGTATAATCTGCGCAACTCGTCATTTTGATCAACGATTTCACGATAATCACCAAATACATAGTTATCTTGTGTAGGATCTTTAAAAGATTCATCACCAGCAATAGCACGAGCTTCAAGATACAACTTAGGTGTAAACCCTTCGTCTATAATTCGGATTGTATCTCCTTCATTGATTTCTTCATGTGATAAACCAGGTACTCTTGCTATATTTTGTGCATCGACTCCATAAGAAACGGAAGCATTCACAAGCTTACTCATTTCTGTTTTCATTAAAGTTAAAAGTCTTTCTGGAGACATATTTTGATCGTCTGTTTGCGGAGTATAGAAAGCGAATTTATGTTTTCCGTTCTCATTCCAGCGTTGGTAAGCTGCATCATCCACAAGATAAGGAACGCCCTTATTTATGGATGAGATTGTAATAAATTCTCCATTTTCTTTTTTTACAAAACCCAATAAGGCTGTACAAATGTTTTGAGAGTTCTCAATTCGTTTAATTCCTATTAAATCTTTACCAAAGGTTACTTCTTTTCTTGTATCTCGCCCTCGTTTCTGAACCATATCCACATAGCGTCCAACAATTTTAGAACCCACAACTTCAGCACGATATTGAATTTCTAATTCAAATGAAGCGGCAATTTTCTTAAGCAAATCCAATGGATCAGTAAATTCTTCAATTACCATTGAATGCGCTCCATCATGTTCGGTTTTACCTATTTTCCACTTCGTTCCTTTAAGAGCTATTTCCATACATTGTTTCAATGTTTTACTTTCTATTTTTTGCGGCTCAATAATTCCTGCCTTAGCAAGCTGAATCCATTCACCAGATGCATAAACCATTAATGATCTATCTTTAGAATCCTTTTCCGTTTCTGTAATGACATAAGGAACGATTCTACCACCGCGTACTTCTTTTAGTACTAAATTTTGTTGTACAAGTGTTGCTGCATGATCTGTATTCTCAAATACCCTAAACTCTAGAGTATCGATATTATTTTTGATTTCCCAATGTCGTTTGTCATCCCAATAGTCTTTAGTTTGTATAGCTGAAACGATTTGATTTGTTTTAAAATCAACAACATGTAAGTCTCCACTTGGTGCACTCATCTAAATCGCTCCCTATACGTCAATTTTGCTATTCCTACATTTGCTGGACGTATTATAACTTCATTTTTCCCCCTTTTTATAACAGGGAATGAACTAAATATATCTTTTAGTGCAATTGCATTTGTTCCATTGATTGTTACTAATGATCTTTCTGTATCTATTTGAATTTTATCTCCTATATCAAAAATATAAGGTGTTACATCTTTATCGAAATGATTAATCTTGTAAAACTTAACGTCTTCAACAAACGCGACTTCCATCGCATCATTATTTCCGTATTTAGTAACTGCTACAGCTATTTTCTTTGGCTTCATACTTGTATATTTTGATGTATTACTTACGTCTATCCAATAATCTAATTCAGTATCGTTATCAATCTCTGTATTCGTTCTGTATTTAGATGCTTTAGCAAACCACTTGTTTCCCTCGCGTTTCATTGACAAATGACCTCTAAAGTCATTGAACGATCCTTCACGAATACCACCTGTAGATTCGATAATTCTATAGTTATCTTTATTGACTTCAGATTCCATCCAACCTACACCAACTCTAGTGTTAATGTTCTGCATGGTATTGTAGTAATCTGTTAAATCTAGCATGGTCATAACTTCGTCATTGTCTCCTAGAAGGAATACAGCTACAGAACCCATCTGACCAACTCTATTAGAACGTATTGTAAATTGACAATCTAAAATAAAATCAGTAGCATCTTGAGGAATTGCTCTAGTCATTACAGGTCCATGCCATGCGGTACCATTACCATAATCTTCAGCATAGAATGCGTAACCTTGCCATACTTTAAAACTACCTGCTGGCTGAATATAACCGATTTTTTGAGTGTAAGGTGTCCATTTAGTTAAGTCAGTCATTTCGTCCCATAAAATACGTTCCTCTCTAGACACTACAACCGTCTGTACCGAGACTGGATAACCAAGTCTGAAGTATTCTAGACCATTCCATACATCAAGAAAAGGACTCTTTGCCCCTACAGTTATATCAATAATTGGATTAGACTCTACAGATCCTTTATTAATAAAGTTAGACTTTAAGTCACTGTTCTCAATAGCAAGGGTTTTGCTTTGTACAGGACCTAACTTATATGGCATTGGGCAAATGAACGTAAGAGTTCCTATTCCAAGTGTTACAAATTCATCTAGATCAAAACTATCATCCACAACCGCTAAATATGTTCTATTTGGTTCTACATCAAAAATAAGCTCTACTGGTTGATCCGTTATTAACCAACTTGCAATTTCTTCTTTTAACATTTCTAAATCAGTATCATCAGGAACTATGACTCCTACAGGAATTGATAAAACACGCATCTCTGTTTGTGTATTTAATAATCTTGCTCCTGGATATCCTGGGGTACTTAGAAAATTCCGTTTCAATGGTGCCCAAGTTGGTCTTTTCCAACTTTTTGCAATTTGGATATAATTTTTACGTTCATTGTTAAATTTGAAAGAGCTCATTTTGACACCTCATTTCTTTATAAAATAAAAGAAACCCAAACTTAAAAGTCTGAGTTTCTTTTTTCTTCTCTTTCTTGATACTCGGTTGTATATCGATAAGTACCACGCGCCACATCTCGTCCTTCTAAAACAACAGGAACTTCCACAACTAAATCGCCACCAAGCATCGGGATTACTCCGCCACCAGATGATCCAGAGGATTGATTAAATACTTGATTCGATACACTGTTTGTCATAGCTTGTCTACTATTCGACATACTTCCATACACACCACTCATGACAGACTTTAATCCGGATAGCTGATTCATAGAACTAGCCATCATACGGCTCATGTCACCCATTAATTGATTCATAGTCCCTGTAATACCAAGCGATTTTTCTTTCGATGATAAAGGTGTAACTGTGATTGAATTACCCTTCTTCGTAAATAACTCTGGTCCGGCTTCTCCTGTGATAAATGAACCATCACCTACTGGCTTTCCGCCTTTAGCGAGCATTGGTACATGTGGAATAGTTGGAGCGCTAACTCCTGGGATCTCATTCAACAATTCTGCTGGTGTATTAAAGCCATCTATGAATTTATTAATAATACGAATGATTCCGTTGATAGCTGTACGAATACCACTCTTAATTCCATCCCACACGCCTAATACTGCTGACTTCATTCCATTAAATGCACCACTAACAGCGCTTGTTACCCAACGAACAGGAGTCATAATAGCATCTTTTAGCCCATTCCAAACTGATGATGCGGTTGATTTGATACCTTCCCAAATGTTTGAAAGAGTTGATTTAATACCATTCCACACGCTGCTACTTGTACTACTAATCATATTCCAAACAGTTGAAATGGCTGATTTAATGCTATTAAAAATTGAACTAGCTGTGGAAACAATTGAATTCCATAAGCTAGAAAGATAACTTTTAATTGTATTCCATACTGCGCTTGTAGTGGCACTAATTGTATTCCAGGTATTTACGATCCAATCTTTGATTGATTGAAAAATCGGTGTGACTATAGAAACTAGTGCGTTCCAGCAAGATTGTAAAAATCCTTTTACTGCATTCCACACCGTCATTGTGGTGGAACTAATAACATTCCATACATTCACAATCCAATTTTTAAGTGTTTCAAAGACAGAAGTTGCAACCGAAACAATACCATTCCAACAACTCTGAAGAAAAGAAACTATAGCATTCCACACCGTTTTTGCTACTGAACTAATAGCGTTCCATACAGAACCAATAAAGTTCTTTATCGATTCAAATATTGGCGTTGCAAAGTACAAAATAGCTGTCCAAATCGCTTGTAAGTATTGAGAAATGAAATTCCATACAGTTTGAACCACTGTAGAAATACCATTCCAAATCATAGAGAAGAAATCAGCAATCCCTTGCAAAATAGGAGTTAGAAAGGCAACTAATCCATTCCAGGTATCTTGAAAGAACGTCGATATTGAAGTCCATACCTCGGTGAAGAAAGTTGCTATTCCTTGCAATACAGAAGTAAGATATTCTACAATTCCATTCCAAATTTCCATGCAGAAATTAAAAATAGAAGTCCAAATACCAACATATGCTTCTAAAATAGCGGTTCCCCAGGTTACAACAAACTCAACTATTCCATTCCATAAGCCTATTAAGAACTCCTTAATTGAGTTCCAAACTTCCGATGTAGATTCACTAATACTATTCCAGGTATCACTTGCCCATTGCACAATACCGTCCCATATTCCTACTAAGAACTCTCCAATTGCATTCCAAGCATCAATGGTCCATTGTTTTATAGAATCCCAATTTTGATAAATTAGTACGCCCAAGGCAACTACAGCAGCTACAACCACAGCGATTAACGCTACCCATCCCATCATTGCAGCCCCTATACTCGATATGACGACAACAATTGGTGCTAAAGCCATAAATGCTCCAGCAATTACACCAATAGCTACGGCAATAGCTGCTAATGTAGCTGCTAATTTAGGATTATTAGAAATCCAATCAGCTATTTTAGCAACGACATCAGCTATAACACTAAGAACCGGCTGAAGTGCAACTTGTAAATCCTGCATTGCTTTTTGAAATTTAACTGCTGGGTTTGCATCCATTTTTTTAATAGAGTCATTCAATTTATCCTGTTGTTTTCCAAAATCGACTGTTTTATCTTTCGCTCCTAGCAAAGTATTAATGATATTTTGCCCTTGATCTTCGTACATTGTTCCGAAAAACTTAACACCTAATTCATTACGCTTTGTTTCGTCTTCAACTTGTGATAGAGCTTGTGCAATCTCAGTCATAGCTGCTGAACCTTCTTTACCACCATTGGCTACAGCTTGCCCCCATTTTTCAACTTGTTCTGCTGAAATTTGTGTACCTTCAAGTGCTTCTTTCATAGCCTTATCGACACCTTGACCGAATTCAGCCGCTTTTATACGACCTTCTTTCAGTCCATCTAGCAAATTATCGATATTCCAAGTTCCTGTTTCAACCCCAGCTGCCATAATAGCTTGTACTTCTTCAGCGTTGTATCCTGCCCGCGTTAACTGACCACCATATTCGGCAATAATATCTAATTGTTCTGTTGGAAAACCCATTTTTAATAAGGCATCAGCCATACCGAGAGCGCCTTCTTGGGAAATCCCTAATTCATTTCCTATTTCATTTGTTTCTTGAATTAATTCAGTAAAATCTATACCTGCATATGCTTTAGAAATAACAGCTGCGCTTTTTACAAATGAAGCATTTGCTTCATCACTAACATTTTTATTTAAAGCCCATTGTCTTCTTACACCTTCAAGCGATTCTTCAGCATCTAATCCATATGCTGAAATGCCTCTTACTGCTTCCTCTACTGATTTTTTTGAGGACTCAGGAACATCGAAAGAAATATCAATTTTTGTTTGTAGCTTTGACATATCCATTGCTTTTTCAATAGCCGTTGCAATTCCCCCACCGGCTGCCATTCCACCGATAACATTTTCTAATCCAACTTTTAGACCTTCAAACTTTTTCTCAGTTCTACTAGCCTCTTGCTGTAAATCTCTTAACTCATTTCGAACTTGTTGTATTGAGTTTCCGGCATCCACAGACCGTAGCGCTCGCTGTAATTTTTCAATGTCGCCTTCCGCTCCTAACGCCTCACGACCAATTAGACCAATCGCTTGGTCTAATTGTCTACTTGTTGCTGTGCCGCTTTTAATTGCATTCACAAGACGATTCCCTAATGCTCCTGCAAAATCATCAACACTTTTCCCAGTCGCGCTAAACAATGTTTCTAATTGCCTTGTGGAACTCGCTACATTATCTTGTTCAGCCTTCATATTTCCAAGTTTATTTTTCAGTCCATTAAGAGATCTTTCTGTAAATTCAATTTCACGTCGAAAAGCACGATATTGTTCTTCAGAAATTTTACCGTTTTGAAATTGGGCTTGCACTTGTTGTTCCGCTGCCTTTAATTTATCTAATTTCTGCGTTGTATTTTCTATTTGTTGTGTGAGTAACTGTTGTTTTTGAGCAAGCGCTTCAACGTTACCTGGATCAAATTTTAATAAACGCTCAACATCTTTTAACTCTTTAGCCAAAGAATCACTCTGTTTATTTACATCTTTCAAGGCATTTTGAAGACCCGTAGTTTCTCCATCTATAGAAATTGTAATCCCTTTAATTCTTCCTCCTGCCATCATCTCACCCCTTTCTTAGAATGTATCGAAGTCTTTTTGGTTCGCTTTACGAGTTTTGTCTTTATCTGGTTTCTCCATTTCAGCAAATTCAGCAATGTAATCAAAACAATCACCAATTGTCATAACTTCTAAATCCCAATGCGTTAATTTCGCCTTATAACAAAGAGCAAGAAACGTATCAGTGGTTAATTCTTCATCACTGAAAGTCCCTTGCTCTCCATTACTTTTGTTTATTTTTTTTTTGCTCCCATTGTACTTTGAATCATATCCATAATTCCCGGAATAATCTCTGAGATAGGGAATTCATCAAAACCGTCTAACCATGTAATTGGCTCAGCAATTTCTGGATTTGCTGTTTTCGCGTATAACCAAACTAAATCATAAACAACTTCAAAATCTAACTTACTTAAATCTGCATTTGCTAAATCAATAGTGGCTAGTGAACCCTCTTGAGGATTTGAAGGAGACAAAATCCCTAACTTAAACATATCAGCAAATAAATCACGTCTGAATTGCGCTTTATATCGTTTAACAGTCGCTGCTGTACTTTTTAATCTGACTTGTTTTCCGTCTATTGTAATTGTCTTTTCCATGTACTATTACGCTCCTTTTGGTAATGCAGGTACTTTTGTATAAACTTTTTTGTACCAATTATTATAAATTTCTTGTTTTGATTTAGTTGTAGTTTTCGTTTTAACCATGCGCTTTCCATTAATATCAATAGGGCTTGATACAAATTTAAGTTCATTTGTATTTGGCTCCGCTGAATTAGTTTTCGTTTTAGATGCAAGTGTTGGACGACTTGCCGAACAGTTAAACATAACGTGGCGTGTTGCTCGTACATCTCCATCAAATTCGAATAACAATGCAAATGGTTTTCCTTTCGCATCAGCTAATTCATTTAATACGCCGTCTTCTTCGTCTAATTCTTCTCCTAGTGCATCGACTGCAAATTGTTCTGGAATAGTCGCAATAGATAGCGTCCCATCATAACCCTGGTTATTACTTGCTGCATAGTAAAGCATGTCATCGGCGTAGAATTCAATTAAATCCCCTCGTGGATCAAACGTTAATTCAACTGCACCTGGTAATGGAATCGGTGTACTGAATGTAACTACACCATCTTTAATATCGAAGAGTGCATAATGGACATTTTTCAGACCAAAGGCTACTTTGTTTTCATTCATTTACATCAACCTCGTTTCGTATATTTTTTGATACAATTTTTCAGATTCAATAAAAGTCCCATACGAGTCATAAGGAATATCATGATCGTCTAGGACTTTTTCAAGTTTGGCTTCTGCAACTAGATCTTTTTTAGTTGTGTAAAGCTCAATATTTGCATCGTCTATCTTGTGATAAACCTTGTTATCAGCCATTAAATTTGCTGATCCATCCACAAGGAAACAAATATAAGGTGGCGCTGGTACTGGCTTACCTGGCGTTGCTGTAAAATGCGAATAAGCCACAGGATAACCTGTAGCTTCAAGAATTTTTGTTAATTCACCTAATGTCATTATTCAAGCGCCCTTTCAATTCGTCTTGGTACTTCATTAATTACATACTCTTCAACAGGACGAATATGGACTTGAGCTGGAACACGTCCACCACCAGCCTTCGCATGGCCATTTTCCAAAAGATGCGTTAGTTGCCCTTTTATATTGTGGACGACAACGCCATTACCTTCTTTTTTCTTACGCCACCCTTTACGATAAGCCCCTGTTTTTTTAGGACCACTTTGTCTTAATTTACTTACAGCAACATCAGCAACTTCTTCTTGCGCTGTCAACAATTCTTCTTCCACAACATGGGCATATCTTTGTAATTCTCTAGCAAGTTCGCTCGCAAAATCATTCATATTAAGTATGCTCCTTTGCGATAATAGTCAACGTTTGATACATTTCATCATCATTCATTGGCGGTTCGATAATATCAAAGATACGACCTTTCATATTGATTCGCATTAATTCTGTAATACCTGCTGTATAAGGCATCACAAACCGATAAATTCGTGTAGATTGTGATGCCGAAGCTTCAATGTACTCCGAGCCTTTTACCGTTTTTATCATTGCCCATGCTTTTTTTACTTCTTGCCAATTATCTGTTTCAACTTCTTGATTCAAATCATCTTTTATTACTTCAGGTTGCTCAATGATAATCCGATTTCTACAATCACCTGTATTAAGTGGTTTCTTGTACTGAAAAGGACGCATATTAATCACCGTCTAATTTAATTTCTTCTAATGCTTTATCAATACCTAAACTATTAATTTGACTTAAAAAATTCTTGTCAAAATACTCTAATGCATCGTTATAAACATAACGAGAACGTTCAAAGACTAATTCTTTGAACTCCTCGTCTTTATTTAAATCATAATTCCCACAAATCCTAAGTAATGCCTTGTTAGACGTAGAAAGGATGCGTTTTAGGTTGTCGTCTTCCTCATCCCCTAAGTGCATCCTATCTTTGAATTGCTGTAATATTTCATTCGAAATTACTGTATTCATTCACATCATCCTTGTGTTGGTGGAGTTACTTCTTCAAGCTTTAGTGTATAAACTTGTGAAGTGTATTTATCCTTCGGTTTACCTGTAGCATATTGTTTAGCAATATAAACAGTTGCATCTTCTAAAGCTAATGTTTCTTCATACTTTTTGATTGTCTCTGTTCCACCCATCGCTGCAATGTATTCTCCTTTAACAAAGAAAACCACTTGTCCTTGAGGTACAAATACAGATTCTGTTGGGATTGGATTAAAAGGTAAGCTCGTTACATATACACCTGCCGCATTTTGAATCGTAGCATTTGCTTGAATATCAAAAGTATCGAATGGATTTGTTACCATAACTACTTTACCAGCAATATTTTTTGGTCGATCTGCATCTGTTTTACCATCAGGATTTAATTTTTTAGCCAATAATTTGACCACGCCTTTTAGTTCATTAATTGTTTTGCGACCAGGCTCAAAAGTTAAAGTTCCAGCAACTTTTTTATCTGGATATACTCCATTCGTAACACTTCCGCTAGGGTCTTTTAATAATCCAATAGGTTCATTTTTACCCGTACCAGCTACAAAACCACGTTCTAAACCTACTGACATTGCTTCTGTAATCATTGTACGAACATATCGTTCCACCCATACTGGACCAAGCTTCAACATATCATTTGCTAATGGAATAAATGCTGTTAATTTCAGTTGAGTAATTGATTCTTTTCGGAATGTAGCATTTAATTGCCCTTTAATATCACCAAATAACGGTCCCCATACAGCTGCACCCTCTGGATCTCCATAAATAAATTCTGTCACGGCTCCTAAATTCTCTAAGCCAATATGCTCTAATAACGGATGACCTTGAACTAAATCATCAAAAATTCTCTCTTGTGTTGTTTTAGGCAAAGTTTCAGTAGATTTAAAACCACCATCTTCAACAACGGCATTAAAGAATTTCATTTCTTCACTTGTTAGTACATTAGCACCGCGAGATTGCATAATAGAACGATCTACCATTGATTCATTCACTTGATTTAAAATATCTGCTCGTACATCTGTAGCAAGTGCTTCAATCATGGAGTTTAATGCTACTGATTGTTCTTCTGCTGTACCATCCTGTGTTGCTTTTGCAAAAGCTAGTTTTTTCTCTTCGAAATTATTAAACTTAATAACCATATTTTATTTTCCTCCTAAATTTAAAAAGAGCGTACTCAAATTCTGTTTTGTATGAACAGGCTTTTGAATAGGCTCTTTTGGATTTGTATTCGTTTGTAAATCATTCAGAATTTCATTTTTCAAACCTGATAATGCTGCATTTAAATCTTCTTTTGTAATCCCTGGGCTTTTGTTCATGGTTCCATTTCTAAAGCCATCGATTACCTTCTGCGGAAGCATGGCAGCAGTAGAAGCTGACGCTGTCATTTTAACCTGATTATCCATAAACATGATTTCATCCACAAAATTATTTTCTAATGCTTGTTGTGGACCCATCCAAGTTTCTTCAGCCATCATATGAAGTAGTTCCTCTTCTGATTTACCACTTTTAATGACATAGGCGTTTACAATTGCTCGATCAGTTGTTTTCAACATTTCAGCAGCTTTTTCCATATCACGATGATCTCCACCATTCCACATAGAAGCATTGTGAATCATAATTTGTGCTGTAGGTGAAATTCGGACTTTATCACCAGCCATCGCAATAACAGAAGCCGCACTTGCAGCCAAACCGACAATTTGAACTTCTACATGACCAGGATAATTTTTTAATGCTGTATAAATTTCTGACCCTTCGTGTACATAACCACCAGGACTATTAATCGATACAATCAAATCATCACCATTGGCATTATTTAGTTCTTTTGAAATTTTACCTGGGCTTGCAGCATCCATTTCAAACCAATCATAAATCCAAGCTTCATCATTCGAAATAATTGGTCCTTTCACGTCAATTTTCACCGTCATTTTCTTTCTCACCCCCTTCAGATTCATTTAATTTTGTATAGTTCTTCGTAATATGATGGACATTTAGGTTTGGATCATCTGACTCTTCATAATCTACTTCTGAACGAATTTCATTTCCTGTAAATGCACTTGAAGAAATGAGCTTATCAATACTTGTCGCAAGATCAAATATACTTTGATAGGAAACAGCTTTAACCTCAATTTTTTGTCCCAAAAGATATTCACTCATTTCAAAGAATTTAACATTCGCTTCATCAGATAGTTTTTTTAATAATGGTCGTACTGTGAAAAGCATATAATTTTTCGTTTGCTTTTCTACATCAGCCATTTCTCCATATATCAAAGCTATAGGAATACCGATTGCCATAGCTACTTGATTTAAAAAACCATTTGTTACTTTATTGATTTCTTCCACACTTGGGCCATTTGCAACACCATTGTATATCTCGTTATAATTAATACCTTTTTGCTGTGGAACAATAGCTATATCTTTCGAACCAATTGACTTATACATGTTGTCTATAAACTCTTGTAACTTTGCTATTTGTTCCTCAGTTTTAGCACCAATCATATCCATATCAACTGTTCCACGAACTTGATTTTTACGTTTTTGAGAGTTTAATATTCTGCCGAACAAATCCCCATAATCTGCAAATAATCCATCAATAAGTGGGGTTAATTTATCATTCCGATACTTCAAATGAATAACTTCGCTTTGCTTAAAACTTCTCTTAAACGTATATTCTTTTACCCTTACATCCGTAAAAGTATCTTCAAACACAGCGTACTCATTATGTTGAAATCCATCTACAATAAGTAAATCACCATCATCTGCTTGTATAACTAAACACTCATTATCATAAATAAGTTTGCGAACAAACCTTTCCCAAAAGGTACTTGCAGTCATATTCTTGTTTGGTCTTACGTTTAATCGATAATAAAGCTCATCCTTCTTAAATGATTTACCATTTCTTACTCTAAATTCAGATTGACTAATCGTCCTTCCTAAAAATGAAACGCATGTATCAATCGCCAATCGTTTCATATGAAGCCTGTTTGCTGTATCTGTTATTATGTCCAGATCCAACATGAATTCTAGTTCTTTATTTCTTTTAAATACTGAACCTAACCATCCAATGGTTATCACCCCCTTTATTAGAATTTAATATTGCCTATAACAAAATCAGTAGCTTCTTGTATCTCATCCGCCCGATAAAGAGCATGAACAAAACACTGAAACCCATCTGTTTTTCGACGAACAGGCTCTTTCTTTTCGTATATTTTATTTCCATCAGCTTTGATAACAACCAACACATTTTGTGTATACCAACGCATTAGTGGATTATCCTCAAAAACAATTTGTTTATTTGCAAACGCCATTTCAATACGTGGAGCTAACAAACTATGAATTGCTTTTGGATTTCGTATTACTTCTATTTCAAACCCTTCTGCTACTAATAGTGGTCTTATTGCTTCCATACGGAAGTTATCAGCTATAATCTTTTTGATTCCATATTGCTCGCGCATTGCTACAAACCAATCAACAATATGTTGAGGATTAATAGTAGGCTCGTCCACAACTGTTAACAAACCTTGCTCTTCCCAATCTTTTATAGGAGCAAATTTTTGTTTTTTATACTCGCCAGCTTTTTTAGAATAACCATAATAAATATCAACAAATTCTTTACGCACAAAGGAATGGGTTTTAAAAATGTACTCACCATTTTGTCTAAATAAAAGACCACATGCTGCGAAATCTCGAATACTCGCAAAGTCTAACGCTCCTATGCATTCTTGAGCATATAAATCAGGGAATGGACGGTTTGTAGCAAGAATCTCTGACCATTTTGCAACAGATCGTTCTAGATTTGTAACTGGTAAGTTCATACGCTTTGTCATAAATTCTTCTCGGTTACTTGGATCATCCTCTAAATCTTCATATTCTTCCTTTATCGTTTCAAGTAATCCCTCAGCATACTCGCTTAGTGGCTGCGATAACATAGGATTAGCTAATTCCCAATTATCAATATCATCAACTTCCTTTTCATCATTAAGCTTACAGATAAAAGGAAATACGGCATTAGGACGAGCTTCACCATTTAAAACCTTCATAGCTTTTTCTTTTTGTTTATCTAAAAAGCCATCTCGTACATAACCATCTGTACCAATATAAAATTCACGAGGGTTTTTCTTTTTCCCTAAGCCGCTGATATGGACGCGAACGTCTTTATTACTTTCATATTGATGTATTTCATCAAATACAACTGCACCATCACGCAAACCGTCTTTTGTATCCCCGTTGGAAGTTCTAAACTTTAGTATACTTTCAGTAGCCTTTGAAACAGTTTGAGTTAATGTGGTTTTAAACGCTCTCTGTAAAACCTCATTTTTCTTTACGCATTTATGCACTTCGTCAGGACTTGTTTTCGCTTGTTCCTCACTATTCGCAACAACAGAGATGTTATACTCTGGAATACCGTGCAATTCACTAATTAAAAAGTGAATAATTACAGATATCAGACCATTTTTACCGCCACCACGTCCTAACATCCATAGGAATTTCCGATAAAATACGCGTCCATTTTTCTTATAAAACAAAAAAACGAATGCTATTAAGAATTTTTGAAATGGCTGCAATGGAAAATACCACTTCTCACCGAAGTTGATACAATCCTGAATCATTTCATCATCAAAATACAAATCGTCTCTGTTTAAAACGTATTTTTCTAGATAATTAATTAACAGTTCTCTCTCTTTGTTGAACTTTATTTTTCCACTTCGATAAAGTCCAATGTATTCTTCTACATACTTTTGCCTAATCATGTTAAATCACTTTTATTATAACCAGCCTTAGGAATATTTGGTTTACAAACAAACTTTATATCTCTTCCTAAAGCAATTAAAGAACTGTTAATTTTATTTCTCTCACTTATAAGAGGATGGGCCTTAACAAAAACTTGAGATCCGTTTTTGACTGTAACAGACTCACCTTCCTTATTGATAGTCCTGTTTATTTTTCTAAATGCTTTAACTAGATCAATGTATCGTTCTACTTTTTCAACCTCGACTAAATCTTCAACATCAATACTGTTCATTAGCTGTTCCTTTAACTTTGTAATACTGACTGCCATCTACCCACCCCCCTTACGTGCGTAATTTCGAAAAAAACCTGACAGTTAACCCCCTCCTCCGGTGCCCCTTAGAGCAATTTTTGATGAAATATTTTAAGGGGGGTATTATTATTGAATCATTTTTACCACTTTTCATCGTTCTCCCATTTATTCGGTTTCTTTTTAAATGTTCTACCGTGTTCTTTATTATGGCAATCCACACAGACTGTTTCCAAGTTATCTATTTCTAATGCAAGTTCTGGATGATGTTCAAGTTCTTTTATATGATGGACAACGAGTTGAATCTTCTTACGCTTTGCACTTTCACTGTACTCATTGGTGTCCACACGAACACTACCATTGCGCTTACACTCTTGGCATTCATAGTTATCTCGCTTCTTTACTTGTTCCCGTATGCTCTTCCACTCACCACTGTCATAGAATTTGCGCTTCTGTTGTTTGGTTTTGTATTGCTTCATTGTTCTTCATCTTCTAATATCTTTTGAATGAATTTACTTACAACACTTTCACCAGCTTCCTTCATTTGATTTAGTGTTGAGTTACTGACTATATTATCTAATTCATTCGCTATTTGTTTTAATAAATCATTACCTTTATCAAGTTCTTCCTCACCTAATCCTTGAATGAATGCACTAAGAGCAATTGCTACCTCTAGTTTAGTTAGTTCCATTTGCCTTCACTCCTTATCGTTTAATAGATCATCCATCAACTTACTGATTAAGTTTGTAATAGCTTCTTCCTTTTCTTCCGACTTTGTTCTCTTATGCAATCTATTTAGCACTTTAACTACTGGTCTCAATGTTTCTAATTCCACATATTCTTCAAGCTTGTCTTCCTCAATAGCGTTAAGGATTGTACCAAGAACAATTGCCTTCTCAAGTTTCGTTAATTGCATCTATACTCACTCCTTAATCTCAAGGAATTCATCTATCACTTTATCTAATACATTAATAAGAGCTTCACGCGTTTGCTTTGGTGTCGTAATATCATTTATTTCGTTATGTAAAACTACAGCCTTTTCTAATTTCTGTGGATCAATGTGTTCCTTGGCTAATTCCAGTCCAAGAACGTTATTAATCAAACTACCAAAAATAGCTGTTTGTTCTTGTTTAGTTAGTTTCATTAAATTCTCCCACCTTTATCGCTTTCAATTGTTCCATTTCTTTTTCAACCATCTTATCTATCGAATCATTGAATTGTATTGAAGTTATAGTTACTTTTTCATTTTCGTGATTCCATCCTTTTAACACTTGAATTACATCGTAACCAAGAATCTTAACATCATGTGCAAACATCTTAAATAACCAAAACACATGAACCACCACCTCTCGATCCAAAATAAAAAAGCACCCCATATGGAATGCTTTTTATCTTTTCTTTATCTATATCTAGCCAAGTAGGTTAAGTAGTTTGTAGATTTCATAACCCACCTTATTACTTGTAACTGTTGTGCCATCGTCATCAAAAGTCATTTCACCTGTACCTAAAACTTGAAGACTATTCATCCGCATTAAAGATGACCTAAGCATTTGATATTCTTCATCACCTTCAAGCTCCTTCCTTATAGAGTCTACTGTATTCTCAGAATGTTGCGGAGAAAAATACAGATACACACTTGTAGAATTTGTGGATTTCCTATCTGGATTTGAATCAAAATATAAGTATATTTTTTTTAGGTTTTCAAGATCCCATTCATTCATATTTTTTAGACCATTAACAAGAACCCATTCGTTATATTCAAACTTTTTTTCTTCGTTCATTACTTGACCAGCTATAATTCCTAATAATCTTGAAGCAGTATCAGATACTGTTTTTGTGGCCTCTTCTAAAATATCTAAAACTAGCAGTCTATTTACGTTTTTCTTCAATAACTTATCTAATTTTTTTAAATCATCAGTAGTAAGCTCTTCTTGTGAAAGCACCTTCATTCCTAATCCTTGAAGGAACTCTTTGCACTTGTTCTCTCTTCTTTTATTCATCCATTTATTAGCTACATTAAGATATGGACTACATTCAGATAGTGTACCAACCACTTCATGTCCCTTTTCCAATAGATCTCCAGCAGTTTCAAATACATCATCTGGTGTGTTTATTAACTCTAGTCTATCTTTAATACTCATCTTATCCACTCCCATATTAGAAATTACTTCCAATATAATATTACATCATTTCTATACAGGAATAAATTATAAAAGAGCAACCATGTATCAGTTGCCCTTTCATCAATTTCTTATGTTATTACTCTAAATACAGTAAATGAAGTTTTACGATTGATAATGGAAAACACCGCTACCATAAAAGGTAGCGGTGTTATAAATAGACAAGTCTTGTTTGTGTACTACATATTTTTTAATTTGTGTAGTTATGAGGTTGTACACCTCTTTCAATCGCCGACACTACGTCACTCTCTCGTAGTTACTTCTACTTTTCTCGGAGTCAACGATTGAAAGAAGAGCAAAAGCTCTCCTTAATAACGGTATCATTCAATCATTACCATCTGTTGGTTTCGGATTTTATGTGCCGTCATTACGAACCGTTTAGAAATATAAGAACAACATAGCGAGTTGTGTTTTCCGCCACTTCTCACAATACAAATATATCACGTTGATTCCAAAACAACCGGCACACTTACTGCCAAAAAGCGGTCACGAATCTGCCACTAAATCACCTTATTTACCTTAGACTGTTCCACTAGCAGGTTTAATTCTTGGAATTCTCATACCATACTTTCCGTTTAATAAATCTGAAGTACTTATTATTCCAGTTTGTTCAGTTAGATCTCCAATATTAATTTCAAAATTTTGCTCTACTTCATTATTTAATATTACAAATCTATACTCACGTTGAGGTTCAAAGAATATATCCTTTTTGAAAAACAATGATGTATCTCCACTTAAATACGCCTGTATTCTTTCTTGATGATTAATATCAAAATCTGAGTACTGCACTTTATTATGAATATATTCTATTCCCTTCTGATCAAATACTTCTTTAATTCTCTCTCTGAATGCATTGGGTGGTATTACTAATGCGCATTCACCAAAATGACCAGCCATTTGTTCTTTTTGCTCTTCTGTAAATTTAACTTCGGTTTCAATATAATCATCCGTTATATCAATAATCTCTAACATATCCGATTCAATGGTAAACAAGCAGAATACTGGATAATTTAAAAAGGCCTGGTATCTAAAACGCAATCTCCCTGCTGTTCCACTAGCAACTATTTCATCTGTTCCGTGTCTTTTAATCGTTACATTCGCATTCTTAATAATAGCTGCTACTTCATCAATATCTCCCATTCCTTTTTCACCAGTTCTTTTTTGGAGATCAACAAAGTATTTAAAGTTGTTCATATACAAGTTTCCTGCTTGTAATGGTTCAAGATATTGTTTTTGACTAAACTTAAAAAAGCCAAACAATATATTATCGTATTCTTTCATAGATGATAATCGCATAAATAAACCTCCTATTAATCCTATGTATAACAATTTCATTATATAATACTTTTTAAATTATCCATATCTTATATTTTGTGTAACTAAGCCAAACGCTACAGCCCTTGATATTTATAACTTTATAGGACTTTTTCTTTTGAGTTACACAATAGAAAATTTATGAATAACTTCACATCCTAAATATAATTTTGTTCCACAAAAAATTGAAGAGATAGATTATTTTTAGTAATATGCTACTTTATTTCAAGAAATTGCTTATCTAATTTCATTCATAAAATAAATAGATAATTAAAAATCAAAAATTTTAAAATCCGTTAAATTATATATTGAGATTTAACAAATTAAAATGTATAATAAACTGTTGTAAAAAATTGAAGGGAATTACAAAAAATGAAAAAACAAATTGCGGCAATTACTCTAGCAACTACTCTTGGATTGAGTCTTCAACCAATTATAGGTGCAGCAGAAACAAATCAAAATGTACAAGCAACACAACAAAATGGTTGGATTGAAGATGGAAACGGCACATGGTTTTTCTATGATCATGGTGTAAAGAAAACAGGCTGGGTATTAAGTAATGATAAATGGTATTACTTAGACGGTAATGCAGGCGGCGCCATGAAAACTGGTTGGTACCAAGAAGGCGAGAAGTGGTTCTATTTAGATCCATCTGCAGAGGGTCCAAAGGGTGCAAAAAAAGTTGGATGGGTTCAAGTATATGGAAAATGGTATTATCTAGATCCAACAACAGATGGCTCTATGAAAACCGGTTGGGTTCAAGTACATGGGAGATGGTTCTACTTAGATGGTAATGACGGTGGAGCTATGAAAACAGGTTGGATTCAAGTAAATGGAAGATGGTTCTACTTGGATGCAGAAGGAGCTATGAAAACAGGTTGGGTATTAAGTAATGATAAATGGTATTACTTAGATGCAGAAGGAGCTATGAAGACTGGTTGGTACCAAGACGGAGAGAAATGGTTCTATTTGGATCCAGCTGCGCAGGGTGCAAAAAAAGTTGGATGGGCTGAAGTGAATGGGAAATGGTATTATCTAGATCCAACAACAGATGGCTCTATGAAAACCGGTTGGGTTCAAGTAAATGGACAATGGTATTATTTAGACGGTAATAAAGGCGGTATGATGGTAACCGGACAAGTAGTTATTGATGGAAAGACCTATGTTTTTGCCGATGATGGACAACTCAAAAGTGAAGTCGCTAGTAAAGCGGATAAAATTATTACTGAAGCTAAAAAACATATCGGTAAACCCTACGTATGGGGAGCAACCGGACCTAATAGTTTTGACTGTTCCGGATTCGTTTACTATGCGTTTAATCACGCTGGATATCCAATGTCAAGAACAACAGCACAAGGATTATATGATAAATCTCAAAAAATCACTAACCCTCAACCTGGTGATTTAGTATTCTTACATAGTACATATCCTGGTGGTCCTTATATCACTCACGTAGGAATTCACATTGGTGATGGTAAAATGATTCAGGCCGGTGATAAAGGTGTAGAGATTCAAAGTTTAAATTCACCTTATAATCTTAAACACTTTGCTGGATATGGTAGAATCTAAATTATAAATCAGTATCATATTACCGAATTCAATAGAATTGTAAAAAATCTATTAAATAAACAAAAAAGTTCAGTACCTTTATAATATAAGGACTGAACTTTTTATTTATTTTCTTCTACCTATAATTTAAATGCTGCTCTATTTCTACTCAAAATTTTTAAATTACAAACGCAAATAACTATCAACCTAAAAAACATGACTTTTATTTAGGTAATACATATATTTTAACGTTTTTTACACCCCAATTATAAGAAACTTCTTTAGAAGGAACAAATACATCTATTTTATTCCCTTTAATAGCTCCACCTGTATCCCTAGCTTCTGCAGGTCCATAGCCTTCAACATAAACTTTCGATCCAAGAGGTATGACAGAAGGATCTACAGCAATAATTTTCAAATTAGGATTAGCAGTCAAATCATCTCCCATTCTTGTATACACATGTTGCCCTGCAGGTGTACCATTTTCTGCTGGATCATTTGTATATGCTGTTGCTCTGACTGTTCGCTCAGTACCTTCAATCCATTGTCCATCTTCTTTGAAATAGCTCATCTTCCCATCAATTTTATTCCAGCCGGTTTTCATAGCTCCACCTGCATTACCATCTAAGTAGTACCATTTTCCATCTACTTGAACCCAACCTGTTTTCATAGAGCCATCTGTTGTTGGATCTAGATAATACCATTTCCCATTCACTTCAGCCCAGCCAACTTTTTTTGCACCCTGCGCAGCTGGATCCAAATAGAACCATTTCTCTCCGTCTTGGTACCAACCAGTCTTCATAGCTCCTTCTGCATCTAAGTAATACCATTTATCATTACTTAATACCCAACCTGTTTTCATAGCTCCTTCTGCATCCAAGTAGAACCATCTTCCATTTACTTGAATCCAACCTGTTTTCATAGCTCCACCGTCATTACCATCTAAGTAGAACCATCGCCCATGTACTTGAACCCAACCAGTTTTCATAGAGCCATCTGTTGTTGGATCTAAATAATACCATTTTCCATATACTTGAACCCATCCAACTTTTTTTGCACCCTTTGGACCCTCTGCAGATGGATCTAAATAGAACCATTTCTCGCCTTCTTGGTACCAACCAGTTTTCAAGGCGCCGCCTGCATTACCATCTAAGTAATACCATTTATCATTACTTAATACCCAGCCTGTTTTCTTCACACCATGATCATAGAAAAACCATGTGCCATTTCCATCTTCAATCCAACCACTTTGTTGTGTTGCTTGTACATTTTGATTTGTTTCTGCTGCACCTATAATTGGTTGAAGACTCAATCCAAGAGTAGTTGCTAGAGTAATTGCTGTAATTTGTTTTTTCATTTTTCCCTCTCCATCCTTAAATACAAATAGCATTAACTTATATATAAGACTCTTAAATATTAACTCTCAAATTCTATTTAAATGGCAAGTATGGTGCTGGATTGATTTGACCAAATTGATATGCAGTTTTTAATTCAAAATGCAGATGGTTCCCCGTAGCGTCTCCTGTCTGTCCTACCTTACCTATTTCTTGACCTTGTTGAACATATTCTCCTTTTTGAGCTATTCTTTGACTCATATGGGCATATAAAGTGTAATGTCCATCTGCATGTTTAAGTACTACAACATTTCCATATCCACCAAATGAACCTTGTGTACCAAAGGCTGAAAATTCTACAGTTCCAGATTTAGCGGCCAGAATCGGTGTACCTGCTGGCGCTGCAAAATCAATACCTTTATGTTGCTTGTTCCCACGAGGTCCGTACCCTGAGCTTACATTTGGATTTTTTATAGGCATCTGATAGTTACTTTCAATCCATTGTCCATCATTAGCAAAATCATAGGTCTTCCCATCAATAACTACTTGTCCGGTTACCATCATGCCGCCTTTATTACCATCTAAGTAATACCATTTTCCATTTACTTGAACCCAACCGGTTTTCATAGAGCCATCTGTTGTTGGATCTAGATAATACCATTTTCCATTCACTTCAGCCCATCCAACTTTTTTTGCACCTTCTGCAGATGGATCCAAATAGAACCATTTCTCTCCTTCTTGGTACCAACCAGTCTTCATAACTCCTTCTGCATCTAAGTAATACCATTTATCATTACTTAATACCCAGCCTGTTTTCATAGCTCCCTCTGCATCTAAGTAGAACCATCTTCCATTTACTTGAGTCCAACCTGTTTTCATAGCTCCACCGTCATTACCATCTAAGTAGAACCATCTTTCATGTACTTGAACCCAACCGGTTTTCATAGAGCCATCTGTTGTTGGATCTAGATAATACCATTTTCCATATACTTGAACCCATCCAACTTTTTTTGCACCCTTTGGACCCTCTGCAGATGGATCTAAATAGAACCACTTCTCGCCTTCTTGGTACCAACCAGTTTTCATGGCGCCGCCTGCATTACCGTCTAAGTAATACCATTTATCATTACTTAATACCCAGCCTGTTTTCTTTACACCATGATCATAGAAAAACCATGTGCCGTTTCCATCTTCAATCCAACCATTTTGTTGTGTTGCTTGTACATTTTGATTTGTTTCTGCTGCACCTATAATTGGTTGAAGACTCAATCCAAGAGTAGTTGCTAGAGTAATTGCCGCAATTTGTTTTTTCATTTTTTGTAATTCCCTTCAATTTTTTACAACAGTTTATTATACAACTGTATATATAGTTTTTTCAATGTTAATTTTATATTTTTCCCAACAAATAACTATATTAAGAATTATAGGTGATTCTATCCACTTCAAAAAAGCTGTATTTTAAAAAATAACTAAGGAATGCTTTTTTTATGCTTAATAATATTCCAAATGCTTAACTCAATAAACATCAAATAAAAAAGGATAAAGCAATAATTAGATTTTAAATCTAGTCATTGCTTTATCCATTGCATCCTGGTTTACTCCTATATATCGTAATGTTACCCGCTCGCTTGAATGATTGAATATCTCCATTAGCAAGGCTATATTCTTTGTCTGCATGTACATATGATAGCCAAATGTCTTACGTAATGTATGCGTTCCAATCTCGTCTAATCCAAACTCAGCTGCTGTGGTACTAAGTATTTTATATGCCATACTTCTTCCTATCGGTCGATTCTTCCCTTGTCTGCTCTTAATTAGATATTCATTCTCTTCCATATCTTCAATGTACCATTTCAACTCTCTTCTCAAAGCTGCAGTAATTTGGATACGTTTCTGTTTACCTGTTTTCATTTCACGCATGGAAATGTGACTTCCCTTTAAATCTCCAACCCTCAATTTTAGAATGTCACTTATACGTAGGCCTGTATTAATTCCCATTACAAACAAGATGTAATTTCGTTCATTCTTTTCTTTCAGGTATTCCTTAATTTGTTGTATCTGCTCTGGATTGCGAATAGGTTGAACAAAATTCATTATTCATTACCTCCAGTTTCTTCTGCCTCGTATACTTCTAATCTAAGAGCAAAAGCTAATTTATAAAAAGCATTAGATTTATTTCTTCTATACGTACGCTCACTCATGCCAATTTCGTTATAAACCATGTAATCAAATACTTCTTCACCTTCTAAATATCGTTTTACAATAATATCCCTTTGAGTTTTACTAAAACGACTTAATGCCTTATCAATTTGAAAAGACAAACGTTGTAGTTTCACTTCTCTTTCACTCATAGCAACATTTGCTAAAGCAATATCTTCAGCTGGCTTCCCTACTATATTTGTCGGACCGTGATATCTTACCTCGCTAGATGTTGTAACCTTCATCTCATGTCTAATCATCCCAAATTGTCTATAAATACGAACGTTTTCAAGAATCTCTTCTACACGAATCTGCGTTGCTTTGCGATCAATTTTAGGTAAGAAAGTTAATTGCGTCATATATAAAAACACCCCTTATATATTTTATTAATAAAAACAAGAAAGCGGACACCAAACTACAGAGCAATATCACTAATGCTCTTATAGTTCGATGTCCGCTGGTTCTTCCAGTAGGACACTAATACATTACTTCCGACTAATATTATACCGATTTTCCAATACTATCTTCAAATGATACAATATATCTATACTTTTTATAACATTCAAATTCAATATGGGAGGATTTAGAACTTATGATTACAAATACATACTCACCTTTTACTGATGAACATGGGAATCCAAAGACAATATTCGAAATTGAATTTTCCGACTTGAAACAACTCCAAGATAAGGGTATTGAAGAAGGGCCATACATTGAATTTAAAAGAGAATTTAGTAATTCAATTAAAAACAAACTCCCTAACTTCATTACTTCCTTTGCAAATGAACGGGGAGGATGGTTTTTCATCGGAATTGATGAAGATAATATGGAAATAAGTTGTATAGAACGACAAGAATATGAATTAACTATTAATAATGTATTAAAATCAAACACTAGCCCTGTACCACATATTATCACAAGATTCTTATCACCTGCTGAGGATCCAAATATAGGTGTATTCGTTATTTTCATACCAGAAGGAGACAATCCTCCTTATATTTCTAAAGGAAAAATTTATCGAAGAGTTGGAAGCGGTTCTTCACCTATCACGGAAATAGATGATCGTTATTATTTAGATAGACTGTATGGTAAATCTGAAATTAATAAGAAAACAATTAAAGATTTTTGCAAAAATGAAATATCAATTTCAAACACATCCTTTAGCAATATAGGCTTGGATAACAATGGAGGAATGTGTAGTATTTATTTAATTCCTCGATTTAGTTTTGATCTTTTAGATAACTTTGAATCAGATGCTCCTTTGACTGAAGCAGAACAATTTATTAATCTAGCAATAGATATCTCTAAGACTTCACAAAATTATCCATTAACACAAGATGCAGATTCTGGTTCTGTATCATTATCAATGCCCTTTGAAAAAGCTTCTTTCTCTCATAATTCAATAATATTTAGGAATTCCAAAACACTCGATCATTATCACAATACCGTCGCTTGGGAACAATTTTTTGATGGCTCAGCTAGGTTTCATCTCCCTATTCCTTATGTAGAATCCAAAGAATGTATTGCTAACATATTGACCCATCCCATGGATTATAAAGATAATGAAGTGTTTGATGATTTTCGCTTTATCAATGGCCTAACATTCATAGGAGCATTAATAGGATGCTTGAGCGTCTATTCTAGAACAATACGAAGCTTAAACCCTACAAATAATGAACTAATTATTGCCTTTGAATTAAATAATGTTCAAAAGGATGTACTTTTTTTTGATACCCCCTATTTTTATGAAAAGCTTGTGCAAAATGGATTAGTTTTCTCTGATAGGGACAACTACTTCTTTAATAAAGATTTTAACTCTACAACTGTTAGCCTTTCAAATATCACTGAATATTTTTATTTTATCACTGGACTATGTAACGTATTTGGATGGTCTACACTGGAGGCTCTTCAATTATTCTTTGGAAGTGCTCAGGGTAATAAAGAATAAAATTTTAGCTAGCTAATTCATCTCGACACTTCCAACTGCATCCATAAATAAAATACTCTATAACCCTAATCCTATCCAATATTCATTCGTTTTGGATAGGATTAGTAATTTTTATTTCGGTCTTTACCCAAAAATTAAATTCTATTATATTAATTGTGTTTTCCGCTCATCCACACGAGTTACTTTTCCGCTTTTATATAAGAATGATTGTTCACCATGACCAGATGTTGGTGGTTCAATTGGATAAACCTGCCCATCTTTTACAACGTATATCATATTTTCTTCTAAAGAAATTTCAGCTTTCATCTTAGCAATATTTTCATTAATTAATGCCACCACGACCACTCCCAATTATGTTATAATTACTTTGTCGAATAATTATGTCGGGAGCAATCTCGACTTTTTGTTTGCCTACAAATATCGCACAACATTCTCCGGAACAAATGATTGTTCCAGTGATAGATGGAGCCGAATTGGAATCGGCTTTTTCTCATCCCGTGCTCGCTTACACATTTCTTCTGCTTTTTCCCATACAAATTGCTTATCCTCCGCTCGTTTGTAACGCCAAATCCCTATTACGTAATCTTCAAACAACTCATACCGCTCATCAGGTGCTGTCGTTGGTTTTAATTCATCAATCGCTTTGGCTTGGCGTGGTATTTGCACAACCACATCTGCATACCGTAATTTTGAATTCAAACGGTGAATATGAGCTTCCTTAGGATCAAATGATACAACTGGTTCCACGTCAAAAATTGTTAATTGCTTTGGCACTGTTTTTCCCCTCCAATACCTGCAAGCTTGCAATTAAAATTCCTTCAAGCTGCGCTAACGTTAGTTGATCTAATGTTTGTCCGTTAATTTCAGCTAATCCTAAACCCAATAATTTACGAATGATTATTAGTTTTCTACGTTCTACTTCCTGACGTAACAACATGATTAAGCCTCCTGCTGATGATTAAACTTTCTCTCTAAATTTACAAACTTACTAAATTCTTTAATAAATGCTAGTTCAACAACACCAACTGGACCGTTTCTCTGTTTCGCTAAAATAATTTCCGTTATGTTTTTATTTTCCGTTTCACGATCATAGTAATCTTCGCGGTATAAGAATGCGATTAAATCGGCATCTTGCTCAATTTGACCATTTTCACGTAAATCTGATAGCAATGGTCTCTTATCTTGCCGACTTTCTACAGCACGGCTTAATTGGGATAATGCAACCACACATACGTTTAGTTCTCTTGCCATCAGTTTTAACTTACGACTAATCTCACCGATTTCTTGCATACGGTTCCCTCTATGCTTTGGATCCCCTACAATAAGCTGCAAATAATCAATTGCAATTAAAACCTTTTTATCAGGGTACTTACGATTTAATTTCCTAGCCTTTGCATAAATCTCTTGCATCGTGATATTTGCTTTATCATAAATTTCTAATGGCAAATCATTAATTAATCCCATCGCTTGACTAATCTTTTCCCAATCCTTTAAATTACATAGCTTCTTAGGATTCTTTAACTTCGTAGCATCTATATTTCCAGTACTTGAGATCATTCTCTTTAGTAGCTGCTCTTCTCCCATCTCGAGCGAGAAGATTCCTGTTGCTGTATGAGCGCTTGCTGCATGAAAAGCAACGTTTAATACGAATGCTGTTTTCCCCATTGAAGGTCGAGCCCCAACAATAATTAAATCACCTTCTTGTAACCCTGCTGTCATTCTGTTCAGGTCATCATAACCAGTTGGTATACCGGTTAAATCCCCTACATCAATTTGCATGTTCTTATACAAATCAACAAGCGTATCTTTCAAGTTAAATTCATCTGAGTAACCCGTTTCTTCAATGGCGGTTAATTCATCAATTGATGTACTAATAGCACTCATATCCCTATCTTGCTGAAGGCGGTTATATAAATTACCAGCAACCTCTTGAGCATGTCTCATTTTCCATGCTTCGATAACTAAGCCTTCGTGATACGAGAAATTTTTAGTAGTCGTAACAACTTCTGTTAAGTTTACAAAGAATTCAATTCCGCCAATTTGATGCATAAAGCTTTCATCGAATTTTCCAATGAGAGCAACAAGATCTATCGGAATCTCAGCATCCTCTAATTCTCTCATTGCCTTGAAAATTACTTGGTGTGTTGGTAAAGAAAACTGTTTTACCTTTAGCTGACAATCTTTAATTAAATCGCCTTCTTGGATAATGCTACCTAAAACACTTTGTTCAGCTTCTACATTGCGAATCATATCGTTACTCATTTGGCCAACCACGCATTCTGTTGGTTAAGTACTGCAAGTTCTTCTTCTGTTGGAATGTTCTGCTCCCATGCTTGTTGCTGCTGTATTACGTTTTTAGTAGATTCCGATAAGCCTTTTTGTTGATAAGGTGCTTGTGTCTGTTGCTGAGCTTTTGTTAATCGCTGAGCACGAAATGCTTTATCAGCTGCCTCAACATCAGTTACTGTTTTAAATCCTTTAAGATGCCAATCTCTTAAAATCGTATTTACGTAAGACATGTTTCTCGTATTCTTCTCTAAAGCAATCTCCATAGCCTTAATAACTAGCTCTGCATTTAAATCATCTATCCATGCATGAATACCATCTGCAATAAAAGGTGTAATCAGTCCGAAGTTTTGTTCGTAAAAAGAAATTGGATTAACCTCAACAACTTCTTCCGCGCCTGCGCGTTCTTCTTGTTGTTGTTCTTTTTCTTCTTCTTTTTCTTTTTCTTCTTCCTTGCTAGGGTCTTGGAAGCCTCTTATAAGCCCCTCCAAACGGACTGATAAATACTCCTTAATACGAGGGATTTTAAAATCTTGTTCTCGTTCTAATTGCAAACAAGTTTCATAGAAATCAACTAAAAAATCCTGGTCTTTCACAGATTGAATCTCTTTTAAAACGCATTTTTCAATGTTTACATTTTTAATTGGATTGAATTTCAACCAGTTGATTAAGAACAACTCTTTTGTTTTATGGTTGTAATTAATTTTTCCGTATTCAGCAAAACGTTCTAATAACTTCATAACAGTTTCACGGTTATATCCTGTATCAGTTTCAATGATACGAAGTGGAAGCTCATAGATTCCTGATTGAGACGTCTTACTGTTTGTCATCAAATATAAGTAGAAATACTTCTCCTCCGGTGTAAGATCTAAAACAAATGAATCCTGCCAAAATGAAACATGTACTGGTCTATAAACTGCCATATTATTCATCCTCCCGTTTACATATCGCGAATCCGTCCTCTACACGTAATAAGCGATAATTCTTGTATCCTATTTTGAGATATTGTTTTGCTAAGTAAATTAGGTGTTGCTCTGATGTGGCTTGTTGAAACACTTTAGGGTTCAGCAACACTCTATGTAATGATTTGTCTAAAAGCATGTAGCACACTCCGTTGTTATACGAATGCTAATTTGATATAATTAATCCTAAGATCTTTGCAAGACCGTTTGTCTATCACTCTACCAAGTGATAGATCTTTTTATTTTCTACGTGTTACTAACGAAGCGTTAACTCCTCTTGCTCTTAAATCTTTAATCACTACACGATAACTCATCGATACCTCATGTTCCTCTTTTGTATCACGCAGCATTTTAAATTCCCTTATACATCGCTCCAGCTCTTCTTCCCAGTGATTTGATTCTTCAGTTGATTCTGCATTAAACATGTTATGAATACATTCACTCATACAGTTACGAAGTTTATTAGCGAATGAGAAATCTCCTGGAAGAACTAGATCATGAAGACGATTGTTTTTATCATTCATAAATTACATCCCCTTTCTAATTAAATTAATGCTGTACGCATCGTTACAACCAGAAAGGAACATTGTAGAGGTATGGGAGGAAAAATCCCTTTCTGGTCATAACGACAAGCACAGTGGCTTGTCCAAATGATTTATATAATGTTATAATTGCTTTACGATATTTTTCAGAGCTACTGTTGTCTAGGCGGTAGCTTTTTTATTTGCCCATTTATGTTTCAAAATGAATGACGCTTCTATAATTTTGATTCGAATCCCCAACAATTTCTTCTCTTGCTTTAACTCAACTGTTTTTGAATCCTCATTAAGTAATTCTGCTATTTTTATTTCACCAGTTAGTTTTGCATCATATCGAATTAGTTCCTTATATTCTTTTAAACTAGGTTTCTTATAATCTACCGTCATTTTTCTTCCTCCTTTACAGCACCTTTGTTAAATTCATTAAGCTATCGACCGATTGAATAATAACGTTCTCCGCCATCGCCTTTTGCAACCAACTTCTTTGTATTTGTTCCATAATGCCAAAATGAACTTGTTCAAGAGCTTGTACTACACATTGAGTAGCTTGGATTGTATCGAAAATTTCTTTTGCATGAACTGCGTATTCATGTTTCTTTTTTTCATCATGCTTCCATGATCTAGTTGTAACTTGTAGATTCATAATTTCTTTCGCTGCCGCAATTCCCTCTTCAGCTTGCTTAATGTAGTTCATCAATTGTAGATTTACATCCTGAGTTAATCGTGGATCTGTAGGCGGCAATCCAACACCATAAATATGTTTGATCGCTTGTTGATTCAATTTTGCTCCTGTTGCATGGCACCAATCCATCGCAAGCTCAAATTCTGGTTTAGAAAGTCCAGATTCAATACGGGTTAATCTTTCATGTGTAATACCAAGGTACTTAGATAGCCCTTTCTTCGTTTTCAGCTGAACATTGTCACAACATTCTCTAGCATTCTGTAATAATTCTCCTATTGCTGAATTGCAGTATATGCTTGTTCCCATATCTGTTCGCCTCCATATTTAGTTTTCAAATGGTTACAATGAACTTAGTACATATGTAACTTGTCTACTTTTCGTATAAAAAGAGAGGAACTATTCCTCAACATTTTCTTTTACTTGTATTTCTTTGATGATGGCCCAACCAGCCTTGTAATATGCTTGACGGATTTTATCAATATCCTTTTGCGATTTTGGCTCAGGAGCCACAACATGGACTTTCGTTTTTCCAAATTCATAAGTCGCCGCATATTCTTCTTGTTGGCTCATGGTGTCACCTCTTGAAGTGCTTTTTATATGTTTATGCGACCGTTCTGTTGGTACTGCCATGTTAGTTGTTGGCATTTTCTCACCTACTTTTACACAAGTTTCATAACAAATTCCACTTTACGTGTAATATCTATTCAAAAAAAATTGATGGATGTTCATTTAGTGCCTTTGCAACACACTTTAATTCTTGTGCTTTAAACGAACGTTTCCCTGCTTCTTTCATGTTATAAGCTGATACAGAAATACTAAGTTCTTTTGCCATAAATACTTGTGAAATACCCTTAGAAATTCTTAATTCCCGTATCTTTTGATTAATCTCCATTTAACACCACCTCATTCCACGTAACGTGAACCTTATGTATCAATAATAATTCCACGTAACGTGAAAGTCAATGAGTTTTTTAACTTTTAGTGAATAAAGTTTCACATAACGTGAAATATTGTTAAAATAATTAACGAAAAGACAAATGGAAGAATGGAAGGATAAACTATGACTTTAGGCTATAGATTAAAAAAAGAAAGAGAAAGACGCAAATGGTCTCAAAAGTTTGTCGCCGAAAAAATCGGTATTACAAATACTGTCCTTTCAAATTATGAGCGCGACTATCGTGATCCCGATACAACAACATTAGGAAAATTAGCTGATTTATATGAAATATCTACAGACGAATTATTGGGTAGATCTAACAAACTTTCTAAAAAGGAAGAACGCGACATTGCACGTGATTTAGAAAAAACATTAGAAGAATTAGAAAATAGCGAAGATGCTTTAATGTTTGACGGCGAACCAATAGACGAACACACAAAAGAAATGATTCGTATTTCTCTAGAAAACTCTATGCGCATGGCAAAACAATTAGCAAAACAAAAATTCACTCCAAACAAGTACAAAAAAGATTGAACGGAGCGAGAAATGAAAATTAAAGACTACGTAATGAAAATCGTAAAAAAACACGGCACAACAAACCCCTTTGAAATCGCTAAACGAAAAGATATTATAGTGTTGTTTGAAGACCTAGGGAATACTCTTGGTTTTTACAACACTTATAAACGCTTTAAATTCATTCATATTAATAATAGGATTGATGAAACTATACAACGCTTTGTGTGTGCCCACGAACTAGGACATGCCCTATTACACCCAAAAGCTAATACTCCATTTTTACGAAATAAAACCTTTTTTTCTGTAGATCGATTAGAGATCGAAGCAAATACATTTGCAGTCGAACTCTTATTACCTGATGAAATGATTTCTGAATATCAAGATACAAATCTATCAATTCAAGAAATAGCTGAAATCTATGGAATTCCAGAAAGTTTTGCTCGTTTAAAAAGCTATTAATATGAATTTTAAATACAACTTTATAAGTTAGGAGCTACATAAATGAAAATATTTTTCTCATTTCTATTTGCAATAGCAATGCTGGCCACGTTTATTTTATTAATCACATCTTTGGTATTTCGTTTAAAAAAGAAACCAAACACTAAGAAATATTTTAAGTTTACAGGAATAGCTTTTATTTTATCTATTATTTCATTAATTGTAGTTAACATGAACATGACACCACAGGAAAAACAAGAAATTCTCGCTAAACAAAAAGCTGAAGAAAAGTTAAAAGCCGAAGAAAAGCAAAAGGATAAAGAGCAAAAAGAGGCTGAAGAAAAGCTAAAAGCTGAAGAGAAACAAAAAACTAAAGAACAAAAAGAAGCTGAAGAAAAGTTAAAAGCCGAAGAGGAACAAAAAGCTAAAGAGCAAAAAGAAGCTGAAGAAAAGCTAAAAGCCGAAGAGAAACAAAAAGCTAAAGAGCAAAAAGAAGCTGAAGAAAAGCTAAAAACCGAAGAGAAACAAAAAGCTAAAGAACAAAAAGAGGCTGAGGAGAAACAAAAAGCTGAAGAGAAGAAATTAGCTGAGGAACAAAAAAAAGCTGAAGAAAAGCAAAAAGAATTTACTTCCTATGCCCAAAACATTAGAGGTGGAAATTTTATTAAGGATATGAAACTTAATAATAAAGATGCTGAAATTACATTCCATGATTCATTTGCATCTTATAAATCAGCAAAACCAGATAGCAACGTTACTGAAGAACAATATAAACAATATTTTTCAACAGGGGATGCTATTGAAAAAATGTTTGTAAGCGAACCTGCGAGATTACTAAGACAATTTCCAGATTTGAATGCTGTAAAAATGACTCTTCCATTTGAAGGAAAAACATACAATATCAACTTAGATAGAAAATCATTAAATTCACACTTAGAATTTAAAATTGAGGATTTAAAAGTTGAAGATAAATCTTGGGTCAAGAAATTTAATGATCCATACGTATATAATAAAGCAAAACGTAAAGCGTTCTTTACGAAATTTGTTACTGTCCAATAATATATAACGTTTATTACTGATTCTTTACAGCAGTAAACGTTATATTAAATTATTAAAAGGAGTTATGATTTTTATGAGTGATATATCCAATGTACTCAAAGGGTTAGGAGGATTAGCCGCTACCCTTACTTTTCTTGTGGTTATATATCAATTTGTCCTTAAATATAGGACTACAAATGAATTTGATAAACTTTTTATAAGTAAAGCTGAACGAGAAAAACAAAATGATTTTAAATTTATAATGGAGGCCTTATTGATATTTTTTGCTTTTTATCTTTATCCATTGATTACCATTTCGCAATTTATTTCCTTATCTAAATCTACTGTTAATGCTATGACTGGTTGGGTAAGTATCCTTGTAATCCTTTCAACCATAATGTTTATGTTCACTGTTTATTATGCCAGTAGAAAAACAATTCCTACAGAAAAATACACTCTGGTTAAGAGAATAGGCCTAGTAAATATAATACTTAGCCTACTTTGGTACATACCTTCATTACTAATTGTAACAACATATAAATCTTGGTCGGCATTATTCATTATAATTCCACTGGTTTTATTATATAGTCTAATTCTAATGAAATCCCTTTATAAGACTAGAAACACACCTCAGAGTAAGTATATCGTAACTACTATAGATGCAGAGGAATTCAGCAAACTCGAGCTTATCCATGCATATATTATTGATGAAGATCGAACTGTTCTTTATGAAACTTCTGCAACTTCAGAAGAAACATTCTATGTATGCGATTTTTCTTCTGAAGTTTATTTAAAGTATAAAAAAATTGATATACCAACCGATCAAATTATCGAAAAAAATATAAGTCTAAATGTAAATTCAAATCAACAAAGTAATGAAAGTACCAACACCGAAACAAATGCACGCATAGATATCAATGTAAATATAAATTCAAAATAAATTTATTATAGCTCCTTTTCAGGAGCTTTCTTTTTACTTCTTCATCTGCCCATTTTTCGTATATTAGATATTAACAGGGAGGTCTAACGATGAAAACCGCAATCTACCTACGTAAGTCCCGCGCTGATCTCGAAGCCGAAGCACGCGGTGAAGGCGAAACTTTAGCAAAGCACCGCTCTACCCTGCTGAAAATTGCCAAGGAAATGAACTTAAATGTTTTAGCTGTCCGTGAGGAAATTGTTTCTGGTGAGAGTTTAGTGAAACGACCGGAGATGTTAGCATTGCTTGAAGAAATTGAAGATAACAAATATGATGTTGTTCTTTGTATGGATATGGACCGTTTAGGTCGTGGTGGTATGAAAGAACAAGGAATCATTTTAGAGACGTTTAAACGCTCGAATACGAAGATTATGACACCTAGGAAGACTTATGACCTTAATGATGAGTGGGATGAAGAATACAGCGAATTTGAAGCGTTTATGGCTCGTAAGGAGTTAAAGATTATTACGCGTCGTATGCAACGCGGCCGTATAGCAAGCGTGGAGGCTGGTAATTACCTCGGTACCCATGCACCTTATGGTTATGATATCCACCGTTTAAATAAGCGAGAACGTACTTTAACAATTAATTCAGAAGAAGCTTCTGTTGTAAGAATGATATTCGATTGGTATGCAAACGAGGATATGGGCGCTAACGCAATCCGAAGCAAATTAAATGATCTTGGCTACAAAAGTAAGCTAGGTAATGAATGGAACCCCTACAGCATCTTGGATATATTAAAAAATAATGTGTACATCGGAAAAGTAACGTGGCAAAAACGAAAAGAAGTAAAACAGCCTGATGCCGTAAAAAGAAGTTGTGCTCGTCAAGATAAATCAGATTGGATTATTGCTGATGGCAAACATGAGCCAATCATACCGGAAAGTTTATTTGAACAAGTACAAGAAAAATTAAACTCAAGATATCACGTTCCTTACAATACGAACGGAATTAAAAATCCTCTAGCTGGCATTATTAAATGTAGTAAATGTGGTTATAGCATGGTCCAACGTTATCCGAAGAACCGAAAAGAAACGATGGATTGTAAGCACCGTGGTTGTGAAAACAAATCAAGCTATACTGAATTAATTGAGAAGCGTTTACTCGAGGCATTAAAAGAATGGTACATCAATTATAAAGCTGATTTTGAAAAACATAAGCAAGATGACAAGTTAAAAGAAACACAAGTTATTCAAATGAATGAAGCTGCATTACGAAAGCTTGAGAAAGAATTAGTGGATGTCCAAAAACAAAAAAGTAATTTACATGATTTATTAGAACGTGGTGTTTACACCGTCGATATGTTTTTAGAACGCTCGAATGTAGTTTCTGACCGTATAACCGAAATTACTTCCACTATGGAAAACTTAAAGAAAGAAATTAAAACCGAAATTAAGAAGGAAAAAGTCAAGAAAGATACAATACCTCAAGTGGAGCATGTTCTTGATCTGTACTTTAAAACAGATGATCCCAAAAAGAAAAACAGCCTCCTAAAGTCGGTTTTAGAAAAGGCTGTTTATAAAAAGGAAAAGTGGCAAAGGCTCGATGATTTCGAACTTGTGCTTTACCCTAAGCTCCCTCAAGATGGCGACATATAAGCGTTTATGCTTTGTCGTCACCTTGTTGGTGTAATTAGATTTACCCCATTTAATCCTAAAGCATCATTCGTCGAAACTGCCAATACGACAGGCTTCCCATTTCTTAGCGTCGCTTTTGCTGCCATTAGTACTGGAGAATCTGTCATTGCATTTGCAAATTTACTCATAGAATTTCCTGTTAAAGGAGCGATTACCATGCAGTCTAATGGAATTTTAGGTCCAAGTGGCTCTGCTCCAACAATTGAATTAATTGCTTTAAAACCTGTTATTTCTTCAATCTTCTTAATCCACTCTGCTCCTTCTCCAAATCTAGTATTTGTTGATTGAACAGTGTATGAAACAACGGGACGTACTTCTGCCCCTTCAGCAATTAATTTTTCTAAGTGCGGCATAACTTCCTCATACGTACAATGTGAACCCGTAAATCCGAAACCAATTCGTTTCCCCTTCAAACTCATTTCTTTTCCTCCTCCTTTGCAATTGCATCTGCTGCTAATAACTGAGAAAGAACATTTGCTAAAATTTGCCCAGCCGTTTTGGGAGCAACAATACCTGGTAATCCAGGTGCTAGCAACGCTTTGACTCCTCTTTTTTCCGCATATCTAAAGTCAGTACCACCTGGTTTAGAAGCTAAATCAATCACTAACGTATGAGCTGGCATTTTTGCAATAACATTCGCTGTTACAACGAGGTGCGGAATTGTATTGATTACAATATCGATATTCCCTACTTCTTTCTCTATGTCTTGCATATGAAAAGGAGAAAACATCATTTCTGTAATACGTGCAATATGTTCAGATCGTCTTGCTCCAACTTTGACATGGGCTCCTAATGATTGAAATGCTCTCGCAACACTCATTCCTGTTCTACCAAATCCTAGAACCATTACATTGGACCCATGAATTGTATAGTCGGTATGTTGAATTACCATCATTAATGTACCTTCTACAGTTGGAATAGAATTGTATATTGCCACATCATCACGATCAAATAATTTAACAAGTTTTCGGTTCGTAGTAGATACGAGATTTTCCAAGTAAGGTGTACCAATACCCGAATATATAGTAAAGTGTTCTGGTGTATTTTCAATTTGTTCTTTCGTTATTGAAACTTTTTCATTTGAAAAAATAGTATCTACTTCTCCTTTAGCATTTGTACCTGCAACCGGCAAAATGATTGCGTCTACAGAAGTGAAATCTAAATTTTGTATACTTTCTTTTGCTGCCCCTGTGAAACCATGATCTAACTGATCAAACCCTATCAAAGAAAGTTTCGCGTCCAATTCAACTAGCTTACGAATTACTTCTAGCTGCCTTGCATCTCCTCCTATGACAGCAATATGCATCTCAGTCAACATTCCCTAATTCACCTTCTTTTTCTGTCATTTATAAGAAAAGTGCCTACTTTTTCTTTTTCCTCCACATCATATGTAATGTACGAGTTTATGGTGATTGAAAATCCAAATGCACATATGATTTATCAGGTTTCTATGTAGATACAAAAAAAGATGACCAAAATGGCCATCCTTCACTCCGAACTTGAACGATCTATACTATCACAAAGAAGCATATCATGTCCGACTTTCTTTATTTGATTCCATGCCACCCTTACTTCTTGTGGTTCCTTTTTAAAACCTCCCCACTTCCCTACAGGTATTATAAGTGTTTGTATTTGTCCGTCTTTCTCATTAATCTCTAAATCCATATAACCTAAGACTCCCATTTTTTCCGCTTTTTCTATATCTACAACCTCTTTACCACTTAATTCACTTAATCGCATACATACTCCACTCCCCTACTGAATTTTTCATTTGCATTGTCTATAATTAGTACCTATTCTATATGTATAAAAAAAATAACCTTCTCTCATTTAAAAAGAGAGAAGGTTATTATCAGATACATCATAAAAATCGATTATAGTTTTATTCCTTTTGGAAGTTTTCCGTCTGGACTAATAAGTGCCGCAGAGAATTCATCAGTAAACATGTTGCGAATTAATCCGTCCACATTTTCTTTTGTTACAGTGTTTACACTTTCAATAATCTCATCAAGTGAACGATGTTTACGAAGCAGCAATTCATTTTTACCGTTACGACTCATACGGCTATTTGTACTTTCTAAACTTAACATTAAGTTTCCTTTTAATTGCTCTTTACTATTCATAAGCTCTTTTTCTGTAATACCTGTATTTTTCAATGTCTCTAATGTTTCTTGCATTGTTTCATACAGTGTATCTAATTGTTGGCTACCTGTTCCACCGTAAAGTGTTAACATACCTGTATCTTCATAAGAAGAGTGGTAAGAAAATACCGAGTAAGCTAATCCACGTTGCTCACGTACTTCTTGGAATAAACGGCTACTCATGCTACCGCCTAAAACATTATTTAATACAATTAAGTTATAAATATCTTCGTGTCCCATTTGTAAGCCTTTATATCCTAGACATAAATGAGCTTGTTCCGTTTCCTTTTTACGGGCTACCTTATTGAAATGGAAAATTGGGCTATGTACTTGTTCACGGTTTGTTGTTCCTTCATAACTACCGAAATATTGCTCCACTGTTTGTAAAAATGCTTCATCAATATTTCCTGCAACTGATACAACTACATTTTCAGGTGTGTAATGATCTTTTATATATTGACGTAACGTATCACCTGTAAACGTATTAAGCGTTTCTTCTGTTCCTAAAATAGGATATCCAAGTGGATGCGTTTCATATGTTGCTTTCGTTAACATATCATGCACAATATCATCTGGCGCATCTTCGTACATTTTAATTTCTTCACATACGACATTCTTCTCTTTTTTCAGTTCTTCCTCATCAAATGTTGAATTAAAGAACATATCTGCTAAAACATCTAAAGCATATTTAGCATGCTCATCTAATACTTTTGCATAGTAACAAGTATATTCTTTTGAAGTAAATGCATTCACTTGACCACCAATGCTATCAAATGATTCTGCAATCTCTCGTGCACTACGTGTTTCTGTCCCTTTAAAGAACATATGCTCTAAAAAGTGAGAAATCCCATTATTTTTTTCATTTTCATTTCTTGATCCCGCATGGATCCAAATACCAATTGCAACCGATCTTACAGTTGGTATATTCTCCATAACTATTCTTACACCATTTTTACAAGTATATTTTTTAATCAAAAACTTTCCTCCTACTGCCAGTTTCTCTAAATAAAACGCTATTATTTAATGATAACAAGTTTAAGGATGAATGTCATGCAAATGTATTTAATCCACACGTTTTTCATCCAGTAATTCAGTTATATTCCCCACTTTATATCTTTGTTCCTTCAATTTTATAATCATTGTTTCTAAAGCCTCTGCTGTAGACGAAGTAGGATGCATTAATATGATAGCACCTGGATGTATTTTTCTCATTACTCTCTGCAATAGTACATCCGGCTCAGGTCGCTTCCAATCGATCGTATCTACAGTCCACATAATCGTTCCCATTTGAAAATCATCTGCAATCTTTACGACTTCATCTCGAAAGCTTCCACTCGGCGGAGCAAACCATCTTACTTTTTGATTCGTTGCTACTTCTATCATTCGATTTGTTTTTTGTAACTGATCTCGTATTTCATCTGACGATAACGTTTTCATATTAGGGTGTGTGTATGAGTGATTTCCAACTTCTTGTTTTGCATCGACAATCATTTTTGCAAACCGCAAATTTTCTTTCACCCAACGTCCTTCTAAAAAGAAAGTGGCCTTCACATCATGCTTTTTCAAGATTTCTAATATGCGAGGCAAATACTCATTTCCCCATGCCACATTTATTGTTAATCCTACCATCTTTTTATTTGGATGCCCTCTATAAATTGGAGCTGGTGATAAATCTTCCAAATGAACACTCGGTGAGACTTCTTTGAATTCAAGATATTTTTGATCAAATTCCTTTAGCTTCTTCATATTATTATACGATGCTTCAATATCCACTTGTCTTCCATTATATCCAGGTGTTGCCTTCCATATTTTATCAATCATCGCATTTTGAGGTGCAATCTCATACTGTTTTGCATGCTTTTGAATTTCTTCATGCAAGTTATCTTGTGCAAAAACAGAATAAGAGCCTAAACTGACATATAAAGAAAATATACATATGTATGCCAATATACGAACTTTCATATAAACCCTCCCAAATTAACTATATAAAAACATTTTCTTCTTATCTTTGTTAATTTGAGCGTTATAATGAAAACTATACCTATACCGACATAAAAATATATGAACATCATGTTTTTTACATAACAAAAAAAGCCAGTTTAACTGGCTTTTACTTATTGCTGCTCTTGTTTGTTTTCTTCTTTAGCAGCTTCTTTTTCTTGCTCTTCTTTTAGCAATACTTTTCTAGATAGATTTACGCGACCTTGCTTGTCAATCTCGATAACTTTAACTGTAATTACATCACCGATTTTCACAACGTCTTCTACTTTACCTACACGCTCAAGTGCAAGTTCAGAAATATGAACTAATCCATCTTTACCGCTGAATAATTCAACGAAAGCACCAAATTTCTCAACACGTTTCACTTTTCCTTCGTAGATCTCACCTACTTGTACTTCGCGAACGATATCTTCGATAATCTTCTTAGCTTTGTCGTTCATTTCTTGATTTATTGATGAAATGAATACTGTACCATCTTGCTCGATGTCAATTTTAACGCCAGTTTCTTCAATAATTTTATTGATTTGTTTACCGCTTGGTCCAATAACGTCACGGATTTTATCTGGGTTAATTGTCATTGTAATAATCTTTGGAGCGTAAGCTGATAATTCAGTACGTGGCTCTGCAATAACAGATAACATATGATTTAGAATGTGCACACGACCAATTTTCGCTTGTTGTAATGCCTCTTCTAAAATCTCACGTGATAAACCATCGATTTTAATGTCCATTTGCAGCGCAGTTACACCTTGTGCTGTACCTGCTACTTTAAAGTCCATATCACCTAAATGATCTTCCATACCTTGAATATCAGATAAAATTGTGTAATGCTCACCAGATTTAACCAGACCCATTGCAATACCTGCAACTGGAGCTTTAAGTGGAACACCCGCATCCATCATTGCTAAAGTACTACCACAAATACTTGCTTGTGAAGTAGAACCATTTGATTCTAATACTTCAGATACAAGGCGTACTGTGTATGGGAAATCTTTTTCAGATGGAATTACAGGCTCAAGTGCGCGCTCTCCTAGTGCACCGTGACCAATTTCACGACGACCTGGTCCACGCATCGGTCTTGTTTCACCAACACTAAATGATGGGAAATTGTAATGGTGCATAAAGCGTTTTGATTCTTCTACACCAAGACCATCTAAAATTTGCACATCGCCTAATGCACCTAATGTACAAATACTTAATGCTTGTGTTTGTCCACGTGTGAATAAACCAGAACCGTGTGTACGAGATAAAATACCAACCTCTGATGCTAAAGGACGGATTTCGTCACCTTTACGGCCATCTGGGCGAATTTTTTCAACTGTAATAAGACGACGTACTTCTTCTTTTACAATTTTATATAAAATCTCATTTACTTGTCCTAATGTATCAGCGTCAGCTTCCTCAGCTTCGTAATGCTCAATTACACGCTTTTTCACTTCGTTAATTGCATCTTCACGTGCATGTTTCTCATGTACTTGAATTGCAGAATGCATATCCTTCTCAGCCATTTCACGTACAGCTTGATTAAGATCAGCGTCAACTTCATAAAGTTTCACTTCTGATTTCTCTTTACCTACAGCTTGTACAATCTCTTCTTGGAATGCAATTAAACGTTTAATTTCGTCATGACCAAACATAATTGCTTCTAACATTGTTTCTTCAGGTACTTGATCTGCTCCTGCTTCAACCATGTTAATCGCATCTTTCGTACCAGCTACAACTAAGTGGATATCACTTTGTTCTTGCTGTTCTACTGTTGGATTAATAACGAATTCGCCATTAATACGACCAACTGTCGCACCAGCGATTGGACCTTCAAATGGAATATCTGAAATCGATAACGCTAATGAAGAACCAAGCATAGCTGCCATTTCAGAAGAACAATCTTGATCAACACTCATTACAATGCTGACAACTTGTACTTCGTTACGGAAACCATCTGCGAATAGTGGACGAATTGGACGGTCGATTAAACGACTTGCCAAAATTGCTTTTTCACTTGGACGACCTTCACGCTTAATAAAACCGCCAGGAATTTTTCCGACTGCATATAAACGCTCTTCATAGTTTACTGTAAGTGGGAAAAAATCTACATTTTTAGCTTCTTTTGATGCAGTTGCTGTAGATAGAACCGCTGTATCGCCATATCTTACTAATACTGCTCCGTTCGCTTGTTTGGCAAGCTGACCAGTTTCAACTGTTAGCTGGCGACCAGCTAAATCTATCGAGAAGACTTGCTTTTCTTGACTCATTTAAGTACCCCTCTCAATTTAAAGTATTCAATTCTTCTATGTAAATGGATAGTATATCACAATATTCTACCTCTAGTATTGCCTAAAATTAAGTAAGCTATAAAGCGTAGAAGATATATTTTTACCTAACAAAAAAGCGGGAATATTCCCGCTTCTTTGACTATCGACGTAAGCCAAGCTTTGTGATTAATTCACGGTAACGTGTGATATCGCTATTACGAAGGTAAGTTAGTAAATTACGACGTTTACCAACCATCTTTAATAGACCACGACGTGAATGATGATCTTTCTTGTGAGTACGTAAGTGCTCGTTTAGAGTGTTAATTTGCTCCGTTAGGACAGCAATTTGAACCTCTGGAGAACCAGTATCAGTCTCATGAGTTCTAAATTGTGCAATGATTTCATTTTTACGCTCTTGTGTTAAAGCCATCCTATTTCACCTCCTATTAATTAAACCCCCAATTACCTAGCAAGCGTCGGTGAGTCGCAATGCCAAGCAATGGTTGTCATAAAGTACATAACATAGAATACTACTTTTCATTTGAAAAAGCAAGTATATTCTTTTCGCTCGCAAAATATTCTTGTGCTGTTTTCTTATCTTTTGCGATTTGTTCAACTAACTCATCAATGCCATTGAATTTCTTCTCTTCTCTTATACGCATATGCCACTCTACTGTAACATTTTGATCGTATATATCTTTGTTAAATTCAAATAAGTGCACTTCAATTGATAATTGGCGCCCATCTTCTTTAAAAGTCGGTTTATATCCAATATTACATACACCATCGTACCATTCATCGTGAACTTTTAATCTCACTGCATAAACACCTACAGGTGGCAATAAATACTCATCACTTAAACCTACATTAGCTGTTGGAAAACCAATTTGACGCCCACGTTTGTCGCCGTGTATAACTGTTCCCGTTACAGTATAGGCTCTACCTAAAATAGATGGAATTTGTTCCATTTCGCCATTTCGAATTAACTTTCGTAATGCTGTAGAACTTACTTTCTCTTCTTGAAATTCAACTTTTTCAATCACAGTCTGTGTAAACTCCCCTCTTGCATGAAATGGTAAAGTCTCCATCTTTCCTTTTCCTAAACGTCCATATGAATAATCAAACCCTGCTACTACATGCTTTACATTTAAACCAATAATATAATCATCTACAAATTGTTGTGGTAATAACCCTGCAAATGATTCATCAAATTTAATCACATATAATATATCGATTCCTAAGCTTTCGACTATTTTTTCTTTATCACGCATTGGTGTAATATACTCCACATGCGCATCCTTTTTCCCTAAAACAACAGATGGATGAGGATGAAATGTCATAACTGCACTTTTATATCCTCGGTCGTCCGCTATTTTTTTCGCAGTTCGAATTACACATTGATGTCCTAAATGAATGCCATCAAAAAATCCTAATGCCATTACAGTAGGTGGTAATTCTAATTTATTTTGTTCATGTGGATGAGTTAAATGAATAAGTTTCACGCTTGAATTCACCTTTTTCTGTAATAATCCTTCCAATAATTCATTATAGCTTTAGTTCTTGATTATTCACAAGTACTTTCATCGGCTTTAACATGCCAGGATGTTTCGGATGATGTTCATAAATTGCTAAGCAACGATCATTTTTATCAAACACTGTAATAAATGGTGCTGTTATTTCTAATTCATTCTTTAAGAACATACCATTCTTGATTTTCTCTGCTTGCTTTTCATCTACAACCATTTTTGGAAACTTACTTAATGCTTCATCAATTGAAATGAAGATAGACTCTACTGTTCCATTTTGCACGTTTTCTTCAATTTCTTCAAATGATATGCAATCTTCTAATAAAAATTCACCAGATGCCGTTCTTACAAGGTGAGACATATGTGATGGGAAACCAAGTTTCTCCCCGATCATTACCGCTAACGTTCTTACATATGTTCCTTTACTACACGTTACACGGAAACGGAATGAAATATTTTCTCCTTCAAAAACTTCACGGTCATCAAGTAATACGAATTCATGAATCGTAATTGTACGAACTGGACGTTCCACCTCTTGTCCTGCTCTTGCATATTCATATAATTTTTTCCCGTTTACTTTTACAGCTGAGAACATTGGTGGCATTTGTTCAATCGTGCCTGTTAATTCCGCTAGTACCTCTTCTACTTCTTTACGTGTAATAACACGGTTTACATCTTGTTTCTCCACAACTTCACCAGAAGCATCTTCTGTTGTTGTTGAAAACCCTAATGTTACTTCACCTTCATATGTTTTCGTTTCACTTGTTAAAAATTGTGCAATCTTCGTTGCTCTCCCCACACAAAGTGGCAATACTCCCGTTACATCTGGGTCTAATGTTCCCGTATGACCAATTCTCTTTTCTCGCAATATCTTTCTTAATTTAAATACACAATCATGTGATGTCATGCCTTTTGGCTTATGTAATAATACTACACCTTCCATATATGTTCACCTCATCATAATTCTTTCGTAGTAAATATCCAAAACTTATTTTGCATTGAAAAAATGGATAGACAAATGTCTATCCATTATTCTTCACGTTTACCGTCTTTATTAATTTCATGTAAAAGTGTATCAATTCGATGACCATATCCGATAGACTCATCAAACTCAAAGGTAATTTCCGGTGTTTTACGAAGACGAATACGTTGGCCAATTTCTGAACGAATAAAGCCTTTTGCCTTCGCTAAACCTTTTAACGTATTTTCTTTCTGTTCTTCGTCACCTAAAACAGAAATATATACTTTGGCAATTTGCAAATCACCACTCACTTGTACATCTGTTACTGTAACAAATCCGATACGTGGGTCTTTAATTTTACGACTAATGATGTCGCCTAATTCTTTTTTCATTTGCTCGCCTACACGGTTTGCACGTAATTTCATAACTCTTCACCTCATTCAATACCATTCCAATTGTGTTATCGTACGTTCAATTTCAGGAAATGAATCGATGTACTCCAGTACACGATTCATTTCTTTTTCACAGATAACACGATTTGAGGATACGGAAACAACCGCAATTTCTGTACGTTGCCATACATCTTGATGCCCAACTTCAGAAACAGCTACATTATAGCGCTGTTTCACACGAGTTAGCACTCGTTGCAAAATTGCCCGTTTCTCTTTTAAAGAATGCACATCGTAAATCATACACTCGAATGAGAGTGAAGCGACAATCATCGCTTCACTTCTTCCATAACGTATGCTTCAATGATGTCCCCTTCTTTAAGGTCATTATATCTTTCAATTGTAATACCACACTCATAGTTTTGTGCAACTTCTTTTACGTCGTCTTTGAAACGTTTTAACGTATCAAGTTGTCCTTCGAAAATTACGATACCATCGCGGATAATACGAACGCCACTATCGCGTGTAATTTTACCGTCAATTACGTAACAACCTGCGATTGTTCCAACTTTTGTTACCTTGAATGTTTGACGAACTTCCGCTTGACCGATTACTTTTTCTTCGAATTCTGGATCCAGCATACCTTGCATTGCTAATTCAATTTCTTCGATTACTTTGTAGATAATGCGGTGTAAGCGAACATCAACGTTCTCTAATTCAGCTGTACGCTTCGCGTTCACATCCGGACGTACGTTAAATCCAATTACAATTGCATTAGATGCAGAAGCTAAAATGATATCAGATTCTGTAATCGCACCTACACCAGTGTGAATGATTTTAACTTTTACGCCTTCAACATCAATTTTACGAAGTGACGCTGCCATCGCTTCAACAGAACCTTGTACGTCTGCTTTTACGATTAAGTTGATTTCTTTTACATCGCTCTCTTGGATTTGTTGGAATAAATCTTCAAGGCTTAATTTAGATTTCTCACCACGTTGTGCAACTAACGCTTCTTGTGCACGTGATTCACCGATTTGACGAGCTTTCTTCTCATCAGCGAATGCCATGAAACGATCTCCAGCTTGTGGTACTTCATTTAAACCTGTAATTTCAACAGGAGTTGATGGACCAGCAACTTTTACACGACGACCAATATCACTTACCATTGCACGAACACGCCCGAATGAAGTTCCAACAACGATTGGATCTCCAACTCGAAGTGTACCGTTTTGAACTAATAATGTCGCGATAGTTCCTTTACCTTTATCAAGCTGTGCTTCAATTACAGTACCCGTTGCATAACGATTTGGGTTTGCTTTATATTCTTCTACTTCACTTACAAGAAGAATCATCTCTAGCAAGTTGTCAATTCCCTCGCCTTGGATTGCAGAAATTGGTACGAAAATTGTATCTCCGCCCCAAGCTTCTGGAACTAATTCATATTCTGTTAATTCTTGCATTACACGATCAGGATTCGCCGCTGGTTTATCCATTTTATTCACAGCAACAATAATTGGTACTCCAGCTGCTTTTGCATGGCTAATCGCTTCAACTGTTTGAGGCATAACACCGTCATCAGCTGCAACAACAAGGATTGTAATATCAGTTACTTGCGCACCACGAGCACGCATCGTTGTAAATGCCGCGTGACCAGGCGTATCTAAGAATGTAATTTTCTTATCATTTACTTCAACTTGGTATGCACCAATATGCTGAGTAATTCCACCCGCTTCGCCAGCAGTTACTTTTGAATTACGAATTGAGTCAAGTAATGTTGTTTTACCATGGTCAACGTGCCCCATAATCGTAACAACAGCTGGACGCTCTTTTAAGTTTTCTTCATCATCTTGCTCATCAATGAATGTTTCAAACTCAGTTTCACTTACAACTACTTCTTCTTCTACTTCAATACCGTAATCAGTAGCAATTAACTCAATTGTATCTTTATCCAAGTCTTGGTTAATTGTTGCCATAATTCCAAGCATGAAGAGCTTTTTAATAATTTCAGATGGCTCTTTACTTAACTTTTTAGCAAGTTCACCTACTGTAAGGCTTCCAGAGAAAGTAATTTTATCTGGTGTTTCTACTATTTGCGTTTGTTGTCTTCCAGCAAAGTTATCTTGACGTTTGTCTTCATTTCCTTTGCCTTTTTTCTTTTTCTTATTGCTGTTCTTTTTACTGCGAACAACTTTCTCTTCTACTTCAAACTCATCTGCAACAGAAGGTTTTTCCGCTCCAGTGTTATATTCATTATCTAATTTATTTACTACTTCATCTTCTAACATTGTCATATGATTCGAAACCTCGATATTCATCTCTTTAAGTTTTGTCATAAGATCTTTACTTGAGATATTATTTTTTTTTGCATATTCATGTACTCGAATTTTACTCATACCTTCACCCCCGGTAATTTGTATCGAGCATGCTACGTAGCTTTTTCGCAAAGCCTTCATCTAACACAGCTACAACGACTCGCTCGTCTCTCCCAATCGCATGCCCTAATTGTTGTCGATTTTCGACTTTTTTCATTGGTACGTTGTAGTACGTCGTTTTATCAGTGATACGTTTAGTAGTGTTCGCTGACGCATCTTCAGAAAGCAATACGAGCTTTGCTTTACCACATCGTACTTCTTTTAAAACGAGTTCTTCACCCGAAATGATTTTTCGAGCGCGATTTGCTAGTCCTAAAAACGATTTCCAATCGGACACTTATTTCGACTCCTTCTCAACAAGCTCAAGAAGCTCTTCGTACAGAGAACTGTCGATTTTCGCTTTTAGATGATGTTCCAAAATGTTTTTCTTTTGGGCTTGCATAATGCATTCTTTATCTTTTGACAAATATGCACCTCGTCCTGATTTTTTTCCAGATAAATCAATAGACACTTCGCCCTCTTTGGAACGAACAATGCGAACGAGCTCTCGTTTTGATTTCATCTCTTGCGTCGCGATACATTTTCGTAACGGAACTTTTCGATTGCTCATACTCATCACCTCTATTCGATTTCGTCTTCAACTGAATCGAATCCGAATGCGATTACGCTATCTTCTTCTGTTACAATTCCAAGTTGTTTCGCATCAGACTCACTTTTAATATCAATTTTCCAGCCTGTTAATTTAGCTGCAAGACGCGCATTTTGTCCACGCTTACCGATAGCTAATGATAGCTGGTGGTCTGGAACAACAACAGTTGTTGCTTTTTCATCTTCATCTACAAGTACTTTAACAACTTGTGATGGGCTTAAAGCATTTGCAACATATTCAACTGGATCATTTGACCAGCGAACGATGTCAATCTTTTCACCTTTTAGTTCATCTACAACACGTTGTACACGTTGTCCTTTCGGTCCTACGCAAGAACCAACTGGATCAACATCAATGTTTTCTGCATGCACAGAGATTTTAGAACGATCTCCTGCTTCGCGCGCTACAGAGCGAATTTCTACAGTTCCATCATAAATTTCTGGAACTTCCATTTCGAATAAACGTTTTAAAAGACCAGGATGTGTACGTGATACGTAAATTTGTGGTCCTTTTGTTGTCTTTTCTACTTTTGTAATAAATACGCGAATACGATCATGTGGCTTATATTGCTCATTTGGCATTTGCTCACTTACAGGTAATAAAGCTTCTACTTTACCTAAGCTTACGTAGATGAAACGAGCATCTTGGCGTTGTACAATACCAACCATAATGTCTTCTTCACGATCACTAAATTCTGAGTAAATAACACCACGTTCTGCTTCACGAACTCGTTGTGTTACAACTTGTTTTGCAGTTTGCGCTGCAATACGACCAAAATCTTTTGGCGTTACTTCAATTTCTAGTACGTCGCCATCTTGGTAGTTTGGATTAATTTGTCTTGCCTCTTCTACAGAGATTTCAAGACGTGGATCAAACACATTATCAACAACGTCCTTACGTGCTAAAACTTGAATTGTTCCCACTTCTGGGTTAAAGCTCACACGAACGTTTTGTGCTTGGTTAAAATTGCGTTTATAAGCAGAGATTAACGCTGCTTCAATCGCATCAATAATAATATCTTTACTAATACCTTTTTCTGACTCTAATACGAGCAAAGCATCTAACAACTCAGTGCTCATGAAGATCCCCCTTCTTACTAAAACGTAACAGCAAGTCGCGCATTTGCAACTTTATCCATTGGAATTTGGATTTCTTTTTTACGTGTTTTAATTGTTAATAGTAGTGTAATTGTAGTACCGTCGTAGGAAAGTAACTTTCCTTCAAACATCTTTTCGCCATCAATCGGCTCATATGTTTTAATTGCCACTTGTTTTCCTACCGCTTGCTGGAAGTCTTTCTCTTTCTTTAATGGGCGTTCTGCTCCAGGAGATGATACATCCAAAAAGTAAAGGTGAGGAATTGGATCCTCTTTATCTAAAGCTTCGCTTAAACGTTCACTTACCGCACCGCATTCTTCAATGTCGACTCCCTTTTCAGAATCGATGAATACGCGTAAGAACCAGTCTTGTCCTTCTTTCACATACTCTACATCTACAAGTTCAAGATTTAACTCTTCAACGATTGGCTGCGCAAATGCTTCTACAACTTCTGTGACTTTCTTATCCATAAACAGCCTCCTTCCTGCCGCCATGTACCATTTACAAGAAAAGATCCCGTTCATAAAGACGGTCTATCTTATTCTTTCTCGTTAGCTAACAAAAGCCCCTGCCGTTAAGCAGGGAATATCTGTCTTAGTATTACCAAATTTAAGAAGTAAAACTTGTAACAAAATATGTATATACGACAGAAATGTCTTTACTATCTACATGAATAAAATGTAGATAGTAACACGAAAGAGTGGGTTTCCCCACTCTCTTTTTCACAAAATATACATGACATGGTTATCTCGGTTTATAGTATACCATAGCAAATATTGATTTGCAAAGACTTTTCCTTCCTATTAGAACAGTGATAATTGGTTTTGATCCGGCAAATCTCCTAAACAACCTTGGCTATCTAAATACTCAATAATTGTTTTCGAAACCTTACTTCGTTGCTGTAAGTCTTCTTTTGATAAGAAGTCTCCATTTTTGCGCGCTTCCACAATACTTAAGGCTGCGTTCGTACCAAGACCAGGCACTGCATTAAACGGAGGGATTAATGAGTCTCCATCAATAATAAATTCCGTTGCATGCGAACGGTATAAATCAACCTTTTGGAATGAGTATCCACGCTCGCACATTTCAAGCGTCATTTCTAGTACCGTTAATAAACTTTTCTCTTTCGGCGCTGCATCCAATCCTTTTTGAGCTATTTCATCAATTTTCACACGTATGGATGCTGAACCTTTCGCCATCGCCTCTACATCAAAATCATCTGCACGGACTGTAAAATATGCCGCATAGAATAAAAGTGCAAAATGTACTTTAAAGTATGCGATACGCACAGCCATAAGTACGTAAGCAGCCGCATGGGCTTTAGGGAACATATATTTAATCTTCTTACATGAATCAATATACCAACCTGGTACATTATTACCTTTCATGTCATCTTCCCATTCTTCCGGTACACCTTTACCTTTACGAACCGACTCCATGATTTTGAAGGCTAATGATGGATCTAAACCTTGATAGATTAAATATACCATGATGTCATCACGACAACCGATAACTTCACTCAGCGTACATGTACCGTTATAAATTAACTCATTTGCATTACCCAGCCATACGTCAGTACCATGTGACAGCCCAGAAATTTGGACCAATTCTGAGAATGTCGTTGGTTTTGTCTCTTCTAACATTTGTCTTACGAATTTCGTACCGAATTCTGGGATACCAAGTGTACCTGTTTTACAGTTAATTTGTTCTTCCGTTACCCCTAACGTTTCTGGACCAGAGAAAATTTTCATTACCTCTGGATCATCCGTCGGGATTGTTTTCGGATCAATACCACTTAAATCTTGTAACATACGAATAACGGTCGGATCATCGTGTCCTAGTATATCAAGTTTCAATAAATTATCATGAATCGAGTGGAAGTCAAAATGCGTTGTTCTCCACTCAGCACCAATTGAATCAGCAGGAAACTGTATTGGGGAGAAATCAAAGATATCCATGTAATCTGGCACAACGATAATACCACCTGGATGCTGTCCAGTTGTACGTTTTACCCCTGTACATCCCGCTACTAAGCGGTCAATCTCTGCATTCCGAATTGTTAAATTGTGATCATTTGCATAACCTTTTACATATCCATAAGCTGTTTTTTCCGCAACTGTACCAATCGTTCCAGCACGGTATACATAATCTTCACCGAACAGTACTTTCGTATAGTTATGGGCACGTGGTTGGTATTCCCCGGAGAAGTTCAAATCGATATCGGGTACCTTATCTCCTTTGAATCCAAGGAACGTTTCGAATGGGATATCATGTCCATCTTTTACATATGCCACATTACATGTCGGACAATCTTTATCTGGTAAGTCGAAACCAGAGCCTACCGAACCATCATTAAAGAATTCAGATTGCTTGCATTTTGGACAGACATAGTGTGGTGGTAATGGGTTTACTTCTGTAATTTCCATCATCGTTGCAACGAACGATGAACCTACTGAACCACGCGAACCTACTAGATATCCGTCGACTAACGATTTTTTCACAAGCTTATGTGAGATTAAATAAATAACGGCAAATCCATGTCCAATAATACTTTTCAATTCTTTTTCTAAGCGAGCCTCTACAATTTCTGGTAGTTCTTCACCATATATACTGCGTGCCATTTTATAACTCATATCACGTGTTTCATCATCGGCACCCTCAATTTTCGGTGTATATAGATCATCTTTTACCGGACGAACATCACCAATTAATGACGCAACTTTTTGTGTATTCGTTACAACAACTTCTTTCGCTTTGTCCTCACCTAAAAATGAAAAACACTCTAGCATTTCATCAGTTGTACGGAAATGTACTGGCGGTAATGAATGTCGATTTAACGGATTTGCCCCGCCCTGTGAACTAACTAAAATTTTACGATACATTGCATCTTCTGGATCTAAGTAATGCACGTTCCCTGTAGCGACAACTGGTTTATCTAACGTCTCACCTAGTTTTACTAAGTTAGAGATAATTGTTTTTAATTGTCCTTCATCTCGAACGAGTTCACGCTCTACTAAATGACGCAACACCTCTGGAGGCATTACTTCAATGTAATCATAGAACTGTGCAATTTCTTCTACCTCTTCAGGAGCTTTTTGCATCATTGCCTCAAATACTTCACCTTTATCACAAGCCGTTCCTACTAAAATTCCTTCACGGTATTTTTTTAATAGTGACCTCGGTACTCGTGGTACACGGTAAAAGTAATTAAGGTGAGAATATGAAACAAGTTTATATAAATTTTTCAACCCAACATCTGATGTGGCAAGTAACGTCATATGACTTGGACGGCCACGCTTATACGCATCCCCTTGTCCCATGCTATCATTTAATTGATCGTGATATTCAAATCCCTTTTCAATTACATCTTTCAACATTTTCACAAGTAAATATCCCGTCGCTTCTGTATCATAAATCGCACGGTGATGTTGCGTTAATTCAATATCAAGTTTTTTACACATCGTATTTAATCGATGATTTTTCATTTCTGGGAATAAGAATCGTGCAAGTTCTAACGTATCAATAACGGGGTTATTCGTTTTTTCTAACCCAGCCTTTTTAAAACCTACGTTAATAAAGCCCATATCAAAGCTTGCATTATGGGCAACAAGTGTATGGTCCCCCATCCATTCCTCAAACTTTTTAAACACTTCGTCCACTTCTGGTGCATCAGTTAACATATCATCTGTAATACCTGTTAATTCAATAATCGTCGCTGATAATGGTTGATGTGGATTTGCGAAAGATTCAAAGCGATCAATGATTTCGCCACCCTTTACTTTTACGGCAGCCAACTCAATGACTGTGTCGTATACAGCTGATAAACCTGTCGTCTCAACGTCGAAAACAACATACGTTTCCTCTGCAAGTAAACGATGCGCCTCGTTATACGCTATCGGTACACCATCATTAACTAAATTCGCTTCTACACCGTATATAACTTTAACTCCAGCTTTTTTCCCCGCAGAATATGCCTCCGGGAACGACTGAGCCACAGCATGGTCTGTAACCGCAATAGCTTCATGTCCCCATTTACCAGCTTGGGCAACAAGCCTAGAAACAGGAGTAACAGCATCCATTTGGCTCATCGGAGTGTGAAGATGAAGTTCTACACGCTTTTCGCCTTCTGGCGCTTTATCTTTACGAGACGGCCCTGTTATTTCATTAATATCATTTGCAATCATTACTAAATCTCGAACGAATGTATCGTTTTGAACAGAACCACGCGCTTTCACCCACATTCCTTTTTTCAAGGATTGCAGCATTGGAATATCTTCTTTGTCACGCGAGAACATTTTGATCATAATAGAATCCGTATAATCCGTTATTTTTAAAGTTAATAACGTACGCCCACTACGAAGCTCTTTTGTTTCTACATGGAAGACATATCCTTGAACCGTTTTTCTTCTTTCTTCATCTTGAATTTCTCGCATCGGTGTAATCTCTTCATCCGGCTTAATAAGATACCCGAGTGTAATCGGTCCTTCATGCACAACGCTGCTTTCTTCAGCTTGCTTCTTCGCCATTTCTTCCATAGCTTGTATAACACGCTCGCGGTCTTCTTGCTGCGTTTGCTCACGAAACTTTTGCATTTCTTCTGCATTTTGCTGTATATGTGTGTCTAACTGGAAACGCGGGAATCCAAAAGCTTCGTATTGATCCCCCACTGGTTTCGCAACGTTTTTCTTTAAAGCAGTAGACTCCAGCTCATTATTTACATTTATTAACAACTTCACTCCATTCACCTGCGGAAGTTGCTTCTTTAAGTACGCGAACATGGGTGAAAATGTAATTCGTTCCGTACAAAGTGGCCAATACGCCCTTACTTCTTCTTCTGTAAATTGTTTATTCTCTGTTTCTAATGCAAATGTTGTTCTTGCAATATGAGAAAATGATTGCTTAAGCTTTGTTTCTAGCAATTCATATAATTCTGTAGGCAAAATACGTGGCACTTGTAAATCAAAATGCCAACTTTTATTCGCTTTATCAATAACGAGCCTTTCAATACCACCGCCTTGTAAATATTGATTTATAAGGTCGTCTGGTATTTGCAACTGCTGGAGCAAAATTTGAAATCGCTCTTGTTGTTCATTTGTTAAAGACATAAGCACTCTCCTTCCATTTGCTATTATAAATTGAAACGTACTACAAAGAAAGATTTCTTACTTCTTCTTTTACAAAATACGTTTACAAAGAAAGAGAAGGTACCCCATTACGAGGTACCTCTTCTTATTTTAAAATATTTGCAATATATGTTTGAAGTTCTTCTACTTTTACTTCTTCAGACTCACCTGTAGCACGTACTTTCACTTCTACAATACCTTCGTCTGCTTTTTTACCAACTGTAACGCGAACTGGAAGACCGAATAAATCTGCATCTGCAAACTTAACACCTGCACGTTCTGCACGATCGTCTAATAACACTTCATAGCCTTGTTCTTGTAATGAGTTGTAGATATTTTCACCCATTTCACGTTGTGCATCAGATTTCATATTTACTGGAATTACATGCACATGGAATGGTGCTACAGCTTTTGGCCAAACTAAGCCGTTCTCATCGTTAAACTGCTCTGCAATTGCTGCCACTGTACGAGATACACCGATACCGTAACAACCCATAATAAGTGGTTGTGTTTTTCCGTTTTCATCTAGGAATGTCGCGTTCATTGCTTCACTATAACGAGTTCCTAATTTGAATACATGACCAACTTCAATTCCGCGTGCGAAAAGAATTGTTCCGTTTCCATCTGGAGATTGGTCTCCTTCTTGAATGAAGCGTAAATCTGTATATTGACTTACTTTAAAGTCACGTTCTGGATTTACATTTACATAATGGAATCCTTCTTCATTCGCTCCTGAACATCCGTTAACAATTGATGCTACAGCGTGATCAGCAATAATTTCAATATCACCTGTTACACCAATCGGCCCTAATGAACCAATTTCACAATTTAATAATTCTTTTACTTCTTCATGAGAAGCAAGCTCAACAACTGAAGCGCCGTATACATTTTTCACTTTCACATCGTTTACTTCGTGATCACCACGAACAAGTACAACTACTAATTTCTCATCTACTTTAAATACCATAGACTTAATGCACTTGTCAGCTGCAATGTTTAAGAATGCAGATACTTCTTCAATTGCTTTTTGGTCTGGTGTTGCTACTTTTTCAAGAGCTTTTTCTGCTTCGTCACTCTTCGTATACGTATCTACAACAGGAGCCATTTCGATGTTTGCTGCATAATCAGATGTGTCAGAGTATGCAATTGTATCTTCACCAACATCAGATAATACCATAAATTCATGTGTATCTTTTCCGCCCATTGCTCCAGAATCAGCAATAACTGCACGGAAATTCAAGCCACAACGAGCAAAAATGTTAGAGTATGCTTTATATAAGCGATCGTATACTTCATCTAAGCTCTCTTGTGTAGCATGGAAAGAGTATGCATCTTTCATTAGAAACTCTCTTCCACGTAATAAACCGAAACGAGGTCTTTGCTCATCACGGAATTTTGTTTGAATTTGGTATAATGTTAACGGTAATTTTTTATATGATTTCACTTCATCACGCACAAGATCCGTAATTACTTCCTCATGTGTCGCTCCTAATGCGAATTCACGAGCGTTACGATCTTTCATACGCATTAATTCAGATCCGTATGAATACCAACGACCTGATTCTTGCCATAATTCTGCAGCTTGCATAGCTGGCATTAATAATTCTACAGCTCCTGCACGCTCCATTTCTTCTCGAACGATACGTTCTACTTTGTGTAATACTTTTAATCCAAATGGTAGAAAACTATAAATACCAGAAGCATTTTGACGCATAAAACCTGCGCGAAGTAATAATTGATGACTCTTAATTTCAGCATCAGCTGGAACTTCACGTAATGTAGGACTGAATACCATACTTTGTTTCATTTATTTGCACCTCTTCATTTTACTCTTACACGCAGTAAAACCCCTCACCTCGAATTAGGTGAGGGATTTTATTCTACGAGCTCTATTTCATTATTAGTTTCATTCTATTTTACAAGAAAAACTTACGAATGTCATTCCATGTTACAACTAACATTAATAACATTAATAATGCAAAACCAATAAAATGAACCATTCCTTCTTTTTGACGGTCAATTGGTTTCCCTCGTAACGCTTCAATTAAGAAGAAGAATAAACGGCCACCATCTAAAGCAGGAACTGGTAATAAATTAAATAAACCAAGATTAATGCTTAGAACTGCCGCTAAACTTAGTACACGCGTAAATCCATAATCTACAACTTGATCTGTTAGATTATAAATTCCTACTGGACCTGACAACTCATTAATAGAAAATTGACCAGTTACTAATTTCACAAGAGATTCAAAAATTAGTTTCGTCCATTGGTACGTTTGTTCAAATCCTGATTTAATAGAACCCATTACTGTTTTCTCTACAGGAGAATAAACACCAATTCTACCAACTTCGTCTTTTCCTTCTTTATCAAGTGTTGGCGTTACTTTCACATTAAACTGTTCATTATCACGCTTTACTTGTAACGTAATTTCTTTATTCGGGTTTTCACGTACAATAGTAACAACATCTTTCCATGTACTTGTGTTTTTCCCATCAATCGCTTTAATTGTATCATTCTCTTTCAGGCCAGCTTGCTGTGCTGCACTATTATCCATCACTTTTCCGACCATTGGTTTGTCAATAGGAACCCCTTGTACAAATCCAAGAATCACAAAAATAACAAATGCTAAAATGAAGTTCATTGCAGGACCCGCAAAGATTGTTAAAGCGCGTTGACCCAATTTTTTAGAGCCAAATTGCCTGTTATATGGAGCAATTTGAATTTCTTCTCCAGCAGTAATGATGCGAGCCTTTTCATTCACTCGGAATGTTTGAAGCTCTTCCTCATACTCTTCATAGCCTGAAATCGTTAGATTATGCTCTAAATCAGCTTGTTCGACTTCAATAACACGAACATTTGGATATTTTTCATATCCATCAAAAACTAATTTCACAGCTTCGTCTTTTTCATTTAGCACAAGGCCAACCTTTTTCCCTGGCTTTAACTCAACTGTGTCTGCATCCTCGCCAGCCATTCTTACATAGCCACCCAGAGGCAGTAATCGAATCGTATACACCGTTTCATTCTTTTCAAATGAGAATATTTTCGGACCAAAACCAATCGCAAACTCGCGGCATAAAATGCCTGCTCTTTTCGCGAAGTATAGATGCCCTAGCTCATGGAAAAATACGAGTGCACCGAAAATTAATATAAAGGCAATCGCTGTATTCAATTCCATAACCACCTTTGCTAAATTTGTTCCATCACAAACCGTCTTGTGGCTGCATCAATTTCCAGAATTTCCTCTAAGCTCGGACGTGCAATGACATTGTGATGGTTCATTGCTTTTTCAATGAGGTCTTCCACTGTTAAGAAACCAATTCTCTTTTGTAAAAAAGCTTCAACAGCTACTTCATTCGCTGCGTTCATTACAGCTGGCATACTTCCACCAGCTTTTCCAGCTTCATACGCAAAACGTAAACAACGGAATCGTTCTTGGTCCATTTTCTCAAAATGCAACGTCCCTATTTCCCATAAGTTTAACTGTTTTGTTTCTGAAAGAGGCAATCTATCAGGATATGTAAGTGCGTATTGAATTGGTACTCGCATATCAGGTGAACCAAGCTGCGCCATTACACTACGATCTTCAAATTCAACCATAGAATGGATAATACTTTCTTTATGTAAAACAACATCGATTTGCTCATAAGGGATACCAAAAAGCCAATGTGCTTCAATTACTTCTAGTCCCTTATTCATCATTGTAGCAGAATCAATTGTAATTTTCGAACCCATTGACCAGTTTGGATGTCGAAGCGCATCTTCTACGGTCACATGATGCAATTCATCTCTCGTTTTATCACGGAAACTTCCACCAGAAGCCGTTATAATAAGACGAGAAATTCTTTTTTCATTTTCACCATTCAAGCATTGAAAAATAGCCGAATGTTCACTATCTACTGGAAGTAACGAAACATTATGTTTTCGCGCTGCTTCCATTACAAGATGTCCTGCAGTTACTAACGTTTCTTTATTTGCAATTCCAATTGTTTTTTTCGCCTCAATCGCACGAAGTGTCGGTAACAACCCTACGCTACCTACAACAGCATTTACTACAATCTCCGCATCTGGATGTAATGCTACTTCTAAAAGTCCTTCACTACCATATACAATTTTTGTATTACCAGAAACAGTTTGTAATTTTAAAACATCTTCCTCTCTTTGCACAGAGACGATTTGCGGAGAAAATTCTTGAATTACCTTTACTGCGTAGTCAATATTTTTCCCTACAGAAAAAGCAACGAGACGGAATTGGTCTGGGTGCGAGCGTAATACATCTAAAGTTTGTGTACCAATTGATCCGCTTGCACCTAATAAACTAATGTTTTTCATGACTCCAACCCCTCGTTCATTTATTAATTGTATTGTAATAAGAAGTAGAGAATTGGTAAAACAAATAACCAACTATCTGTTCGATCTAATATACCACCATGCCCAGGTAAAATTGTACCTGAATCCTTTACGCCATAATGACGTTTAAAAGCAGATTGTACTAAATCACCAATTTGTCCAAAAATAGAAATGATAATTGTCAGCACAATTAAAATTACTACATTCGATTCGACTGGGAAGAACACGTTGTAAACAAGTGCCACAATAATTCCACAAACGATGCCGCCTAATGAACCTTCAATCGTTTTATTTGGACTAATTTCTGGCCACAATTTTCTCTTGCCTAATGCTTTTCCTACGAAATATGCGCCTGAATCAGTAGCCCATATAACAAATAATGCACAAAACACATATTTAATTCCTAATATTCTCGTTTCATTTAAATATAAGAATCCCATTGCCACATATGTCGTTGCCATTAGTAAAAATGAAGCATTATCAAAAGTAAATGTATTCTTAGAAAGGACTGTATATGATAAAAGTAATAAAACAATCACAAATGTGATTTCCAATTTACCTAATCCAATCCATGTAAACAGTTCTGATGCACTACTTGGAATTAAAAGAATCCACAATAATACTGCAGCTAAAACTGTCGGTACTGAAATAAGCGTAAGCTTATTCATACGAATTAATTCATATAAACCTATAGAAGCAAGTGCATACACTAAAACCGTAAAAGGCACGCCACCGTATATTACGATGGGAATGAATAGCGCGGCAGCAACCACTCCAGTAATAATTCTCTGTTTCACTACCAAACCCTCTCTTTCTACACGCCTCCGAATCTGCGCCCTCTATGTTGAAAGTCAGTAATCGCATTTAGCAAATGTTCTTCTTTGAAGTCTGGCCAATACACATCTGTAAACCAAAACTCCGAATATGCAATTTGCCATAACATGAAATTACTAATACGTAGCTCTCCGCTTGTTCGGATTAACAACTCTGGATCAGGTAAAGAACTCGTCATTAAGTAGGAGGAAAGCATTTCTTCACTTACCTCTTCAGAACGAATTTTTCCTTCCTCATTATCTTTCATCATATGTTGCACAGCAGAAACGATTTCATCTCGACTTCCATAGTTTAACGCGAAATTAAGAATTAATCCCGTATTCTCTTTCGTATCTTCCATGGCTTTCTCCATCGCTCTGCGTGTATGCGTAGGAAGACGATCTTTTTGCCCTATTACTCGGACTTGTACGTTTTCTTCAATCAATTCTGGTAAAAATGTACCTAGAAATTCTTCTGGAAGCTTCATTAAATAATCAACTTCCTTTTTCGGTCTTTTCCAGTTCTCAGTTGAAAAAGCATAAAGAGTTAACACTTTCACATTAAGTTTACTTGCAAATTTTGTAATTTTCTTTACAACTTGCATACCTTCATGATGTCCCGCAATACGAGGCATTGCTCTCCTCTTTGCCCATCTTCCATTCCCATCCATAATGATGGCAATATGTTCTGGGATATATCCTTTTTTCACTTCTTCAACGAGATGATCAAACGATGTGTCCTTTTTACCTTTAAAAAAAGGAAAGTTTTTAAACATCATTCATACCCTCCAACAAGCAGACGTATGCCTAAAAGTGTAAAAAGACCCCCTTAAGAAGAGGGTCATATTTGCGAAGTTATCGCTATTACACTTCCATGATTTCTTTTTCTTTGTTTTTTGCGATTTCGTCAACTTTTGCAATATATTTATCTGTTTCTTTTTGGATATCTTCAGTATATCCTCTTAAATCATCTTCTGTAATCTCGCCAGATTTTTCAAGCTTCTTAAGATCATCATTTCCGTCACGACGTACGTTACGAACAGCTACTTTTGCTTCTTCAGCATATTTTTTCACAACTTTAACAAGATCACGACGACGCTCTTCTGTTAATGCAGGGAATGCAATACGAATTACAGTTCCATCATTAGAAGGGTTTAAGCCTAAATCTGCTTTTAAAATTGCTTTTTCGATATCACCGATAGAAGTTTTATCATAAGGTTGAATTACAAGTAAACGTGCTTCTGGAACTGTAATGTTCGCTAATTGCACAACTGGTGTTGGTGCACCATAGTAATCAACTTGTACCTTATCTAATACAGACGAGCTTGCACGACCAGCGCGAACTGTTGCTAATTCACGAGAATAAGCAGCAACTGCTTTTTCCATTTTTTCATTTGAAGACTTCAATACTTGTTGTCCCATATTTATTTCCCCCTTACAACTGTTCCAATATTTTCGCCTAAAACGGCACGTTTAATATTACCTTTTTCCATAACTGAGAATACAATTAATGGAATATCATTATCCATACATAGAGAAGAAGCTGTAGAATCCATTACACCTAAACCTTCTTTTAATACATCTAAGTAAGTAAGCGTTTCGTATTTCGTAGCTGTTGGGTCAATAGATGGATCTGCGCTATATACGCCATCCACATTATTTTTTGCCATTAAAATAACGTCTGCTTCGATTTCCGCTGCACGTAATGCTGCTGTTGTATCTGTAGAGAAGTATGGATTACCTGTACCTGCTGCAAAGATAACAACACGTTTTTTCTCTAAGTGACGAACTGCTTTACGGCGAATGTAAGGCTCTGCCACTTGACGCATCTCAATTGAAGTTTGTACACGAGTTTGGATTCCAATATTCTCCAAGCTATCTTGAAGAGCTAATGAATTCATAACTGTAGCTAACATGCCCATGTAATCTGCTCCTGCACGATCCATGCCCATTTCACTTCCAATTTTCCCACGCCAAATGTTACCGCCACCAACAACAACAGCAACCTCTACATCAAGTTCTGCAATTTCTTTTACTTGTTCTGCAACTGACTTAATAACAGTTGGATTAATTCCAAATCCTTGCTCTCCAGCTAAAGCTTCTCCACTTAGCTTTAAAACGACACGATTATATTTCGGTTTACTCATAATGAACCTCCAATTGCTTACATCTTTATTTTAAAAAAGGGAACACAATGTGTTCCCTAATCTGTATTAGTTACTACCTTTTACTTGGTTCATTACTTCTTCAGCAAAGTTGTCTTCGCGTTTTTCGATACCTTCACCAACAGCGTAGCGAACGAATCCTTTTAATGTTCCGCCTTTAGACTCAACGAACTGACGAACTTTCATATCAGGGTTTTTAACGAATGCTTGGTCAAGTAAGCAAATCTCTTCGAAGAATTTGCCTAGACGGCCTTCAACCATTTTTGCAACGATTTTTTCAGGCTTGCCTTCGTTTAATGCTTGTTGTGTTAATACTTGACGCTCATGCTCAACTTCTTCAGCTGTTACAGCATCGCGGTCGATGTATTTAGGGTTAACTGCAGCGATGTGCATTGCAACATCTTTAGCAGCAGCTTCATCAGTAGAACCTTCAAGAACTGTTAATACACCAATGCGTCCACCCATGTGTAGGTAAGCGCCGAATGCATCTGCATCAGTTTTTGATACGATTTCGAAACGACGAAGTGTAAGTTTTTCACCAATTTTAGCGATTGCTTCGTTGATGTGCTCTTCAACGTTTTTACCGTTTTCCATTGTTTGAGCCATAGCTTCTTCAACGTTAGCTGGTTTGTTAGTTAATAAGTGAGCAGCTAATTCTTTAATTAGTGCTTGGAAACCTTCGTTTTTCGCAACGAAATCAGTTTCAGAGTTTAATTCTAAGATTAAAGCGTCGTTACCGTTTGTTTCGATGAAAGTTAAACCTTCAGCAGCAATGCGGTCTGCTTTTTTAGCAGCTTTCGCAATACCTTTTTCGCGTAAGAAGTCAATTGCCTTCTCCATGTCGCCGTTAGTTTCTGTTAAAGCTTTTTTGCAGTCCATCATACCTGCGCCAGTTTTTTCACGTAATTCTTTTACCATTTGAGCAGTGATTGCCATATTTTTCATCCTCCTAAAATATGTATTTATACCTTTTATAAAGGTGTTTATACCTTAAAAAAGGTGATAAAAGGCCGAACCCCTTATCACCTTTCCAACTTTGTTACGCAGTAACAGTTTCTTCACCTTGTTTTGCTTCAAGGATCGCGTCTGCCATTTTAGATGTAAGAAGTTTTACAGCACGAATTGCATCATCGTTTGCTGGGATAACGTGATCGATTTCGTCTGGATCACAGTTTGTATCAACGATACCGATGATTGGAATGTGTAATTTGCGTGCTTCAGCAACTGCAATACGCTCTTTACGAGGGTCTACTACGAATAATGCACTTGGAAGACCTTTCATATCTTTAATACCGCCTAAGAATTTCTCAAGACGCTCTAACTCTTTTTTAAGTTGAACAACTTCTTTCTTAGGAAGTACTTCGAAAGTACCATCTTCTTGCATTCTTTCGATATCTTTAAGACGCTTGATACGCTTTTGGATTGTTTGGAAGTTTGTTAAAGTTCCGCCTAACCAACGTTGGTTAACGAAGTACATACCAGCACGAGTTGCTTCTTCTTTAATAGCTTCTTGTGCTTGTTTTTTAGTACCTACGAATAAGATGTCTCCACCTTCAGCAGCGATGTCGCGCATCGTTCTGTAAGCTTCCTCAACTTTTTTCACAGTTTTTTGTAAGTCGATGATGTAGATACCGTTACGCTCTGTGAAAATGTAACGCTTCATTTTTGGGTTCCAACGACGAGTTTGATGTCCGAAATGAACACCAGCTTCAAGCAATTGCTTCATAGAAATTACTGACATAATATAGTTCCTCCTAAATGGTTTTTGATATCCTCCGTTTACTTCATCTCTAAGCGAAACTACAAACGTAGCACCAACACTTAAATCAGTAAACGTGTGTACTTTGTACTGACACCACTGCTTACTATATCATACTGAAATATTACAATCAAGTCGAAAATGCGAACAATGTAAAACTTTCTTTGTTCATACTCGAATTCTAGTATTACCAACCTTCATTTCTTTTAAGCAAAAAAGTAAAACACAATTAATAGTTTTCCCAGAAAACACGCTTATGGCACTTTTCACAAGCGCCATCAATCCATTGCACAAAAAAAACTCTCCTCGATCGAGGAGAGTTTTTTATAAATTAGTTTGTTTTTAATTTAGCAAGTTCCTGTAGAAACTTGTCGTTTAGCACTTTAATGTATGTTCCTTTCATACCTAAAGAGCGAGACTCAATTACACCAGCACTTTCTAATTTACGTAGTGCATTTACGATTACAGAACGAGTAATTCCTACACGATCAGCAATTTTACTTGCAACAAGTAAACCTTCTGTTCCATTTAATTCTTCGAAGATATGCTCAATTGCTTCTAACTCACTGTAAGATAATGAGCTGATCGCCATTTGAACAACAGCTTTACTACGTGCTTCCTCTTCGATTTCTTCTGCTTTTTCACGTAAGATTTCCATGCCTACAACAGTTGAGCTGTACTCAGCAAGGATTAAATCGTCATCTAAGAACTCTTGACCAAGACGAGCTAATACTAATGTACCTAGACGCTCACCACCACCAACGATTGGTACGATTGTAGTTAAACCTTGACCAAATAATTCTCTGTTTTCTACCGGGAATGCTGTGTAAGCACTGTTCACATCTAAGTTTGAAGATGTTTCTGTAATGTTGAATAAGCTTTGTGTATATTCTTCTGGGAATTGACGTTCTGCAAGCATTTGCTTCATGCGTTCGTTTTCGATTTGTTGGTGAATTGCATAACCTAGTAATTTACCACGACGACTAACTACGAATACGTTTGCTTCGATTACTTCACACATTGTGTCAGACATTTCTCTAAAGTTTACAGGCTTCCCTGCTGCGCTCTGTAATAACGCATTTAATTTTCTTGTTTTTGCTAATAATTCCATTTCAAAAGTTCCTCCTACATGTTACTCACATATTTTTTCATCACTTGGAAACTAGGGCGAGTCACCTGATGACACTATTACAAAATAAACTGGCTCACATCTTTATTTTTAGCAATTGTTGCTAATTTCTCCTCAACGTATTGAGGGGTTATCGTTATTTTCTCTAACGTAATTTCAGATGCTTCAAACGATAAATCTTCAAGGAGCTTCTCCATAATCGTATGAAGTCTTCTTGCTCCAATATTATCTGTATCCTGATTAACTTGATAAGCAATCTCAGCAATCTTACGAATAGCTTCGTCTGAAAATTCAATTTCTATACCTTCGGTCGCTAATAATGCCATATATTGTTTAATTAACGCATTGTCAGGCTCGATTAATATTTTAACAAAATCGTCTGTCGATAATTTTGTTAATTCTACTCGAATCGGAAATCTCCCTTGCAATTCCGGAATTAAATCCGACGGTTTAGACATATGGAACGCTCCAGCTGCAACGAATAAAATATAATCCGTTTTTACTGATCCGTATTTTGTCGCAACATTCGACCCTTCTACAATAGGCAAAATGTCACGTTGCACACCTTCACGTGATACATCTACGCTATTCGACTGCTTACCAGCAATTTTGTCAATTTCATCAATAAAAATAATCCCGAGCTGTTCAGCACGATAAACAGCCTCTTGTGTAACTTCATCCATATCAATTAAGCGCTGTGCCTCTTCATTTGTCAAGAGTTTTCTTGCTTCTTTTACAGAAAGTTTACGTTTTTTTGTTTTTTTCGGCATAAAACTCCCTAACGCATCTTGGAAATTCATTCCCATTTGCTCCATGCCAGTTCCTTGTAACATATCAAACATTGACGACTGTTGCTCAGTCACTTCAATCGATACAATCTCTTCTTCAAGAAGCCCTGCAGCAAGCTTTCTCTCCACATCTTGACGTTTCTTTTCGATTTCACCATCTTCTTGTGTATCAGACGTTTGACTCGAATTTTGAGCGCCCCCAAAAAGCATCTCTAATGGATTTTTAAATCCAGATTGCTTCTCCGGACTCGGTACTAAAATTTCAACAAGACGTTGATTCGCTTGCTCTTCTGCTTTATCTTGAACTTTCACTACCATTTCTTCTTTTACGATACGAACCGATGTTTCCACAAGGTCACGTACCATCGACTCTACATCTCTACCCACATATCCAACTTCTGTGAATTTTGTAGCCTCAACCTTAATAAAAGGTGCTCCAACGAGTTTCGCCATTCGTCGTGCTACCTCTGTTTTCCCAACACCTGTCGGTCCAATCATCAAAATGTTTTTAGGTGCTATTTCATCACGTAAATTTTCAGCTAATTTACTGCGACGGTATCGATTTCTCAACGCTACAGCAACCGCTTTCTTTGCGTCTTTTTGACCGATGATATATTGATCTAATTTTTCCACAATTTGGCGCGGAGTAAAATGTAAATGCATATAAAATGCCTCCCTTACGATTCTACAATTCTTCAACAATTATGTTGTGATTCGTATAAACACAAATATCACCAGCAATCTCTAAACTCGCTTTCGCAATTTGTTTCGCTGTTAAGTGTTCACTTGCATATTGCTTTAAAGCACGACCTGCAGAAAGCGCATAATTTCCACCAGATCCAATTGCTAAAATACCATCATCCGGTTCAATCACTTCTCCTGTACCTGAAACAAGAAGCATAGTTGTTTTATCCATGACAATGAGCATCGCTTCTAGTTGACGTAACATTTTATCGCCACGCCATTGTTTTGCCATTTCAACAGCAGCACGCTGCAAGTTGCCATTATACTCTTCTAATTTTCCTTCAAACATTTCAAAAAGAGTAAATGCATCAGCAACTGAACCTGCAAAACCAGCTAAAACTTTACCTTGGAAAAGTCTGCGAACTTTACGAGCTGTATGTTTCATTACAACAGCATTTCCCATTGTCACCTGACCATCTCCAGCCATTGCACATTCTCCATTATGATGAACTGCAAATATCGTTGTAGCGTGGAAATTCCCCATAGAAAAAACTCCTTTATTTGTTTTTATAGCTTTTAAAGCAATTTATGCCCGCGGGTGATGCTTCATGTAAACAGAACGCAATCTTTCTTTAGAGACATGCGTATAAATTTGTGTAGTCGACAAATTCTCATGACCTAATAGCTCCTGTACAGTACGTAAATCCGCCCCTTCATCTAACATGTGTGTAGCAAATGTATGCCTTAACATATGGGGACTTATCCGCATTGTCAGTGACGCCTTTTTAATGAGTTCATTTAAAACATAACGTACTCCACGACTTGTTAGCGGTGTACCTTTCGCATTTAAAAATACCATACGAGAGTCTTCGTCAGTCTTATTAACTAACTGTTTTCTCCCATTCTCTATATAAGTAATTAAAGAATCTTGCGCATAGCTTCCGAACGGAATATACCTTTGTTTTTTTCCTTTTCCCATTACTAAAATTGTTCCCACCGCAAAGTCAATATCGGTAAGTTGTAAATTGACACATTCACTCACACGGATTCCAGTCGCATACATCAACTCTAATAAAGCTTGATTCCTTTGACCTAATGGTGTTCCCGTGTCAGAAACTTCAAATAATTCCTCTAACTCTTCAGCATATAAAAACTTTGGGATTGACAATTCTTTTTTGGGGAGTGACGCAAGTGCAAACGGATTATCTTTTCGATAACCTTCACGCATCAAAAAACGATATAAACTTCGTAAGCTTGATACTTTTCTTGCGACAGATTTACGGGCTAACTTTTCATCGTGCAACGTCGTTAAGTACAAACGAACATCCGCGTATGTAACGTCTAAAAAAGAGGATATGCCTTCTCGCTCCATAAATTGCACAAAATGTTCTAAATCATTTTGATAACTTGCAATTGTATATTTTGAATAATTTCTTTCAATTTGTAAATATCCAACGAATAATTGTAACAATTTCTTCACATTCACACAACTCACCTCAATAAAGGCTACTAAATCGTATCACAACTTAGTAGCCTTTGCAAGAAATTTAACTAAATATTTACAAAATTTTGAATTGTTTCTAAAGCGCGTGTTGCGTATGCTTCATTTCGTTCCGCTTTCTTTTTGATCTTTTTCTCTAACGGTGCAAATAGACCGAAGTTCGCATTCATCGGTTGGAAGTTTTTAGCATTCGTTGCCGTAATGTAATTTGCCATGCTACCCATTGCAGTTACTGACGGTAATACAACTGGCTCTTCACCTTGCACAAGACGTGCAGCATTAATTCCCGCTAATAATCCTGATGCTGCTGATTCAACATATCCCTCTACTCCAGTCATTTGACCAGCGAAGAATAAATCATCACGTTGTTTATATTGATATGTTGGACGAAGCAAATTAGGTGAATTAATAAACGTATTACGATGCATTACACCATAACGTACAATCTCTGCATTTTCCAGTCCCGGAATTAACTGTAGCACTTCTTTTTGTGGTCCCCATTTTAAATGCGTTTGGAAACCTACGATATTGTATAAAGTTCCCGCTGCATCATCTTGACGCAACTGAACAACAGCATATGGCGTTTTTCCTGTTTTTGGATCTTCCAATCCAACAGGTTTCATAGGTCCAAATACTAGCGTCTGTCTCCCTCTACTTGCCATAACTTCTACTGGCATACAACCTTCAAAGAAAATTTCTTTTTCAAACTCTTTTAAAGGCACTGTCTCAGCAGCAATTAAAGCCTCATAAAAACGGTCAAACTCTTCTTCTGTCATTGGGCAATTTAAATATGCAGCTTCACCTTTGTCATAACGCGATTTTAAATATACTTTATTCATGTCAATGCTGTCTTTTTCTACGATTGGTGCTGCCGCATCGTAGAAATAGAAATAATCTTCACCTGTTAGTTCTTTTAATTGTGCAGCAAGATCAGGAGATGTAAGTGGACCTGTTGCAATAATTGTTGGTCCTTCTGGAATTTCAGTAAGCTCTTCGTTCACTACAGTTACATTCGGATGGTTTTTTACGTATTCTGTTACTTTAGCTGCGAACTCATGACGGTCTACAGCTAAAGCACCTCCAGCTGGTACAGAGCACTCGTCTGCCGCACGAATAATTACAGAATCCATTAAACGCATTTCCTCTTTAATAACTCCAACTGCATTTGTTAAAGTGTTTGCACGAAGTGAGTTACTACATACTAATTCAGCAAATTTATCTGTGTGATGAGCTGGTGTTTGCCTTACCGGCCTCATTTCATATAATCTAACTTGGACACCACGTTTTGCAATTTGGTAAGCTGCTTCACTTCCTGCAAGACCTGCGCCAATGACGTTTACTACTTGTGTTGTCATTTATATCACCTTTCCTTTTCTTCCCGAAAAAAATGTGAGCAGTTACGCTCACATTTGTTGTTCTTCTTCATAATCGCACGAAATACATTGTACTTGCACGCCTTTTTTTAACTTTTTCTCTACAAGCATGCCTTCACACTTCGGACATTTACGACCAATTGGCTTATCCCAAGATACAAAGTCACACTCTGGATACGTACCGCATCCATAGAAAAGACGTTTCTTTTTGTTACTGCGACGCTCAATAATTTGTCCTTCTTCACATTTCGGACAAGTTACACCGATTTCTTTCACAATCGCTTTTGTATTACGACAATCAGGGAAATTCGAACAAGCCATAAACTTCCCGTATTTACCCATTTTAAAGACCATTGGATGTCCGCATAATTCACAGTCTTCCCCAGCTGGCTCATCTTTAATTTCCACTTCACGCATTTCTTTTTCCGCTTTTTCTAAGCGCGGTTCAAATCCTACGTAGAAATCATCAACAATTTTCACCCAATTGGCATTTCCTTCTTCTACTTCATCAAGGCTTTGCTCCATATTGGCAGTAAATTCAATGTTAATAATTTCTGGGAAAAACTCTAAAATAAGTTCAATTACTATTTCACCAAGTTCAGTCGGAACGAAGCGTTTATTATCCAAACCTACATATCCACGTTTTTGAATCGTTTCAAGTGTAGGTACATAAGTCGACGGTCTTCCAATTCCAAGTTCTTCAAGTGTTCTTACTAGACGGGCCTCTGTATAGCGCGGAGGAGGTTGTGTAAAATGTTGCTTCGGTTCTAAATCCTTTGAAAATACAGTTTCCCCTACTTCTAAAGGCGGCAACATCTTATCCTTTTCTTCCGCACCATCATCTTTCGACTCTACATACACTTTCATAAATCCTGGGAACTTTACAACCGATCCACTTGCACGGAACTGAACATTGTTATTAATGAGTCTCGCTGTCACAGTATCCATTATAGCAGACGCCATTTGACTTGCAACAAATCGCTCCCAAATCAATTTATATAATCGAAGTTGATCACGACTTAAGAAACTTTTCAGTTCCTCTGGCTTTCTCATTACCGAAGTAGGACGAATTGCCTCATGTGCATCTTGTGCATTTGACTTTTTCGATTCTTTCTTCTTTTCTGTTCCTATGTATTCCGTACCATACGCTTCAGTGATGTAAGTACGTGCCTCTGTTTGAGCTGTTTCTGAGATACGTGTTGAATCAGTTCTCATATACGTAATAAGACCTACAGTTCCTTGTTTTCCAAGATCTATCCCTTCATACAATTGCTGTGCAAGCATCATCGTTTTCTTTGCTCGCATATTTAACTTACGTGCTGCTTCTTGTTGCAAGGAAGATGTTGTAAACGGTAATGCAGGATTACGTTTTCGCTCTTTGCGCGTTACATTTTCAACTGAAAACGCATTGTCTTTCATCTGTTCAATTATTTCATTCACTTGCGTTTCATTCGTTAATTGAACTTTTTCACCATCTACACCGTAAAAACTTGCTTCAAATGTGTCTTTTCCTTTTACAAATTCTGTTTTAATTGTCCAGAATTCTTCAGGTTCAAAGCTTTGAATTTCCTTTTCACGTTCGATGATTAAACGAACTGCTACAGATTGTACACGCCCTGCACTTAATCCTTTTTTTACTTTCTTCCATAATAAAGGACTAATATTGTAACCAACAAGACGATCAAGTATGCGTCTTGCTTGTTGTGCATCTACTAAATCCATATTAATTGCGCGAGGATGTTTAAATGATTCTTTGATTGCATCTTTCGTAATCTCATTAAACACAACCCGACAATCTGATTCAACGTCCACATTTAACGTATTCGCTAAATGCCAAGCAATCGCTTCCCCTTCGCGGTCTGGATCGGCCGCGAGATAAACTTTCTTTGCTTTTTTCGCCGCTGATTTTAAATCCTTTAAGACGGGACCTTTACCACGAATGGTAATATACTTCGGGGTGAAGTTGTTCTTTACTTCTATCCCCATTTGACTTTTTGGCAAATCGCGAACATGTCCCATAGACGCGACAACTTTGTATTTTTTCCCTAAATATTTCTCAATGGTCTTCGCCTTAGAAGGCGACTCCACGATTACGAGGTAATCTGACATGCTAGTGCCTCCTTAAGAGGTGGATTCAAGTCTTCATTAATCTTATTGATTTCTCTTGTTTTTGTCAATCAAGAATGAATATACCATACAGTGCCAATCTACCATTTGTCAATAATTGTTTAATAAAAATTTAAAAATATAAGGTTAATTTAAAATCTCCTCCAAGATATCTTCTGCATTTCTTACTAATTTTGCTCCTTTTTGAATAAGATGATTCGTTCCCGATGCCCCCTCTATAAATATAGGTCCAGGAAGCGCAAACACCTCTCTATTTTGCTCTAACGCAAGGTCTGCAGTAATAAGTGTTCCACTTCTCGATTTGGCTTCTACAACTAAAACACCTTTACTTATACCACTAACAATCCGGTTCCTTTTTGGAAAATACCATTTTTTCGGTGCATAGTGCGGAGGATACTCTGTCAATAACAATATATATTCCTTCCACATTTCATATAAATGTCTATTTTCTTTCGGATACATAAACGACAATCCGTGCCCTAATATCGCAATAGTCGGGCAATGATGCCTTACTGTAATCTCATGAGACATTGTATCTATCCCTTTTGCAAACCCACTGACAATAAGCCACTCTCTTTCTAATAAAGGGTGTAAAATAAACTTCAAACTCTCATGACCATATAATGATGGTTCTCTCGTTCCAACAACTGCTAATTTATTTACTTTATTGAGAAAATCTTTCTCTCCTTTTCCATATAAAACGAAGGGAGGATCTTGTATTTCACGTAATAATTGCGGATAATTTTCATCCCATATCGTTATATAAAAAATACGATTTTTCTCTAAATAAGATATATATTGCGGAAGATTTGAACTTTGAAGAAATTTCACTAGTTCTGAAGATTTTTTCGAGGATATTCCAGTGTAGTATTCCATTTGTTTTTCGTTAAAAGTATATATGTTCTTTAATTCTGGATCGACATATAGTAGCCTCTCCATCGCTTTCCAATAATCTGCTAGCAAGTAATGAAGATGTAATAATCGCTCTCTTTTCATCTCAATTCTCCTTACCCATAATTTTTATTATGTAAACAGAAAAAGTGTAAAAAGACACCCTCAAGTAAGAGGGTGTCTTTTCAACAGATTAATAGTTTTTGCAAGTCTCAAATAAACCTTTTTCTTTTAAAACAGAGATTAGCGTTTCTCCCATAACTGCTGGAGTTTCAGCTACTTTAATACCACAAGCTTCCATTGTTTTAATCTTTTCAGCAGCAGTTCCTTTACCGCCAGAAATGATTGCACCAGCATGGCCCATACGTTTGCCAGCAGGCGCTGTTTGACCACCAATGAAGCCTACAACAGGTTTTGTCATATTAGCTTTTACCCATTCAGCTGCCTCTTCTTCTGCTGTACCGCCGATTTCACCAATCATAATTACAGCATGTGTTTCTTCATCTTCATTAAATGCTTTTAACGCATCAATAAAGTCTGTACCGTTAACAGGGTCCCCGCCGATACCTACAGCAGTAGATTGTCCAATACCTTCTTGTGTTAACTGATGTACAGCTTCATACGTTAAAGTACCAGAGCGCGATACGATACCTACATGACCTTTTTTATGAATGTATCCTGGCATAATACCGATTTTACATTCATCAGGCGTGATAACACCTGGGCAGTTTGGTCCAAGTAAACGTGTATGTTTACCAGCCATATATCTCTTTACGTTTACCATATCTAATACAGGAATTCCTTCAGTAATACATACTACTAAATCAATTTCTGCATCAACTGCTTCCATAATTGCATCAGCCGCAAAAGCGGGTGGAACGTATACAACTGAAGCGTTTGCGCCTGTTGCTTTCACTGCATCTTCTACAGTATCAAATACTGGTACACCTTCAATATCAGTGCCACCTTTACCTGGCGTTACACCACCGACAATTTTCGTACCGTATTCAATCATTTGTTTTGTATGGAATAAACCTTGAGAACCTGTAATACCTTGAACAATAACTTTTGTATCTTTATTAACTAATACGCTCATTTTTCTCCCCCGCTTTCTATTAGCCCACTAGTGAAACAATTTTTTGTGCACCGTCTGCCATAGATTCTGCTGCAACAATATTTAAGCCAGACTCATTTAAAATTTTCTTACCTAGTTCTACGTTTGTACCTTCAAGACGTACAACTAAAGGTAACTCAAGACCTACCTGTTTCGTTGCTTCAATAACACCTTCTGCAATAACATCACACTTCATAATGCCACCAAAAATGTTAACGAAGATACCTTTTACATTTTTGTCAGAAAGGATAATTTTGAATGCTTCTGTAACTTTTTCAGCAGTTGCACCGCCACCAACATCTAAGAAGTTAGCTGGGTCACCGTGGTAATGTTTAATGATATCCATTGTAGCCATCGCTAAACCTGCACCATTAACCATACAACCGATATTTCCATCTAAAGGAATGTAGTTTAAGTCGTATTTTGAAGCTTCAATTTCTTTTGCATCTTCTTCGTCAAGATCACGAAGCTCTAAAATGTCTTTATGGCGATATAACGCATTGGAATCAAAGTTTAATTTTGCATCTAGTGCCATAACTTTACCTTCACCTGTTGTAACAAGTGGGTTAATCTCAGCGATAGAGCAATCTTTTTCAATAAACGCACGGTATAAGCCCATCATAAACTTCACAGCTTGTCCTACAAGCTCTTTTGGAATATTGATGTTAAATGCAATTCGGCGCGCTTGGAAACCTTGTAAGCCTACTGCCGGATCAATATATTCTTTAAAGATTTTTTCAGGTGTTTTTTCTGCTACTTCTTCAATTTCTGTTCCGCCTTCTTCAGAAGCCATTAAAACAACTTGAGAAGTTGCACGATCTAAAACTAGACCTACATAATATTCTTTTTTAATATCGCAACCTTCTTCGATAAGTAAGCGTTTTACTTCCTTACCTTCAGGACCTGTTTGATGTGTCACAAGTGTAGTTCCTAAAATGCTTTCTGCATATGTACGAACTTCATCTAAATTTTTTGCAACTTTTACTCCGCCAGCTTTGCCGCGTCCACCAGCGTGAATTTGTGCTTTCACTACACATACATCTGTTCCTAATTCTTTCGCTGCTTCTACAGCTTCTTCTACTGTAAATGCAACCTTCCCGTTCGGAACGCTAACCCCATAGCTTCTAAGGACTGCCTTACCTTGATACTCATGGATATTCATGGTCCCATCCTCCCCTGTTTTCCTGTTTTACTCGAAAAGTTTTTTAATGTTTAAAAAACATTACATTGCCATTGTATAAGATGATTGGCACGCTGTCTACAATAAAGTGTCAGAAAACTGAAATCGCTTTATTCTTTTTCGGAAATAGTAATGTTTATATGCCAAAATAAAAAATAAGCTGTATATTTACAGCTTATTTTTGAATCATATCTTTAATTGGCGCGAATGACTTTCGGTGTTCCTCTAATACTCCATGCACTTCAATTGCCTCTAAATGTTGCTTTGTGCCATATCCCATATGTTGCTCAAATCCGTATTCAGGATACTTCTCTCCCAGTTCTTTCATCATACGATCTCTCGTTACTTTTGCGATAATGGATGCAGCTGAAATCGAAACACTTTTCGCATCACCTTTAATAATTGAAGTTTGCGGAATTGGTGTGGGAAGCTTCATCGCATCAATTAATAAATGTTGGGGTGTATAAGATAAATTTGCAACAGCATCTAACATCGCTTGTTTCGTTGCTTGGTAAATATTAATTTCATCAATAACTTGCGGTGATACAATTCCAACTCCAATTGCAATCGCTTGTACTTTTATTTCATCATAAAAACGCTCACGTTTCGCTTCACTCAGCTTTTTTGAGTCATTTAACCCTGGAATATAAAAATCCTCAGGAAGAACGACAGCTGCCGTCACAACAGGCCCAGCCAATGGCCCGCGCCCTACTTCATCAATACCCGCGATATACGTGACCCCTTTTTCACGCAAAGCATTTTCATACTTGGACATTTCAAAAAACTTCTCTTTTTCTTTCTGTTCTAACTCTTTTTGTTTATACCACTTCAAAACGAGCTTTTGAACGCCTTTTCGCTCATCTTTCATTAACAGTTGAAAGCGATCATCTTCTTCATTCATAATTTCTTCCAATACATTTTCCGCTTCTTTTATCGTCATTGTTTGCATTTATACAAGCTCCTTTTTAAACGTATCCAAAAAGAAAAGACGCACAAACGCACGTCTTATACTTCTTCTATTTTTTCCACATCTTCTACTTGCTCTGCAAACTCTTCCGGTGTTTCAAACGTCATTTTTCCAAGTTTGCCACCACGAAGCTCACGAAGTACAAGCTCAGATGTCTTATCATAATCAATCATTCCGCCGCCCATTAAGCAGCCTCTATTTTTTCCAATTGCATCGAATAATTCCACAATATCTTCTGGAATCTCATTTAAATTGTAGCGTTCTTTCAAGCGTTCTGAATAATGTTTCTCCATAAAACGTAATGCGTAAACAGCTACATCTTGTAAATTTAAAATTGAATCTTTAATTGCACCCGTCGTCGCTAAGCGAAGACCCACTAATTGATCTTCAAATTTAGGCCACAGAATACCTGGCGTATCTAACAATTCCATTTCCTTCCCAACTTTAATCCATTGTTGAGCTGTTGTCACACCTGGACGATCTCCTGTTTTAGCAATATTTTTCTTTGCCAATTTATTAATTAATGTAGATTTACCAACATTTGGTATACCTACAATTAATGCGCGAATCGCTCTCGGTCTAATACCTTTTGCAACCATTTTATCAAATTTTTCTTTAACAAGCACTTTACAAGCTGCTGCAATTTCTTTCATACCTTGTCCAGCTTGCGCATTAATCGAAATTGCCATATGGCCTTTTTCTTTAAAATATGCGATCCATTGTTTTGTTAAACGATCATCTGCCATATCCGCTTTATTTAAAACAACAAGCCTCGGCTTATGTGTAATGATTTCATCAATCATTGGGTTTCGAGATGATAATGGTAATCGAGCATCTACAAGCTCAATTACAACATCAATTAATTTTAATTTCTCCGTTACTTGGCGTCTAGCCTTCGCCATATGCCCTGGAAACCATTGAATTACCATGTTGCCACCTTCTTTTTCATTTATTTCACAATACGTGCGTCTTCTAACGGCCAATATAACATATTGGCTTTACCAATTACTTGATCCTTTGAAATCGTACCGATTGAACGGCTATCTTTACTAAAACGACGATTATCACCTAAAACAAATAATTGATCTTTTGGAACAGTTTTCTTGCCTGTCATTTCTTCAAGATTAAAATCATATGTAAGCGGTCCGTCAGCAATTTGCTTTTTCTGCTTGTCTAAATACGGCTCCTCATAAGCCTTTCCGTTAACATACAGTTTATCATTACGATACTCTATTTCATCGCCTGGCAGGCCTATAATGCGCTTAATGTAATCTTTATCTTCTGTTGCTCGAAATACGATAATATCAAAGCGTTTTGGATCTCCAATGTGATAACCAATTTTATTCACAATCATTCGATCACGATCATGTAAAGTAGGTGCCATCGATACCCCGTCTACGAGAATTGGAGCAAAGAAAAACTGTCTAATAACACCAGCTAATACAACAGCAATCAAAATTGCTTTAATCCATTCCCAAAGTGAACTCTTCTCTTTTTTCATGCATTTCCCCTCCACGGTTATGTAAGCTGTTCGTATTATACCAAAATTTCATATAGATTGGAAAAAGGGAGCTTGTGCATTTACAAGCTCCCATACATGTCTTATCGAATTTCTTTAATACGTGCTTTTTTACCGCGAAGGTTACGTAAGTAGTATAACTTAGCACGACGTACTTTACCACGGCGAAGTACTTCGATTTTCGCGATTCTTGGCGTGTGAACTGGGAATGTACGCTCAACACCTACACCGTAAGAAATCTTACGAACTGTGAATGTTTCACTAATTCCGCCACCACGACGTTTAATTACAACACCTTCGAAAAGCTGAATTCTTTCACGAGTTCCCTCAACAACTTTTACGTGTACACGTAAAGTGTCACCAGGACGGAATGAAGGAAGGTCAGTTTTTAATTGGCCTTTTGTAATTTCTGCGATTAATTGTTGCATATTAAATTCTCTCCTTTAAACAGATGCTCTTATAAAGTCTTAATAAATTACAGCGGAACATCGTTAATACGGCTACTGATTTCAGTAGCACAAATGTTATAATAGCATATTACTAGGCCTGTTGCAATAGCAAATATATGAAGTTATTACTGCTCTCGCTTTATTTCCTCAAGCCATTTTTTCTCTTGTTTAGATAGATCTCTATCATCTAACAAATCAGGTCTACGCGTATACGTACGGCGCAAAGATTCCTTATGTCGCCATTCGTCAATATTTTTATGATTCCCTGACATTAATACATCCGGTACCTTCATACCACGAAAATCAGCCGGACGTGTATAATGAGGATGCTCTAATAAACCTGTACTAAACGAATCCTCCACTTGTGAAGCATGATTTCCTAGCACGCCTGGCAAGAGACGTACAACACTATCAGTAATAACCATAGAAGCTAATTCTCCGCCCGTTAATACATAGTCACCAATAGAAATCTCATCCGTTACGAGATGCTCACGAATTCGTTCGTCATACCCTTCATAATGCCCACATACAAAGATCAAATGTTCTTCCTCTGCAAGCTCTTCCGCTTTCTTCTGCGTAAATCTTTCGCCCTGCGGACACATTAAGACAACTCTCGGCTTACGCTCTGTCTCTTTCGTCAAATCTTCTACAGCATCAAAAATAGGCTGAGGAGTAAGCACCATACCAGCTCCTCCGCCGTAAGGATAATCGTCTACGCTATTATGCTTACTTGTTGTATAATCACGAAAGTTAACAACACGAAGGTTTACCGCTTCTTTTTCTTGCGCCTTCTTTAATATAGAAGATCCAAATACACCGGTAAACATGTCTGGGAACAACGTTAAAATATCAATTTTCATTATAGCAACCCTTCCATTACATGAATGGTTACTAATTTATTTTCAATATTAACTTGAAGTACAACGTCATCAATATAAGGAATTAAAAGATCTTGACCCTTCGGACGTTTAATCACCCAAACATCATTTGCACCAGGAGAGAGAATTTCTTTGATTGTCCCTAGCGCTTCTCCTTCTTCCGTTACAACGCTGCAACCAATAATTTCGTGATAGTAGTATTCACCTTCAGCAAGTTCGCCTAACTGCTCTTCTGGTACTTTTATTAAAGAACCTTTAAACTTCTCTACTTCATCTACATTGTTATATCCTTCAAATGTTAATAAATCGAATGTCTTATGTTGGCGATGAGAAGTTACCTTCACCGGAAGGTAGTCTGTGTCTTTCTCATTCGATATGTATAGTGTGTTTCCTACTTTATATCGCTCTTCTGGAAAATCAGTACGAGAAATAACACGGATTTCTCCTCTTACGCCATGAGTATTTACAATTTTCCCTACGTTAAACCACTTTGTCATAAATAGTATGTCACCCCTGGTTTCTATATAAATTAAGCATCTCCATTTCATAGATGGAACATGCAATCTCTATTTAAATGTTAAAAAAGGGAGAGGAATAACTCCTCGCCCTTTTTACGTTTATTGAATTTCCAGTGTTACTTTCTCATCATTATGATGTCCCACTGAATACAAGAGCATTCGAATCGCTTTCGCAACTCTCCCTTGCTTTCCAATGACTTTTCCAACATCCTCAGGATGTACAGTTAATCGATACTTTATCTCTCCGTTGTAAAGTTCCTGTGTAACTTTTACATCTTCAGGATGATCGACAAGAGGCTTGACAATCGTCTCGACTAACTTCTTCATAGTCATTGCCTCAATTACTTACCTTGTTTAGATAAGTGGAATTTCTCCATGATACCTTGGTTAGAGAATAAGTTACGAACTGTATCAGATGGTTTAGCACCATTTCCTAACCATTTTAATGCTGCTTCTTCGTTGATCTTAACTTCAGCTGGTTGAGCAACTGGATTGTAAGTTCCGATTTCCTCAATGAAACGTCCGTCACGAGGAGAACGAGAATCTGCAACAACTACACGATAGAAAGGAGTTTTTTTAGCTCCCATACGTTTTAAACGAATTTTAACTGCCATTTATAAAGCACCTCCGAATTTATTTCACACAGATAATTATATTAGCAAAAAGACTATTGCTTTGTAAAGTATTTTTTCTTAACAGAGCCATCTTTTTTTCCTTACATGAATGGAAACTTCAATCCACCTAGTCCTTTTTTCTTGCCTTTTTGCATTCCAGTCATCGTCTTCATCATTTTTTTCATGTCATCGAATTGTTTGATTAGACGATTGATTTCTTGTACAGTTGTACCGCTACCTTTGGCAATGCGCTTTTTGCGACTAGCATTGATTATTTCCGGTTGTTCTCGTTCTAATTTAGTCATAGAACGAATAATTGCCTCAATATGCCCAATTTGTTTTTCATCAACTTGCGCATTTTTCAGCCCTTTAATTTTATTTGCACCAGGAAGCATTCCTAACAATTCATCAAGCGGCCCAAGTTGACGCACTTGTCCAAGTTGTTCTAGGAAATCGTCAAGCGTAAACGAAAGCGTACGCATTTTTTGCTCAAGTTCTTTTGCTTTCTCTTCATCAACTGTAGCTTGCGCTTTTTCAATCAATGTTAAGACATCGCCCATCCCTAAAATACGGGATGCCATACGCTCTGGATGGAACGCTTCAATTGCATCTAGTTTTTCACCCATACCTGCAAATTTAATCGGTGTGTTTGTTACAGCCTTAATAGATAATGCAGCACCACCGCGCGTATCACCATCTAATTTCGTTAATACAACACCTGTTAAACCTAACTGTTCATGGAAACTTTGTGCAACATTTACCGCGTCTTGTCCCGTCATCGCATCGACAACAAGGAAAATTTCATCCGGTTTCGCAACTTCTTTAACTTTCGCTAATTCATCCATTAGTTCTTCATCAATATGCAGGCGACCCGCTGTATCGATTAAAACATAATCATGATGATCTTCTTTTGCTTTTGCAATCGCTTGTTTCGCAATTTCAACAGGACTTACTTGATCTCCTAAAGAAAATACAGGCATGTCCAATTGCTTCCCTAATGTTTCAAGCTGTTTAATTGCTGCTGGACGGTAAATATCAGCTGCAACAAGCATCGGTTTACGATTATGCTTTTTACGAAGTAAATTCGCAAGCTTACCTGTCGTCGTTGTTTTACCCGCACCTTGCAGACCAACCATCATAATAACAGTCGGTGGCTTATTAGCAACAGCAATTTTGCTTTGCTCTCCGCCCATAAGTTCTGTAAGTTCTTCCTGTACAACTTTAATTACTTGTTGTCCAGGTGTCAAACTTTTCATTACATCTTGTCCGACAGCACGTTCAGACACACGCTTCACAAAATCTTTTACTACTTTAAAGTTAACATCTGCTTCTAAAAGAGCTAGACGAACTTCTCTCATCATTTCTTTCACATCGGCTTCAGAAACTTTTCCTTTGCCACGGATTTTTTGCATTGTCTGTTGAAGTCGGTCGGCTAATCCTTCAAATGCCATATTGCCGCCCTCCTAATCTAATTTTTCGATAGCTTCAACAACTTGTTTCATTTCTTCATTCACATGCTCTTCTTCGCTGATTAGCTGTTTTAGCTTTGCAACAAGTCGCTGTCGCTCTTGAAACTTTTGAAGTAATACTAATTTTTCTTCATATTCTTCAAGCATCGCTTCAGTCCGTTTAATGTTATCATACACGGCTTGGCGACTTACATCAAATTCTTCCGCAATTTCACCAAGAGATAAATCATCTAGATAATAAAGCGACATATAACTTCTTTGTTTTTGCGTTAACAACGATTGATAAAAATCAAATAAATAGTTCATTCTCGTTGTTTTTTCGAGCATGTTGGATCATCCTTTGTTAAGTGATTTCCCTTTACATGAATTAGTTTACATGGAGTCCAAAAGAGTGTCAAGTTTTTTTCTTAACATCATATATTTTTATAGAAAAAGAAGCGGAAATACCGCTTCTTTCGCTTATACTTCTTCTGTTTCTACTAAGTTCGCAAATAAACCATACACATATTGTTCTGGATCAAACTGCTGCAAGTCATCCATTTGCTCTCCTAATCCAACAAACTTCACCGGTACATCCATTTCGTTACGAATCGCTAATACAATACCACCTTTAGCAGTTCCATCTAACTTCGTTAAAACAATACCAGTTACATTCGTTGCCTCCCGGAATGTTTTCGCTTGGCTTAAACCGTTTTGTCCTGTTGTTGCATCAATAACAAGCAATACTTCATGAGGAGCACCTGGTACTTCACGCTCAATTACACGCTTCACCTTCTCTAACTCTTTCATTAAGTTTACTTTATTTTGTAAGCGTCCTGCTGTGTCACATAGTAATACATCTACCTTACGTGCTTTCGCAGCTTGTACAGCGTCATACATAACCGCCGCTGGATCAGATCCGGATCCTTGTTTAATCACTTCTACACCAACGCGATCGCCCCATACTTCTAATTGTTCAATCGCCCCAGCACGGAATGTGTCTCCTGCTGCCAATAGGACTGACTTACCTTCTGATTTAAACTTATGCGCCAGTTTACCAATTGTTGTCGTTTTTCCTACACCGTTAACACCAACAAATAAAACAACCGTTAATTGGTCCTCTTGCATATTAATTTCGTTACTGAAATCGCTGTCACCTTTGTAAATTCCCACTAGTTTTTCTGAAATAACAGCTTGTACTTCTTTTGGATCTTGAATGTTACGACGTTGTACTTCTTCTTTCAATTGATCAATTAATTCCATTACCGTCGCAACGCCAACGTCTGCACCAATTAAGATTTCTTCTAACTCTTCGAAGAAATCTTCGTCCACTTTACGGTAACGATACACTAAATCATTCACTTTATCCGCAAATGAATTTCTAGTTTTTTCTAATCCGTGTTTAAATTTCTCTGTAACTGTATCCGTTTGTTTTGAAATTTTTTCTTTTAGTTTTTTAAAAAAACTCATACTTTCCCATCCTTCCTATTCACTTGCAATAAGTTCTTCTCCGGCATCTAAACGAACCGATACAAGTTTAGATACCCCTGATTCTTGCATTGTTACACCGTACAACACATCAGACTCTTCCATTGTACCTTTTCTATGTGTAATTACAATAAACTGCGTCTCATCACTAAATTTCTTTAAATACTGTGCAAAACGAGCTACATTCGCTTCATCAAGGGCGGCCTCTACCTCATCTAGTACACAGAACGGTACTGGGCGCACTTTTAAAATACCAAATAAAAGCGCAATTGCCGTTAAAGCACGCTCTCCACCTGAAAGTAAACCTAAGTTCTGCAATTTCTTCCCTGGCGGTTGTGCTACAATATCAATACCCGTATTTAGTAAATCCTCTGGATTAGTCATTACTAAATCCGCTCTACCGCCTCCAAATAATTCAGAGAATACCGATTGAAACTCCATTCTAATGCCTTCAAACGTAGTAGAAAAGCGTTTTTTCATTTCTTCATCCATTTCGGTAATAAGCTGGTGCAATGTCGTTTTCGCTTCTTCTAGATCGTCTCTCTGCTCTAGTAAGAATGTATGACGCTCCGCTACACGTTCATATTCATCAATTGCCCCTAGGTTCACTGTACCTAACTCTTCTATGGATAATTTGATTAATTTTACTTTCTTACGCGCATCTTCTGCAGGCATTGTCATTGTATATTTTAGTTTCGCCGCTTCAAATGAAATCGTATATGTTTCACGTAAATGTTGTAATCTATTTTCCAACTCTACATCAAGTCGGTTTATTCTCACTTCTTGATCTTTCAACATTTCAAGAATATATTTATGTTTACCTGTCGTTTCTTTCAAATTGCGTTCTAAATGTTCTACTCTCTCTTGCAACGATACACGTTGTTCACGACGAGAGCGAATTAATTCTGAAGTTTGATTACGATCATACGCTTTCTTCTCAATCATATTCGTAATTTGCTCTTCACCACTTGAATTAGATGTCATTTCTTGTTTTAAGAATGCTAAATCCTCTTTCGTTTTTACAAGTGTCGCATCCGTTTCTTCTTTTTCCTTCGTCAATCGTTCAACTTTTTCTTTTTGATTAGATAAGCGTTGTTGCTTTTCAGCTGCCAGCACTTTTAATTCAGTCATTTCTTTTTGAACTTTTTCTTTCGAAGAATGTTGCTCACTTTTTTGTTTTGTTAAAGCTACAATTTTACTATCTAACTCAGTGATATCAGCTTGAAGATTCGCTAAAATCCCTTCTAACTCCTCTTTACGCCCTTGCATTTTTACTCGATCTTGTAAAAACCCTTCAATCTCTAAATCATAAATAGACAAGCGGTCATTAATACGATGTTCTTCTAATTCTAAACGATTAATCTCTTCTCTTAATTTCTGCTCTTCTACACGATCCACTTCTACAGTTTGCCTTAGTTCGCGTATTTTCACTTCTTTTTCTTGAATCTCTTGTTTTACTGCTTTAACAAAGTTTTCTAACTTCGTTGTTTTTTCTTCCATATCAGTTAACTTGCGAGTCCACTCTTCCAGTTCACGTTGGCGTCCTAATAAAGAAGATTTCGCTTGTTTTACCGCCCCACCAGTCATAGAACCGCCAGGATTCACTACGTCACCTTCAATTGTTACAATGCGATAACGGTATTGCAGTTGTTTCGCCAACTCATTTGCTCCGCGTAAATCTTTCGCAACAATAACAGTACCTAATAAATTTGAAACTACATTTTCATATTTATTGTTGTACTGCACAAGTTCTGCCGCCACACCTACAAACGATGGGTGTTGATTTGCAATGCGTAATTGCTCAAATGATAACGATCTGCTTTTAATAACAGCTTGCGGTAAAAACGTTGCACGTCCATGTTTATTTTGCTTTAAAAATGCAATCGCATTACGAGCATGCTCCTCTGTTTGTACAACAATATGCTGCATCGCTGCACCTAGAGCGATTTCCATTGCAACTTCGTATTCTTTCGGAACCGTTAACAGTTCCGCAACAGCACCCTCGATACCTTGCAACCTATTTTCTCTAGCTTTCAATACTTCACGTACACCTTGATAGAAGCCAGAATAATCTTCTTGCATCTCTTCAAGCATTTCTTTTCGAGAACGTGCCTGTTGCACAAATTGGTATGCTTGGTATAGTTTTGTTTCATTTTCACTATACTGCGTCTTACATTTCCCAAGTGCCGCCTCTGTCTTCTGTATGTTTGAGAGAATGCCCGCTACTTTTTCTTTCGCTTGTTCGTAACTTTCTACAAGTTTCGTCTTTTTCGCTGTAATTCCCATACGCATTTCTACATATTTCGCATTCTCTTCATCTAGACGCTCGTTTTTAGACGTTTGCTGTTTAGATTGTTCTTCAATCATAGATAATTCATTGCGATGACTAGCTTGTTGATTTAAAAGTTCAATATAGTCACCTTTTAAATTCTCAATCTGTTCCTCTAAATTGTCAGCAAAAGTAGCAAGCAATTGCTCATTATCATGCAATTTTTGCTCCAACTCTTTTACTTCATTCACAAATTGCATTAAAGCTTCTGTACTTGACTCAATCTCACCATCGTAAATTTTAGCTTTCTCTGTTAATTCAACAATTAACTGCTCAAGTTGCGCACAATGCGTCGTAGCATTTTGCTTTCTCTCTTTTAACAACTCGCGCTGCCCTTCTAGTTTTTCTAGCTCTTTACTAGAAAGAAGAAGTACCTCTTGCAACGAGTCTACAGACTCATCTACCGCTTGTAATTGTCCTCGTAATTCCTCAAGTTCTTCTTCACTTTTTTGTAAATTCGTTGACATTTTAGCTTCTTCGTTTTTATTATGCCCAAACTGATTTCGAAGTGCTTCCCATTTCTCATGCAATTCTTCAATTTCATGGACAATAAGCGCAGCTTCTACTTTCTCTAATTCTTCTTTATTCTCAAGATAATCTTTCGCAATAGAAGCTTGTCTTTCTAAAGGTTCTACTTGACTACTTAATTCATGAATTATATCTTGTACACGATTTAAGTTTTCTTGTGTTTCTTCTAATTTTCCTTCAGCTTTCTTTTTGCGAAGTTTGTATTTTAGTACGCCTGCCGCTTCTTCAAATACACCTCGACGCTCTTCTGACTTACTACTTAAAATCTCTTCCACTTTCCCCTGGCTAATAATTGAAAAAGCTTCTCTTCCCATACCAGAGTCCATAAATAAATCAATAATATCTTTCAATCTACATGATTGTTTATTAATATAAAAATCACTTTCACCTGAACGAGATACACGACGTGTTACACACACCTCATTGTATTCAATTGGTAAACGTTGATCTTCATTATTTAAAGTTATTGTTACTTCAGCAACATTAACCGCTCTCCTCGTATCACTGCCTGCAAAAATAATATCCTCCATCTTTGCACCACGTAATGATTTTGCAGATTGTTCACCAAGTACCCAGCGAATTGCATCAGTAATATTACTTTTCCCGCTTCCATTAGGTCCTACTACAGAAGTTACACCCGGGACAAAATCAACAGATACACGCTCAGCAAAAGACTTAAACCCTGCTATTTCTAATCTTTTTAAAAACACGAAAGGCCTTCCTCCTATTCTCCGTCGTTATAAATGTTCTCTATACAAAAACAAGCTATTATACGGATTTACCTTCTTTTTATTTACAAACAAAAAGAAAGTTTCATTCTATGCACAAGGAATCCCCCTCATTCAAAGGGGGATTCCTTATAGTTGTTCTTTTAATTTTTTCAATGCTTCTGCAGCAGCTTGTTGCTCTGCTTCTTTTTTCGACTTACCACTACCAAGACCTAAAGCTACGTTATTTAACGTAACACGTGACACAAATTCTCGATTGTGAGCTGGTCCTTTTTCTTGCAAAATTTGATACTCAACATTGCCACTACCATCACGCTGAATCAATTCTTGTAACTGACTCTTATAATCCATCACATGAGAAAAAGCACCCTCATTAATTTTCGGATATACAATTTCTTTTAAGAATTCCCAAACTGTTTCTAACCCTTGATCAAGATAAAGGGCACCAATAAACGCTTCAAAGACATCCGCTAATAAAGCTGGTCGTTCACGTCCACCTGTCATTTCTTCACCTTTTCCTAATAAAACAAGGCTACCAAATGACAATTCGTTCGCAAAACGAACAAGAGATGGCTCACATACAATAGCTGCACGTAGTTTTGTTAACTCTCCTTCGCTCATTGTCGGATATTTTTGAAACAGATACTGCGATACAGTAAGTTCCAATACTGCATCTCCAAGAAATTCAAGACGCTCATTATCTTCATGCGGTTTTTTTCGATGCTCATTCACATACGATGAATGCGTAAATGCTTGAATCAATAATTTTTCATCTGTAAACGTAATACCTATCTTTTCTTGAAACACTTTAAATGCTTCACGATATTTTGTTTCGTATTTTTTTTCTCTATATTTTCGGTACGGCATAGGTCCCTCCAGATATAAGCCAGAAAGCCCCGCTAAAAAACGGGACTTCACTTAAGCATTATAGATGACTCTCTATGTAAGTCACAGCATCGCCAACAGTAGCAATCTTTTCAGCATCTTCATCAGAAATTTCCATTTCGAATTCATCTTCTAATTGCATTACAAGTTCTACTACATCTAGGGAGTCTGCTCCTAAATCTTCCTTGAAGCTTGCAGCTGGTACTACCTCAGTCTCTTCTACTCCTAAACGATCAACGATGATTTTTGTTACGCGTTCTAAAACATCTGCCATTCCATTCACCTCCCCTCAAATATTATATTAAATATTGACCAAAAAAACTAGGTGAAATCGATTCTTTTATTACATTACCATACCGCCATCAACATTTAACGTTTGACCTGTAACATATTTGCTTTGATCAGAAGCAAAAAACGTTACAGCATTCGCGATATCTTGCGCTTCACCAAATTGAGCAGCTGGAATAACTTTTAACATTTCGGCTTTAATATTCTCATCTAGTACATCAGTCATATCAGTCGCAATAAAGCCTGGCGCAATTGCATTCACAGTAATATTTCGACTTGCTAACTCTTTTGCAGATGTTTTTGTTAATCCAATAACACCCGCTTTAGCAGCAACATAATTAGCTTGCCCTGGGTTTCCTATAACACCCACAACAGAAGCGATATTTATAATTCTACCGTGACGTTGACGCATCATATAACGAGATACTGCTTTTGTACATAAGAATACACCTTTTAAGTTTGTATTAATAACTGTATCCCATTCTTCTTCTTTCATACGCATTAATAAATTATCTTTTGTTACACCAGCATTATTTACAAGAATATCAACTTGTCCAAATGTGTCTACTGTTTGTTTCACCATATTTGTAACATCATCAGCATTTGCAACATCTGCTTTTACCGCAATTGCATCAGAACCTAATTTCTTAATTTCATCTACTACTTCATTTGCTTTTTGTTCATTACCTGCATAATTTACTACTACATTTGCCCCTTGTTTCGCTAAATCGATCGCAATCGCGCGACCAATTCCACGTGAAGCGCCAGTTACTAATGCTACCTTCCCTTTTAACATCAATTTTCTCCTCTCAAATTTGAAATGGTATCTTTTAATGTCTCTTCATCATATATCGCATATGCTTTCACTGATGAATCAATTGACTTCATAAGTCCAGCAAGTACTTTTCCAGGCCCAATTTCAATAAATGTATCTACTCCCTGCTTCACCATACATTCAATAGACGGGTACCATAATACAGGCGAATAAAGCTGTTCGATTAACTTTTCTTGAATGTCGGCACCACGTGTAATAACATCCGCCGTAACATTTGCAATAACAGGAATATTCGTATCATGAATTGTAATTTCATTCAAAACACTTTGGAACTTCTCAGCTGCCGGCTTCATAAGTGAAGAATGGAATGGCCCACTTACTTTTAGTGGAATTGCTCTCTTTGCACCATTTTCTTTCGCTCTTTGAGAAGCAAGCTCTACGCCTTGCTTCGTTCCAGAAATTACAATTTGCTTCGTACTATTCATATTAGCGATTTGCACTGCATATCCTTCACTTGTTACTTCTTCTGTAACTTGTTTCAGCATATGTGGGTCAGCACCTAATATAGCTGCCATTGCACCTTCCCCGCCCGGAACAGCTTCTTCCATATATTCCCCGCGTTTCCTTACAGCATATACCGCATCTTCAAAAGTTAATGCACCAGCTGCTACAAGAGCGCTATATTCACCTAAACTATGACCAGCGACAAAGTCAGGTGTAATGTCATACTCTTTCAAAGCTGTCAAAATAGCAAAACTCGTTGTTAATAATGCAGGCTGAGCATTTGTTGTTAATGTAAGCTTTTCCTGCGGTCCTTCAAAAATCACTTCTGAAAGTGAATCTTGTAACACCTCATCTGCTTTTGCAAACACTTTTGCAACCTCTTTATTATTCTCTGCTAATTGTTTACCCATTCCAACTGCCTGTGAACCTTGGCCCGGAAAAAGAAATGCTATTTTTCCCATTTCAAATCCTCCTCTTATTGGAGTGACTCTTCCTCCATTACGCTTGAAATTGTAGGAATTACTTCTTTCGCTACCATTTCTCTCGTTTGACGAATCGCACTAAATATCGACTGGTCATTAGAAGAACCGTGAGCCTTAATGACAGGTGCTTTCAATCCAAATAATGCAGCTCCCCCATACTCCGAATAATCCATTTTATCTTTTAATACCATAAGTTTTGGCTTTAATACCGCCGCTGCTAATTTGCTCGTAAACGAACTCATTAGTTGTTCTTTCAACATAGAGAATAGCGCAAGTGCTGTTCCTTCTAATGATTTCAACGCTACATTCCCTGTAAAACCATCACATACAACAACATCTGCTACACCTTGCAATAAATCTCTCGATTCAACGTTCCCAACGAAATTAATTGGCGCATCCTTAAGCATTGCAAATACTTGCTTTGAAAGCTCGTTTCCTTTTCCATCCTCTGTTCCAACGTTTAATAGTCCAACACGAGGATTTTCAATTCCTCTTACCTTCTCAGCATAAACAGATCCCATTACTGCATATTGATATAAATGAATTGGTTTTGCATCAACATTTGCTCCAACATCTAACATAACAAAACCTTTTCCATCTACAGTTGGCATTGTAGGCGATAAAGCTGGTCGCTCAATTCCTTCCATACGACCGACAACAAATAATCCAGCTGCCATTAAAGCTCCTGTACTACCTGCGGATATACAAGCGTCTGCTTCTCCATCCTTTACTTGCTGTGCCGCAAGTACCATTGAAGCTTGTTTTTTTCGACGAACCGCTCTTACTGGTTCCTCCGTCGATTCTATTTTTTCGTCTGTATGAAGAATAGTAATTCGTTCATCACTCGTTAAATATTGACGAATTTCCTCTTCTTTCCCTACTAACGTAATATGTAGATCAGAATATTCCTTAATAGCTTTCATTGCCCCTAATACTACAGCCTTTGGAGCGTGATCTCCGCCCATTGCATCTATTGCGATTTTCATAAGTTGTTACCTTCCTCACTATAATTACTAGATCGATACATTTCAAAAGTGCCTGTAAAAACAAGTTCTTCTCCAACGAAGCTACGCACTTTGACAACCGTCCGTCCCTTATCATTCTCTACGTCTTCAACACGCGCTTTTGCAACAACACGCTCTCCTAATTTTACAGGGCGAATGTATCGAATGGTAGACTTTGCAGTTAAAGCTAATTCTTCATCAATAACCGCAACAGCTAGTGAGTTTGCTTGCGCAAACAGATGATGCCCACGGGCAATTTGATTTCTTTTAAATACATGTTCTACCTTTACTTCAAAGATAGAGATTGCATGTCTATCTAATTCAATATCAATAATTTCTCCGACAACCTCTTCTAACGGTAAAGATTTCACATCTTCTTCATGTTGCTTTGTCGCTACATGTTTAATTCTCTCTCTTAATTCAGGAATAGACAATTCCATACGATCCAGTCGTACTGTTTGTATACTCACTTGAAATTTTTCCGCTAAATCTTCATCCGTAATAAAAGGATTTGATTCGATTGTTTGTTGTAATAATTCTTGTCTTTCTTTTTTACTTCTTCTTTTCTTCATACCGCACCATCCATTTTTATGACTAGGTACTAACAGTAGTATATAATCATTAAAAGTAGAATGCAACAAAAATTTTTGTTGACTCCCTTTAATCAAGCTTCTCTCCTTGGAACACACCTGTCCCATCAAGATACGTACGCAAGGCAGCGTACTGATCATTGTGCCAAAATGCTTCTGAATCTACTAGTATCGCCGCATCTTGCCTTGCTGTTTCTAACGCTCGATAATCGTGTACCATGTCAGCAACCTTAAATTCTGGTAAGCCACTTTGCTTACTCCCAAAGAAATCTCCAGGACCTCGTAATTCTAAATCTTTTTCTGACAATACAAATCCATCATTTGTTTCAGTCATTATGCGCATTCTTTCTTTTCCTGTTTCTGATTTAGGGTCTGCTATTAATAAACAATATGATTGTTCACTACCACGCCCGACACGCCCTCTAAGCTGATGAAGCTGCGATAAACCGAAACGTTCTGCATCATAAATAACCATCACAGTCGCATTTGGTACGTTCACACCCACCTCAACAACTGTTGTCGATACAAGAATTTGCACTTTATTTTCACTAAACTGACCCATTATCTCTTCTTTTTCCTGAGACGATAATCTCCCATGCATCAATCCAACTTGGCATTTCCCTTGGTAATGATGCGTCAGCATACTATGTAAGTCGATAGCATTTTGCACATCAAGTTTCTCAGATTCTTCAATTAGAGGACAAATAACGTATGCCTGTCTTCCTTTTTTTATTTCCTTCTCAACAAAACCGAGGACGCGATCTAACATATCATGTTTTGCCCAGTATGTTTCAATCACCTTTCTACCTGCTGGCATCTCATCGATTATCGAAACATCCATCTCTCCAAATGCAGTAATTGCAAGCGTACGCGGAATTGGTGTCGCTGTCATAAATAATACATCTGGACTTTCACCTTTCTCCCGTAAAACTCGGCGCTGCGCTACACCAAATCGATGCTGTTCATCTGTAATAACGAGACCCAACCTATGAAATATAACTTCATCTTGAATTAAAGCGTGCGTTCCAACAAGAATATCTATTTCTCCTTGTTCTAACTTCGCTAAAATTTCTCGGCGTCTTGCACCTTTAACAGAACTTGTTAGCAGTTCCACCTTCATACCAAAATGCGAAAACGTTTCAGCAAGCGACTGATAATGTTGCTCAGCTAAAATTTCTGTAGGAACCATTAAAGCACCTTGATAATGAGCTAATTTCGATGCATAAAGGCCAATCGCAGCAACAACTGTTTTCCCAGAACCAACGTCACCTTGTAATAGTCGGTTCATCCGATAAGGAGATGTCATATCTTTTAAAATTTCATCTACAACTCGGCGCTGCGCACCAGTTAACGGGAACGGCAATGCATCGATAAATTCTTGTAATTCTACTGACGGAATCTCTTTCTTCGTCCCTTTTGAATTTTCCCTCTCCATTTTCCTCAGTGTTTGCATTTTCAGCTGAAATAAGAAAAATTCCTCATATACAAAACGGCGACGCGCTTGCTTTAAATCCTCCTGTCCTACCGGAAAATGCAAAGCCTTAAGTGCTTCATATCTTGGTAATAATTTATACCGGCCTAACAAACCATCCGGTAACACTTCGACTATAGAATCTCCATATTCCTTTAACGCTTGAGCAATAAAACGACGCATCTGTTTTACTGTAAGTTTCCCCTTTACTGAGTAAACAGGCTCCACTTCTTGTTGACGTACAACTGGCCCAAAATGAAGTTCTGATACAGCAATTGTTTGACGATGTTGATCCCATTTACCAGTAATCGTTACCGTTTCATCTAACGTTAATTTTTGCTTATAGTAAGGCCTATTAAAACATACCGCCGTAATTAAATAACGACCGACGAGAACACGAACTGTTAGACGCGATTTCTTCTTACCATAATATTGCAGCAAAGGAGCACTATGGACCTTCCCTTCAACCGTTACACGTTCATCATGCTTTACTTCAGCAAGATCTTTCATCGCATAATCTTCATAACGGTACGGAAAATGTTCTAATAGATGAGAAACTGTATAAATCCCCATCTCATGTAGTAACTCAGATGTTTCTCCTCCGATCCCCTTTACATCCGTAACAGGAACTTGTACAACATCATTCAAGATTCTCACACCCCGTCACATTATTTTCTTTATTGCATTTTATTTGAGTACCAATTAGCATCTGTAATCGCTCTCTTTCACCTTATATATTCTATCATAGGCATTCTAAGAGAAACTACTCAAATCCCTTATATAAAACAAGTAAAAAAGAGCCTCACTATTAGCAGCAAGGCTCTTTTCTCTCTTCAATATGCTAGCCTTTTGAATAAAAACTAGTAATAAACTTCATATTACTACTTCTTATCCATTAGCAAGTAAGTAATCCATTTATTTTCAAAACGAATCTTATCTTATTCTACAGAGAAGATGAAAGAATACACTGGTTGGTTTCCAGCATGCACTTCTACTTCTGCATCTTCAAATTTCTCTTCTACAAATTCAACTAACTCCGCTACTTCTTCGTCAGTTGCATCTTCACCTTGTAGAATCGTTACGATTTCAGAATCTTCATCAATAAGCGCTTCTAGTAATTGCTTCGCAGCTCCTACTTTTTCAGCATTTGTAGATACAATTTTTCCATCTGCAATACACATGAAGTCATCTTTTTGAATTGCTACACCATCAATTTCCGTATCACGTACAGCATACGTAATTTGACCTGTTTTCACATGAGATAAAGCTTCTTGCATGTTTTCTTCATTCTCTTCTAACGTTCCAACTGGGTTAAATGCTAACATTGCTGCCATACCTTGAGGAACTGTTTTCGAACGAACAACAATAACTTCTTGATCTACAACTGATGCCGCTTGTTCTGCTGCCATTACAATATTTCCGTTATTCGGTAAAATAATGATTTTTTCAGCATTCGCTTCTTCAATTGCCTTCACGATATCCTCCGTACTTGGATTCATCGTTTGACCACCTTCGATAACTTTCGTTGCGCCGATGCTCTCAAATAAAGTTTTAATACCAGAGCCCATTGCCACAGTTACGATACCATATGGTTGTTTTTCTTTCGATTGAGCTGGTTGTTCAGGAACCATAGCAGGTTCATCTAATAAAGCAGTATGCTGTTCACGCATATTTTCTACTTTAATCTTAATTAAACTACCGTATTTTTGCCCGTAGTTCATAGCGTCTCCAGGATGTTCTGCGTGGATATGAACTTTTACAATTTCATCATCAGACACAACTAGTAGAGAATCACCATATACACTAATATCTTCACGGAATTTTTGTTCAGAGAAATTATGCTCTTTCACCTTTTCAGCCTCTAATTTCACCATGAACTCCGTACAATATCCATACTTAATATCTTCTGTACTCAATTGGCTTTGTACACTACGGTGATGTTCTGCGCGTACCATCTCATTCATAGATGTTTGCGTCGGTGCATCAGAAGAAATCGTTTCTCCTTTTAAGTCAGCTAAAAATCCTTCGTATACTACTACAAGACCTTTACCACCGCTATCTACAACGCCAACTTGTTTTAATACAGGTAATAAATCTGGCGTACGATTTAACGATGCGTTTGCTTCTTTCACAACGTCTTCCATAAACAAAACAAAGTCGCGCTGTTTTTTCGCAACTGTTACTGCATATTTACCCGTTTCTCTTGCAACCGTTAAAATCGTTCCTTCAATCGGTTTCATAACCGCTTTATAAGCCGCCTCTACTCCAGCTTCTAGTGCTGCAGCAAAATCAACTGTTGTTAATTCTTCTTTTTGTTCAATGGATTTAGAGAAACCACGGAACAACTGAGATAGAATAACTCCAGAGTTACCACGAGCTCCCATTAATAATCCTTTGGCTAAACTTACGCCGACTTTACCAGCATGCTGTGAAGGATTTGCTTTCACTTCACGCGCACCTGAAGTCATAGATAAGTTCATGTTTGTACCGGTATCGCCATCTGGAACTGGAAATACGTTTAATGCATCAACAAGCTGAACATTATTTGTTAAATTATTCGCTCCTTGCATGATCATTTGTGATAAACGTTTTCCATCAATTTTTTGAATTGACACAGATTTTCCTCCTTAATGCACATTACAAGTTTATTACTTTAACTCCTTGTACGTAGATGTTTACAGAATCTACTGCTAGTCCTACAGTTTGATCTAATGTATATTTCACTTTCGTCTGCACATTATGTGCCACTTCTGAAATTTTCGTACCATAGCTCACAATAATATACATATCAATATGTACTTCATCTTCATCTTTACGAACAATAACACCTCTAGTGAAGTTTTCTTTTCGTAAAATATCTGTTAATCCATCTTTTAACTGATTTTTTGATGCCATACCTACGATACCGTAGCAATCTACCGCGGCACCTCCAGCAATTGTTGCAATTACATCTGTACTAATATCAATTTGACCGTACTTCGTTTTAATTTCAATTGACATCTCGTTTCCCCCTTCATAAATGGTGAAAGTGAGCTAGACTACTTTAGTTACTATCATATAATCTTTTTAAAGAAAATTCCATCGTTCTTTCTTTTCACTCTCATATTTTATGTTTTAAATTACACTTTTTTATGATGAGCAAAATAGTCCATTGTTATTATACAACATGTACCACTATAATATGTCAAGCAATTTTTATGGATTTTAACTTTTCTTCATTGACATATAGTGTCAAGTAAATTTTCTTGATTTCTTTTTTCTACGGTGTTGCATTCTCTTTTTAGTTGTGTTAAATTATAGTAGTGTTTTTAGCATCGCATAAAAGACTAACATTGAAAAATTACGTATGGTAAGGTATCAAGGGAGGGAAATATAAATGGCTCGTGTTTGTGCTATTACTGGAAGAAAAGCTCGTTCTGGTAACTCTCGTTCTCACGCAATGAACGCTACAAAACGTAAGTGGGGCGCTAACCTTCAAAAAGTTCGCGTACGCATCGACGGAAAAGTTCAACGTGTTTACGTTTCTGCTAGAGCATTAAAATCTGGCAAAATCGAACGTGTTTAATAATAAAAAAAAGAGCCGATAGGCTCTTTTTTTACTATAACAATGGAAAAAGCACCGGTGATAGGTGCTTTTTTTAATCTTTTTTGAAGGTATTTAACATTGCACGAACAATTCCACCAAGAAATTTAGGTAACTTAATTGTATAAAATCTCATGGTTTCCCTCCTAATCCCCATTACTCCACTTGGTCACTATATGATGTAAGGAGCAAAATTGTTTCTTCAATCAGTGCTTCTTATCAACATTAATATGCCAGAAGTAAATGAAAAAGTACCTTTTTCCTCAACGAGTTCGTTACTAATACAAAGTGTTGATCCCCACTCTATTGTTTTATTAGTAAGAGGGTACTTAAAACCAAACAATGTAATCCCTTCCACTATTTCAGTAACTGGTACAAAAGATACATAAGGAAAATTTTTATTTTCTTCAATTATATGTGTACCCACTTTTTTAACTGTTATTTCATTTTTATTGTCCACAATACACATTTCTATCTCTACTTCTAACCCTTTTAAAAGCATTTGTATATTTGCCAAACCGTGATCAAGTCTTCCACCGGTAGCACCAAAAATACGAATTAGTGCCGGCTTCTGTCCTAATGCCCAGTTGATTGCAATTTCTAAATCCGTTTGATCTTTTTCCCGCGGAACAATATGTAATTCGTTCGTTTGCTGTCCCATCCATACTAATTCTTCTTCAGTAACTGAATCGTAATCTCCAAACGCAACAGCCGGGGTAATCCCTTTCTTTAATAGACGGTATACTCCCCTATCAACCGCAGCCCACACTACTTCCTCATTCTCATATCGAGCAAAATCTGCGCAATATTCCGAAGGTCCTCCTGCCAAAATATGAATAATCATTTTTTCTTCCCCTTCCATTGTAAAAAGGCAATCTGCCATTCGGTAGATTGCCTTTTTACATATTTTTACCCTATCCTATGAATACCTTACTAGGATAAAAGTTCATCACTACCCACGAATTACGCGAATTGCTTCACCGCGGTCTTTTTGATTGTATACTGCTGATCCAGCTACAAGTACATTTGCTCCTGCTTCCACACAAAGTCTTGCTGTTTCAGCATTTACACCACCATCAACTTCAATTTCTACTTCTAGATTGCGCTCTTTCACCATGTCTGCAACTTGTTTAATTTTCGGTAATACAGAATGGATAAACTTCTGTCCACCAAATCCAGGGTTTACTGTCATAAGTAGTACCATATCTATATCTTCTAATACATGCTCAATCACTGAAACTGGCGTATGTGGATTTAATACAACGCCCGCTTTAATACCGTGAGATTTAATTAACTGAATTGTACGATGCAGATGTGGACACGCCTCTACGTGAACAGTAATAATATCCGCTCCCGCTTGTGCGAAAGTCGGGATATAGTTATCAGGATTTTCAATCATTAAATGTACATCTAATGGTAATGATGTAATTGGACGGATAGCTTCTACAATTAATGGTCCAATCGTAATATTTGGTACGAAGTGTCCATCCATTACGTCAACGTGAATGTAATCCGCTCCGCCCTTTTCTACATCTTTAATCTCTTCCCCTAATTTTGAAAAATCTGCTGATAAAATCGATGGTGCAATTTTAATCATAACTAATACCTCGGCTTTCTCTCTCTAATTTCTTCTACGAATTGTTTATAGTTCTTATAGCGATATTCTGTAATCTTCCCTTCTTCAACCGCAGCTTTCACAGCACATTTCGGTTCAGAAAGATGTGTACACCCTCTAAATTTACAGTATTGGCTCGCTTCTTTCAACTCTGGAAAACAATATGTAAGATCTTCTACTTCTATATCAATGAAATCTAGTGAACTAAAACCCGGTGTATCTGCTACTAGTCCACTCCCAATTGCAATTAATTCTACGTGTCTTGTCGTATGCTTCCCGCGTCCTAAATGGGAGGATATATCATTTGTTTTCAGCTCTAATTCTGGACGTAGCACATTAAGCATTGAAGATTTCCCAACACCAGATTGACCCGCAACGACAGAAACACAATTTTCTAAGTATGGTTTTAATATATCAATACTTTCTGACGTATTAATAGAAGTAAATAAAACATCATAACCCATCTCACGATAATCATTCGCATATGCTTCAACAGTTGCTTTCATCTTTTCATCTACTAAATCCATCTTGCTAATACAAATAATTGGCTTAATGTTATGATATTCAATCAGCACTAAAAATCGATCTAACAGTCCAGGATTAAAATCTGGTTCTACTGCAGAGAACACAAGGATCGCTTGATCGACATTAGCAATAGGAGGTCTAACAAGTTCATTTTTTCGATCAAACACTTCAAGCACATAACCTTCAGTTGGATTATCTGCCTGAAAAACAACTTGGTCTCCTACAAGTGGTGTAATTTTATTTTTTCTAAATACACCTCGCCCACGACATTGCGTAACCCCTTCTTCATGCTGCACGTAATAAAACCCACTTAAAGCTTTTATAATTTTTCCTTCTGGCATAGAATTCTCCTTTTTTTGTATAAGGTGATGCTGAATTTAAAAATGAATGGATTTAAATTTTCCAAATAACGATTTCAAAACCTACCATATATACTTTCGCTAATATACATTAAATTTCCCATTAAATGCAAAAAAATAATTACAGCTGCATCACTTTACTAGCTTTTTGAATCATATATTTTTGCCTGCTATACCGTCCACTTTGTAGACAGCATAACAGGCAATAATAATAAGTAGACTTTCACTATTATTGAGTTGGATATGGTACTTCTTTATCAATAATCGTTACTCCATCTCGTACAATTTTATAGTGTCCCTTTGAACCTTCTTGAATTACAAATTCTAAAGAAATAGTCGCTGATTCAGTAATTGTTCTCGTTTCAACCGGTCTATCCATTTTTTGCTGCATGTCTTCTTTATAAATTTCTATTGTTTGCGGCTTTTTTTCACCTGTTACAGCAGGCTCATATGGGATAGAGATATTGTCCACTTTTACCGTTTTAGTCACCTTAGGCTTTTGACCATCAGAGATAATAATAGTTACTTTATCTCCCTCTTTTAATGGTGTACCTGGTTTTGGAAATTGCGAAATTACAAGTCCTTTTTCGACTGAATCTGAATACTCTCGTTTTATATCTGACGTTAGTTTTCTCTCATTCAAATAACCAGTTACACTATTTTCAGTCCACCCCGAAAAGTCACCTGGTCTAATTTGATAAGGACCTTTACTTACCCAGATTTTCAGTTCTTGCTCCGCTTCTATAACCATTTGATCAGGCGTCGGAATTTGCTCTACAATTTCACCTTTCGGCTTATCATTTTCAATATAATTTACTGTAACTTGTTTATATTTTTCTTCTAACTCAGCTTTTACACTCTCAAAGTTTTTCCCTGTGAAATTCGCCATCTTACTTTTCTTTTTTCCACCTGATTGATAGATAGTAATTTTAGCGTTTTCTTTTACGACTCTTCCTGCTACAGGTTCCGTTTTTATTACATCCCCAACTTCAATATCATCTGTATATACAATATTAGGCTCCGTCACCTCAAAGCCCTTTTCTACTAACGTATTTACAGCTGTCGTGTATTTCATACCAGCCACATCAGGAACTTTCACATCTTTCGGAATAAATAATCCTGGAATAACCGTAAGCGCTAATGTTATTCCTATTGCTAAAAATAAAAATGTTGAAATTAAAACTTTAAGCCACTTGTTACTCCGTTTTTTCTTCTTATCTAACTCAGCTGCTTCTGCTCTTATCGGTTCTTCCACCTTACTCCCTTTTAAAACAATCGTTTCATCACTTACATTTTCAAATAATTGTTCTTGTTGAATAATCGGAATCGCTTTCGTCGCTTCCATATCTTCTGGTATGTAAAATGGTTGCTCATTTATCCTCTCTGGATATAGCGCAGTTTCAATATCTCGCTTCATCGCATTGGCAGATTGATATCGATGGAAAGGATCTTTTGCAGTTGCCTTTAATATAATATTTTCAACACTTTGCGGAATATTTTCATTCCATCTTTTTGGTGATGGGATTTCACTTTGTAAATGTTTTAAAGCTATAGCAACAGCAGATTCGCCAGAAAACGGTTGTCTTCCTGTTAACAATTCAAACATAACTATTCCAAGAGAATAAATATCCGATTGTTTATTTGCTATCCCGCCACGTGCCTGTTCTGGTGATAAATAATGGACTGAGCCCAGTACTGAATTTGTATGTGTAATTGTTGTTGCACTTGTAGCTGTCGCAATTCCAAAATCTGTTACTTTTATTATTCCATCAGCTCGAATTAAAATATTGTGCGGCTTTATATCACGATGCACAATTTCAAAATGATGGGCGTGTGCCATGGCGGATGTTAACTGCTCCATAATATCAAGAGCTTCTCCTATAGGTAACATACCTCGCTCAATTATGTATTGCTTCAATGTTTGCCCGGGTACATATTCCATGACAAGATAATATATACCATCTTCTTCTCCGACATCATACATATTCACAATATTTGGATGCGACAACGTTGTAACAGACTGCGCTTCTCGATGGAAACGTTTAATAAACTCTTCGTTATTTGAGTAGTCGAGTCTTAATATTTTTACCGCTACATCTCGGCCAAGTATATCATCATGAGCTAAATATACATTGGCCATTCCGCCACCACCAATCATTTTCAGCAGCTTATAACGGTCATTTAAGCGTTTTCCAATCAGCACGTTGCACTTCACCTACTTTCGTTTGTCGAACCCGCATAATCAATAAGAACAAGTGTGATATTATCTTCTCCACCGCGATCATTCGCCAATTGAATGAGACGCTGCCCTTTACCTTCAAGCTGTTCATTTAACTGTAAAATTTGTTGCATATCATCAATAGAAACTTTGTTTGATAACCCATCAGAGCAAAGAAGTAATTGATCATCTTCCTCAAGCACCAACGTTTTAACATCTAATCCAACTTTTTCTTCTGTTCCTAGCGCTCTTAATAACACATTCTTTTTCGGATGATACTCTGCATCTTCCTTTGAAATTTCACCATGTCTCACAAGCTCATTTACAAGCGAATGATCTTCCGTTACAAGCGTCATTTCTCCTTCTGATACCATATAGCAACGACTATCTCCTATATGCCCTATCGTCACAAAACTTGGTGTACAAACAGCTATTATAAGCGTTGTTCCCATACCATTACATTCTACATTTTGCTGAGCGTATTCATATATGCGCTCATTAATAATCCCAACACTAGTATGTAACCATTGTTCTACTTTTTTCGGTTCATTCATATTATGCGTTTGCTTCCAATAATCATGGAATAATTGAATGGCCATCGAGCTAGCTACATCACCAGCTCGATGACCTCCCATTCCATCTGCTACTACCGCTAAAACATTTCCATCTAAATTGTGAAAAACTCCTGCACTATCTTCATTATGTTGACGAACTTTTCCTTTATCCGATAGAAATACGGCTTTCATCTCGTCACCTCGTCTCTTCTTTGCGCTCCTTCGCACGCAACTGACCGCAGGCTGCGTCAATATCATGACCTTGTTCACGGCGAATCGTTACATTCACTCCACGATCTTTTAACGTTTTCTCGAACAAGAAAATTTGCTCACGTGGTGTACGTACATAATCACGTTCAGGTACGTAGTTTACCGGGATTAAGTTTACATGACATTTTACACCTTTTAAGAGCGCAGCAAGCTCTTCAGCGTGCTCAACTTGGTCATTTTCTCCTCCAAATAATCCATATTCAAAAGTAATACGGCGCCCTGTTCTATTTACATAGTATTTAATAGCTTCCATTAAATCCGGTAATTTATAAGCACGGTTAATCGGCATTAACTTTGAACGTAATTCTGAGTTTGGAGCATGCAATGAAATCGCAAAATTAATTTGTAGTTCTTCTTCAGCAAACTTATAAATTTTCGGGATAATTCCACTCGTCGAAACAGTCATATGTCTAGCACCAATATGAAGTCCTTTTTCATGGTTAGTGATGCGTAAGAATCCCATTAAATTATCGTAGTTATCAAATGGTTCTCCAATTCCCATAACAACAAGAGAACTTACACGTTCTTCTGTTTCATCAAGCGCACGCTGAACTTCTACTACTTGCGCTACGATTTCTCCAGCTTCTAGGTTTCGTTTTAGTCCACCAAGTGTCGAAGCACAGAACGTACATCCAATACGACAACCAACTTGCGTTGTTACACAAATGGAATTTCCATATTCATGTCGCATTAATACCGTTTCAATAGAATATCCGTCATATAATTGGAATAAGAATTTAATCGTTCCATCTGAAGACGTTTGTTTTACTAACGTGTTTAAAGTAGTAATATCAAAGGAATTCGACAATTTATCACGCAATCCTTTAGAAAGGTTTGACATATCCTCATAATTTTTTACACGTTTTTTATATAGCCAGTCAAAAATTTGTCCAGCGCGGAACTTCGGTTCTCCTTGTTCCTTTAACCAATCTTGCATTTCATGAAGTTGTAAAGAGTAAATTGATGGTTTCTTCGTTTCTACATTTTTCTTTTGTTTTCTTACAGTTGTTTCCATGATGCTACACCTTCTTCCTTAAACAAGCAATATAAAAGCCATCCGTTGCAAAATAATGCGGTAAAATTTGTACTTGACCTTCATTAATATACGGACTTAATTTTTCTGGCATACGTTCTTTTATCGTAGTATCCCATTCAAATTCAGGATGTTCTTTTAAAAATTTATCTATTACTTGTTCATTTTCTATTTTCTCAATTGTGCACGTACTATAAACAAGACGACCGCCTTGTTTTAATAATGGTGCTATTTTTTCTAGTATCGCAAGTTGAATCGTCGATAATCTTTCACTATCGCCTTTATCTTTTCCTAACTTAATATCAGGCTTACGTCTAATTACACCAAATCCAGAACACGGTGCATCTACCAATATTTTATCAAACGTTTCATTTGCAAAGTGCTCTTGCACTTTTCTAGCATCTAGCGCTTTTGTTTCGACATTTTCTAGACCAAGTCGCTCTGCTTGCTGTTTAATTAAACGTACTTTGTGTGCATGTAAATCAAGGGACATGACCTTACCAGTTCCCTTTAATCGTTCCGCGATATGCGTTGTTTTTCCGCCTGGAGCAGCACAACTATCAAGAACTGCATCTCCCGTATTCGGTTCTAAAGCGCGTGCTACAAGCATAGAACTTTCATCTTGAATAGAAAGAAATCCTTTTTTAAACGCTTCTGTATGCGCTACATTTCCTCTTTCAATCTGAATTGCATCATCTGACAAGTCACCACGTTTTGCTTCTATACCTTCACTTGCCAACAACTCAATCGCTTCTTCTACCGTTACCTTATCAACATTCACACGTGCTGTTGGTACAGGTGGTAACATGTTTACTTCGCACATTTTCTCTGCAGTTTCTAAGCCATATGCAGAAGTCCACTCTTGTACAAGCCAAACTGGATGACTCGTCGCAATTGCAAGACGTTCTACTGGATCCTTGATTTCATCTACAGAAGGTACACCTTCTCTCTGAATCGAACGTAATACACCGTTCACCATACCAGCAATTCCTTTATGCCCGCGACGCTTTGCAATCTCAACCGCTTCATGAATAGCCGCTCTTTCTGGCACTCGGTCTAAATAAATCATTTGATATAAAGATAAGCGAAGCAATACTCTTACCCACGCCTCAACCTTCTTTTTTAAAAAAGGCTGTAAATAATAATCTAATGTGTCACGACGTTGAATCGTTCCATATACAATTTCAGTTAATAAACCAATATCTTTTCTATCAATTGCACTTTTTTCAATTAGATTATTTAAAAGTAAGTTGCTATATGCACCACTTTTTTCCACTTGAATTAAACCATCAAGAGCTAATTCACGAACATTTTGTCTCATGCATTTTCTCCTAACTTCGTTCCAATTTCAGGTTTTGTTCCACGTAAAAATTGTAAACAACTCATACGCTTTTTACCAGAAGGTTGCAATTCAGTAATTTTAACACCTGTTTCATTACTAGTTGCTACAACAAAACCATCTTCTTCGATTGCAACAATCGTACCTGCTTCAGCCGGTTCAGTTACAGGCACTTTTTCTCCCCACCATACTTTAACAACTTGTCCTGCTAAAGTTGTATAAGCAACTGGCCATGGATTCAATCCGCGAATGTGATTGTATACTTCTTCACCTGTTTTTGTCCAATCAATTTTCTCTTGTTCACGTTTTATATTGTAAGCAAACGTTACTTCTTCTTCATTTTGTTTAATCGGTTCTAACTTACCTTGAATTAATAAAGGTACTGTTTTAGATAGAAGGTGTGCTCCAGCTTCACTTAATTTATCAAATAATGAGCCTGTCGTTTCACGCTCTTCAATTTCCACTTCCACTTGCGTTAAGATATCACCAGCATCCAATTTTTCTACCATATACATAATTGTAATACCAGTTTTTTCTTTACCTTCCATAATTGCATAATGAATTGGTGCACCACCACGAAGTTCAGGAAGTAAAGAAGCGTGGACATTAATACATCCATAGTTCGGTGCTTCTAAAATTTCATTTGGTACAATCTGACCAAATGCAGCTGTTACAATTAAATCTGGCTCTAATGCCAATACTTTTTCATATTCATCTTTTTCACGAATTTTTAACGGCTGTAACACAGGGATACCATGTTTTTCCGCTTCAACTTTAACAGGTGTAGGTGTTAATACTTTTTTTCTACCTACTGGACGATCAGGTTGCGTCACAACACCTACTACCTCATAGCCATCTTCAATAAGACGACGAAGCACCGGCACTGAAAAGTCCGGTGTTCCCATAAACACTACTTTTATCATTTAAAAACCGCTCCTTTTAACACCTATTCTAGTTCGTTTTCTTCATAATATCTTGTCACTTTCGATGTAAATAAAACACCGTGTAAATGATCGATTTCATGTTGAATTGCACGCGCTAAAAATCCTTCCGCTTCTAATAAAAATACTTTCCCACGGCGATTTTGCGCTCTTACTTTAATATAATCGGCACGTTCTACTTCACCATAAAGTCCCGGGAAGCTTAAACAGCCTTCGGGACCTACTTGTTCACCACGTTTTTCTAATATTGATGGATTGATTAACTCGATTTTCCCAGTATCATCATCGACATCAACAACCGCTACTTGCAAGCTTACACCTACTTGAGGCGCAGCTAAACCGACTCCGTCCGCAATTAACATTGTTTCATGCATATCTTTCAACAATTTCACTAACTTTTTATCAAAGTTAATTACTCTTTCACATGGTGTTTCTAACACTTCATTTGGATGCTTTATTATTTCTAAAACTGCCATATTTCCCTCCGCTACATTAACATTGTTGGATTAAAATCAATTGAGATTTGTAGCTCTTTTTGCATTTCTGCTTGATAATGTTCATTTACCATTTTGAGCACGTTCTTTAAGTTTGGTTCCCGTTTGTATTTTATCATGCATTGATAACGATATCTATCTTTTATCCTTGGAATTGCTGAAGCAACTGGTCCTAACACCATTGTTTGCTGTGAGCAATGCGTTCGTAAATACGAGGCAATTTTTTCCGTCACTTGCACCGCTTTTAATAATTCTGGATGAGATACGGTTATGAGTACAACATAGTAATATGGGGGATATTGTCTTGTTCGCCTCATTTGCATTTCTTGGTCAAAAAACACATCATATTGTTGGTTCTTTGCTAACTCTATACTGTAATGTTCTGGCGTATACGTTTGAATCACAACTTCCCCTGGCAATTCATGTCTACCCGCTCGTCCACTTACTTGCGTCAATAACTGATATGTCTTTTCACTTGCCCGAAAATCAGGTAAGTGAAGCATCGTATCTGCAGTTAAAACCCCAACAAGAGTTACTTTCGGAAAATCTAATCCTTTAGCAATCATTTGTGTTCCAAGTAATATATCTGCTTTTTCTTCCCCAAATGCCTTTAATAATTTTTCATGCATTCCTTTTCGACTTGTCGTATCTACATCCATTCGAATGACTCGCGCCTCTGGAAATAGTTTTGTAATTTCTTCTTCTACCTTTTGTGTACCTGTACCAAAGAAACGAATGTATGTACTTTGACAAGCAGGACACTCAGTTGGCATATTTTCTTCATAACTACAATAATGACATTTTAAACGATGATTCATTTTATGATATGTCAATGAAATATCACAATGCGGACATTGTACAACATACCCACAATCACGGCACATAACAAATGTAGAATGACCTCTTCTATTTAAAAATAGTACCATCTGTTCTTTCTTTTCTAATCGATCTGCTATTTTTTCATGCAGCGCCTTAGAAAACATTGATCTATTCCCGTCACGAAGTTCTTCTCGCATGTCAACAATCTCTACCGTTGGTAAAGCTTGTTCATTCATACGTTTTTCCATTGTTAGTAGTTCATAAACACCTTTTTTCGCCCTTGCAAACGATTCAAGTGTTGGTGTCGCACTACCAAGAACGATAGGACATTTATGATATTGCCCTCTCCAGATAGCTACATCTCTTGCATGATACCTCGGATTATCTTCTTGTTTGTAACTTGATTCATGCTCTTCATCAATAATAATAATCCCTAAATTCTCAAAAGGCGCAAAAACGGCTGAACGCGCACCAACTACAACTTTCACTTCTTTTCTTAAAATCTTACGCCACTCGTCATACTTTTCTCCAACAGACAACGCACTATGAAGAACTGCAACTTGCGAGCCAAACCTACCTTTAAAACGATCCACCATTTGGGGCGTTAGTGCAATTTCAGGAACAAGAACGATAGCTTCTTTTCCTTTCTCGAGCACTGCTGCTATAGATTGTAAATATACTTCTGTCTTTCCACTTCCTGTAACACCATATAGTAAAAATGGATTATAAGTTTCATTTGTAATTGATGATAAAATCGGTGTAATAACTTGTTTTTGTTCCTCCGTAAGTGGAAATGGTTTCGTTTGTTCAAAATCATCATCGTCATACGGATTTCGGTATACTTCCACATAATTTTCTGAAATGAAGCCCTTTTTAACAAGTGCTTTTATTGGAGCATCTGTTATTTGTAACTCTTCTGTAATTATTTTCAACGGTACACTTTTATAATTTTCCACAAAATAATAAAGTACATCTTGTTGTTTTTTACTTTTCAGTTCAAATGCCGCTAATTCCAATTTATCTTCTGGCAACTCCGGCTGAACAACTCTTTGCTTCTTCTTTTGTACTTTATCTTTCACTTGATAAACGACTTCAACCGTACCATTTTTAATTTCTTGTTGAATAGTCCGGTATAAATGTGGCTGCTGCTCGATTACTTCAAAATCAATTGCTTCTTTATCCTGAAATAAATATAGTATTTCAGATGCTATTTCTTCCTGCTTACAAATTTGTAGACGTTTTTTATACGTTGCTTTTATCGCAGTTGGAAGCATCACTTGAAAAGCTGAAATCATGTAGCATAACGTTTCACTTGTAAGCCAATATCCAAGCTTTAATAATTCATCATTTAAAACCGGTGTTACATCTAATATTTCATGGATTGTCTTTAACTTCTTACTTTCTACATCCACCGAATCTTTAATCCCAATAATAAAACCTTGTAATTTCCTTGGCCCAAACGGAACTACTACACGCATTCCTGTCTGTACAATATCTTCCCATTTTTCAGGGATAATGTAATCAAATGGTCGATCTGTCTGACGGGCAGGTACATCAACAATTACACTTGCAAATTTCATAAACGATCATCTTCTAACATCATTTCAATTTGCTTTAATATTTCACGAGCTACCTCTTTTTTCAGTAAAAGTGGTAACTCAATAACTTTTCCATCTTTTCTATACATTGTTACAATATTCGTATCCGTGCCAAATCCAGCTCCTTGCGCTTTTACATCATTCGCGACAATCATATCTGCATTTTTCTCACGTAGTTTTTTCGTTGCATATTCCTCTACATTTGTCGTTTCAGCAGCAAAACCGATAAGTAACTGTTTATCCTTTTTCTGACCTAACGTTTTTAAAATATCCACCGTTCTTTCGAGTTCAATGACAGCATCACCATTTTGCTTTTTCATTTTATTATCATGAACATATTTCGGACGATAATCTGCAACTGCTGCTGTTTTAATGACAACGTCTACGTTTTGATAATGTTGAAGAACTGCTTCTAACATATCTTGTGCAGATTCCACTTGCACTGTCGTTACATGTAACGGTGGATTTAATGCTGTCGGTCCTGAAACGAGTATAACATCAGCGCCTAAATTCGCCGCCACTTCTGCAATCGCATACCCCATTTTTCCAGAAGAAAAATTCGTCATAAAACGAACTGGATCAACTTTTTCACGTGTTGGGCCAGCAGTTATTAATATTCTTTTTCCCTGCAATGGTTTGTGTTCTGAGAAAGCTTCCTCTAACCGTGCAATAATCGCTTCAGGTTCTTCTAGTCGTCCCTTCGCTACATATCCACATGCTAAAAAGCCTTCCCCAGGCTCAATAAATGTATATCCTAGCGTTTTCAATGTCATCATATTTTTTTGAACAATTTTATTTTCATACATATGCACATTCATAGCAGGCGCAATCCATACCGGGGCTGTAGTAGCTAACAGAGTAGTTGTAATCATATCATCTGCAATACCACCAGCTAACTTTCCAATACAATTGGCAGTAGCAGGTGCGACAAGTACAACATCCGCCCAATCTGCTAAATCAATATGAGCAATAACAGCCGAGTCTTTCTCATCAAACGTATCCGTATATACATCATGGCGAGAAAGCGCTTGGAATGTAAGAGGCGTAACAAACTTCATTGCCGACTCACTCATCATTACTTTTACAATCGCGCCAGATTGTGTCAATTTACTCGTTAACGCAGCTGCTTTAAAAACCGCAATGCCTCCTGTTACACATAGAAGTATCTTTTTCCCTTTTAGCATATGACTCGTCCTCTTTCTTTTTCAAACTTATAATACTGAAATAGAATTCCCAGCTCGTCAGTACCAATATTTCATTCCTTTCGTAAAAAAATAACAACCTACTTGTAAATAGGTTGTTACCGTTACATAGAAAATTATAAAGTCTATGTTTTATTTTGTCGAAGGCAAAGGCTTATTCAGCTACTTTATCTTCACTTGGTACGTAGCTTAATGCTTCTGCATCGATTTCTTCTAATGCTTTACCTACACATTTATGAGAAACAGGTTGCTCTACAACACAGTTATTAGCAAGTTGCATTTCACGTGCGCGTTTTGCAGCCACTGTTACTAATGTGTACTTAGAATCGATTTTTTGTAGTAATGAGTCAATTGATGGATTTAACATAATTATAGACCCTCCGTCATTTCTTTATAATATTTTGCTACCCTTTCGCGGCGGCAATGTTCGCCAACCACAATTGCTTTAATTCTATCACAAGCTAATTCAACTTGATCGTTTTCTACTACATAGTCGTAAGCGTCCATCATCTCGATTTCTTCTTTCGCTACAGTTAAACGATTTTCAATAACATCTTCAGTCTCTGTACCACGTCCGACAATACGGCTCTTTAGTTCAGATAAACTTGGAGGTGCTAAGAAAATAAATACACCTTCTGGGAAAGCTTTCTTAACTTGAATCGCTCCTTGCACTTCAATTTCTAAGAATACATCTTTTCCTTCTTGTAATGTTTTTTCAACATAGTCAATTGGTGTTCCGTAATAATTACCTACGAACTCAGCCCACTCAAGTAATCTTTCATTACGAATCATTTCCTCAAATTCTTCTCTTTCTTTAAAAAAATAATCCACACCATCTACTTCACCTTCACGCGGCTTACGTGTCGTTACTGAAATAGAGTACTGAAAACGTGTATCCTCATGGCTAAACAGCTCTTTACGAACCGTTCCTTTTCCAACCCCAGAAGGCCCTGAAAGAACGATGAGCAATCCTCTTCTACTTCTCATAAATATGTAAAACCTACCCTTCCTCACTTAAATCTTCTTTATTATTCAAACGATGTGCAATCGTCTCTGGTTGAATTGGACTTAATACAACATGCCCATCATCCATAACAATAACCGCCCTTGTTTTTCTCCCATACGTAGCATCAAGCAAAGCATTATGTTCGCGTGCTTCTTGTACTGTTCGTTTAATAGGAGCTGACTCCGGACTTACAATAGCAATAATTCGATGAGCAGATACAATATTTCCGTATCCAATATTTAAAAACCGCATGGCCATAGTTTGCGCCTCCTAGTAAGTCTATCCGATTTCTCCACCACGTATAACTTTATATATTTTTTGAAAGCTACTCAATATTTTGTACTTGTTCACGAATTTTTTCAAGGTTATTTTTCATTTCTACAACATATTTTGAAATTGTTAAGTCATTTGCCTTAGAACCAATCGTATTAATTTCTCTATGCATCTCTTGCACGATGAAATCCATTTTCCTTCCAACAGGCTCTTCAATCTGCAATGTTTCACGAAATTGCTCTAAATGACTTTGCAAACGAACTAACTCTTCATGAATATCACAACGCTCTGCAAAGATTGCGACTTCTGTTAGCAATCTTTGTTCATCTAACTCTTGATTATGTAATTCTTTTAAGCGATTTTCTAATCGTTCACGATATTTTTGTGTAACAATTGGTGCATGTGGAATAATTGCATTTACACAATTGCTAATCTCTTGTAAACGATACGCTATATCTTTATGTAATCGTTCTCCTTCGTCATCTCTCATCGTTTTCAACATATGAGCAGCTTGACGAACAGCCTCATATAAACTGTTCTCAAAATGTTCATTTACATTTTCTATTTCTTCAATTGCTGTTACTTCTGGCATTGCCATTAATTGCTCGAGTGTAATAGAATCTTGTAATTGAAACTTTCCTTTTATATCTTCCATCATCGATTGGTACTGCTCAAGAAGTGACCAATTCACACTTAATTTTCTTTCAACAAGTCCTTCACCTGCTATACTAATAGACACTTCAATGCGTCCACGTCGAACTTGCTGTGCAATTATTTTACGAATTTTGTCCTCAAATACCATCATTTGCTTAGGAAGTCGAATACTCATCTCTAAAAAACGGTGGTTCACCGATTTCATTTCTACTGTAATTTGAAAAGTATCACTTTCTACTTTCGATCTTCCAAACCCTGTCATACTAGAAATCATTTTTATCACATCCAAGCCATAAAATAACTCAATGAAAAAGGTAATAGAGACAAGGCTCTACTACCTTCTGTAAATTATATCACATTTTCATAACATTGACTATTTCAAGTTTAATCCCTTCTTATATAACATTGGCTTTTTCTTTTTCGCCTTTTTCCCTGTTAATAAAGAACCTACTAGTAAGAAAGTCGGAATTGATGACAAACCTCCAATTAATAACCAATCTCTTGCTTGTATCGGCATTGTGCTAAAAATCGGTTGTAACGGTGGATAATATATCACTACTAGCATGAGTAGTAATGAAATGATAACCGCCCCTACTAAATACACGTTCCCAAATGGATTACGATGAAAAACAGAATGCTCACTACGACAATCAAATACATGAATAAGCTGAGCAAGTACCAACGTCGCGAACGCTACAGTTTGTGCATATTTGAGTTCATTTGGATGTTGGTTATACGCAATAATAAACGCTACTAACGTCACTGCCCCAATTAAAAAACCTCGACTTATTATTTTCCACGCAAGCCCTCTAGCGAATACCCCTTCTTTCGGGTGGCGCGGCGTTCTCTTCATCACATCTCCTTCAGCCTTATCCAAACCTAATGCCATCGCTGGTAAACCATCAGTAACTAAGTTCACCCATAAAATTTGAATAGGAACCATCGGCAGGGGTAATGCAAGTAACATCGCAAATAACATAACTAAAATTTCTCCAACATTTGATGCTAATAAATATCGGATGAACTTACGTATGTTCTCGTATATATTTCTTCCTTCTTTAATCGCTGACTTAATTGTAGCAAAATTATCGTCTAGTAAAACAAGTGAAGAGGCTTCTTTTGCAACATCTGTTCCTGTAATCCCCATCGCTATCCCAATATCCGCTGTTTTTATAGCTGGAGCATCGTTCACTCCATCACCTGTCATCGCTACTATATGCCCTTGATTTTGCAGTGCCTTAACAATTTTTAATTTATGTTCAGGTGATACACGAGCGAATACATACGTATCTTCTACAACATTTTCTAATTCCTCCACATCCATATTCGCGAGTTCTACTCCTTCAACAACGCGTCCATCTGGTGGCAAAACTCCTAATTGTTCAGCAATCGCCATTGCTGTCACTTTATGATCACCTGTAATCATTACTGTTCGAATACCAGCTTCTTTACACTCTTTTACCGCCTGCGCCACTTCTGGTCTTGGTGGGTCAATCATACCTTGTATCCCAACCAACATAAAATCTTTTTCAACGTCTCTTTCATGTTCAATAGAATCCGTTATTTTTAAAGGTTTAAACGCAACTGCAATTGTTCGAAGCGCTTGACTACCTAAGCTATGAATAGCCGCCTGTACTTCTTTTCTATATAGCTCACTTAACGGCTGCTGCTTATCCCCCCATAAAATCGTTTGACTCATTTGTAAAAGAACATCCGGTGCTCCCTTCGTAACAATAAACTTTTTCCCCTCTCGATCTCGTACAATAACACTCATCATTTTTCGAGTTGAATCAAATGGAAATTCACGAATAACTTCAAATTTCCCTTTCAATGCCTCACGTGTTATCCCAGCTTTCATTGCTGCAGCTACAAGCGCTCCCTCTGTTGGATCTCCATCTAATACGTACGCCTTTTTCTTTTGAATAATATTTGCATTGTTACATAGTGAACCAAATGTAAGTAGCTGATAAAGTGCTTTTGTCTTAGCTGGATTCACTTCTTTTTCACCTTTCATAAAAGAGCCATTAGGTTCATATCCTTGCCCTGTCACTTTCCACAATTCTCCGCCTGACCACATATGTGTTACCATCATTTTGTTTTGCGTCATTGTTCCCGTTTTATCAGAACATATAACGGAAGCACAACCTAACGTTTCTACGGCTGGTAACTTTCGTACAATTGCTCTCTTTTTTATCATACGCTGTACACCAAGTGATAAAGCTACTGTAACAATTGCTGGCAACCCTTCTGGAATAGCCGCAACAGCCAGAGACACACCAGCTAAAAACATATGATATACTTCATTCCCTTGATACACACCAGCTAATACAACGAGTGCTGTCAAAATAAGAGCCACAATAATTAATATTTTTCCGAGCTGTTCTAACCTTCTTTGCAGTGGTGTTTCCATTTGCTCTGCATTTTGTAACATATTTGCAATTTGCCCCATCGCTGTATTCATACCAGTTGCTACAACGACTCCTGTACCAGATCCTCGCGTAATCATTGTCCCCATAAAAGCCATATTTTTTTGATCACCAATTGCAACATCTTGCCCTTGCAATGCTTCTACCTTCTTTTGTACAGGTACGGACTCCCCTGTCAAAGCAGACTCTTCAATATATAAACTTGATGCTTCAACAAGACGCACATCAGCCCCAATACGATCACCACTGGAAAACTTAATAATATCACCTAAAACAAGTGCTTTAGATGGTGCTTTTACCCACTTTCCATTCCGCATTACAGTAACTTGTGGAGCGGCTAGTTCCTTTAAAGCTTCCAATGATTTTTCAGCTTTTCTTTCTTGAAAAAATCCGAGAATACCATTGATAATAACAATGGCAACAATAGCAATAGAATCAATGTATTCACCTAAAAACGCAGAAACAATTGTTGCTCCAAACAAAACGAGTACCATGAAATCTTTAAACTGTGCTAAAAATACCATTAGTGCAGAAGGCCTTTTTGCTTCTTCTAATTCATTAGTACCAAATTTCTTTACGCGCCCTTCTGCTTCTTTCTCTGTAAGTCCAACCTTTACATTCGTATTCGTTCTTTCTTCCACTTCATGTGCCCGCATTCCATACCAGTTCATCCTGCCATCGACCTCCTGATTCCAGACATACTCTATTGAAAGCTTATTCAGCCTCGTCCAAAAAAATGCTATAATTAACTTTTAGTTAGAAAGGAGTGTTCATTTATGGCATTCGATGGATTATTTACAAGAGCAATTACACATGAAATTGCAAATTCTCTTTACACAGGAAGAATTTCCAAAATATATCAACCTTCAAAGTATGAGATTTTATTACATATTCGAGCAAACGGAAAGAACCAAAAACTAATTCTTTCGTCTCACCCTACATATGCGCGTCTGCACTTAACGAATCAAAACTACGATTCACCAGCAATACCGCCAATGTTTTGTATGCTTCTTCGTAAACATTTAGAAGGTGGGTTTATTGAAAAAATTGAACAAATTGACTTAGAACGTATTATTCAAATTACAGTTCGCAGTCGGAATGAAATTGGAGACGAATCATTAAAAACATTAGTAATCGAAATAATGGGCCGACATAGTAACATTATCTTAGTAGATACGAAAACAAACGTTATTTTAGATAGCTTAAAACACATATCTTTAGCGGTAAACCGCCATCGTACTGTATACGCTGGAGCTGAATATATTGCACCACCAGCACAACATAAAATTAACCCACTTCAGATTGAAACAAATGATGAATTTATTAGACCACTAGACTTTCTATCTGGAAACATGGATAAACAGCTTGTCGGCACCTTTACGGGAATATCCCCGTTATTCGCAAAAGAAGTAGTGAAAAAAGCTGGTATGGTAAATGAAAAAGCATTAGCGGATGCATTTTTCTCCATACAAAAACCATTATTAACTCATACATATTCACCAGCGATGACTACTTCAAATGGGAAAGAATTCTTTTATCTTTTCCCTCTTGCACACTTGCAAGGAGAAGATAAGACGTTCTCATCTGTTAGTGAATTGCTTGATCGTTTCTTTTTCGGAAAAGCAGAGCGCGATCGTGTAAAACAACAAGCTCATGATTTAGAACGCTTTATGCAAAATGAAAAAAATAAAAACGAGAAAAAACTCATTAAACTCGAAAAAACACTGCAAGATGCTGGAAAAGCAGATAAATATCAACTATTTGGAGAGCTACTTACAGCTAATATGTACGCTTTGAAAAAAGGCGATAAAGATATTGAGGTCGTTAATTATTACGATGAAAATGGCGGAACTGTAAAAATCACATTAGATCCTTTAAAAACACCATCTGAAAATGCACAACGCTATTTCCAAAAGTATCAAAAAGCAAAAAATTCAGTTGTTGTTGTAGAAGAACAAATCGAAAAAACCAATGAAGAAATTCTTTATTTTGATAGCTTACTTCAACAAATGGAAGCTGCTTCTTCAAAAGATATTGAAGAAATTCGTGAGGAATTAGCTGAAGAAGGTTATGTGCGCAATCGCAAAACGAAAAACGCAAAGAAAAAGCCTACTAAGCCAGTATTAGATAAATATTTAGCAAGTGATGGCACAGAGATTTTCGTTGGTAAAAACAATAAACAAAATGATTATTTAACAACGAAGTTTGCCCGCCGTGATGAAATTTGGTTACATACGAAAGACATACCTGGCTCTCACGTTGTCATTCGTTCTTTAGAGCCTGCTGAAGAAACTTTACTAGAAGCTGCCAAAATTGCCGCTTATTACAGTAAAGCGAAAGAGTCTAGCTCTGTACCTGTTGATTTCACTAAAATACGCCATGTGAAAAAACCGAGTGGTGCAAAACTTGGTTTTGTTACGTACGACAATCAGCAAACCGTATATGTAACACCAGATGCTGATATTGTAATGAAATTAAAAGCGTAAATACAAAAATGCGTTGCTTATAAGCAACGCATTTTTTATATTCGTTCACACTAGTTCATATACCCATTTACTAATTCATAACATCTTGCTTTTGTCATCTTATATTTCTCTTCTGAAGCTTCTATACGCCTCATCGTTCCGTTATTTGTATCAGTACCAATTGCTTTAACTTTACTTTCTTTTTCTTTAACCCACGCAATTTGTTTCGTTTTTAACGACTGAAACGCATCAGGTGACATCGTACTTTTTAATGTACTGTAAATTTCATTTAGTTTATTATCCCACAGTTCATAATTTCCTTCTATTTCATTTACTATATCATTGGTTGACATAGCATTCGTATGTTTTTCTTGTTTATCTATAGCAGCTAATTCACTTAAAACATTTGCTCTATCTATCTTTGAAGAAGATTCTTTTTGCGATTGTTTCTCTTCTTTTGAGCCTGTATACGCACTCGAATCCTTTCTCTGTACTTGTTCTGTTTCTTGAATATTTCTTTCTTTCGTTACCTTTTCATACCTATTTTTATCTACATTGTATGAAATAAGAGATGTTTTCGCATTTACAGTAATTAATCCGTTACTATCTTTGAATATGTATTTCTTATCGCCACTATTTTCTTCACTTACAAATGACACATTCTTATCGTCTGGCATTTTTAAAATTCTATTTGCTTCTTCTTTTGTAAGTTTTAAATCTTCAGGAAAAACGAATGACCATTTATCCATTAACCATTCTCCTTCTTTATACACCAAATGAAATTCCCAATCTTGGGCCGCATTACCTATTTCATCTTCTAAACTTAATGTATGTACCGTTAAATTTTCTTTATCTTGTGAAGAAGAAAATCTTATTTCAGTTTGAAAATAATTTGGGAATGGTAACATATCAGTCTCTCTCGATCTATTAAAGTTAGCAAGCAATTCAGGAAGCTGATTCTCTACAAACTTTTCTGAAACCAATCCTTTAACTCCTTTTTTAGCTGTCTCTAAATCCCCAGGATTATTTCGGCTCCATCCATTTTCTTTTTCCATCTCACTAAACGCATTTGCTATTCCATCTACACTCTTTCTTACAATCTTTTTCGCTTCTTTTTCTGTCACTTCTGGCGCTTCATCAAGCTGTTCAATCGTTTCATTTACTTGAACTTTGTGTTCACTTGTTTCACACCCCGTTATAACAAGCATACTAGCGGCCAAACAAAATGACATTACTTTACTTAATTTCTTCATACACTCACATTCCTTAACCCAGTTTTTTTCGTTACATCTCTTTACCTATAAAAAACGTAACAATCCCTTATTATACCAATTAACTTAATCCATTTATACAAAAAATATAATATTTAAATTAAAAAGATTTTCGTTTGCGAGTTTATATTATTGTTCAGTCACATAAAAACTTACTGTAAAAATTATATATATATTTATTTTACATTCGTCTAGTTTTTTTGACACACAGCTACCCTCTTCTCTTTTATTCTAAATAAATATACTGGCACAATTCTTGCTTTATTAATGTAAAAAGGAGGAATTAAAATGAATGTAAGAATAACTAATATCCAAAAACAACTACATAATTACGGAATCGACGGGTTACTTATTACAAAAAAAGAAAACCGTCAATACGCAACAAACTTTACAGGTAGCGCAGGCGTTGTCTTAATCGCTGCGCATAAAGCTATTTTCATTACTGATTTCCGTTACGTAGATCAAGCAAAAACGGAAATAAAAGCAGCAGAAATTATTATGCATAAAGGAAATTTAGAAGAAGAAGTTGCAAATCAAGTATCAAAATTAAACATTCAAAAACTTGGTATAGAAGACAATAATATGACTTTGCAACAATTTAAGAAACTACAAAAATATATACATACAGAAATGGTTCCAGTGTGTGAGATTATTGAAGATATTCGACTTATTAAAGACACATCTGAAATAGAAACAATGAAAATCGCAGCTACAATCGCTGACGAAGCATTTCACCATATTGTTACATTTCTAAAGCCTGGAATAAGCGAGACTGACGTTCGAGATGAGTTAGAATTTTTCATGCGAAAAAAAGGGGCTACATCTTCTTCATTCCAAATCATTGTAGCCTCAGGCGTTCGTTCTTCACTTCCCCATGGAGTTGCATCAAATAAAATAATCGAACGCGGCGATATCGTTACATTAGACTTCGGTGCACTTTACGACGGATATTGTTCCGATATAACACGTACCGTAGCAATCGGGGAACCATCGGAAGAATTCCAAAAAATATACAATGTTGTACGAGAAGCGTTAAAGCGTGGGACTGAAGCAATTAAGCCTGGAGAAACTGCGAAAAGTATCGATGATATAACGAGGAATTACATTACAGAACATGGATACGGTCAATACTTTGGCCACTCTACCGGGCACGGTCTTGGGTTAGAAATACATGAACCACTTCGCTTATCCCAAGAAAGCAAGGCAACTTTACAAGAAGGTATGGTTGTTACAGTTGAGCCGGGCATTTACATACCGAACTGGGGCGGTTGTAGAATCGAAGATGATATTGTCATCACCAAAGATGGTTATGACGTTATTACAAAATCAAATAGAGAACTAATTATAATCCCTTGTTAATATTATGAAGGTTTAAACAAAACTTTTTTTGCACATAGAATTCCTTCTCTGGAGTATTCATTTAAAGAGGGGGAATTTTAATTGAATTTTGTAATTGATAAATTGAAGGGTTTACATGTAGAATTTTCAAAGCTTGTTTCCATGATGAATTACGCTCGCTATACAACAATGCAAGCAGTGGAAAGTTTAACAATTGAAGAACTTGATTATTTATATGATAAGGAAGCAAATTCAATTGGCATGTTATTGTATCATATGGCTGCTATTGAATTTTACTACCAGATTCATACTTTTGAAGACCGTGAACCAACGGAGGCTGAATTAGAACGCTGGTTACCTGGCATTGAATTAGGCGATCTTGGACGTGAGAAAATAAAAGGAAACGCTATAGAATTTTACATAAATACATTACAAGAAGTACGTTCCAAAACAATCGAGACTTTTCAATCGTTACCTGATGAATGGTTATTTAAAACGACAGACTTTTGGTATGACAAACCAGCAAATAACTATTTTAAGTGGTTTCACGTTTTTGAAGATGAAATCAATCATCGTGGACAAATTCGTTTAATTAAAAAGATGCAAAAAGCTCATGCAGTAAAATGAGGAAATGCCACCGAATAAGGTGGCATTTTCTTTTATTCATTAACGAATAGCTTTTCGTTTACTATTTTAGTGACTACCACTACCAACATTAAAATGCATATTAAATATAGCATTTTCGCAATAAACAACCACCCTTGAAACATTACAATTCCATCTATTATCTCATTTCCTTTCCATAACAAAAACGGAATTGTACTGATTATAATGACAAATTCGATGCTGAAAACCATTTTCTTTTTTCGACTATATGCTTTCCATTCATTCCAGCGATACATAGGAGCAAAAATCAATACTCCTATACATAATATAACTGGTACCCATTCACTGTTAAGAAATTGTCCTGAAATAACTGATAATAGTAAACAAACTAGCACACCATAATATCCTATTTTTTCTCTCATTCGTACTCCCCCATTCTACTTCTCCTTTAATATGTAACTTGCTATACTTATAACAATTCTTAGAAAAATAACAACTATAATTACAAGATAAAGACCGTTTGCAGAAGACATCCATTCTTGAAAAATAGACATTTTCTCCATTTGTTTCTGACCCTCTATTAAAATAACCCCTGCGAACAATGAGCAAACAACAATGATACCTATCATAATTCCAATACTTTTCTTACTATATTGTTTCATACCATCCCAGTTATATAAAAGTATAAATACAAACCCGAAAACAGGTATAATACTTATCCATTCATTGTTTGTAAATAGCTTTAAAATGATTAATAGACTACAAGATATGATAAATCCCCAAAATCCAATTTTTTTGTGCATAAGCCCTCCTTGAATTCCATTTTTAGGATTAATTGTATTGTAACATCCATTTTTTATCCTTACCATTGCAGTACATGAAATTTTACCTTTTTTTCTGTTTCTTATACTCACATACTTTCCCTACTTTCATACAATAAACTACACGATTGCCTAAGGATGTGAATGTTATGGGAGTTGAATTAACGCTATTACACGCTCTCTATGTTATTTGTTTACTCACTATTATTACCTTTTTTATTCTCCGGAAAGATACTACAATTATTTGTATCGTTTTTATCTTTTTATTAGCATTAACTGCTACAAGTTCTATCCCTCTTGCCGTTAGCGGCATTTTTCAAAGTTTTATTTACGCCATTACTGAGCTATTACCAACTATATTAATCATTTCTATTATCGTATCGATGAGTAACCTACTCGTTCATACCGGCATAAATGATACGATGATTTCACCATTTACAAAGATGATCCGTACCCCTACCCTCGCCTACTGGATTATTGGCCTTTTGATGATGACAATTTCTTTCTTCTTTTGGCCTTCTCCCGCTGTCGCCTTAATGGGAGCTATTTTATTACCGGTTGCTGTACGTGTCGGTCTTCCTCCAATTGGAGTAGCAATTGCTATGAACTTATTCGGTCATGGGATTGCTTTATCCGGCGACTTCGTTATACAAGGCGCACCAAAATTAACCGCAGACGCTGCTGGCCTCCCTGTTTCCAGCGTCGTATCTGCAAGTGTTCCACTCGTTATCGTTATGGGCGTTGTGACAACTTCCGTCGCTTTTTTCTTCTTACGAAAAGAGTTTCATACAGGCTTAGCTATACAAGAATCTATTCTATCAACTGAGTCTTCTAAAACGCTCACTTCATTATCTCCTCGCACAAAGAAATGGCTCGCTATTTGTATCCCTATCGTATATATCATTGATATCCTTTGCATGATTCAATTTCAACTACAGGGAAGCGACGCAACTGCACTTATCGGCGGAACAACTGTTATTATGATTATCATCATTTCTCTCATCGCCTACAAAGGTAATGGACTGAATAAAACGACCGATTATTTCATAGAAGGGCTCCAATTTGGCTTTAAAATTTTTGGACCAGTTATTCCTATCGCTGCACTCTTTTATTTAGGAGATAGTGGCTTTGTGAAAATTATCGGGGCCTATTTACCGAAAGATTCACATGGAATCATTAACGACTTAGGCATCGCTTTATCTCAAACTGTTCCTTTAAATCAATATGTATCGGCAGGGACATTAACCATCGTTGGTGTCATTACCGGCTTAGATGGATCAGGTTTTTCAGGTATATCACTTGCTGGTTCCATTGCCAATCTTTTTGGAACAGCACTTGGCCATGGAACAGCTACATTAACAGCACTCGGGCAAATTGCAGCTATATGGACCGGGGGCGGGACGTTAATTCCTTGGGCACTTATTCCTGCTGCTGCGATTTGTAAAGTCGATCCATTTGAACTTGCACGTCGAAACTTTTTACCGGTTGTTATCGGTTTAATTGTCACCACGATCGTTGCGATATTTATCCTATAACGTAAGCAAGTGTTCTCTTGCTTACGTTTTTTGCTTGTAAAATTCATCATGAATTATCAGTTTTCAAGAGGGATTCGTTATTACTTAGCGAAATTATATTAGGAGAGTAATTATTTCAAAACGTTTACGAGAAACAGATTACTGCAATTAGAAAAGGGGACATACCTATGAATGAATTGATTTTCGTCTTATTAATTTGTCCATTATTTATCTTTATCGTATCTGTTATTGGAACACGCAAAACGAAAACGTATTACGTAATGCCGATTGTAACGTTTGCTAGTTTTTTAATAATAGGTGTTATCGCCTTTACTCCAAAATTTTTCTTTTGGGTTGGCATGTACAGCATCTTCTCGTTTATCGTTTCTTATATGACGCTATTGTTTGTGAAAGGATATGAGGTTGCTGAAAACGCTAAATAGTTGTTAGCAAGGAGACAGCAATATGATTTTCTTTGATATTGATGGAACTTTACTTGATTATGAGGCTGCTGAAAGAAATGGTATTATAGATTTTTTTCAAATATATAATACTATTTTTTCAGGCAATGAATTAGAGGCAACGAAAGTCTGGCATGAATTATCAGAAGAATATTTCAACAAATTTTTATCCAGGAAATTATCTTTTCAAGAACAACAAGTAATGCGAATGTATCATTTATTTAAAACATATGGAGTAAACCTATCACCCAAAGAATCTCAGCATAGATTCAATCAATATATAGAACTACATAAGAACAACTGGACCGCGTTTGAAGATGTACACTATACATTACAGAACTTGCAGCAAGGCGGTCACTCATTAGGTATCATTAGTAATGGTAACTATGAACAACAAGTCGAAAAATTAACTGCCCTAAACATTTTAAAACATTTTAAATATATATTTACTTCTAGTGAACTTGGTATATCGAAACCAGATCCTGAAATTTTTCACAGAACCGTATTACAATCGAACCTTGAAATGAAAGATTGCTATTATATTGGCGATCGATTAGAGACTGATGCGATTAGTAGTACAGCAGCTAGGATGCAAGGGATATGGTTAAATCGAGATAACTCACAACTCAAGTACGATATTCCTACTATCTGTTCTTTACATGAAGTTTTAACAATAATATAAAAAAACGACCGCGTTCCCCCGCGGTCATTTTTTTCATGTTACGCTGTGATCCAAGCTTCGTTAGCTGGATTTTTACGCCACTCTTGTAATTTTTTCGTTTCAGCTTGTCCGATCATACCTTTTTCTGCTGCAACTTCAGTTAATGCACTGTAATCACTTAAAGAATATGATGCTACGTTAGCTGCTTCTAGCTTTTCTTTTCCTGCTTCTAGCTCGTATGTGAAGATTGATACGATTCCTAATACTTCACAGCCAGCTTCGCGAAGTGCTTCTACACATGTAATTGCACTTCCGCCAGTTGAAATTAAGTCTTCTACTACTACAACTTTTTGACCTTTTTCAGCTTTTCCTTCAATTTGATTCCCTTTACCGTGGCCTTTTGCTTTACTACGTACGTAGCACATTGGTAAATCCATACGATCGCTTACCCATGCAGCGTGCGCAATACCAGCAGTTGCTGTTCCTGCAATAACTTCTACAGTTGGGAAATGCTCTTTAATTAACTCTTCTAATCCAGCTGCAATCGCTTGACGTACTTTTGGATAAGATAAAGTTAAACGGTTATCACAATAAATTGGTGATTTCATACCTGAAGACCATGTGAATGGATCATTCGGTTGTAAAAATACTGCTCCAATTTCTAATAAATGCGATGCGATTTCTTTTTTCATACTGTTACACCTTCCCACTGTTGTTTTACTGTTTTATACGCTTCAAGCGGATTTTCTGCTTTTGTAATACTACGTCCAACTACGATGTAGCTTGAGCCAAGTTCCCTCGCACGTTTCGGTGTTGCTACGCGCACCTGGTCATTTACATCATCGCTTGCAAGACGAATCCCCGGTGTTACTGTTACAAATTCATTCCCGCATACTTCACGTAATTTTGGAACTTCAAGCGTTGAGCAAACAACGCCATCAAGTCCACTTTCTTTCGTTAGTTTTGCATAATGAGCAACCGCTTCTTCTAACGTCTTCTCAATGCCAATCTCTTTTTTCATCATAGCTTCCGAAGTGCTTGTTAGTTGTGTAACTGCAATACAAATCGGTCTCTCTTTTCCTTCTTGCTTACCTTCCTCTAATCCCTCAATCGCAGCTTTCATCATGCTGCTTCCCCCAGCAGCATGAACATTTACCATATCAACATCTAGACTAGCTAGGCTACGCATAGCGCTTTTTACTGTATTCGGAATATCATGAAGTTTTAAATCTAGAAAAATCTTATGTCCTTTTTCTTTTAAGTACGTAATAATTGCAGGGCCTTCTTTGTAAAATAACTCCATACCAACTTTGACAAATAACTCTTCCCCTTCAAAGTGGCGCAAGAATTGTTCTACATCTTGTTTCCCTGGAAAATCTAGTGCAACGATTAACGACTGTGACATGTTTGCTTCCAGCTCCTTCCTTGACATTCCGAAATGTGATCAAATCCTAATTCATCTAGTAATGCTGGTAACTCTTCAATAATTGTCGGACATACGAACGGATCGATAAAGTTCGCTGTACCTACTGCAACTGCGCTTGCGCCAGCGTAGAAGAATTCAATTACATCTTCCGCTGTTTCAATACCACCCATTCCGATAATTGGAATGTTAACCGCTTGGCTTACTTCATGTACCATACGAATTGCTACTGGCTTAATCGCAGGACCTGATAATCCGCCTGTACGGTTTGCTAAAATTGGTTTAGCTGTTTTTAAATCTAAACGCATACCAAGCAATGTATTAATCATCGTTAAACCATCTGCACCTGCATTTTCAATCGCTTTTGCAATTTCCACTATGTTTGCCACGTTTGGTGACAACTTCACGTATACAGGTACTTCAGAAACCTCTTTTACTCGCTTCGTTAAATCAGCAGCAATTTCAGGATTTGTACCAAAGGCGATACCACCTGTTTTTACGTTCGGACAAGAAATATTTAATTCTAGTGCATGGACATTAGGCGCTTTAGAAATTTCCTTTGCAACCGCTACATAATCCTCAGCTTGTGAGCCTGCAACGTTAGCAATGATTGGAAGGTCAAATTGTTCTAACCATGGTAATTCAGAATTCATTACTTTTTCTAACCCTGGGTTTTGAAGTCCGATCGCATTTAACATGCCGCCCGGTGTTTCAGCAACACGAGGTGTTGGATTTCCATAGCGTGGTTGTTCTGTCGTCGCTTTAATCATGATTGATCCTAGTACACTTAAATCGTAAAACTGTGCATATTCACGACCAAATCCAAAGCATCCAGATGCCGGTATAATTGGATTTTTTAATGATAATCCTGGTAATTCAACTTGCAATCTGTTCATAGTACAACCTCCCCGATTGGAAATACTGGTCCGTCGCTACACACCTTCTTGTAAGAATGTCCACTTGGATCTTCTTGTAAGTGGCATACACATGCGAAACAAGCTCCAATACCGCAGCCCATACGTTCTTCTAATGAAATATAGGCTTTTTTCTCTTTGTAACGTCCTTCTAATGCACGAAGCATCGCTAACGGACCACATGAGTAAAGAATATCAAAGTCAATTCCGTAATTATCAATTACATCTGTGACAAATCCTTTTGTACCGTGTGTACCATCTACTGTCGCAACGTACGTATCACCAAGTTCTGCAAATTTTTCTTCATAGAAAACTACATCTTTCGTTTGAAAACCTAAGATGTGAATTACACGTACACCTTTTGCAACGAGGCACTGTGATAGTTCATAAAGTGGTGGTACACCAATCCCCCCGCCTACTAGTAAAGCTGTTTGACCAGCTTCTGCTTCTTCTACAGGAAAACCGTGTCCTAGTGGTCCTAGTACGTCTACCATTTCACCTTGTTTTCTAGTTGCTAATGTTTTTGTCCCTTGTCCTTCCGCACGATATAGCATTGTAAATTCGTTCTTCTCTTGATCTACATTACAAATACTAATCGGGCGGCGCAGAAGGGGCGCAATGCCCTCTGCTACCTTAATGTGTACAAACTGCCCTGGTTCGTTCATTTGCTGTACTAAAGTTCCTTGAAGCACTAACTCGTAAATGTTTTTTGCGATTTCTTTTTGATTAACGACGATCATATTTTGCTTTTGCATCATGCATGTACCACCTCGTGACGCTTTGTTTGCGTAATTTCTTTCATTGAATGAGCTGAGAATGTCATAGATTCTAATACTCGTAAGATTGCTCTTGTTGTATCAAGTGATGTTAAGCAAGCCACACCATTTTCTACTGATTCACGGCGAATGCGGAAACCATCACGCGCTGGTTGTTTACCTTTTGTTAATGTGTTAATTACAAACTGTGCTTTTCCTTGACGGATAATATCTAGTAAGTTGTAGTCTTCAGAATCAATTTTGTTTACAACTTGTACTGGGATATTTTGCTCTTCTAATGATTGTGCTGTTCCAGCTGTTGCTAATAAGTTATAGCCGATTTCGTGGAAACGTTTTGCAATTTCCATCGCCTCTTCTTTATCTTTATCCGCTACAGTAATGATTACTGATCCGTGCGTTGGGATGTTAATTCCTGAAGCAACTAATCCTTTATATAATGCTTTTTCAAGCGTTAAGTCTTTACCCATTACTTCCCCTGTTGATTTCATTTCAGGTCCTAATGTTGTATCAACTGAACGTAGTTTCGCGAATGAGAATACCGGAGCTTTTACATATACTTCTTTCTCTTCTGGGTGATAGCCCGTTCCGTATCCTTGCTCTACTAGGTCTTGCCCTAAAATAACTTTCGTTGCAACATTCGCCATCGGTACGCCTGTAATTTTACTTAAGAACGGTACTGTACGGCTTGCACGTGGGTTTACTTCAATTACGTACACTTGATCTTTGAATACTACAAACTGGATATTTAGTAATCCAACAATGTTTAATCCTTTTCCAAGTGCAATTGTATGTTCAATGATTTGTTCTTTTAGTTTTTCAGATAAACTTTGTGGTGGATATACTCCAATTGAGTCACCAGAGTGAACTCCAGCGCGTTCAATATGTTCCATAATACCTGGAATGAATACATTCTCACCATCTGAAATTGCATCTACTTCAATTTCTTTACCAACCATGTAACGGTCGATTAATACTGGGTGATCTGCATGAACTTTAACTGCATTTTTCATGTAGTGCAACAGTTCTTCTTGACGATATACGATTTCCATCGCACGTCCACCTAGTACGTAAGATGGTCTTACTAATACTGGATAACCAATTTCTTCTGCGATTGCTACCGCTTGTTCTACAGTCGTTGCTGTTTTACCAACTGGTTGCGGGATACCAAGTTTTGTTAAAGCAGCTTCAAATTTATCACGATCTTCTGCACGGTCTAAGTCTTCAAGTGATGTTCCTAAGATTTTCACACCGTGAGCCTCTAATTTCGCCGCTAAGTTAATTGCCGTTTGTCCACCGAACTGAACAATAACGCCTTCTGGTTTTTCTAAATCAATGATGTGCATTACATCTTCGATTGTTAATGGTTCAAAGTATAATTTGTCAGAAATACTGAAATCTGTTGAAACTGTTTCTGGATTGTTATTAACAATGATTGCCTCATATCCAGCTTCTTTAATTGCCCATACAGAGTGAACTGTTGCATAGTCAAACTCAACCCCTTGACCGATACGGATTGGACCAGACCCTAGTACAACAACACTCTTACGATCTGTTATCACCGATTCATTCTCATCACCATATGTGCTGTAGTAGTATGGTGTTGCAGATTCAAACTCTGCCGCACAAGTATCTACCATTTTATAAACAGGAGTTATATTGCTTTCTTTACGCATATCGTAAATTTCACGCTCCGTTTTGTTCCAAGCAGCTGCAATGTAGTGATCACTGAAGCCCATTTCTTTCGCAGCTTGTAGTACTTCCATATTTCCTACATTCGCTTTTACTTCGCGTTCCATATTTACGATGTTTTCAATTTTTTGTAAGAAGAAGAAGTCCATTTCACACCATTCGTTGATTTCTTCTTTCGTTACACCTTGACGAATTGCTTCTGCTACAATAAACAGTCGCTCATCGTCTGCTTTAATAATGCGTTTTTTCATTGTTTCTTTATCAAGTTCTTTTAAGTGGTCTAATTCTAAGTGATAAATGCCAAGCTCTAAAGAACGAACCGCTTTTAATAATGATTGCTCTAAGTTACGTCCGATTGACATAACTTCACCAGTTGCCTTCATTTGTGTACCAAGTGTTCTGTTTGCTGATTCAAACTTATCAAATGGCCAGCGTGGAATTTTTGAAACAACATAGTCTAATGCTGGCTCGAAGCAAGCGTAAGTTTTTTGTGTTACTGGGTTTATGATTTCATCTAATGTTAAGCCGACTGCAATTTTCGCTGCTAATTTTGCAATTGGATATCCAGTCGCTTTAGATGCTAGTGCAGATGAACGACTTACACGTGGGTTTACTTCGATTACATAGTATTGGAAGCTATGTGGATCTAGTGCAAGCTGAACGTTACATCCACCTTCAATTCCTAATGCACGAATAATTCGTAATGAAGTGTTTCGTAACATTTGATATTCACGGTCGCTTAATGTTTGGCTTGGTGCTACTACGATAGAATCACCTGTGTGAACCCCAACTGGATCGATGTTTTCCATGTTACATACTACAATCGCGTTATCATTCGAATCACGCATTACTTCATATTCAATTTCCTTACAACCAGCAATGCTCTTTTCTAATAAACATTGTGTTACTGGACTATGTTTTAATCCACCGGATACGATTTCAATTAGTTCTTCTTCATTACTACAAATTCCGCCACCTGTTCCTCCCATTGTAAATGCTGGGCGAACAATAACTGGATAACCAATTTCTTTTACAAATTCATGTGCTTCTTCCAGCGTATGAATAATCGTACTAGATGGAATTGGTTCATTTAAATCCTGCATTAATGTACGGAATAAATCGCGATCCTCCGCTTGCTCGATAGCTGATAATTTCGTTCCTAAAATTTCAACTCCGCATTCTTCAAGTATGCCTGATTTCGCAAGTTCAACAGCCATATTTAACCCTGTTTGACCACCTAATGTTGGTAAGATTGCATCTGGACGTTCTTTACGAATAATACGGCTTACGAATTCTAATGTTAATGGTTCGATATATACTTTATCTGCTGTTGCAGTATCTGTCATAATTGTTGCTGGGTTAGAGTTAACAAGGATTACTTTGTAACCTTCTTCTCTTAGAGATTGACAAGCTTGTGTACCAGAGTAGTCAAACTCCGCTGCTTGCCCAATTACAATTGGTCCTGATCCGATTACTAAAATTGTGTTAATGTCTAGGCGTTTTGGCATAACTCTTCCCCTTCTTTCTTGAAGTTTTCAATCATTGCTAAGAAATCTTCGAATAAATCATTTGCATCTTCAGGTCCTGCTGAAGCTTCTGGATGGTATTGTACTGTAAATGCTGGGAACTTCTTATGACGAAGACCTTCTACTGTTCCATCATTTAAAGCAACATGTGTAATTTCAAGCTCTGTATTTTCAACTGATTCTTCTTCTACTGCGTAACCATGGTTTTGAGATGTAATTGCTACTTTTCCAGTTGCAAGATTTTTTACTGGATGGTTTAAACCACGGTGACCGAATTTCAACTTACTTGTATTTGCACCAGATGCTAGAGCGAACAATTGATGTCCTAGGCAAATTCCGAATAAAGGAACTTTACCGATAATGTCTTTTAACATTTCAATTGCTTCTGGTACATCTTTTGGATCCCCAGGTCCGTTACTTAACATAATTCCATCTGGGCTAAGGCGTAAAATTTCTTCTGCTGTTGTGTTGTAAGGAACTACAATTACATCACAGTCACGCTTATTTAATTCTCGTAAAATACCATGTTTCATTCCGAAGTCTACAAGTACAACTCGGTGTCCGCGTCCTGGACTTGGGTATGGATCTTTCGTCGATACGCGTTTCACGTGATCTGTAAATACTGTCGCTTTTAATTGGCTCACGATGTATTCTACATCTGCATCCATGTTACAAAGGCGTCCGCGTAATGTACCGTATTGACGAATTTTTCTCGTTAATTTTCTCGTATCAATTCCTGCTAATCCCGGGATGTTTCTTTCTTTTAAGTAATCATTTAACGAAATTTCATTACGGAAGTTTGATGGATGATCACAAATTTCGTTTACGATTAAACCATTTACAGATGGGTGAATCGATTCGAAATCGTCACGGTTAATGCCGTAGTTTCCGATTAATGGGTACGTGAATGTTACGATTTGACCGCAATATGATGGATCAGATAATGTTTCTTGATATCCAGTCATTCCTGTTGTAAATACAACCTCACCTGACTTTTCGATTTCTCCTCCGAAACCTTTTCCAATTAATACTGTTCCATCTTCTAAGATAAGTTGTCTTTTCATACTAATGCACTCTCCTTTTGCCATGCGATCTTACCACCAACGATTGTCATTACCGGCCATCCTTGGCATTTCCAACCTGCGAATGGTGTATTTTTTCCTTTTGATAAGAATGTTGTTGGATCAATCTCTTCTTCTTGTTCTAAATCAATGATTGTAATATCAGCTGTTCTACCTTCTTTCAGGCGACCTGCTTCTAAGCCAAATGTATCAGCTGGCTTTTCTGTTAAATATTGAATTAACTGTTCTAGCGTAATGACTCCTTTTTTCACAAGGTTTGTGTATAGAAGCGGGAATGCTGTTTCAAAACCAGTAATTCCGAATGGTGCTCTTTCAATTCCTTGTGCTTTCTCTTCCGCTGTATGCGGTGCATGGTCAGTTGCGATCATATCGATCGTTCCATCTAATAAACCTTCAATTAATGCTGCATGGTCTTCTTTTCCACGAAGCGGTGGGTTCATTTTAAAATTAGGATCAGCTGATGGGATATCATCTTCACATAACACTAGGTGATGTGGTGTTACTTCTGCTGTTACTTTAATTCCAGCGCGTTTCGCATCACGGATTACACGTACTGAACCTTTCGTACTTACGTGACATACGTGATAGTGACAATCTGCTGCTTCCGCAAGCAATATATCCCTTGCAATATGTACAGATTCACATACTGATGGGATACCGTTTAATCCGTGTTTCTCAGAAAACTTCCCTTCATGTACACAACCTTTATTAATAAGCGTATTCTCTTCACAGTGCGCAACTACTGCCATATCTAATTTTGCTGCACGTTTCATAGCCGCTAACATCATGCTCGCATCTTGTACGCCTACGCCGTCATCTGTGAAAGCAAATGCTCCAAGTTCTTTTAATGTTTCGAAATCTGTCATTTCAGAACCAGCTTGACGTACTGTAATTGCTCCGTATGGTAGTACGTTGACATGTGCTTTTTCTTTAATACGATTTTGCAAGTCTTCCATATGTTCTCTGCAATCTGGTACCGGACGTGTATTTGGCATTGCACAAATTGTAGTGAATCCACCTTTTGCCGCTGCTAGTGTACCTGTTTCAATTGTTTCTTTATGTTCACCACCTGGTTCACGAAGATGTACGTGTACATCTACTAATCCAGGTGCGATTAACTTTCCGTTCACATCGATTACTTCAGCATTATCTGCCGTAATATTTTCTGCTACCTTAGCGATTTTACCGTCTTGTACGAGAAGATCTGTTGCTACAATTTTTCCTTCTTCATTCATATAACGACCATTTTTAAACAAGTAATTCATGTTTCATTCCTCCTAATACATTTGGTAAGGCGCGTTTTAGTACAGCCATTCTTACGTAAACTCCATTTTCCATTTGTTTAAATATGCGTGAACGCTCACACTCAACAAGTTCACTTGCAATTTCAACATCACGGTTTACGGGAGCTGGATGCATAATAATGCTTCCTTCTTTCATACGCTTTTCTCTTTCTACTGTTAATCCGTGTTTCTCATGATATTCTTTCATAATGTCTGTTTCATAATGATCATGACGCTCATGTTGTACACGGAGTAACATCATTACATCCACTTCTGGAACAAGTTCATCTAATGGTTTGTATGTTCCAAATGTGTTGTCTTCACCTTTCCACTCTTCTGGACTTGCAAAGTAAATTGTTGCACCAAGCTTCGTTAATGCTTCTGCATTAGAACGTGCTACTCGGCTATGACGAACATCTCCTACTATTGCAATCTTCAAACCTTCAAATCTTCCAAACTCTTGTTTAATTGTAAGAAGGTCGAGTAGGCACTGCGTTGGGTGGTTTCCACATCCATCTCCAGCGTTTAAGATCGGGATATTCACCTGATCTTTTAGTTCATCGAAGTAGCGATCTTGCTCATGGCGGATGACCACTGCTTTTGTTCCGATTGATTCTAGTGTTCTTATCGTATCGTATAAAGTTTCTCCTTTTTGTACGCTAGATGCATCAGCTGAAAAGTTTAAAACATCTAGTCCTAATCTCTTCTCAGCAACTTCAAAGCTAAATCTCGTTCTCGTACTATTCTCAAAGAACAAGTTTGCAACAAAAGTTTGCTCTGTCGTTTTGCTCTCTTTTCCATTCGCAAAATCTTCTGCGTCTTTTAGGATTTCTGAAATTTCTACTTCCGATAATTCACTCATCGTTAACAAATGGCTCATCGTCATCCCTCATCTTTCTGATTTTTATGTTACCACTTTTGTATTTTTATAACAACCTTTGCATAAAAATACCCTAGTCATGTAAGACTAGGGTGCAAGGAAGAAGCCACCCTTTTCCGTCTCACAGGACTGAATTAAAAGGTTATTTTTATGAAGCAATCTGCTTAGATTGTTTTGTATGTTTTTCTTGTTTTGATTCTGGTAGTAGTAGATTTAACAGTACACCTACAATTGCTGCAAGCGCCATTCCTTCGACTTGGAATGAATCCCCTACGTGAAGTACCGCTCCACCAATACCGATTACTAGTATTACTGATGCAATCATTAAGTTTCGTTTGTCACTTAAATCTGTTTTATCATCTACCATCATGCGTAATCCGCTTGATGCGATTACACCGAATAGTAAGATTGATACCCCGCCCATAACTGGTGTTGGGATCGAATGAATCAGTGCAGAAATCTTACCGATAAATCCGAACATGATTGCGAATACTGCTGAACCGATGAATAAGTATACACTGTATGCTCTCGTAATTGCTAGCACACCGATGTTTTCACCATACGTTGTATTCGGTGGCCCACCGATTAGTGATGCAATTAATGTTGCTACTCCGTCACCGAAGATCGAACGGTGTAAACCTGGTTTTTCAATTAAATCTCTTTTAATAACATTTCCAAGTACAATTTGATGTCCGATATGTTCTGATATTGTTACTAGTGCAACTGGTACCATCAAGAGTACAATCTTCCATGAAAACTCTGGTGTATATGTTACAAATGGTACTGTGAAATCTGGTACAACAAACCATTTTGCCTCAGCTACCGGCTTTAAGTCTACTAGCCCTTGGAAGTAAGCGAAGATATATCCGCCGATAATGCCAAGTAACACTGGTATGATACTGAAAAATCCTCTTCCGAATATCGAGCAAATGATTGTAATTGCTAATGTTACTAATGCTACTGAAAAATGTGTAAAGCTGTATTTGCCATCCGCACCGTTCATCGCCATGTTAACTGCTGTATGTGCTAAAGCTAGACCGATTACCATTACTACTGGACCAACTACGATTGGTGGTAGTAGTTTCATAATCCACTCTGATCCTGATTTCTTAATTCCGAGTGAGATTAAGATGTACACAAGCCCTGCTAGCAAACCACCAAGCATTGCTGCTCCCGGCCCACCTGCCGTTTTCGCTGTTATAATCGGTGCGATAAAGGCGAATGATGATCCTAAATATGCTGGTACTTGACCTTTCGTTATAAGAAGAAACGCTAGCGTTCCTAATCCACTTGATATTAATGCTACTGATGGGTTCAATCCTGTTAAAAACGGAACAAGCACTGTTGATCCAAACATCGCGAACAAATGTTGTATACTTAAAAATAACCATTTTCCCGGTTTCGGTACTTCATTAACGTCTAACACTGGCTTTTGTTCCATTGTTACATCCTCCTTCAGTTTAAATCTTTGCAATAAAAAAACTCTTTGTGCCTGTGCACAAAGAGTCCTATACTTTCGTATGCCAAATTTGACATATGAAAGCCAAGACCCTTTGGCAGCCTCACAGGACTACATTTAAAAGGGCTTTACTTATCGTATATGCTTACTCGATCTTGTTGATCTGTCTCTTGCAAATCAACTTCGATACGCTCTTCACTTGATGTTGGAATGTTCTTTCCTACATAATCAGCGCGAATTGGTAATTCACGATGACCTCTATCAACAAGAACCGCCAATTGAATTTGAGATGGTCTACCTAAATCCATAAGAGCATCCATTGCTGCTCGAACTGTTCTTCCTGTATATAATACGTCATCAACGAGGATAACTTTTTTCTTCGTAATATCTACAGGGATATCAGAACCTTTTACAAGTGGTTCTTTATTTTTGGATTGTAGTGTTAAATCATCACGATATAACGTAATGTCTAACTCTCCAACTTCCATTTCTTTTCCTTCAATTTGACCAATTCGTTCTGCCAAACGTTGTGCAATAAAAATTCCACGAGTTTTAATTCCGACAAGAACACAATTATCGACACCTTTATTTCGTTCCACGATTTCATGACTAATTCGTGTTAAAGCGCGGCGAATCATTTGGTCATCTAAAACGACAGCTTTCTCTTGCATGCTCTACACCTCCAAGCTTTTTTTCTTGCGTGAGAGTAATGGTATAAAAAAAGTCCTCTCAGCGTGTGCGAGAGGACTTTTGAAAAAAGGGTACAACATACCCTAAGTATTTCAAACCGTTACCTTCTCAACCTCACGGGGCTGTGTTAAAGGATCATTATTTAACTGTTGTCAGTATCTCAGTTTTCTTATGATTTGTCAATACTATTTTCGTAAAATATTTAATGCGTCTTCAAACACTTCTGGAATCGGTGCCTCAAACTGAATATATTCACCAGTACGAGGATGATCAAAGCCTAAAATACCCGCATGAAGTGCTTGTCCATTCATATCTAATGTTTTCTTCGGACCATACTTCGGATCTCCTGCAAGTGGATAGCCAATATATTTCATATGAACACGAATTTGGTGCGTACGTCCCGTTTCTAAGCGACATTCTACAAGTGTAAAGTCTTTAAAACGTTCTAACACTTGGAAGTGCGTAACAGCGTTCTTACCATTTTCATCAACTGTCATACTTTGACGCTCTTTCTTATCACGACCAATTGGTGCATCGATAGTTCCCTTATCATGCGGAATCACACCGTGTACAATCGCTTTGTAACGTCTCGTTACTGTTTTGGCTACAAGCTGATTTACAAGCGATTCATGTGCCATATCATTTTTAGCAACCATTAATAGTCCAGATGTATCTTTATCAATACGATGCACGATACCTGGACGCATTACACCGTTAATGCCTGATAAGTCTGTACAATGGTGCATAAGGCCGTTTACAAGTGTACCACTTGTATGCCCTGGTGCTGGATGTACAACCATGCCACGTGGCTTATTTACAACAAGCACATCTGCATCTTCATAATAAATTTCTAAATTTAAATCCTCTGGTTGAATATCTAGCGCTTCTGGCTCAGGAATCGTTACTGTAATTTCATCTTCTTCTTTTACTTTATAATTCACTTTTACTGCTTTCCCGTTCACTGTCACAACATCATCTTTAATCCATTGCTGTACTTGTGAACGTGACCATTCGTTATTTATCCCTGTAACGAATTTATCAATTCGTTCGTTTTTTTGCTCTGCTGCAACTGTTACTTGTACTACTTCACTCATTCAATTACTCCTTCGCTTTCTTGCCTTCTAATAATGTTTGAATAATAATTAATACAACACCAATACATAATGCTGAATCAGCTATATTGAATACTGGATAGTTGTACGAGAAAATATACACGTGAATGAAATCCACTACTTCTTGTCTAAATACACGATCAATAAAGTTACCAATTGCCCCGCCCAAAATTAGACCTAACGAAATACCTAGAAGCTTGTCTGTTTTCGCATACTTTTTCATATAAAATACGATAAACACTACAAAAACAACTGTAATAATGTAGAAGAACCACATTTTATTTTCTAAAATACCCCAAGCAGCGCCTCTATTTCGATGTGATGTTATGTATAATACATTGTCGATAATCGGAATACTCGTACCCAATTCCATGTTCTTTACAATTAACCACTTCGATATTTGATCGATAGCAATGACAAATAACGCTATTACATAATATATCATTTTCATTTCCCCCACAAAGACAGTGTACCTCAAAATTTTAGCATAGCTGCTACCTTTTCACAATGAACCTTTATAGAAGAATAAAATAAATTAAAAAAAGGTAATATGATATCGTTGTGCGTATTCATACATTTACCTTTTCATAGAAGAATTCATGAATCGTACGAGCAGTCGGCATTGTCTTCATTTGCTTTGTCGAAATTAATCTCCCCGTCTCTTCACAAATACCGTACATGTCTATTTCCATTTTAAATAATGCGCGTTCTACATCCTTTAAATCCTCTTTTATATCATGTAATAGCAATTTTTTCTTTATCTCTTCCTTAATTTCATATCCAAGCTCTTGGCTGAACTCGACATCATATTTGTGCATTACTTCTTTAGCTAGTCTCTCTTGCAACTCTTTTCTCATCAATTGCAATTCTTCTTTTATTTCCATGTAAATTTCATTCACGTGTACATTCCTCCTAGCTGTAATGTACAGTTAGTGTGTCCGAAATTTATTTGCTTACCTCACACACATTTTTCCTTCACAGGAAAGAGTCTGAAAAGTTTTTTTGATATGCCATCAACAAAAAAAACTGACTGCATGAATAGCAGTCAGTTTTTTATTATTTTACATAGTTTTCTTTAACAACTGTTGCACAACGCTCACATAATGTTTCATGTTCAGCATCTTTACCAATTGTTTCTGAAACTACCCAACAACGTTCACATGTTTCACCAGTTGCTTGCGCAACAACAACCGCTGTATGTTCATACTTCGGTGCATCTGCTGGCGCTTCATCCATCATACCACCAAGTTTATACTCAGAAACGATGAATAATTGCTTTAAGTCTTCGCTAATAGACTCTAACATAGCTTTCATTTCTGCAGTTGGATATAGCGTAATGCTTGCATTTAATGACTTACCGATTACTTTTTCATTACGAGCTACTTCTAGTGCTTTTAACACGTCATCACGTAATGTCATAAATGCATCCCATTTTGTTTTTAACGCTTCCGCGTCATCTAATTGTACAGCTTCTGGCATATCAGTTAATTGTACACTTTCTTCTGTTACGCCTGGAATGTATGGCCATACTTCATCAGCTGTATGCGGTAAGATTGGTGTTACAAGTTTTGTTAACGCAACAAGAACATCATATAATACAGTTTGAATTGCACGACGATCTTCGTGATTTGCACCTTCAATGTATAAAATGTCTTTTGCAAAGTCTAAGTAGAATGAACTTAAATCAATTGTACAGAAGTTATGAATTGCATGATACACAGCAGCGAAGTCGTATGTCTCATATGCTTCTTTAACTTTTGTAATTAAGTCATTTAATTTCACTAACATGTAACGATCTACTTCACGAAGTTCAGCTACAGCTACTGCATTTTCACTTGGCTTAAAGTCGTCTAAGTTTCCTAATAAGAAACGGAATGTGTTACGGATTTTACGATACACTTCTGCTACTTGTTTTAAAATATCATCTGAAATACGTACGTCAGATTGATAGTCAACAGAAGATACCCATAAGCGTAAAATGTCTCCGCCTAATTGATCCATAATTTTCTTCGGTACGACGATGTTTCCAATCGACTTACTCATTTTACGTCCTTCACCATCTAATACGAAACCGTGACTTAATACGCCTTTATATGGAGCTTTACCTGTTACAGCAACTGCTGTTGATAATGAAGAGTTAAACCAACCACGATACTGGTCAGATCCTTCTAAATATAAATCAGCTGGACGCTGTAAATCTTCGCGCTCTTCTAATACCGCTTGGTGAGAAGAACCTGAATCGAACCATACATCCATGATGTCTGTTTCTTTACGGAATTCGCCATTTGGGCTACCCGGATGTGTAAATCCTTCTGGTAATAGATCTTTCGCTTCACGCTCGAACCATACGTTAGAACCGTGTTCACGGAATAAATCTGCTACATGGTTAATTGTTTCATCCGTAATAATTGGATCACCATTCTCAGCATAGAATACCGGAATTGGCACACCCCATGCACGCTGACGAGAAATACACCAGTCACCACGGTCACGAACCATATTATGAAGACGAGTTTCTCCCCATGCTGGTACCCATTTCGTTTCCGCTACAGCTTCTATTAATTCTTTACGGAATGCTTCAATAGATGCAAACCACTGTGCTGTCGCACGGAAAATAATTGGTTTTTTCGTTCTCCAATCATGTGGGTATGAATGTGTAATGAATGTTAGTTTCAGTAACGCGCCTACTTCTTCTAATTTTTCTGTAATTGGCTTGTTAGCTTTATCATAGAATAAGCCTTCAAATCCAGGTGCTTCATTTGTTAATACACCTTTATCATCGACTGGGCAAAGTACTTCTAATCCATACTTTTTACCAACAACGAAGTCATCTTCCCCGTGTCCTGGTGCTGTATGAACACAACCTGTACCTGCATCTGTTGTTACGTGATCTCCTAGCATAACTAATGAATCACGATCGTAGAATGGATGTTTTGCAACTGTGTACTCAAGTTCGCTACCTTTTACTGTTTTCACAACTTCAGCATTTTCCCACTCTAACGTTTTTGCAACTGTCTCAAACAGCTCAGAAGCAATGATAAATTTCTCATCATTTACTTTTACAATACTATATTCAAGCTCTGGGTGAACAGAAATACCTAAGTTTGCAGGTAATGTCCAAGGTGTTGTTGTCCAAATGATGTACTTTTCATCACCTTCTAATACATTCTTTCCATCTTTTACAGGGAATGCTACGTAAATAGATGCTGATTTTTTATCTTGATATTCAATTTCAGCTTCTGCTAAAGCAGATTCACTCGTTGGAGACCAGTAAACTGGTTTTTGACCTTTATAGATATAACCTTTTTTCGCCATGTCACCAAACACTTTAATTTGTTGTGCTTCATAAGCTGGCTCTAAAGTAATATATGGATTATCCCAATCTGCACGTACACCTAAACGCTTAAATTGTTCACGTTGACGTTCTACTTGTTCATATGCATACTCTGCACATAACTTACGGAACTCAGCAACTGTCATTTCTTTACGTTTTACGCCTTTATTTGTTAAAGCTTGTTCAATTGGTAAACCGTGCGTATCCCATCCTGGAACATATGGCGCACTAAAACCAGTCATTGATTTATAACGAACAATAAAGTCTTTTAATACTTTATTTAATGCATGTCCCATATGAATGTCACCATTCGCATATGGAGGTCCATCATGCAATACAAATAAAGGACGACCTTTTGTATGTTCTTGTACTTTTTCGTAAATATTCATTTCAGCCCATTTTTCTTGCATTGCAGGCTCACGTTTTGGTAAGTTCCCACGCATTGGGAACTCTGTTTTCGGCATCAGTAATGTATTTTTGTACTCCATGCTCAATTCCTCCTTACATGTATAAAAGAAATACTTAAAAAACGGAATAAAAAAGAGACTTTCTCATCCCAAAAAGGGACGAGAAAGTCTCCCGCGGTACCACCCTAGTAGATCATATACATATGTATAGAATCCTCTTTATATTCTTAACGCGAATACACGCCTACGCTTACTCTATTTATTCAGCGCGGAACTCCAGGGTGATATTCCCACTATCTCCTTATCCTGAGCTTACACCATCCTCAGTTCGCTATATAAGGTTTGAAAAGGTACTTATCCCTATCTTCGTTTTTCTTAATAAATATGTTGTTTAAAATTATATGTAATAATGAGAAAAACGTCAAGCTTACACTGTTTCTTCTTTTTTCAACAGTTCATCTACTTCGTCTTCTAACTCAATTAGTTTATCCCAATCATCGTTGTTTAACATTTCAAGCTGTGTTTCTAATAACATACGGAAACGAGTTCGGAATACTTTCGCTTGTTTCTTTAGCTCTTCAATATCAAAAGCAACTTTTCTTGATTTTACTAATGCTTCGTTAATAATACGATCAGCATTCTTTTCAGCTTCACGCACAATTAATTTCGCTTCTTTTTGCGCATTACGTTTTACTTCTTCCGCTGCTTCTTGCGCAACAACGATAGATTTGTTTAACGTATCTTCAATATTAGAGAAATGATCTAACTTCCCTTCTAACTGCGCAACTTTTTCTTCTAAAGCTTTTTTCTCACGAATGACCAATTCATAATCTTTGATAATTTGATCAAGAAACTCATTTACTTGATCTTCATCATAGCCACGGAATCCGCGACCAAATTCTTTGTTATGAATATCTAATGGTGTTAACGGCACAACGCCACCTCCAAGTAGTTATCTAAATTTCCTCTTTCAATTATATCTTTTCTTCGACAAAATAGGAGGATTTCCTTCTAAAAAACCAATCATTTTAGTATACCATACAAAATTCTCCATTTGTCGCGTTTTGTTCTACCTTCTACAGAAAATAATTTACTTCGGCCATATCCTCTAACAGAAAAAACATCTCCTGGATAACATTCATAAGAAGTTTGCTCCACTGTTTTCCAATTGACTTTTACTAAACCATTTTTTATGAAAGGTTGTACTTTCTGTCTAGATAAATGTAACATTTCAGCTAATATAACATCTAAACGAAGTGAAGAAACCGTTCCAGATTTCTCCCCCCACGTTTCATGTATTTGTAGAATTTGTTCTCCTTGTACTGCTGATAAGGAGACTTTTACTTTTCCTATTGCTTGTAAGTTCATCTCAATGTACGATACGATTTCTTTCGCAACTACAATTTGGGCACGATTTTCTTGCAGCAAAATATCACCACATTTTTCTCTCGTTAAACCAAGAGACATAAATGTACCTAATATTTGCCTATGTTCTAGCGTATAAAACTTGGAAGGATAGTCAATTTCTAATACTTCTACTTGAAATTCTTCTTCATTTAATTCTAGATAGTCTGGATAAATGAGTGCTCTTTTACGCTCTGCATTAGGCGTTGCACCACCAAATTGCACAGCGACATCTCCTTGTCCAATTACCATAGAAACAATTTGTTGCTGTCTTGGATCAAGGAAATCTGTTAATTTCACTTGATGGTACTCTGCTGTTCGCTTCCACTCCAGCACTTTATCTACAAAGACCTCTTCATCAGGCCTAAAATGTTCGTAAATGCTCATGTATTTAACCTCTTACTATAAGAAATAGCTGAACAAACTGAACAAACCACTTTTAGCAAGTTTTAACGCAAAAATCGCAACGAGTGGAGAAATATCAATCATACCAAGCGGCGGAATAAATCTGCGGAATGGTTCTAAATACGGTTCACAAATTCGCGCCAAGAACTCTCCAAAAGATGATTCCTTTGCACCAGGAAACCATGATAGGAGAATGTAAATAATCAGTGCCCACGAGTAAATCTCGATAGCAGAACTTAACACCATTAAAACTGTTGTCATGGCGTATTACCACCTCTTTATATTTGTTTCTTCTTCTTCACCGAATAACTCTGAAATTGCACCAACAATATCAACATTTTCAGGTGTACACATAAATGTTTTCGGTCCTATTTTTTGAATGTCCCCGCCTATAGCGTATACAGTACCACTTAAAAAGTCAACGATACGTACCGCTTGATCAGTAGACATTCTCTGCAAATTAATTACAACAGCTCGTCTACCTTTTAAGTGGTCCGCAATCCCTTGTGCTTCCGAATATGTGCGTGGTTCTAATAAAACAACTTTTGAAGATTGTTTTGCTGTTTCAATACTCACAACATTTTGCTTCGGTTGCGCTTTTGGAAACGTAACATCTTGTTGTTCTGGTGGATCTTGCTGCTTTTTCATGTCTGTTTGCTCCTTTTCATAACCATATTGAGCTGCTTCTTTTTCTTCCGGTGTATCAAAAAAGAAGTATTTTACTTTTGACCAACTCATAATAAGATTCTCCTTCCTTTTACGCTTTTCCTACTAAAATCGTTCCCAAACGAATATATGTAGCCCCTTCTTCAATTGCAATCGTGTAATCGTTGGACATTCCCATTGATAATTCTTTACATGGCGCATGTAATAACTCTAGCTCCTGCACCTTTGTTTGCAACATACGTAATTCCTTAAAACAGCGTCTGATTTCTTCCTCTTCTTCTGTAAATGGAGCCATCGTCATTAGTCCAACCACTTCAATTTTATCGAATTCTTGCAAACTTTGAATAAAAGAAACAATCTCTTCTATTGCTAATCCTTGCTTCGATTCTTCAGATGAGGTTTTCACTTGAATAAAGCATTTCACTTTCTTATCAGCACGTTTCTGAATTTCTTTCGCCAGGGAAAGACGATCTAACGAATGTAAATAATCAATTTCATTAATGATTTCTTTTACTTTTCTCGTTTGTAATGAGCCAATAAAGTGCCAATTAACTTTTGAACCGAAATGCTCATATTTCTGTAAGAAACCTTCATTTCTATTTTCACCTAAATCGATAATTCCAGTTTCAATTACTTCGTTTGTTTTTTCAATCCCTACAGTTTTTGTCACTGCAACAAGTTTAATATCTTGCAACGAACGTCCAGCTCGAACGCAAGATTCTTTAATAGCTTCGTTTACAATTACTAAATTTTCTTGTACTGTCACTTGCTTCCTTCCTCCTTAAAACCTATGAAACTCAACATTCTTCCTGTCTTACCTTGATCACGACGATGAGAGAAAAATAGTTGCTCTTCACAGCTTGTACAAAGAGATGACATTACAATATGCTCTTCTTTTATGCCTGCTTGTACACATAATATACGATTAATTTCTTTTAAATTAATTGCGTACTGCCCGTCAGAAATTTTTTGATGAGGAACAGCACCGTTAATTACTTTCTGTGCTGCTGTTAATACACGATCATCCACAACATAACAACAAGATCCAATCGACGGTCCAATTGCAACATGAATTTCATCACTTGAAATACCTTCTGCATTCCACTTTTGAATCATTTCCTTTGCAATCTCTTGTACAGTGCCTTTCCATCCAGCATGCGCAAGTCCTATCATACCATGTGATGGTGCATAAAAATAGAGCGGAACACAATCCGCGTAACAAGACGTTAACAGAACATCTTCATTACTCGTATAAATGCCATCTGTTTTTGAAATGCCGTCCTCATATGAATAAACGCCACTTCCTTTTTCCTGTTGCCCTACTTTTTCAACATGATGATCATGAACTTGTTCAGAGCAAATCCAGTTTTCTAATGGTTTTTGTAACTTATTTGCTAAAATGCGTCTGTTTTCATGAACGTTCTCCACGATATCATTCACATGTAATCCTAAATTCATCGCATGAAAGGAGCCCGTACTTATCCCACCATCTTTTGTCGTAAATCCAGCAGTAATGTTTCCAAGTTCTTTCCACGCTTGTAAATACAGTATACCGTCCACATATTTAAATGGTTCTCTCATAATAAAGCGGCTCCTTTTAATTAAAATAACAGAAAAAAGCATGGTACTTCCTGTCTATTTTACCATACTTTTATTTTTTCATAATCCTAACAGAAAAAAAAGAGGAATTTGTAATATTCTTTATGAAATTGTCGGTGTTTGTATTGATTCTGTTACAGTATTAACAGGATCTACTCTTACAAGTATGACATCCTCCCCAATTTTCACAATTTCCTTCCAAGGAATTACAATCTCAACATCTTTTCCAAAAATACCTAGCATACGTGTCTGTTTGGAAATAATAACAGAACAAACTTGCCCTGTGTTCATATCAATTTCAATATCTCCAATATTCCCAATCCTTTTTCCATCTGAAATATTTATAACATCCTTCATCTGTAACTCTGAAATTCGTATCACCATTTTTACCCTCTCCCCCTTATATGACGAATTGGAAGCTGTTTCTCATATTTACAGGAAGCCACCTATACGAAACACCATGCTAGTTTCATTATATGAACACTAATCCCCTACTATGAGCACAAACCATATTACATATAAAAAGGTCTCACCATAATTGGTGAGACCTTATCCTTGAATCGTTTTATTCATTTGTTTAATGGCTGACTTCTCTAAACGTGATACTTGCGCTTGGGAAATCCCAATTTCTTCTGCAACTTCCATCTGTGTCTTTCCTTGGAAGAAACGTTTTCTAATAATCATTTTCTCTCGATCATTTAAACGCTTCATTCCTTCTTTCAATGCTAGTTCTTCAACCCACTGCTCGTCCTTTTGTTTTTCATCACTTAACTGATCCATAACAAAGATAGGATCTCCTCCATCATTATAAATCGGTTCAAATAATGAAACTGGATCTTGAATCGCATCTAAAGCAAATACTATCTCTTCATGAGTTACTTCTAGCACTTTTGCAATATCCATTGCTGTTGGTTCTTTTGAATTTTCTGCAATTAACTTCTCTCTTACTTGCAAAGCTTTATACGCAATATCTCGCAATGAGCGCGATACGCGAATCGGATTATTATCACGCAAATATCTGCGTATTTCCCCAATAATCATCGGCACAGCATACGTTGAAAATTTTACATTTTGGCCTAAATCAAAATTATCAATTGATTTCATAAGTCCGATGCAACCAACTTGGAATAAATCGTCAACATATTCTCCTCTGTTATTAAATCTTTGGATGACGCTCAGTACAAGACGTAAGTTTCCATTCACTAATTTTTCTCTTGCGCTTATCTCTCCACTTTGCATTTCACGAAATAATTTACGCATCTCTTCATTTTTTAATACTGGAAGTTTAGCTGTATCAACACCGCAAATTTCTACTTTGTTTCTCGTCAAAGTGTTCCCTCCTATCGGGAGTTGCTGTACAGTGTAAAGTATTTCCTTTGAAGGGGATTTTATGCATATGGTTTTTTCACTATTTTTCATTTAAATTATCTTTCCTAATACAACTAAATAGAATAAGACCAGCCTACATAACGGCTGGTCTTATTCTTCACACCATTTTATTAAATTCTTTTCGTAATCTTTTTATAATTCTTTTTTCTAAACGCGAAATGTATGACTGTGAAATCCCAAGCATATCCGCCACATCTTTTTGCGTCTTTTCCTCTCCTCCAGCAAGCCCAAACCGAAGTTCCATAATTTGTTTTTCACGATCATTTAATTGGTGTAATGCTTTCATTAAAAGGTGACGATCTACAGTAGCTTCTAAATCTTTTGTAATAATATCATCATCTGTACCTAACACGTCAGACAACAATAGTTCATTCCCATCCCAATCAATGTTTAGCGGTTCATCAAAAGAAACTTCCGAACGATTTTTGTTATTCCGACGTAAATGCATTAAAATTTCATTTTCTATACAACGCGATGCATATGTTGCTAATTTTATTTTCTTTTCTGGATTAAATGTATTTACCGCTTTAATAAGGCCGATTGTTCCTATACTAATTAAATCTTCAATATTTATCCCTGTATTTTCAAACTTTCTTGCTATATATACAACGAGCCTTAAGTTGCGTTCAATAAGTAATGACCTTGCTGCCTGATCTCCTTTTGGCAATTTATTCAAAAGAACTTCCTCTTCTTCTTTCGTTAACGGTGGTGGCAACGCTTCACTTCCACCAATATAATAAATTTCATCGGTCTTAATTCCTAATTTCAGCAATACTTTATACCAAAGGTATACTAAATAAAATTTTAATTTCATCATATTATCCCGCCTCTCATTATTAAGCGATCACCATTTTTTGTGAAATCAACATTTTTGGATGCACAATACATTGATACTCCCCATTAGTAGACAGTTGTTGTGTATTTAATCCAATTAATACTTTGTTTACAACAATAGAACTACCTTCATGATCAACTTGCACACTGTCAGGCTTAATTGCCCACAAAAATTGACTTTCTACTCCTACTGCACGGAAAGGAATTAAACGTAATTTTGTCGCCCAACCAGAATCATTTTCTGGTATTTGAGGAATTTCTGTTTTGGAATAAATTTGTTCTGTTAACCAAGATGGTAAGCAATGTTCTAATGATGAAACATGCATAATCATAACGGGTGTTTTTGTTAATGGGTCGTAAAGTTGGTTCCCATTGTCAATAAGACCTGCCAGTTCTAGTTCTTCTTCGGCTAATTGAATTTTTACTTTTACAATTTGGTCATAGTGTATTTTCGTGACCTCTACGCTTTCAATACGCTTTTTAGAAAAATAATAAATTACCGGAAAACCAAAAATAACAAATAACCAACTAATTGGATCGCCGTAAGAAATTGACTGAGATTGAACCAATCCATTTACCATTTCATTCGTTTGCAAAAAGAAATGAGTTCCAATTAATCCTCCGCCAACCATAAAGGTTACAAAGTAAAAAGTAAAAACAGTTTGTGCATAATTTCTAAATGTTGTAAACCCAAATGCTGTATACACAATAAGTAACGAGTACAGTAGTTTCATAATTGGATGTGTCATCATAGAAGCAAAAGGAGTAAAGGCAAAAATAACAATAGTTGAACCTATAAATGCCCCTAACACAAGCCTCCATCTTTTGATCTTCTTTTTTAACACGGTAGCTGTTAATAAAAGCAAAAGAAAATCAATGCAGGCGTTTAACAACCAAACAACGTCGGCGTAAACAACCAAACAATTCACCTCTTTTTTCAAGTTGAGACTAGTATAATGCATATCCAATAGGAAAGTGTGTCAATTTGCGGAGGTGTTTTTTTGTTATTTTGTGATTTCTAGACATAATCTGTCGGTAAAAAATAAAAGTACAAATTCATAGAATGATATACTCTTATTTTCACCAACAAAATATATTGAAATATACGAAATAAAAAAAGACCTGCTTAGCAGGTCTTTTCCATTTAAAAAACAAAAAAGGAGCATGAAAGCTCCTTTTTTTATCGTCTACGACGGTTACGTAAAAATGCTGGAATATCGATATCATCTGAATCTGAATGACGCTCATGTACAACTGGCTCTTCACGCTTCATTTCACGCTTTACTTCACGTTGTTTTGAAGGTTGAGCTACTGGTTGTTGCTGTTGTTGCGTGTGGTTCGCATTCGGACGAATAATTGGTTTTGGTGGTTGAGTTGCAATGCTATCATCAAAACCAGTTGCAATTACAGTTACAACGATATCATCTTTTAATCCTTCGTTAATAACAGAACCGAAGATCATATTTACTTCTGGATCTGAAGCTGAAGCTACGATATCTGCCGCTTCTTGTACTTCATATAAGCTTAAGTTAGCGCCACCCGTAATGTTCATGATAACACCTTGAGCTCCATCAATAGATGTTTCTAGTAATGGACTAGAAATCGCTTTTTTCGCAGCTTCTGCAGCACGATTTTCCCCGTTACCAGAACCAATACCCATTAAAGCAGAACCTCTATTAGACATAATTGTCTTTACGTCTGCAAAGTCTAAGTTAATTAAACCTGGTGTTGCAATTAAATCCGAAATACCTTGAACACCTTGACGTAATACGTTATCAGCTTCACGGAATGCTTCTAACATTGGCGTATTTTTATCAACAATCTCTAATAAGCGATCATTTGGAATTACAATAAGAGTATCTACATTTTCTTTAAATGCTGCAATACCAGATGCTGCTTGCGTCGCACGCTTACGTCCTTCAAAAGTAAATGGACGTGTTACAACACCAACTGTTAAAGCACCTAATTCTTTTGCAACTTGAGCAACAACTGGAGCTGCACCAGTTCCAGTTCCACCGCCCATACCGGCAGTTACGAAGACCATATCCGCACCACGAAGTGCTTCTTGGATCTGTTCTTTACTTTCTTCTGCAGCTTTTTTCCCTACTTCAGGGTTTGCGCCTGCACCAAGTCCACGCGTTAATTTTCCACCAATTTGCATTTTCGTTTCAGCTTTTGATAGATTTAATGCTTGTGCATCAGTGTTCACAGCGATAAAGTCTACACCTTGTACACCGTGTTCAATCATACGGTTTACAGCATTGTTTCCGCCACCGCCGACACCGATAACTTTTATATTCGCTAATTGATCTTGAGTAGTATCAAACTCTAACATGTCGAAATCCCCCTAGAACCTCATTTTTCGTGTCCAATTTTAATCCCATAAATAACGGAATACACGTTTTACTTTTGACATCATGCGGTCATCATTTTGATTATTATTGTTTTGATTACGAGTTTTTTGTTTTGCAGGTTGCTGTTGTACCGGCGTTGGTGCTGGTGCTGGTACTGGTTCAAAATGCTCTTGCTTTTCCTGCACATTTTTCCCACGTAATTTAGCTTTTTGATAAGAATGTTTAATTAATCCAACTCCACTTGTATATTGGGGCTCACGCACACCAATATAATCAGGAGTTGCTACACGAACATTTTCATGTAAAATATCATATGCAAGGTCAAGAACACCTGGCATAGAAGCAATTCCACCAGTTAGTACATAACCAGAAGCCACTTGCTTTACTCCTAACTTACGCACTTCATCTTGAACAAACATTAAAATTTCCTCTACACGAGCCTCTATTATATCCGATAATTCCAACTGAGAATATTGTTCTGTTTGATCACTTCCCATAATAGAAACCGTAAACATCTCTTCTTCAGATGCTGTATCATAAAAAGCATGTCCATATTTCAACTTAATTTGATCTGCATTTTCTGTTGAAGTTTTCAACCCAATCGCAATATCCTTCGTTATATGGTCTCCACCTAATGGTAATACGCTCGTCGCTTGTAACTCTCCATCTTTAAAAATAGATAAAGTTGTAGATCCTCCCCCCATATCAACAAGGGCTACTCCTCTATTTTTTTCATCTGAAGATATAGCAACTGTTGCAGCCGCTAAAGGTTGAAGACAAATATCAACAATTTCAAGACCTGCTTTTTCTACACAACGAAGTAGGTTATGTAGTAAAGTTCTCGAGCCTGTAATAAGTGTACCTTCCATTTCTAATCTTACACCGATCATCCCGCGTGGATCGTTAATCTCGTCAAGACCGTCTACGATGAACTGTCGAGGTACCACATCAATAAACTCACGTTCTGGAGCAATTGACACAACTTGTGCTGCATCTAGAACGCGTAAGACATCTTCATTCCCGATTTCACGATCTTCATTTGAAACAGCGACTACTCCGTGACAAGGAAGTAGCTGTACCTGGTTTGCATTGACACCTACTACAACTTGCTCAATGTGGATTCCCACCATGCGCTCAGCTTGTTCAATTGCTTTTTTAATTGATCGAACAGTCTCGTCTATATCAACTATCGATCCCTTCTTTAAACCATTTGATTTTACATTTCCAACACCAATAATGTTTAAGCTGTCATTAACCATTTCACCAATGATGACTTTAACATTGGATGTACCGATGTCAAGACTAACATATATTTCATTGCTGTTCATTCTTTGGCACCTCCTTCTTTATTTATACCATACAACTCAATATATGGAACAACAATCGCAACTTTACTATTTATAAGAAAAATATTCAACGTCTTTATACGTTTCCCTTTTTTAACCCTATATTTTTCTTATTTTTATTTAGCATTCAATTAAGAATATCGCAGTAAACTATGAATAACTGCTTATCTTGAAATAATTCTATTTCGAGTGTAAAGTTTACCGCCAAGTATAAGTCTACACTAAGATGTACTCATAGAAAAGTGAAACTTGTACCAATACTAGTATGAATCTAAGAATTTTTACATATTTTTCATCAAATGAACCATTCTTCTAAATTCGTATACATATAATAGAACATTCGTTTCGTTTTTTCTGCTATAAGCAACGAAAACTACCATTCTATTCTTTTTTTTCTTCCGCACCTAATTCTTTCGTATATGCACCTACTTCTAAGTCAATTAATACCTTCTTACCTGGCTCAATTGTTTTTAAAATAAGCGGATAGGCTTCCATACGTTTTGCAAAATTTTGAATCGTAGTGCTCACTTCATAACCTTCATTCATATATAAAGTAAGATGATCTTCATTCGCATTCGTTGGTGAATAGCGAATCTCCGAAATAGATTTTAAAATAGCTGGTGTTAATTTTTCTAGTTCAGCGATTAACTCCTTCATTTTCTCTTCTTTAAAAGGTTCGAAAATCGGTGCTGCAACAGGAAGTTTTCCATTAGGTAGTACATCAAGCGTTTTTCCATTTTCTAATAACGGTTGTAATTTTCCCTCTTTATTTATATAACCAATCGTTAAATATTCTTCGATATGAATATCAATCTTGTTTGGAAAACGTTTTTTTACATTTACTGCTTTAATTTCTTTTCTCTTCGTTAAGTTTTCTTCAGCTTTATGTGCTGTCACTCGGAAATAACTTGTATCATATGTCACGCCTGAATCCTTCATTACTTGCTCATCCGTCATATAGTGATTTCCAAACACACTAATCTTTTTTATATTACTAAGCGGAGACCGAAAATAAATTAAAAAGAGCACTAATAAAAATAAAATTGATATGTATAAAATCAATCGATGATTAACATTTTTTTTGTTTTTTTTCTTTTGATTTTTCAATTTTGGTACACGATCTTGTAGTTTAATCACTTTACTATTATTCATGTACGATCCCCCTATGTAACATAAAGAACGGCATGTTCCTCATGCCGTTCTTATCTTCTTATTATAACATAAATGATAATGAGCGGAACGAATAACCGTTATCTTCCAATGATTTCTACTTCTGTATGCATATCTACATCAAATTTATCCTTAATTGTATGTTTTATTAATTCAATTAAGGACAATACATCTTGCGCTGAAGCTCCCCCTGTATTAACAATAAAATTGCCATGCATTTCAGAAATTTGAGCTCCACCAATCCTATAACCACGAAGCCCTGCTTTTTCTACTAAATCTCCTGCAAAATGTGGGATTGGATTCCGAAATACACTTCCTGCACACGGGTGATTCCATGGTTGCGTTTCACGGCGGTAATCTTTATTATTTTGCATGCTACGTACAATTTCTTCACGTTTTCCCGCCTGTAATTGAAACTCCGCCTCTAAAACAATACCAGGACGTTTCGTTTGCAATACAGATGCCCGATAAGAAAACTCCAGTTCTTTATTCATTAACCAGTCAATTGTACCGTCTTCAAACAGAATGAGAGCCTTCGATAATACACTCGATATATCCGATTTATGTGCACCTGCATTCATATATACTGCACCACCGACACTTCCTGGAATACCGCTTGCAAACTCCAATCCAGCTAACCCTTGACGACTAAGTAAAGTTGACAATTTAATAAGAGGATATCCACTACCAACCCTTACCTTATGTTTTTCGACCTCTAAGTGATCTAATCCTTCTCCTAAACGAATAACAACACCTTCTATGCCTTGATCAGATACAAGAAGGTTTGAACCGCGCCCAATTACAGTCCACTTCGTTTTGTATTGCTTTACTAACTGTAATGTTTTTTCAATACCGGCTACATGCTTTGGCACAATTAAAATATCCGCTGGTCCACCTATTTTCATAGTTGTATAACGTGCTAACGACTCATTAACTAAAACACGACCAACGTCTGCTTCTATAAGCTCATTTACTAATTGTTCCATAGACAATCTCCCCCATATTAAGTCTCCTTATGACAATAATATGCAGGGCGTTCACCTAACGTTATCCCTCTATTTACGGGCAGTACAGCTCCTAAATCAAAATTCGGCGGTAACAAAGAAGTTAGGCGAGAATCGGGATGCCAGTAAACATCCGATTAGTGAAAGGTAATAATCAACGAGAAAGAATCACTCCCCACTGATTAAAGCCTCACTTTATTTTTTTACAAGCTTATTCATTACTTCATACAGCTTATTTGCTGCATCTGGAATACCTAGTTGCTTAGCAGCTAGCTTCATATTTTGTAATGTTTGTGCATCCAATAAAATCTCATCAATATCACGAATAAGCGTTTCAGCTGTTAAATCTTTTTCAAGTAACATTTTTGCCGCTCCTTTATCAACAACTGAACGTGCATTCTTTTCCTGATGATTATTTGTTACGTACGGACTCGGTATTAACACACTTGGTTTTCCTAACGCTGTTAATTCTGCAAGTGTTGTTGCCCCAGCCCTTGAAACAACAAGGTCTACACCAGTTAGTACCTCTGGCATATTATGAATGAACGGCTTAATAATAACATTGTTCGGGTTCCCTTTTTGCTTCACGGCTTCCATCACTTTGTCATAATGTACTTCACCTGTTACATATAGTATTTCGTAGCTTTTGTTCCCAAACTGTTCAATTGCTTCAACGAAGGCATCGTTAATCGGTCTAGCTCCACGACTTCCACCAAATATAAGTACAGACTTTTTAGGAAGAGAAAGCCCAACTGAACGTTTCCCTTTCATTCCATTTTGATCCATTACCTCTGATGCTCGCGGATTACCTGTCATTACCACTTTTGACTCTGGAAAATGCTCTGTAGCTGCTTCAAAACAAACAGCAACTTTATCAACATAACGACTTAAAAATTTGTTCGTTACACCTGGTACACTATTTTGTTCATGTACAATAGTTGGAATACCTAATTTGGCTGCAGCGTATACAACTGGTCCACATACATATCCACCCGTTCCAATTACGATATCCGGATTAAAACGACGAATATATCGTTTACTATCCTGTACACCTTTTAGAAAACGCATTACTGTTTTCACATTATCTAATGATATTTTTCGTTTAAATCCACTTATAACAATAGATTGAAATGGTATACCTGCTTTTGGAACGATTGTACTCTCTAGTCCATTTTCCGTACCAATATATAAAAATCTTGCTTCTGGATTTAACTTTTTTATTTCTCTAATTAAAGCAAGAGCTGGATAAATATGACCACCAGTACCCCCACCACTCACTAATACACGCACTACTAACTCCTCCGCTTCTCTTTTCTTATTTCCATTATATTTATTTCTATATACATATTGCATTTTTACACACATACGAAAAACCCTGTCTTATAAACAGGGTTTAGTAGCGAGAATGGCGACTTATATTTAATAATACACCTACTGCCATTAACATTAATGTCAAACTTGATCCACCATAACTTAAAAACGGCAAGGTAATACCCGTAACAGGCATCAGTCCTGTTACAACACCAACATTAATCATTACTTGAATCGCAATCATCGCCACAATACCTACTGCTAAAAACGTACCATATAAATCTGGCGCTCCTAATGCGATACGAATCCCGCGCCATAATAATAGACTAAATAATAATAACACAAATGAACCACCAATAAAACCTAATTCCTCGGATAAGATCGCAAATATAAAGTCAGTTTGTGGTTCAGGTAAATAAAGAAATTTTTGTCTACTTTGTCCAAGTCCAAGCCCAAATAATCCACCAGGTCCAATTGCGAGTAATGATTGGATAATTTGAAATCCACTTCCAAGCGGATCTGACCACGGATCTAAATATGATGTAATGCGTTTCATTCGATACGGTGCTGATGCAATTAACCCTACAAATCCTGCTACACCAATCAAACCAAACATTGCAAAGTGAAAGACCCTCGCTCCCGAAATAAATATCATAATGATACATGTCCCAACCATTACCGTTCCTGTCCCAAGGTCTGGCTGTAACATAATCATCCCAAAAGCAAGAAACACAAAACTAAGAGCCGGTAATAAACCACGTTTAAAAGATGTAATCAATTTTTGCCGTTCCGCTAAAAACTTTGCCAAGAAAATAATCATCGCAAACTTCATAAATTCTGACGGTTGAATCGAAAATGCTCCGATCCCAATCCAACTTCGTGCTCCTCCTCGAACAAGACCTACTCCAGGAATAAGAACGAGAATAAGAAGAATGAAGCAAACTAGCAAAATTACTTTTGAATACGTACGCCACACCCAATAATCAATTTTCATAATAAAAAACATAGCTACTACACCAAGACCCGCAAACAGTAATTGTCTTTTTGCAAAAAAGAATGAGTCCCCCATTTTATAAGAGGCCCAAACTGCACTCGCACTATAAACCATAATCATTCCGATTGTCAACAATGAAAGTGTTACGATGATGAGCATAAAATCAGGCGTTTTCTTCATTACCCACAAACACCACCTCTTTAGGCAGAACCTTTTGCCCTATGTAACAAAACATCAGTAGGTGTTAGCCTACTGATGTTTTGATTTACTTTATATAAGTTTATGCACAGCTTGTATAAAAATGTCTCCTCTTTCTTCAAATGTTTTAAATTGATCCCAGCTTGCACACGCTGGAGAAAGAAGAACAACATCACCTTCTTTAGAATGAGCATAAGCTTTCACCACTGCTTCATCTAAAGTATCGACACTTTCAATTATATCTAATCCCGCTTTTTCTGCCGCTCTTACTAGTTTGGGAGCTGTTTGTCCAAATGTTACAATCGCTTTTACATTTTTGAAATACGGAATTAAATCATCGAATTCATTTCCGCGGTCAAGCCCACCTGCTAGTAACACAATCGGTTGTGTAAACGCAGATAGTGCTTTCTCAGTCGCTAACATATTCGTTGCTTTTGAGTCATTATAAAACTTACGGTTGTTAATCGTTGTTACATATTCTAAACGATGTTTTACACCCGTAAAACGTTTTAACACGACCGTAATTGCTTCATTAGAAGTACCTAATAATTTCGCAATACTCATCGCAGCTAAAATATTTTCTAGATTATGTTGACCAGGTAAAACGATATCGCTTACTTCAACAACTTTTTCACCTTTGAAATAAAGAGCGTTATCTTTTATACACGCGCCATCTTCAATTTCTTTCGTTGTCGAAAACAAGATTTTTTGACCTTTAGTATCCGCAGATAAAGCCATTACATCTGCATCATCCGCGTTTATTACACTATAATCGTTTTCTGTTTGGTTTTTAAAAACATTTGCTTTTGCTAAACCATATTCCTTCTTCGTCCCATGATAATCTAAGTGGGCTTCAAATAAGTTTAAGAACGCTGCAATTTTAGGTTGGAACGATTCTACTCCCATCAATTGGAACGATGAAAGTTCTGTAACTACAACTTCATTTTCTTTTGCATCCTGTGCTACTTCACAAGCTACAGTTCCTATATTCCCTGCAATAACAGGATGCTTTTGTCCTTCTTTTAACATTTCAAATGTCAGCATTGTTGTCGTCGTTTTACCATTAGATCCTGTAATTCCAACAAATGGCGCTTTTGAAATACGATATGCTAATTCAACTTCCGTAACAATTGGAATTTGCTTTTCTTTCGCAGCAACTAATATTGGATTAGAATACGGGATTCCTGGATTTTTAACGACAAGAGAAATATTTCTCTCTAATAATTCTAAAGGATGGCCACCGCATACAACGTCCATTCCTTTTGCTTGTAATTCTGCAGCAAGTACATTGTCTGCTAAAGGCTTTCCGTCATTTACAATGACATTCGCCCCTAACTTTTGTAACAATGTAGCTGCTGCATAACCACTTTTTGCAATGCCTAATACAAGAATATTCTTATTTTGAAATTCAGTTACAGTTTTCAATTACATCCACACCCCGATATAAATTCCTAACACAGCTAATAAAAATCCTGCAGACCAAAACGTCACAACAACACGCCACTCTGACCAACCACATAATTCATAATGATGGTGTAATGGACTCATTTTAAAGACACGTTTTCCTGTTGTTTTAAATGAAATGACCTGAATAATAACCGATAAAGTTTCCATGACGAATACTCCGCCAATAATTACAAGTAGCAATTCTTGTTTTAATAAAATCGCTACAGCTGCAATGGCTCCACCTAAAGCTAATGAACCTGTATCTCCCATAAACACTTTTGCTGGATTCGCATTGAATACTAAAAATCCAAGTACAGCTCCTACCACTGCCATACAGAATATCGCTACTCCAAATTGCTCTTGTGCCACAGCAATAATACTAAATGCTCCAAATGCAATAGCAGCTGTTCCTGATAATAAACCATCTAAACCGTCAGTTAAGTTAACTGCATTTGATCCACCAATAAGCATAAATAGTACAAGTACAAAATACGCCCAACCTAATTCAAACTTAACATCCGTTCCCGGAATCATGATGTATGTGTGGAACGCTTGCCCTTTTCCAATTAAAAAGAATGCAATAGCAATAACAAGCTGCCCTACTAATTTTTGTTTTGATGTTAAACCAAGATTTCTCTTCTTAACTACCTTTATGTAGTCATCTAAAAATCCGATTAATCCGTAACCAAACGTCACTAATAGTAATAACGAAACCTCTGCACCTAAATAATTAAACTTAATCGCCATAATAAGTGAAGTTACCATCATAGATACGTATATGACGATACCACCCATTGTCGGTGTCCCTGATTTTTTTTGATGTGACTTTGGTCCCTCATCACGAATACTCTGTCCGAACTTTAATTTTCTTAAAAATGGAATAAACAATGGCGAAAGGGCAACAGAAATTAAGAATGCTACCCCAGCCGTTACTAATAAACCTTGCTCAAGCACATGTAGTCCTCCTCTCACGTTGTTACTCTTCGTTGTTTAAACGCCCTGTAATTGCTTCTTTCGCAACTTCTCGATCATCAAAATGATGAACTTCTTTACCAATAATTTGATACGTTTCATGACCCTTACCAGCAATAATAATGATATCATCTGCTTTCACTTTAGTGATTGCATGGTGTATCGCTTCTTTTCTATCAATAATCACTTCATAATTATTTCCACTTGCACCATGTACCATATCATCTAAAATAGCCGCTGGATCTTCACTTCTTGGATTATCTGATGTGTAAATTGCATGAGTTGCATATTTTGTTGCAACACTTGCCATTATCGGTCTCTTCGTTCGGTCCCTATCGCCACCACAACCAACGATACAATACACATCACCTTTTGCAAATTGTTTTGCAGTTTTTAATACATTTTCTAAACTATCCGGCGTATGTGCGTAATCAACAATAACTGTATAATTTTGTCCTCCATCAACAACTTCAAAACGCCCTGGAACCCCAGCTAGTTCCTTTATAACAGCAATGATTGTTTCTAATTTCACACCCGAAACAAGCCCTGCTGCTGTTGCTGCAAGTACGTTATATACATTAAATTTACCTATTAATTTCATCGTAACATTTACACTTTCATACGGTGTGACAAGGGTAAATGTAGTTCCACCACTCGTCATAACGATATTTTTTGCCATAATGTCACTTGTTGTATCAATACCATATGTTACAACAGTTGCTGCAGTACTTCTCATATACTCTTCTGTTACATTATCATCGCTATTCAGCACAGCGTACTTTTCACGATTATGATTATAACTATTGCCAAGCTGTGCAAATAGTAACCCTTTTGCATGTTTATATTCTTCCATCGTTTTATGATAGTCTAAATGATCTTGTGTTAAGTTCGTAAACACCGCTACATCGTAATCACATCCGTGTACACGACCAAGATCTAACGCATGTGACGAAACTTCCATTACCGTGCTGTCCACACCTTGTTCAACCATTTTTGAAAACGTCTGTTGAAGTGTTAGTGCATCTGGTGTTGTATTTTTCACCTCAAATGTTTCATCACCGATTTTCATATTAATCGTTCCAATTAGCCCTGTTTTATGACCATGTGCTCGCATAATCTCATCCATAATATGCGATGTTGTTGTCTTTCCATTTGTACCTGTAATTCCAATTAAATGTAACTTGTGTGTCGGTTGACCATAAAAATAATCAGCTAAAACCGCTAACGAACGAAAAGTATTTTTCACAAGTACAACTGGAACGTCAACATCAATTGGTCTTTCCGCAACAATAGCAGCCGCTCCTTGTGCCGCTGCTTGCTTAGCAAAATCATGGCTATCAACCGTATATCCTTTCATACATACAAATAAGCTTCCTTCTTTCACTTTACGTGAATCAGCTTCTATAGATGTGATTTCTGGATTTTCTTTTGGAACAACTGGAAAATCATGCAAACATGATAAAAGTGTATGCAACTTCATTTCACTAAACCCTCTCTACATTGTTTATTTATCTTTTTTTCAGTAAGCAACACATTACCTCCTATATAAGGAGGTAAGTGCTACTGGCCTATTTATGACTGAGACACTTATTGTCTCAAGTTAAGTAACTGTTCTATAAAGAACTCACTTCCACCAATTGTACCATAAAACGTACTATGTTACCTTTAATTCCCGAAGTAAATTCTAATTTTTGAGCCTTCTTTTACTTTAGCTCCCGCTTCTGGTGATTGCTTAATTACTTTCTCTCCATCTCCACTTATATCAAGCTGCAAATCGACGAGTTGTGTTTGTAAATCTTTCTTTTTCATTCCAATTAAATTCGGAACTTCCACAGTTGGTGTATCGCCCCATTTATATTCTTTTTCAACTTGTTCTTTTCTCGGTTTCACTCCCATAACAGGAAGCGCATCTCGAAGGATATTCCCGACAATTGGAGCTGCTACCACTCCACCAAACTGTGTAACCCCTTTTGGATTATCAACAGCAACATACACAACAATCTCTGGATCATCCGCTGGAGCAAATCCGATAAAAGATACAATATAATTATTCTCTAAATATTTACCATCTTTCACCTTTTGAGCAGTACCCGTTTTTCCACCTACACGATATCCATCAATATAAGCACCTTTACCAGAACCTTTCGCTACAACATTCTCTAATGCATAACGAACTTTTTCTGAAGTTTCCTTGGAAATAACTTTTCTTTTCTCAACAGGTGTCTTTTTACTAACAACTTGATTATTTTTCGGATCAATAAACTCCTTAGCTATATACGGCTGATACAATGTTCCACCATTTACAGCCGCCGCTACAGCTGCTACTTGTTGAATTGGTGTAACAGAAACCCCTTGGCCGAATGAAGTTGTCGCTTGCTCTACTGGACCAACTTTATCTAAATTAAATAAAATCCCACTGCCTTCACCTTGCAAGTCAATCCCAGTTTTCTGCCCAAAACCAAAATTACGAATGTATTTAAATAATCGGTCTTTACCAAGGCGATCACCAAGTTCAATAAATCCCGGGTTACATGAGTTTTGAACGACTTCTAAAAACGTTTGACTGCCATGACCTCCTGCTTTCCAGCATTTCAATCTAGCTCCACCGACTTCAGCTGCTCCATCATCATAAAACGTATCCTTCTCTAAGTCTACTAAATTTTCATTCAATGCTGCAGCTAGTGTAATGATCTTAAATGTTGAACCAGGCTCATACGTACTCCACACAGGTAGATTTCTGTTATACACTTCTGGAGAGACACTTTGAAAATCCGCTGGATCAAAACTCGGCCGACTAGACATACCTAAAATTTCACCATTTTTAGGATTCATTGCAATTGCAATCATACCGTCTGGATTATAAGTTGACTCCGCAATATTCATTTCTCTTTCCATAATCCTTGTAATACGCGCATCGATTGTTAATCCTAAATTCAAACCGGCTTCTGGCTTTTTGAAATCATCACCAACATTAGGCATCCTTTGTCCTTTCGCATCTGCAAAAAAACGAACATGACCTTTGTCCCCATTTAGCTCTTTATCATAATATTTTTCTAGCCCCATAAGACCTTGGTTATCGCTACCTGCAAAACCTAATACATGTGATAAAAAGTTTCCAAATGGATAGTACCGGATAGAATCCTCTGCGATATACACGCCCTTCAAACTTAATCCTCGTACTTCTTTCGCTTTGTCATGTGATATTTTCCTTCCGCCTTTATCTAACCTTACAATCGATTCTTTTTTTGTAATTCTTTTATAAATCTCATCTTTTTCCACACCTAATACTGCAGCTAACTTCTCTGCAGTCTCTGCTGGTTTTTCAATTTGCCTCGGTACAACAAAGACAGTTGGAGCACTTTTATTCGTGGCAAGTTCCACACCATTTCGGTCTAAAATTTTCCCACGTTCGGGTTCAAAAGTAATATTACGACTCCATGAATCTTTCGCACGATCCGTTAACATATTCCCAAGAAAAAATTGCACATATCCAAGACGAATATCGATAATAGTGAAAATAAGTATACCTGATATAAGTATAAAAATAAGTCGTTTTCTAACTGTTACATTTGATACACGCATATCGGAACAAGCCTCCCTTACGCCTAGCTTGTTCCAATATATGCTTGTACTTATTTAATTAGAACTTCTTCTCTTTTACCATTACGGCTTTTCTGCTTCTTGTTGTGGTTCGAGTGGCGGTACGAGTGTGACACCTAATTCTGTACCAGGTTGTAATAATGTTCCTTCCGCCACACTTTGCTCTGTTACGTATCCTGTACCAGAAGGCTTCAAGTTAAGCTGTAATGTCTTCGCTAAATTCATAACATCACGCAGTGCCCATCCTTGTATATTTGGCATTGTAGGCTTATCTCCTACCAAGAAGACTCGGTCGCCTTTCAATGTTTGTTCAGTTGCTTTTGGTACTTGTTGCTGTACTTTCCCTTCACCTAGTACGATTGGACGAAGTTTTGCTTTATCAATTGCTTTCCCCGCTTCAGCCATCGTTTTACCAGTTACATCTGGAACAGTAGTTTGTTGTTCTTTCAGATGTTTTTTCGGATCTTTCACTTCATTTGGCTTAATCTTTAAATACTCTAAACTATTTTTTGTTACATATTTAAAAATATCAGCTAAAGGCTGTGCACCGTTCTCATCATCTTTTAATTTCGGCTGTTTAACAGCTACATACACAACAAGTTGTGGGTCGTCCATTGGTGCCATACCTAAGAATGAGAATATATAATTCTGTCTTCCTGTCATATAGCCGCCTTTTCCATCCGGAATTTGCGCTGTCCCTGTTTTACCACCAACTGAATATCCATCAATTTTATAAGCTGTCCCTGTACCTTTCGGAGATGTAACAACACGTTCTAATAACTGTCTTACTTGCGCTGCTGTTTCCTTTGTAACAGGTTTTCCTACTTCTTCTGGCTTATGTTCTAATTTTACTTTGTCTGTTATTGGATCTACAATTTTATCAATTGCATAAGGTTTCATCATTTTCCCATCATTTGCAATGGCCGTTGCAGCTTGTACAAGCTGAATTGGTGTTACAGTGGAACCTTGTCCAAAAGCTGTTGTCACTTGTTGTATTTGCTGATCAAATAAAATTGTATTCGATCCTTCACCTGATAAATCAATGTTCGTTTTTTCATCTAATCCAAAACTATGAATATATTTTCGGAAACGTTCTGGACCAAGTTTTTGATCTCCTAAAATTGCAAACGCTACGTTTGAAGAACGCTCTACCCCTTCATCAAACGTGATAGAGCCCCAACCAGCACCACCGTTATGATCTTTTATTTTCCTATTTCCGACTTGATATGTCCCGGACTGATAATAATCTTGCCCTTTGTACACACCTTCATTAATAGCTGCCGCTAACGTGAAAATTTTCATTGTTGATCCAGGTTCAAATGCATTGGCAATTGCGTCATTGAAGAAATATTTAATTTGACGATCATTAGGGTCATAACTAGGTTTAGTAGACATCGCTAATATTTTTCCGGTTTTCGGATCTGCAACAATCCCTATTAAACTTTCTGGCTCATATTGCTTACTTGCTGCTTTCATCGCGTCTTCTAAATAACTTTGGACACGTTGATCAATTGTTAAATAAGCGTTATCTCCATTTTTAGGTGCCTTTACATTAACTTTTCCACCATCAAGGGATACACCTTTACGATCACCTGTATACGCTACTTCTCCATTAGAAGCACTTAAGTATTTATCCAAGCTTTTTTCTATGCCAAATTGACCTACCGAGGTTCCATTCTCATTTGGTTTTGCATGACCTATAACGTAAGATGCAAAATCACCGTTTGGATACACCCTTGCATTTTCTGTAATAAAAGATATTCCCGGCAATTTCAACGCTTCTATTTGTTCCTTCTTTTCTTTCGTCAAATCCTTGCCTAACGTTCCAAATTCGACTTGACTTCTACCTTCCTTATTTAAAGAAGCTAAAATATCCTCTTCGCCTTTTCCAAGTACTCCTGCAATTTTCTTTGCAGTATCTTCTTTATTCTCAACAGAGTTAGCACCTTTTAGCGCAGCTACTATTTTATAAGAGTTTGCGTCTTGTGCTAACACATGACCGTTTTGATCATAAATGGTTCCTCGGTTCGCTTCAAGAACTCCTTTTTTACTATGCTTTTGTTTAGCAAGTGCATCTAAATCCTGATTATGAACTGTTCCTGTTGATTGTATGTAAAAAAATCGGGCTAATAACAGCAAAAAGAGCAGGAGGAAAAATATCATAAAATAACCTGCTCCCTTATTGGTATGAAATTTAGTCATATTCTTCTTCATCGTTCCTTCACACCTATTGCCTTATTTGAGGCCTTTCACATTATTCGCATTAATTTCTAGCCCATGTTTTTTTGCAACTTCAGCGATTCGTTCATAGCGACTTAACTTCTCTACTTCAGCTTGTAATTCTTGATTTTCTTTTTGCTGCTGTACAATTTTTTCTTCTATCGTCGCTGCTTCTACATTAACTTGATAAAGGCCTGCTTTATTTCCAATAAACGCGACACAGGCATACAATAAAAAGCCAATAAACGCTACATACAACAGTTTTTCGATTCTTGTAATTTTCGCTTTAACCTTCGGCTTAGCCATCTGCTGTGGGGGCGTTTGAATTTGCACCTCTTCTTGCGCTTGTTGTTTGTACTTTACAGCTAAATTAGTCATACCTCTCTCTCCCTTTTATCGTTTTTCAGCGATTCTCAACTTCGCAGAACGCGCACGATTATTTTCTTCTAGCTCTATATCAGAAGGTAAAATCGGTTTTCTTGTAATAAGCTTTAATTTCGGCTTAAATTCATCAGGAATAATCGGTAATCCTGGTGGCAATTGTGGCGTTGTACTATTTCGCTTAAACGTTGTTTTACAAATACGATCTTCCAATGAATGGAATGTTATAACACTAACCCTTCCACCTGGCTTAACCATCTCAATAGCAGATTCCAATGCTTCTTCAAATACTTTTAATTCATCATTTACAGCTATACGAATTGCCTGAAACACCCGCTTAGCAGGATGCCCACCAGTTCTACGAGCAGGAGCCGGAATACCTTCTTTAATTAGCTCTACTAATTCTCCTGTCGTTTCAATAGCTTTATTCTCACGATAAGCTTCAATTTTTCTTGCAATTTGTTTTGAAAATTTCTCTTCACCGTATTGGAAGAAAATCCTTACAAGTTGTTCATATGACCAGCTATTTACAACATCATATGCCGTTAATGGGGCATCTTGATCCATCCGCATATCTAACGGTGCATCATGATGATAACTAAAGCCTCGCTCTGGTGTATCTAATTGTGGGGATGAAACACCTAAATCAAATAAAATACCGTCTACTTCTGTTATACCTATTTCTTGCAGTTTTTCAGCTAAATAACGGAAGTTACTCTTTACTGTTATAAACTGTTCACCGTATGAAGAGAACTTTTCTTTCGCGTTTTGAATCGCTATCTCATCTTGATCAAACGCTATTAATTTTCCACCTTCAGTTAATTGGGATAATAAATAAGAACTATGTCCTCCTCCCCCCAGTGTACAATCTACATATGTACCATCTGGCTTTATATCTAAGCCGTCTACTGTTTCCTTTAAAAGCACTGTTACGTGTTTAAACATTGTTGCACCTACTCTTTTTCCAATTAATTATGTTGAATGTATCCCTTCCTCTAAGCACATATTTCACGCTTAGAGAATGAAATAATACGAAAGAACGACTCATTTAACTTACCAACAAAGGCAACATACTATACAAATCGCTATTTTCTTTTATTATATACTAAATTTTATCATCTTTTGCGGGAATTTAAATAAAAAACTGTCGAAAAAGCGAATAATACGTTTACATTTTGTGCTATTTTGTCATATATTTAAGTATCCAACACAATTACCATATCCAACACTTTTTTGATTGATAATTCAGAAAAAAATCACTTCACAGTAAATTCAACGGAATAAAAATAAAATCCTGCTCCAAAGAGCAAGATTTTATAGTTTTATAACATGATGTTTTCCGTCCCAAGAAAAAGGGTTTTCCATTACACGATCAACGAAATCCAAACCAAACTGATTTAAATAATAACATACATTCCACACACGTTCTTGCGGCGCACCTAATGGACGAAGTGCGAATTGTATACGGCGGAATTTATTTAGCTCAACCTCATACTTTTTCTCAACATTTCTTTTCAACATTCTTTCCAGCAGTTCAATTTGTTCATTAATTTTCAATTCGTTTTTCCCTGCAAACGCACCTAATCCTGGCTCTATTTTCTTTACAAATTGCTGTAAAGATATATGAATATCGGCAATTTCTTTTTTCGCCTTTTCAAAATGATCATCAATCGGTTCCTCTACTCGATTAGACAACCAGTTTTCACGCAGTTTATCGACATCATTTAAAAACGGATCACTTTCTCTCAATTGCAGATCGAATAAATCTGTCGCTATATCTCTCTCCACATAAGTAATTGTAAGACGAGGAACGACAGGTGGCATTTGAAAACCGACAGTATGGAATACTTGTTGTAATTCACTCCAATAAGCTAATTCCCCTGGACCTCCAATAAATGCGAGCGTAGGAAATACATACTCTTGCATAAGAGGACGCGTTACAACATTATTACTAAAACGTGCCGGATTTCTCTCCATTTCTTCAATCAACTCTTCATATGAAAAGGAATGCGCCCCATCCTTTCCAACAAACTTACCTTGATGCTCTTCAAGCAATACTCGTTCATTATCTATTTCCATGAATATATGCACTGCATGAGACTTCGTTTCAATAATCGGTTTGTATCCTAGTTCTTTAATTACTTCCTGCTGATTACGAAGCCCCTCTTGCACCTCTTTATACTTACTTATAATTCGCTTAAAAAATGGAATTTCTAACTTTCTTAATTCAGGATGATGTGAATCAACAAGGATTAAACCAGAATTAGCAAAGATTTTCGTAATAAGATGAGCAAAGAAATCTACATACGTATTCGATTTTTTCAAAGCATCATCAACAAATTTTAATACATCCTTTGTAAAATTTGTTTCTGGGTATGTTTTAAAAATCTCTTCAATCCAACTTCTACAATCTTCAACAGAAAGTTCAGACTCAGAAGCACTCGCCTTTTTCGGATTACGATCATAAAAAATAGTTTTTTTCATCTTTTTATTTTTCGCTACAAAAGTATGGTTAATCTCATCCATATCATGATCTTCACCCGCAATCCAGAAGACAGGGACAACTTTAACTCCTAAACTTTCTTCCTTTTCCTTTGCAAGCTGTAAAATTGAAATAACTTTATGAATTGTATAAAGCGGTCCAGTTAATAACCCCGCTTGTTGTCCAGCTATAACAACATATGTATTTTCATCTCCAAGCGCTTTTACATTTTGAAGTGTAGATTCTCCCGCTTGTAATTTTGTATTATATTCTAATAAATGCGCTACTAAATCTTGGCGGAAAAACTCCCTTTCACGCAAATCATGTAAACGTTGTTTAAAAGCATCTTCTGTTAACATATAATCAAAACATGACTGTATCTCTTTTTTACCGTTCATATAGTCCGCTACAACACCTTGTTGCGGAACAGAGATTTCTTTTATCTCCATATAATTCTTCCTTTCGTATCCAGTTCTCTCACCAATCCACATTGTAGTCAATGTTTCACTTAAAAGCAAAGAATAACACTTATACTCTTGTTTCTAACCCCTTTATTGCATCGAACAAAAATTGAAGTATCGGAACTGGTCGTTGCTGTTTCTTAGCCTCTTCTAATACATACCCAACAATCGCATTAATTTCCGTCTGTCTATTCGCTCTTACATCCGCTAACATAGAGGATGTATTACGAGACGTTCCTTCACACACATTTCGTACCATTTGCCATACCATTTCTTTTTCTCCTCTAATAAGAAATGCGACCTCCTGAAACACTTGCTCCATCATTTGATAAAAAAAACGATTCGTGATTAATTCACCATTCTTAACTCCCAATAACGCTGTCAACGGATTGATACATACATTTACTACTAATTTTTTGCGCATAATCTCTTCCCAATCTGTTTCTATTTGAACTGGAAAATAAGCAACCGGAAAAGAATGAAATATTTTTTTAAAATGTATAGATTGGCCACAAACCACTCCAAATCTCGTTACACCTACTCCAGTATGATGAACGATGTGCCCTCCCTCTTTTTTCGCACCATGTTCTACAATACCAACAGCTATATTTTCACTCCCTATTTGCAGCATCTTTGGAAGATGCGACATTCCGTTTTGCAAAAAGATTAATGATGATGCACCTTCCACAAACGGTAGTATGTCATCTATATGATATTGCTTCACAGCAATAAATATATAATCTAAATTTTGCGCTACCATACTTTCTATCGGTAAAACAGCTGGATATACTGTTTCACATCTTCCATCTCTAATACAAGTTACACCTGTTTCATTTAACTCTTCAGCTTGCTTAGCTGTTCTTGTAAACAACGTAACATCTTGGTTACTTTTTTGTAAATAAAATGTATACAATAGACCAATAGCACCTGGTCCGACAATTCCAATTTTCATTTTCACACAAGGGATTCACATTAAGCGCCCTTGCCTCCCCCCCTTTTTTATATCTTTTTAAAGTACATAAGCACACCCTATAATTTCGTTGTCCTCTGCCAAACAAATACACTCTCACTTTTCACTATGTATATACTGCCTATTAATACGCTTATACTCTTAGTTTAGCAAATCCTCAAAAAAATAATAAAAGAAATATACTATCTTCTTCATAAAAATAAAAAAATGAGTTATACTATTATTATAAATATTTTTACTTTTCTGCATTCAACGAGATAAGAAAAGGATGTGATGTAATGGGATTCCCAAAAGTTGAGCGCTTGCTCATCAATTATAAAACGTTAGATGAATTCAAAAAATTTAAAGGGTGCGGAGCCCAGGAACTATCTATGCTGGAAGAATTGCAAGCAAACATTATTGAAAACGACAGTGAATCTCCATTTTACGGTATTTATTATGGCGGATCACTAATCGCACGTATGAGTCTATATATGAAAAGAAACGGCGGAGAACCATTCGAAATTACAGGTCCTTACCTAGAACTTTATAAACTTGAAGTATTACCAACTTTTCAAAAACAAGGATTCGGACAAATGCTTGTAAATCATGCGAAACAACTCCAATTTCCTATTAAAACGATAGCGCGTATTCATTCAGCTGGTTTTTGGGATAAATTAAATTTCAGCCCCGTATCAGTAACTGATGGAGATTTTTATATTTGGCATCCAGAAACAAATTTGAATGCGGTTACAAATGAAGAATCGGCTTAAGAAATAAAAAAAACAGCTGTATAACAGCTGTTTTTTTATTTCTTAAGCTTCTCTAACTTCTCAGTCGAGCGAGCATTGTTTCTTTCCGCTACCATTACACTTCTTTTTTGATCGATATAATCAAGCAATGTTCTATACTCTTCCTCATATACTGATAATCGCTCCAGAAGACGCTCTCTTTCTGTTTGTAATGATTCAACTTGTTGTTGCAACACCGTTAAAGAGTTTTCATCTTTATAATTTTGCAAGAAATCAATAACATCATTCAACGTAATTGACGTAGGTTCTAACACTTTTGTCTCTTTCACTTCATAATTTTCTACTTTACGAAGTTGCTTCGCTTCCTCAATACGTTCTTTATATTGCTTTCTTACGTAAGAATTCCATCTAAATCCACATGCTGCTGGTGTACGAGATAAATTTTTCCCCACTTCCTTAAAGGCAGAAAGTTGTGTTCCACCTTCTCGAATATGCCGGAGTACTACTTCTGCCAGAAGCAAATCTTCATCATCAGTCCAAGCATCTTGTCTTGTTGTCGCCATTTCTCTAGTCCTCCCTATGCATTTTTTATTAAGCATATGCAGTTACTAGAAAAGATAGAATACAACAACTAAAGATTAAGACAAAAAAAATAAACGCAGAAGATATCTTCTGCGTTTATTTTCCCGCAATTACTTGCTGATTACTTCTTTACCTTTGTAAGTACCGCATGCTTTACATACACGGTGAGCTAATTTCGCTTCACCACAGCTTGGGCACTCTACCATACCAGGTACTGATAATTTGAAATGCGTACGACGCTTTCTTTTTACTGTTTTAGAAGTTCTTCTAAAAGGTACAGCCATTCTTCCCACCTCCTTAAAAGAAATAGTTATTTTCATATGAAGGCCTGAACCAGTCTTCCGATTATTTGTCAAAAAACTTTGCAAGTCCTGCCAATCTTGGATCGACAGTCTTTTCTTTGTCTTCTTCCGAAATCACTTGCCAGTCTTGACCTTGCGTCGGTGCTCCACCAGAAACATCATCACTGAAAATTTGCATTGGAATCTCCAAAAGTATATTTTCCTTGATTACGGGCAGTAAGTCAAGTACTTCTCCTTCTAAACAATGAATTTCAGCTTCAGTTTCAAATTCTTCTTGTGAAGTTTGGAACACCTCAGTTGTTTTAATGTCAAATGGTAATGTCACATCTACTAAAGAGCGAGAACATGGTAAAACCATGCTTCCAGTTATATGTAGATGAAACGTAAACTTACCGGAGCCAAAATCAACTCTTCCCGTTACATGAACAGGATTAATTTCACGAATATCTTTCTCGACCTCTTTTAGCTCACTTACATCTACCATCTCATCCAATGTCAATCCTTTATTTCTCAATTTATTCAATTGATGGATGGACCATTTCATATCATATCACCTCAAGGCAACAAACAAAATTATAGCTAGCCATTTTATATTTGTCAATGTTTTTTCTTTACACTATAATGAAGTCATCATAGTAAATAATATATAGAGTATCACGTTTTTCAAAAAGATGCTACATCGAAAGGAGAGATTACCATAAAAGCTGGTGGTATTGTTGTTGAATATAACCCTTTTCATAACGGTCACCTTTATCATGTGCAAGAGACAAAAAAGTTAACACAATCCGATATAATAATTGCCGTTATGAGTGGTCCTTTTTTACAGCGTGGTGAGCCCGCACTCATTTCCAAATGGTATCGCACTAAAATGGCCTTAGCAAACGGCGTAGACCTTGTTGTAGAGCTTCCATACGTCTTTGCAACACAAAAGGCTGAAACCTTCGCAAATGGTGCTATTTCCATTTTAAATGCCCTACATGTTTCTGAAATTTGTTTCGGTAGTGAGGATGGACAAATCGAAAATTTTTATAATACCATCTCCGTACAAAAAAACGAAGAAGAGACTTTTAACTGCCTTGTAAAACAATTCATGGACGCTGGAAATAGTTATGCAAAAGCAACATCGGATGCTTTTTCACACATTTTAACATCCGAAAAAAACATAGATATGTCACAACCAAATAATATTTTAGGCTTCCAATACATTAAAGCAATTCTGTCACAAAATAGCTCTATACAAGCTCAAACTATAAAAAGATTCGCCTCTCATTATCATGATGAAACATTTAATGACCAACATATTGCAAGCGCGACAAGCATTCGGAAACAACTCTTTAGCGAAGAAGGATCATTTACAACAATTGAACCTTTTCTCCCACAGGCAACCACTTCGCTTTTAGCAAATTACAAACAAAACTACGGGATATTACATAATTGGGAACAATACTTTTCATTTTTTAAATATAAACTCATGACAATGTCTTCAGGAGACTTACGACATATATATGAAATAGAAGAAGGTTTAGAGCATCGTATTTTATCAAAAATACAAAACAGTTCCTCCTTCTATTCATTCATGGAAGCATTAAAAACAAAACGTTATACATGGACTAGACTACAAAGAGCTTGTACACACATTTTAACAAACACAACAAAAGAGGAAATACGTAGCGCAAATATAGAACAACATGCACCATATATCCGCCTGCTAGGCATGTCACAAAAAGGACAAACTTATCTTTCAAAAAACAAGAAAAAAATCGAACTTCCAATCCTTACTCATACAAAAACATTTGACCATGCTGCTTTAGATATAGAGAAAAAAGCAAACTCTGTATATTTCTCCATCATGCACGAACCGTTACGCACGCAACTATTAAAACAGGATATAACACACCATCCTATTCGCTATGATGAAACAACTACAAAATTCCTATAAAAAAACCTCTCTATTTCAGAGAGGTTTTTTCCTTATCCATCTTTTCTAAATATGTTAACGCATCATCCAGCGTATCCACTGGTACAATTTTCATTTTTGTTTTAATGTCCTTTGCAGTCTCAAGTGCATTTTTATAGTTCGATTTCTCCGCTCCTTTTTCATTTGGCGCAAAGAACACCTCAGCCCCAGCATCGCTAGCAGCCACCACTTTTTGATTTATACCACCAATCGGGCCAACTTCTCCTTTTTCATTAATTGTACCTGTTCCAGCTATTTCATGTCCTTTTGTTAAGTCTTCTTCCACAAGTTGATTATATATTTCTAATGTGAACATTAAACCTGCGGATGGTCCACCAATTTCATGAGAATTAATTTTCACTTTCGGATCGACCACTAATTCTCTTTCCGTAACGATAGAAACACCTATACCGACACGTCCATTCCCATTAGGAATCGTCTTTACATTTAAATTTTCTTTCAATTGTTTTCCATTTCTCATGTACTCAATACTTACAGCATCGCTTTCTTTTTTCCCAGTCATATATTCAATAAATTGCTCCGTCTTTTCAAATGTTTTTCCATCAACAGCTATAATAACATCACCAAGCTTAAGCTTTCCTTCTGACGGCATTCCTTTTGCCACACCAGCAACTAATACACCTTTATTTTCAAAAGAAACGGAGCGATTTGCACGTTTATATGCATTATAAATTGCTGCATTTTGTGAATCTTTCATCGCATAATTTTGGCGAAATTGATATTCTTCATCACTCTCACCTTTTTGCAATATTTCTTCCGCTTTTGAAATATGTGTATATTTATTAAACTGTGCCGCTATTAAATTCACCACATTTGCTGGTCCCATTGAAACCGTAACAAGCATAAAATCACCAGATTCTTTCGTTCCACCCTCAACTTGAACGTAAGGCTCTAATTTGGCAGCCATTCCTGGTTTTGTTACATAATACGGTAAACGCACGTAAACAAGTAACATCGCCAATATAACCCCTATTAAGATTGCATATATAAACCGAAAACGCTTAAACATTATGTTTCTCCTTCCACTGCTCAATTAATAAATAAATATTTGAAACATGTTTTTCCGCTTCTACTTCTCCAACTCGAATAATGTCTTCAATGTTTGTAAAAGCACGTGAACTAAATTGCTCTACAGCTGGTCGCATCATTAAATCCGATGCAATTTGCCGATTCATTACAAGCTCATGCTGCATAATTTCTATACTTTGCATGATTACGTCATAAATGGACGTAACATCGCCATTCACCTTAATTGGAGACACATCAACAGCGATAACAATATCGGCCCCTAATTCTTTCACAACCGATACTGGGATGCGATCAATAACCCCACCATCCACTAATAATCGTCCATCTATTTTTTCTGGTACAAACACTCCAGGAACAGATATGCTAGCCCTCACCGCATCTGCAACTGGTCCACTTGTAAAAACCACTTTTTCCCCCTTCAATATGTCAGTAGCCACAACAGCCGTCGGGATATCTAACTCTTCTAAATTTTTATTATATGTAAACATTTTAATCATATCTTTGACACGTTTTCCAGCAATAAATCCCATTTTCGGTACCGTGAAATCTAAATAATACTTCCGCTTGAAAACAGATGCCAATTTATACAATCTTTCAACGTTACTACTTGCCGCATAAAACGTACCTATTAGCGCCCCCATACTACTTCCTGCAATCATATGAATAGGGATACCAGCTTCCCTTAAAACCTTTATTACACCAATATGAGCAAACCCTTTCGCTCCTCCAGACCCAAGTGCTAAACCAATCTTTGGTTCTTTCATTTTTCTCACCCTTTAATTTTTTTCATTCCTTTTTCATACTTATGGTCTAAATTCACTACGTATCCACGTATACTGAAATGAACGTTTTTTGGGACAAAGGGGGATTTACTTACATGTATGAAAAATGGAAAACCGCTTTCCTTACCATATCAACGCTTTTTTTAACCTTTTCTCTTGTACTCCACCCCCAAGCCGCTTTACAAGCTTCTATTCGCGGGTTAAATATATGGTGGGAAGTTGTATTCCCTTCACTACTACCGTTTTTCATCATTGCGGAACTTCTAATTAGTATCGGTGTTGTAAAATTTATTGGCGTTATATTAGAACCACTCATGCGCCCACTTTTTCGCGTTCCAGGGATAGGTGGATTCGTTTGGGCAATGGGAATGGCTTCAGGTTTCCCTGCAGGCGCCAAACTAAGCGCTAGACTACGAAAAAGCAACCTTTTAACTCAGATTGAAGCGGAGCGCCTCGTTTCTTTCACAAATTCTTCTAATCCACTTTTTATTTTCGGTGCTGTGTCTATCGGTTTTTTTAATAATCCAAAATTAGGGATTATATTAGCGGCTGCCCATTATTTAAGTAACTTTGCTGTCGGATTAATTATGCGTTTTTACGGCCATAATACCGCTTACAAAAATAATACACACACTACAAAAAAACGCCGCTTTCAAAACCCTTTTTTAATTCTTCACGAGACACGCTTACAAGAAAAAAGACCAATCGGTAAATTACTTGGGGATGCTATCGTTTCTTCTATTCAAACATTACTTATGATTGGCGGATTTATTATTTTATTCTCTGTGTTAAATAAAATGATTACTGTATTCCACATTACAGCAGCTCTTTCTTTTATTATGCAACATATTTTATCATTCTTCCAACTAAGTACAGATTTTAGTATACCTATATTATCAGGTGTTTTCGAAATGACACTCGGAAGCCAAATGATTAGTCAAATAAATGAAACACCCCTCTTACAACAAGCTATGGTAACAAGCTTCATTTTAGCATTTAGCGGTCTTTCTATTCAGGCACAAGTTGCTAGCATATTAGCTGAAACAGACATCCGATTTAAACCCTATTTTTTCGCACGAATTATTCAAAGTATTCTTGCCCCTATTTTTACATTTATATTTTGGACACCATTTTATGAGAAAGTAAGTTCTTTCTCACCTATGCAAAAAGATATTCCTGTATTTTTATCCAAGCATCCTTCTATACTACATGAAATTTGGACATCTTTTATACATTACGGACCAATTTTCACATTATTTTGTCTATATTTATATGTTATTTTATTATTTTTTCGCACGTATAAAGAAAAACCCCGTTCACTTTAACGGGGTTTGAAACTTTTCTTTTAAAGCACGCTCTACAATAGGAGGCACAAGATCTACTACACTCCCTCCATACCTCGCAACTTCTTTCACAATACTCGAGCTTAAAAATGAATATTGGTTGTTTGTCATAATAAAAAATGTTTCAATATTTTCATCTAATTTTCGATTCATAGAAGTAATTTGCATCTCATATTCAAAATCAGAAACTGCTCGTAAACCACGTAATATTGCATTTGCATTACGCATTTTTGCATACTCTACTAACAGCCCACTATGCGAATCTACTTTTACATTCGGGATATCCTTTGTCGCTTCTCGAATTAGTTCTAATCGCTCTTCAACTGAAAAGAATGGTTTTTTAGATGAATTGTTTAAAACGACTACGTACACCTCATCAAATACTTTTGCTCCCCTTTTAATAATATCCAGATGCCCAAGGGTAATTGGATCAAAACTTCCTGAAGAAATAGCTATACTTGTCATTCTGTCCCCTCACCTTCATACTTATAAATCGATATTGCAGTAATCCCATAATTCTCAGCTCGTACTTTTACAAGCTTTCCTATTGAATCAGGTAAAACTACATCATTACCATGCTCTGCCATAATTAATCCATCACTATGTAGCAATCCATGTTGATCCATTACACTAATTAAAGATACAATTTTTTGCTCTTTATATGGTGGGTCTATTAATATAAGATCGAATGACATTTCACGTTTTATAAGCGCCTTTACTGCACGTTCCGCATCATTTCGATATACTTCAGCTTGTTCCTGTATTCTACAACTTTCTAAATTTTGATGAATTACTTTTATCGCTTTACTATCCCTATCAACAAAAATCGCTTTATCGATCCCTCTGCTCAAAGCCTCAATTCCAAGGCCACCACTACCACCAAATAAATCAAGGGCGATACCACCATCAAAATAAGGACCTATCATATTAAAAATAGATTCTTTTACTTTATCTGTCGTTGGACGTGTTGTATTACCAGGAACCGCTTTAAGTGGGTGTCCTTTACATTTTCCTGAAACTACTCTCATCTGTTGTCACTACCTTTATTTCAATCTATCGAGCGATTATAGAAAGCCATTCCCACTTTGGTAACCGTTAACAAATTACATTCACCAAAATATTAGAAAACTCAGCATCAAATAACCACTCATTATTTTTATGTATTCATCTCATCATTCACTAATATGAATCCAATATGTATATTAGTTCCACTTTATCTTTTTTATCCTATCACAAAATAAAAAAAAGAAAAATAAAAAGCCTGACATAAAATTTAATTTCATTATGTATATCTTCATTTAGATTGGACATAAATAATTATAACAACATCACCTTCGATGTTGTTGCCAACCGCGGAGAAGACTTACGTTTCCCCATAAGTTCTTCCTCCGGTTTCTCCTCTCCCTTTGCCTTCTTACTAGTACATGCTAGTATAAGAAGGGCCCTGCTATGCAGGGTTTTTTTTCTTTGTGTGCTTTTCATTTAAAAAGTGAAATGGTACAGTAAAAGAAAGAGGAGGAAAAAATATGATTCAACGCTTTATAGAACTCGGAGAAGGCTACTCTGATTTATATGAATTACTTGAAATTGCCAAAACAAATCAAGAACGTATAGCACATATGTTACAATTTGAAACGATAAAAAACGATAAAAAAGTGTGTTCGCTTGTTGTAATATTAAAACCAACTACTACTGGTGATTTCCAACCATTATACATATGTCGTGAAGGCATTCCTGTATTTGAAAATAAAAAAAGTAAACGTGTCATTTTATTTGAAGAAACGGCAGAGCAACTCGGAAAAAAAGTGGCTACTTTTACTGTAAAGCCATCTACAACTTTCCCAGAAAAAGAACTATTTTTTAATCATTTAATTGGTATTTTACGAATGAACAATTTCATTCCTCCGATGAAATAACACTTTATTTCAATTAAAAAATCCCCCGCTAAATTTAGCAGGGGATTTTTTCTATTAGCTATAATCGTATTCTTTTGCTCGATCAGGACGGGAATTTTCAAATTCCGTTTTTAAATACGGGCGATACGACTGTTCTATCTTTTTCACAAAAGGAAGTTTGTTCAACTTATGCATCATATGCTCAATTTGTTCCATGTCACAATATACTACAGCATATTTTAATCGTTTTGATATGTAATGTATATTACCATATTTCCTTAAAATCTTGGCATGTTTCAATGAATGTAAATAAACAATCATACTTTGTCGTTGCCCGAACATAATCTTCTCCATCTTCTCCTTTTAAAAACATATATTTTATATTCTATGAAAACCAATCAGAAATTTATAACATTACAGGACAAACTCTGTATACGTTTTCTTCCAACTTCTAAAAAACGGGGTACATCACCCCGTTTTTTTACAACCACAACCTCCGCCAGTACCACAACCTCCACCACAGCCACCAGCATCAAAGAATGGATTTCCTGTTGGTACTTTAATGGAAGAAGACACTTCCGAACCGATTGCTACACTAACTTCATCTAATAACTTCTGCAAAGCAGTTTCTGCTCTTTTAAAAGCTGCAACCTTATCATGTAAGTCCACAGAACGCTTTAATTCTCTCATTTTCATCGATACGGTAGTGTAGTCAGGATGGTATTTTCCAAAGCGCTGTACTTCCTCATACCGTTCTTTCATCGCTGTAAATTGCTGAATTAACGTCTGAAGTTCTATATCTTCATGTAATTCTCTATAATACTTACGATAATCTTCTGCTATATCTGAACAGATAATCGCTTTTGCAAGCTGCTCTGCCTTATCTAATATTAATACGCTTTCTAGCGTCGCTACAATCATGAGAGACACCTCCGAGTATCCATCATACCACATTTAGATTAGAACTACTAATTGAAGTGACTTACTCAAAAGAAAGATATAATGAAACTATTTTCACACTATATCCGTACACACTTATACATTAATATGTTCCGCTATATTATATTTAAGAACATCCCATTTCCCACTATTTTGTTTCACATAACTAATACACGCATTTTTTAATGGTGTCTTAAATGTAATTTCATCTGGTTCAATGGCATGTAAAATTGCTTTTATCGCGTGTGAGTGAGCAACAATAATAATACGTTTGCCAAAATGAGTTGTTGCAACATCTTCTAAAGCAGCAAAGCAACGAGCTACAATCTCTTCATCTTGCTCCATACCTTCTACTTTACCCTCAGCAATCAACTCTCTAACAGTCGCAACTGGCTTCCCTGAAGCTTCTCCAAAATTCCGTTCAACAAATCGATCATCTAATAAAATCGATTGTAATCCAGCCGCCTTTGCGATTTCATTAGCCGTTTCTTGCGCTCTAATTAACGGGCTACTTATAATGATATCCCACGTTTCTTCTTGTAAAGCAGCTGCACTTTGACTCGCTTGCTTCTTACCAACTTCATTAAGCGGAATATCTTCTCGCCCCTGAATAATTTCTTGAAAATTCCAATCAGTTTGTCCATGTCGTACTAAACAAATTTCCGTCATGCTGCAACTCCTTTTTAAATAATCAATCTCTATTGTAACAAAAGTTCTGCATGACGGACATATTTTTCACTTGTAATTAGGTTGCATTTTGTTGCTTCATATACTGAAACATATCAATCATGATCGAAGCAACAGCCAATTGATTTTGAAATTTTTCCACTTTATCTGGTATTGTTTTTTTGAAATGTTGCATCGCCGCTAACTCAAAAGCCTCTTTTTCTTCAGGATTTCGTGTTAATTTTCTATACCAGTACGGTTGCTCTCTAATATAGCGAGATAAATCCTCATCAGCCTTTATAAACTCCATAATTTCTGCTCTCATCATCTTTCCCCCTAATCCTTTTGAAAGAAAAACGGGTTATTTTCTGAAGTACTTTGTTCTTGCTGCGTACGGTTACCTTGAAATTGCTGAATAACTTGTTGCACGCTCCCAATAGCACTCGTCACATTAGCTAAATGGTTCTGCATTTGTTCCACGTCCAACTTTTTAAAAAAAGAAAGCATTTGCCCCATCACATCAGCAGTTTTTTCCTCTTCAGTTCGATTATCTTTTTCTTTTTTATTTTCTTTTACCGAAGAAAACGCAGGCGCTCCATCCGGTCTATAAGTTGCCCATATTGGATCTTCTTCACCAAGTAAGTACCATTCTTCATAAAATTGTTGCCAAGTTTTGTGACCATTTCTAACCTCATGAACCATTTTAGGGTGATGGTTTACAAATTCTTTAAACTGTTGAACCGATGGATGTAACGGCCCTTTTGTTGTTGGCATAATCCTCACCTCTCCATGTATATCTACTATATAGTAAGAAAAAAAAGGCGCATGGTTCGCCTATTTTTAGACGATTCATGCACCTTTTTTTCTGCTATTTGCATACGGTCAGATTCCCACCTACAATTCAGTGAATACGAAGTAACTAATTAGGTGATGTAACACCCCACCGCTTACAGTTTCGCTTTATTTTCGAATAAAGTTTTGTGTATAAAATTTATCGTATACACCAACACCTAATCCTGTAAATTGTTCATTTAATAAATTCTTTCTATGCCCCTCACTATTTAACCAACCTTGCACTGCCGCAATTCCATCACTATGTTGCGCCGCTATGTTCTCACCAGCAAGTTGAAATCCTACTTTCCCGCGCTGCAAACGATCTCCTAGCGTACCTAATGTAGGTGAGTCATGAGAAAAATAATTATTGTCTTTCATATCTTTACTGTGACCAACAGCAACATCTGCCGTTTCCTGATCCCATGTTAATAATGGTAATTTATGACGACTTCGAATGATATTTGTTAAATCAAAAATTTGTTGCATATTCCCATTTTCTACTTGTTTTATCTTTTCTGGAGTCAATGGTTGTTCTGCTATTAATTCACCTGAATAAACGAGCTGATATGGTCTTTGGCGTAATAAAGTTTCATCATCCATATAACGAACACCCACAAGCTCATGTGTAAATTGATCAAAATACAATTGCGCCCATCCATCTTCTACAGGTATTAACGGTTGTTCCATGACTTCGGTATCAGATAGTTCAAATTGATAACTATTTTTCCCTCTTTTTAATGAAATTTCATGCGAAAGCGGACTTTTTTTATATACTTCTTCATATTTTTCATTTATATAATAAGGTGGAACCTTAACTTGTTCACCAGCAGCGTACGCCGTTATAACTTTACGTTCAGAAACTCCGAATTGAACATACTGAGTTAAATCCTGATTGTATACCCACCATTCATATCCGTATGCAGATGGCTCTATTCGAGAGGGTTCTCCCCACTTCGCTAATAAATTTTCAGAGTCTTCACCAATCATATTTAAAACAGTGTCTGAGGAGTCTTCCTTAATTTGCTTTTTCTTTTTCACAATTTTATTTTCTTGCTTTGATTGAGATGGGGTTAATATATATTGTGAAACGAGTAATTTCCCGTATAAATCAACAGCTAAAATTAAAATTGTAATCATTACGATACGCAATAATTTCTTCAAACGATATACCTCCTGAACAAAACATAAAATTGAGATATACACAAATCCTTTTCTTTCTTTTTGTGTGTACCGTACTCTTTTCACTATATCATATTTTTGTGAAAAAAGTCTGGATTATCCCTTTTCTCTCAATATGAATTGCACTTTCTTATTATTCATACTATTATAAAAATAATGGTGTAACATTAAAAAAGGAGGTATTATATGCAATTTACAAATACGAAATTTAATGGAGCCGTCGTTGAATTAACTCTTTTAACTGAAATCATGGAAAACAACCACTTCGTACTTGCTGGACAGTGGGATTATGAACGGGTTACATACGATTATAAATTTGAAATATTAAAGGATGTTTATTATTTGCGAGTGCAAGGCGTTGCTGTTGAAGGTGACATTGGCAGTAGACACGCTGAAGTAAAACTACTCCCTCCCTTATTAGGAAAACATTATTATCCTCACGGCGTTGAATATGGCGATGATGAGACTTTTCCAACGAATGTACTTCAAAAAAGTGAACAACTCCTACAAAATGTCGAAAAAGAGTTAAAGGAACTTCAAATTATTGATTAACAAAAACAAGCGCATCAATATGATGCGCTTGTTTTTTCCCTCCCCTAAGAATGAATCGTTTTTTTTACTGGATATCCATAAATAGATCCATCTTTTACTTTAATCTCATCTTCCCAAGGAACCTTATATTTACCTTCAGCTAAATCTTTTACAAACGTATATGGATTTTCTTTCACCCCACCAGGAGTTGCTACATATCCTCTTGAACCTAGATTATATATATTATTTTCTAATCCCCATCCTAATCTAGCCTGATCTGCTAGTTCTGGATATACTTCAGCAGTAACAATCTCCCAAGGATTTCGATGCCCCTGTACTAAAGTAGTCCCATCAAAATTACATACTTGTCCTTCACCAAAGTAATAAAATACACCATCATAACCCGCTAAGTTTACCGACAATGTATACATTAAATTCTGCCATGCATTTGAACGATTGGTTAGCATCCATTGTTCACTAACTTGTGTGCTATACCCAGAAATACGAATCAAGACATTTGCACCTTTATAGGCTGCTTCACGAGCTACTTCAGGGAACATGCCATCATGACAAATACAAACAGCTAATTTACTTCCTCCAGGTCCATCACAAACAGGTAAGCCTAAATCTCCAGCTTTCCAAGGCTCGACTGGCACCCAAGGATTTAGCTTACGATACTTCAAAATCATTTCACCTTGTGGATCAATAATAACTGCTGTATTATATGGCTCTCCACCATCAGGGTTTTTTTCCATTATTGAAAAAACACCATATACTTTAGATTCCTTACATGCCTCAGCAAATAAGTCTGTTTCTGGCCCAGGCACTGTACATAAAAATTCTTCTGTAGTCCATTTTTTTGTATTGAGCCCTTGTGTACTATACTCAGGAAATACTATCAATTCTAATCCAGGGTAACCTGATTTGGTCGAATGAATTGTTTTTATGATTTGTTGAATTTGTTTATCAATGTCTGCACGTGACTCTACTACTGGTACTGGATATTGAATTAGCGCTGTCAAAAAACCACTAATCGGCTTTACCATACTTCCACTACTACCCATTTAAATTCCCCCTTAAAATAGTTCGTGTTTATTAAAGATAACAATATATTTTTGTAACTCTCTAAAAAACTTGCACCACATATGGAATTATTACGCATGAAAGCTAGTAGTAAATTTTATATCCACTTTTAGTACACGCCTACACTAACTTAACATAAATAATTAGAAAATTCAATCTTTCATAAAAAACTAAAACTAAGTAAAAAAAGCGTATGGAATCCCATACACTTTTTTTACTTAGTTTGTAAATACGGCGGCAATTGTTGCAACTGCTCCTTATCCTTTTCACGTTCTCTACGTGCCCATCTAAAGAATACATAGCCTATAATTGTACCGTACACTATTTCCTGGACAATTTTCATTATGATACCACCAGTTTGCTGGTCTTGTACTACTGGCATCCAGTGCAAAAATTCCGGTCCCGTTATATTTAAATCTGATAAAGTGCCCGCTGGTACACATAGTTCCATCGCTTTCATCCAAGCAGCCGGATCCGTATACGTTGCAAATAACGGGGCTGTCGCAAAAATTATTAACGCACAAGCTGGCGTTAATAATATACCATTAGCAAACATGTAACCAAGTTTCTTTATATCACTTAACGTTTGATATTCTGGTAATGGATTTAACATCGGCCACCACATCATGATTGCTGTAAAAAACAATATAGCGAGACAAATAGGATGAGCAATTTGACTTTGTTTTACCGTATCAAAAACAACTGGTAAATGATAAAAAGAAAACAGGCCGTTAAATACAAACAACGCAATAAGTGGTTTAGCAAATACCTTTAATATAATTTGAACGAACTTAAAAGAAGTAATGTAACGATATAACCAAGTTGGTATACCAAGCAACAGTAACGGTGGAACTGCAATATACATGACTGCCATTTCAAACATATGAGCACTAAATATAATATGGCCAATTAAATCAATAGGCCCTCCCTTTACAAAATACAAAAGAACAATACCAGTCGTAAAATAAAAAATTTGCTTCTTACTTACCTTCGTCGCATTTTCAAATCGCATTCTATAAGGTCCAATAATTAAGAAGTACCCAATAAGAATCGAAAGCATAAATAATAAAAAAATTGGACTCCATAAAGCCTGAAAACCAAATATCCACAAGTTACTCATTTTCACACCTACCTTCGTAAGGTTATCCCATAATATGAAGAGGGAGCTGTGACAACACAAGCTCCCTTATATTTCACTTTTCAAATCCACACAATTGTCATAAAAGCTAAAATTGTAATTAACCCTATTAGCAGGCCAGAGTAAAGAAAGAAACTTGCTGCTTCATGTCCTTTATGGCTCATATGCATAAAATAATACAATTGAAAAATTACTTGTACCACTGCTAATAGTAAAATAAATGGCACAGAGAAAGTCGGACTAAAAGTTTTTGGATACGCCACTGCTACAAATGCAACTAATGTTAAAAAAATCATTAATGCAAACGTAATAACTTGATGCTTCATTTCCTCCGCACTTTTTCTCTTCCGATAAACAAGATCAACTTTAGGATTATTTGTTTGCTTTATCGCCATTGTTTATCCCACCATTCCCATTAAATATACTACAGTGAAAATAAACACCCAAACTACGTCAATAAAGTGCCAATAAATTGATGCAACATAAAACTTCGGTGCATTGTATAAATTTAGACCTCTCTTCGCATTTCTAAAGATTAATGTTAAAATCCAACACAACCCAAACAATACGTGGAGTCCATGTGTACCAACAAGAGCATAAAATGCAGAGCCAAACGCACTACTTCTCATAGTATGCTTAAATTCATGTGTATAATGATAAAACTCATATATCTCAAACCCTAAAAATCCTAAACCTAGCAATACAGTTACTAGTAACCAAAGTTGCATTTTCTTAAAGTTAAAGTTTTTCATGTGATACATCGCATATACACTTGTTAAGCTACTCGTTAATAAAAGCATCGTCATAATGAAAACGAGTGGCATTTGGAACATTTCTTGAGATGTTGGTCCACCATTTGTAGAATTCTTTAATGCTAAATATGTTCCGAATAAGGAAGCGAACAACACTGTTTCGCCTCCAAGAAATAACCAAAAACCGACAAACTTATTTTTCCCTTCAAGGGTTGCTTTTTCAGGCTCTGCTGGAAATGTTTCATTCGTTAATTTTTCATCTACATGCATTATGCCTTGCCCCCCTTATCATCTAAATCTTCCTTATGAATATGGTATCCATGATCATCGATTACTGAACGTAGGAACATTGCGCCAAATGTAATGATTAAACCAATAATTGCTACTAATAACCAGAACTTATCTTTTCCGCCCTGCATATACATTGCACCAAATGCCGCTATAAACAATCCGAAAGAAATGACAAATGGTGAAAACGAAGGATTTGGCATATGAATATCACCAATTGGTTCCGCTGCTGTCATCTCTTTATTACCTTCACGTTTTTCAATCCAAAACGGATCTAATCCGCGAACAAATGGTAGTTGTTTAAAGTTATATTCTGGTGTCGGTGCTGGCATCGTCCATTCTAATGTACGTGCATCCCACGGATCACGACCAGCTTTTTCTTTTGATACTGTCGTTTTAATTACATTGAATAGAAGAACAATCGTCCCAAGAGCCATAAACACCGCTCCGATAGAACTAATCATATTCCCCATTTCCAACCCTTGCCCTTCAAGATATGTGTAGTAACGGCGTGGCATACCAATCAAGCCAAGGAAATGCTGAATAAAGAACGTTAAATGGAAACCGATAAAGAATAGCCAAAACGTTATCTTTCCTAATGTTTCATTTAATACTTTATTAAACATCAGTGGCCAATAATAATGAGCTCCTGCAAGTAAACCAAATACAACACCGCCAACGATTACATAATGAAAATGTGCTACTACGAAATAATTATCATGAAATTGATAATCAGCTGGTGCAGATGCTAGCATAACCCCTGTAACTCCACCCATTACGAATGATGGAATGAAAGCTACTGCCCACATCATTGGTGTCGTAAAACGAATACTTCCGCCCCACATTGTAAAGAGCCAGTTGAATATTTTGATACCAGTCGGAACCGCAATCGCCATTGTTGCAACTGAGAAAATAGCATTAGCAACTGGACCAAGTCCAACAGTAAACATATGATGCGCCCATACCATAAATCCTAAAAATCCAATTAATACAGTCGCAAACACCATCGATGAATAACCAAACAATCGTTTTTTCGAAAATGTCGCGAAGATTTCTGAGAATATTCCGAAAGCTGGGAGTATAAGAATGTATACTTCTGGATGACCGAAAATCCAGAATAAATGCTCCCATATAATTGTATTCCCACCCAATGCTGGATTAAAGAAACTTGTTCCAAATAAACGATCTAACATTAAAAGTCCTAATCCTACCGTTAACGGTGGAAAAGCGAATAATATAAGCGAAGATGTTACAAATGTCGTCCATGTAAACATCGGCATACGCATATACGTCATTCCTGGCGCACGCATATTAATAATGGTGACAAGGAAGTTAATCCCTCCAATTAATGTACCAATACCTGAGATTTGCAAACCGAGTACATAGAAATCAACACCATGACCTTTAGAAGCTAAAGCTAAAGATGCATAAGATGTCCATCCTGCATCAGGTGCTCCACCTAAAAACCAACTTAAATTTAAAAATACTCCACCAAAGAAAAATAACCAAAATCCGAGTGAATTCAAAAACGGGAACGCTACATCACGTGCACCAATTTGAAGTGGTACAGCGGCGTTCATAAATGCAAACACGAGTGGCATAGCTGCGAGGAAAATCATTGTTGTACCGTGCATCGTCAATACTTGATTATAAGCATCCCCAACAAGAAAAGCGTTGTTAGGAATCGCTAATTGAAGGCGAATAAATAGAGCTTCTATTCCGCCTATTACAAAAAACAATCCACCTGCAATTAAATAGAGAATGGCAATCTTTTTATGGTCTACTGTCGTTAAATAATCCCATATGACAGCACCCATCCCCTGTTTTTTTGCTACAGAACTCACGTTTTCAACCTCCCCTTCGCGAATAATCCCTCTTTACTTTTCAACTTTTAACGTTTGTAAGTATGCATTTAATGCATCAATTTGATCATCCGTTAAGTTGCCATATTTGCCAGTCATTTTGTTTCCTGGCTTCATATTTTCAGGATCTTTCAGCCATTTTTTTAAGTTTTCTTCATTGTTTTCGGCAATACCGGCAACCATATCGCGATCCGCAAAGTTTGCTAAGTTTGGTGCGATACGAGCGGAAGGTGGTCTACTATCATTAGATCCAACTGCGTGACAACCAATACAGCTTTTATTAAATATTTCTTGGCCCTCTTGCGCCTTTGTTGAAGCTACTTCTTTCTTCCCATCAATCTTCTTCATATCAGCAAGCCAATTTTTGTACTCGCTTTCATCTAAAGCTTTCACTTTAAATTGCATTAAAGAATGTGATGGGCCGCAAAATTCTGTACAAAAACCATTATAAGTGCCCGATTTATCTGCCTTTAACCACATTTTGTTCACATTGTCTGTATTTGTATCCATTTTCCCAGCTAAAGATGGAACCCAAAATGAGTGTTTAATATCGGCACCCTTCAAATTTAAATACACTTTCTTACCTGTGGGGATGACTAAATCTTGCGAAGTTACTATCTTTTCTGATTTATAAGAAAATTCCCACCAATAAAGATTCGCTGTTACATCAACAACGATAGTATCTTTATCAATATTCTTTTTCTCCATCGCACTTACATCAGCAAGTTTGAATGTATATGTAACCGTTGGAACAGCTAAGATTAGTAAAAGAATAATCGGAATAACTGTCCATATAATTTCTAGCTTGTGATTTCCTTCAACTTGCTCTGGAATATAATCTTCCTGACCTTTCTTTTGTCGGAAACGCACAATTACATACAAGAAAATAATAGTAACTACTAGTACTACTCCTACCATGATTGCACTCGCCAGTAGAAGTAAATCATATTGCATTTTTGCTACTTCTCCTTGCGGAATTAAAGTAGATTGAAAGGCTTTACCGCATCCCCCTAACAGTAAAGCCAGCAGTGAAACGAACGAAAGCAGTCGCCACTGTTTCTTCATACAAACAACCCCCACTTTCCTTGTGAATTAGATTGTACTTTATAGTTAAGTAAAGTAAATCTCAACGTAAAGAAATCCAATTATGTCGTTGTCTTAGAAGAATGTAACTACAATCATTGATACAAATAAGATTGTTAAATAATTTAGGGAATAAACAAACATTTGCACGGACCATTTTATGTCATCTTTCTTACGGAATCCATAAAATCCTAAAGCGATCCATCCGATGTTAAGCAGTGTTGCAATTACCATAAATGTTATCCCTAGTCCACTCATATAAAATGGTAGTGGTAATAAACATACTGTCCAAATCATAATTTGGCGTTTCGTAATTTCAAATCCATGAACTACAGGAAGCATTGGAATTCCTGCATTTCGATATTCATCAACACGTTTCATCGCTAATGCAAGGAAATGTGGGATTTGCCAAATAAACATAATTAAAAATAACATCCAAGCAATTGGATGACCTAAAGATGGATCGATTGCTGCCCATCCAATTAAAGGTGGAACTGCACCAGATATACTACCTACAACAGTATTTAGTGTATACTTTCTCTTTGTCCATAAACTATATAGAACAACATATGTGAAAGCACCAATAAATCCCATTAAGACTGCCATTGGTGTTGTTAATAATAAAAATACAAAACCAAGAAGTAATATGACTAGTCCAAATGTAAGTGCAAATCCTGGTTTATACTTTCCAGTAACCGTTGGACGGGTCTTTGTTCTTTCCATTAATGGATCGATGTCTCGATCAATGTAGTTGTTTAAACAACATACCCCTGCCATAACTAATCCAGAACCAACGATTGTAAAGAATAACTTATCCAGATTGTCCATTACACTTAATCCATTAAAGTGTAATGCCAACCAAAATCCTGTAAATACAGTAAGTGTATTTGAGTTTACAATCCCCATTTTAACGAGTGCTTTTAAATCTTGTATCCGAGTTGTTTCCGGTACACTTGTAACAGCGGACTCATCATGCAGCTCACTTGTTGCATGGTTCATCACTCTAACCCCCTCTTAAAACTTTCATCTTTCTTTTTGCGCCTATTTCAAATGAAATAATTCGCTTCTATATAGCAATATTATTACAGTAGAAACATTGTTAACCCATTCTACTACTAATCTACGCCCATACTCCAATATATTAAATCATATTTCCCGAACATTTTGTGAAGAAAACATGAACTTTTTGTGTCGAATATAAAAAACTTCATTCTGACTTGTCCTTATCATAACATGATGTTACCTTCTATAATAAACTATTTTATCCTATTTAACACGTATTCTCCCCATTTCTTTTCAAAATAGCCTATTTTTCACCTAAATTTTTCCTTAGGAACCCTGTTTTTACACCTATTTTCTCCCCCTTTCCTTTCCCCTCCATTTCTTTGCTATTTTATTATTTTTTATATATCATAGGAACTAGCGCGTTTTATTCTATACATAATGGAATGAAAATATTTCGCAATAACTTCATAGCAGAAAGATGGTGAAAGAGATTGCAACGCTTTATTAAATGGTTAGCAGTCATTACAAGCCTTGATTTATTAATAGTTTTATTAGGAGGCGCTTTAGTTACAAAAACAGGTTCTGGTCAAGGTTGTGGTAAATCATGGCCACTTTGTAACGGTGAATTTGTTCCATCTAATTTATCAATGGAAACTATTATTGAACTTAGCCACCGATTAACATCAGGATCAGCTGGAATTCTTGTCACTCTCCTTTGTATTTTGTCCTGGAAATATTATAAACATGTGCGTGAAACAAAAACGTTAGCAATTTTATCCTTCGTATTTTTAGTTGCACAAGCATTAATGGGAGCAGCAGCAGTTGTTTGGGGACAAATGCCAGCTGTACTTGCTATCCATTTCGGTATTTCCTTAATTTCATTTGCTTCTGTCATTTTATTAACGTGTCTTATCTTTGAAATTGACCAAAAATTTGATGCACGTTCTCTTATTATGGACAAAAAAATGAAATTTCATATTTATGGTGTAACAATTTACAGTTATATCGTTGTCTACACAGGTGCTTTAGTACGTCACGAACGAGCTAGCTTAGCCTGTCCAGACTTTCCTTTATGTAGCAAAAACAGACCTATGCCAACTCAACTACATGAATGGGTTCAAATGGGCCATAGAGTTGCAGCGATGTTAATTTTCGCTTGGATACTATACGCGATGATTCTCGCTATTCGCCATTACAAACAGCAACCTGTCGTATATTGGGGATGGATCATTTCATTTATCCTTGTTACACTTCAAGCTGTAGTAGGAGTTTTAGTTGTATTTACAAACGCTAGTTTAGCAATGGCATTGTTACATTCTCTATTTATTTCTTGCTTGTTTGCCGTACTATGCTATTTAGTTATGTTAGGAACAAGAAGTAAAGTGAATGCAAAAGAAGCCGAATCAACTTCTAAACAAACAAAATAAAGTAACTTAAAACTTCAATAACTGGTTCTTATTTATTTTCCGAGAACCAGTTATTATTTGTAAAAAAATAATTTCTAAAATGTATCCGTTGAAGGGGATACAAAAAAAGCCATTCTATAGGATATTCCTTCATAGTAAGCAAGATTTTGTCTACAATTTTAACCATAGCAACCTGCAAAAACCTATTTTCCCCAGGATGATTAACTGTTGCAATTTACAACGATACTTCTTCACAAACTACAAAAATTCAACACTCCAATTTAACATGTACGTCTACAGCTAATTATCCCTTTATTGAGATCGAAAAGAAAACACAGAAATTCCTATATTGAAACACATGCACGTTTCAATATAGGAATTTCTATTCAAAAGCAACCATCTTAAGTAAAAAAGAGAAGTATTTGGACGTTGGGGATTAGATACGATTATTTTAAATCACAGGAAAAGTAAAGGCTGTTTCACGAAAGTTATAAAACAGAGATCTGCCATGTATCCATCAACTGTGTTTCAAGCAGCCACTATTGATAGAAAAAGAATTTTCGTGTTATCAGAGGGTGGAAAAGACTTAGAAATAGCAGTGTTATTTTCCAATCCTTACTCTTTATGAAAATGAGGCAGTAACGAAAATGGGTTACCACGAGAATTTCCCAAAAAGAACAGATTTAAGACCTGTTTCACAAATGTTATTAAATCATATATTGCATTTATTAATCAAAAACCGAGAAAATGTTTAGTTTAAAAGACTGCCCACGAAGTGTTTCAAAAGGAGATATCGCACTTAGATTAACAAACTGTCAGTACAGTTCAATAACTTTCATTTTTAAATTCAATTAACAAACTTCTCCTAATTCCCTCAAAAAAAACCTCATAATAAACAGTATCGTAACTTCCCTTCAACTGTCTACTATAGAGGGATAGATAATACCAGGATGCAGAAGTAGAAATGATTCCCTTAATGTTACTCAACATTTTCCAATTTTCCTTTTCAAAAGATACATAATAATATACAGGATTAAAAGAAGGAGCTTTCTTATCTAAATAACTACAAAAATCACCTTAGTTATTGCACTCCTAAAATATTTAACTATATAGTAATATACAGGAAAGAAATATGTCTAAAAATCTCAATCCTAGTCAATCATTAAATCTACATAAGGAGTGATGAAGAATTTACTTTTTTTGCAGAAAGCTCAATTAGCTCTCTTCTTTTAAAGTTTAATTTTATACTCCGATATAGTATTACTTTTTATATCTATAACCTTATAGTTAAAGTAAATATCTTTTGATTTTTCTTTACCACTATAAAATTCCGAAAATATTGGAACAACGATTTCATATTTCCCCGTTTTTTGAGGTTCTACATATATACGTGTGCCAAATTTTATTTCTTCGTTCTCTTGTAAAGGATTGACTCCAGTAATCAGACTGGTAGAAAAATAATCATTTGACAAATAAAAATGATTAGTATTTATCTCCACTTCATTATTCGATTCATTTAAAACAGAAATTAATATTTTGTAGTAATTCAATCCATCCTCTTTATTTTTAAATCTACTTACTTTTTCAACATGTAGATTTATACCATTTTTCGCTTTAATTTCTTGTTCTTTATCAATTTTAATCGTCTGAAAAGAAACTACTTTAGCTGGTTTGTTCACTTGATTATACCTGAATATAATCAAACATATAGCAAGTAAACAAATGCATAGAAAAATAATTCTCTTCTTTTTCATAGTCACGAAATAACCTCTTTTCTAATTTTGTTTTCTTCAAATATAAACAAATCAGTACAAACCTCTGTTAGAAAAGATTCATTATGACTAGTAAGAAGAACACATTTCCCACCTTCTTTCCATTCCTTAATAAGACTAATTAATAATTTAATTCCCTCTTTGTCTAAAGCATTTGTGGGCTCATCAAGAATAATTAAAGAGGGATTTTCCATAAATGCTTGCGCAATACCCAATCTTTGTTTCATTCCCAAGGAATAATTTTTTACCTTCATCTTATTTTCTGGATCTAATCCTACTCGATTCATGGCTATATTAATTTCCTTATCATGTATTAAATTTTGAACTGATGATAATAGCCTTAAATTTTCCTTACCCGTATAATATTTAACGAATCCAGGATATTCAATAATAAAACCAGTATCACTTGGAAACTCAACCTCTTCATATAATAGTTTATTATCAATTTCAATAGTTCCACTATCTGGTCTTAAGAAACCTAATAACATTTTAAATAAGACCGTTTTTCCAGATCCATTAGCTCCCTGAAATCCATAAATTCTTCCACTAATCATTTCACACGAAAAGTCAGATATAATCCTCCTTTTCTTCAAAGTTTTACTAATATTGTTAACACAAATTCTTCTTGTCATAAAAAGCGCCTCTCCCTAAAATAAAATTTGCTAATACGTACAGATAATAGAATAAGAAAAACAACAAACGCAGTCACAATAAGTGTATCTTCCATTTTCCATAAAAACCCCATTCTTTCGAACATAGTATGATTAATAACAGGGAAAAACCTATATTGTATAACTGCAAAAAAATAAATACAACTAATACAAACAAAAACATATATACTTCGTAAAAAAAAGAGTAAGCAAAATGAAAAAAGGGATAATAAACTTGTGGTTATTAAATTAAATAGTATTAAATAAAATTCCAGTTTTGTAAATGTGCTAGTACAGAAAAAAACAAGTAAGTGATACAGCAAAAATAATAAGAAAAAACTTAAATAATTAGCTATAAAAAGAATTCTATTTGCTTTCACACGCCCCAATAAATATTTGTCTAAAGTAAAAATAATACCTGCAAATAGTTCCAAAAATAAAAGATAAGGAATCCATTGAAACAATAACCAAGAAAAAGGCATATCAAAAAAAGAAATATTATCTAACACTGGCATTCCTTTAAAAATATCAACGTATCCATAACCATTGATTTTTAAAAGAAGAAGAAATGATATTAATAACACACACACTGCAAGATAGTTTTTGTTTCTTAATAACGAAAAGTTTCTTTTTATCAAAACTAGCATTACCGATCTCCTTTTTTAACAAAAACTTTTCTAAAAGAGTTTTGATAACTATATAAAACTATTAGAATTCCAAAAGCTCCTATAAATAAGAAAATATTAGGCGGTGGAAAGATTTGTTGTGTATACGGTCGTTCAAAGAAAATCCACCCCTCTTCAAATAAAGGCGTCCAATTATAGCTACTAATAAGATTATTCTCAAAAAATAAGTACGCGAAAATTAACATGAAAGAAAAAAATGAATTACGGAAAAGCTTACAAAAAAAATCTAATAAAATGAATAGAAAAAGTGTATAGAAAAATGTATTCAAACTAAAAAACAGTATATCAATATTAATTGTTCCATTTTGTAAAGTAATCACGCTACAAACAATTGATTCAATTACCACTATGTATAAACTCACTACAAAGTAGATAATTAAATTAATTGCAGTCAAATAATTACTCGACTTAAATCGGATCTGCAAAAAAAGAAAATTATTAACATTGATACCACACCAACTTAAATAGATAAAAGGAAAGAAAAAAAATACAATATATCTTTTGCTAAAAAAAAGTTCAAATCCTTTATCTATACTTTTGTCATACACAATAAAACTATTAGAAAAAGCTAATAGAAAAAGGATAAATCCTACTGCCATAAGCCATTTCTTCTTTAACTTAAAATAAGTTACAATAAAAGGTTTAAAGTTATTCATAGTTAACATCCTTTATTCTATAAATAATATACGCTGCCATTATGACCGTAATTGGGATAATAAATATCCAAAAAGAAGGGAGACGTGAAGTTGTAATAGACATATCTAAAAACTGTGCAGGCGTCCATGAAATTTTTGATTTATAAACGGTGGACAGAAAACCAATTAATATCTGTAATATAAATGGGATAATTAAACAGATGAATTTTTTAGAAATATAGACACAGCATGTTATTGATATAACTGCGAACATACTTCCATACATACTAACCAAAATAATATTGATAATAGTGAATAAAAAAGGGTGCTCAAAAAATAATGAAGGAAACATAAATGTTGAAACACCTCTACCAGCATTATCCAAAGCTGTGTAATCAATATGGAAATTAGGCCATATTAAAAACATAGTAAGAAAATTAGTAAGTAAGGTCACAAATGTTAGTAAAAAACCAATTACTAGTGCAGATAAAAAAAATAAATTTTTATACTTATTACTTTGCAATTTATAGCGTGCAAAGTAATGATATCCTGATTGTTTATTATCGAAATATATAAAAACACACGGAATTGCTACTAAAATGGGAAGTAACATATACATAAAGGAAGTATGTCCCCCACCATTATCTATCCCTATCCACATTGTATAAGGGCCAATATAAAAATCAAATGTGTTTATCTTAAATGGCATTTGTAAAGTCGTTTGTATATTATGAATTATATTTATAATAGGAAATATATATATTAATAATAAAGATATATATAAATATGGACTCTTAACAAATGACATCATATAGTTTTTCATAGTTTCCCACCTTTATAATTAAATACTAGCATAACCACCCCATTTCAAGCGGGATGGTTATGCTAGCAATTTAACATTTTATTAAATATCCGGTTGCCATGTTCCTGTTGATGTAGATCTACCTGTCTGCCAAGGCCAAGAATCCAATTTAAATCGAATATCTGTTGTAACACCAGGTCCATAACTTTCGATAGCCCAGTTAGGAAGCGTTTGTTTACCCTTTTTTTGTGCTAAACTGTATACCGCTTTTGTACCAACTAACGCCCCATTGGCTCTTGGGGTCATTATAACCTCTCCAGTTACATTTAATGTCTCTGTATATATTCCATAAGAAGAGTCCGTATACTTTTTAGCCTTTGGTGTAAAATCGATTGGACTACTATAATAATAAACATTGCTGAAGTTAACTTGGTATGCCTCTGATTTTATAGCACCTATAGAAAATAAAACAAGTAATAAGCTCGCGCATAATGTAATTTTTCTCATTTTATCCACCTCCTTCCTATTCATAATATCATAATAAAATAATATGTAAAGGGTGAAATGTTATTTTTTTAGTTTTTTTAAATTTAAATAATTTCAAAAAATATGTTTTCCATCCATATCATCCTAGAAATAATTTATTTTGAATCAAATTAATTATTTCTAGGATGCAACATATTTTAGGAACTCACGAAACATAACATTGAATCTTGTGATAAAAACAAAAAACTTTTACTATATATAACAACCACAAAAGGATCCATTTTGTATAATAACTTGGAACCCCTCTATAAGTCAGGGGTTCTAAAATTCACTAACAAATAATAGAACAAAGCCTTCTTCCAGTGAAAAAGGCTTTCTTTATGATAACGTATGTATCGAGTCACTTCCTGCTAGTTTAAAGAAAAAAGAATTATATCATACAAAATATGTCTCTTTTGAAGTAGCAAGTTTAGCACTATTTCAATCTATTGAGAGATTTTATAATCGCAAGCGAATCCATAGTAGCATCGGTTATAAAATCTCTCAATAGAAAATCTGCAAAAAACCGCTTAGATTTAATTTTTTCACATCCAAATTATTGCCTCAAATCCAATATCTGTGCCTAATTTAAAATTATTATTTCCAACTACTTGATAACCTTTATTTAAGTTATTATACAGCTTTATCATCACAGAAAGAGTGTTACATACACTTAACGTAAAAGTTAAGTGTATGTAACACATTTATCTTTCGGTTTTAAAGTTGAAGATCCCTTATTTACATGATTATCTAAAATCACATGTGTCTCTTTTTCACAATAAGGTCGTTTTTTCTTAATTACGGTTTTAATCCCTATTTTTTGTATATGGCCTTGCAAATCAAACGAAGGTTATATGTGACTTTCAGCAATACTCGCCTACTTTCATAATCCCCTCTCTATAAATAAAATGATTACTACGTATTTTTTTCTATCCACAATAAGGGGATCATATTAATTCACACAGTTACTTCTCTTTATTTTAGTGATCTAATTCAATAAGTAAATCACCCGTTTGAATTGCATCACCATCGTTAACATATACTTTCTTCACTTTACCATTGAACGGCGCTTGAACTGTCGTTTCCATTTTCATCGCTTCTGTAATTGCCATAGAATCGCCTTTTTTCACTTCATCGCCTTCTTTTACAACTACTTTAATTACCGTTCCTGGCATTGTTGCACTAATGTGATTTGGATTTTCACGGTTTCCTTTCACACGTTGTGCAACTGTTGCTTTCACACTCTCGTCTTTCACGACAATTTCACGTGGTTGACCATTAAATTCCAAGTAAAGGACACGATTTCCATCCGGCTGTGGTTCTCCAATTGATACAAGTTTAACCATCAATGTCTTACCTTGTTCAATTTCCACATCAATTTCTTCACCTAGTCTCATACCATAGAAGAATGTCGGTGTATCAAGTACAGATACATTTCCATAAAGCTCAGCAACTTTTTCATAGTCCATAAATACTTTTGGATATAATGCATATGCAACTACATCAAAAATTGTTACTTCGCGTCCAAGTTTATGGAATAATTCTTCTTTTAACGCGTCGAAATCTACTGGCTCTAGTAGTTCACCTGGTCTTACTGTTAACGGCTCTTTCCCTTTTAAAATAATCTTTTGCAATTCTTTCGGGAAACCACCGTACGGTTGACCTAAATCACCAGAGAACATTTCAACAACAGATCCAGGGAAGTCCAAAGCATGTCCACGCTCTAAAACATCTTGTTCTGTCAGGTGGTTTTGAACCATAAATAACGCCATATCGCCAACAACTTTTGATGATGGTGTTACTTTTACAATATCTCCAAACATGTCATTCACACGACGGTACATTACTTTCACTTCATCAAAGCGATCTCCTAAACCAACCGCCTTCGCTTGTTGCTGAAGATTACTATACTGTCCACCTGGCATTTCATGCATATATACCTCTGTGTGAGGTGCATTCATACCACTTTCAAACGGTGCATAGTATTTGCGTACATCTTCCCAATAATGAGATAGCTTTTCTAAAGAATCGATATTAACATCTGGTTGTCTTTCATTTCCACCTAGTGCATAGAATAATGTGTTCGCACTCGGTTGTGACGTTTGACCAGCCATAGAACTCACTGCTACATCGACAATATCAACACCTGCTTCAATTGCCTTCGTATACGTTAATATACCATTTCCACTCGTATCGTGCGTATGCAGGTGAATCGGAATCGATACCGTCTCTTTTAATGCTGAAACTAAATCATATGCTGCGTTTGGTTTTAGTAAGCCAGCCATATCTTTAATACCTAAAATGTGAGCTCCCGATGCTTCCAACTCTTTTGCTAAGTTTTTATAATAATTCAAATCATATTTACTACGTAATGGATCATGAATATCTCCTGTGTAGCACATTGTTGCTTCTGCAATTTTACCAGTATCTCGTACAGCATCAATTGCAACTCTCATACCTTCTACCCAGTTTAAACTATCAAAAATACGGAACACATCAATGCCTGCTTGAGCAGAACACTCCACAAATTTTTGAATTAAATTATCTGGATAGTTTTTGTAGCCAACTGCGTTTGACGAACGTAGTAACATTTGAAATAAAACGTTCGGCATTTTTTCACGAAGATCTAGTAATCGTTCCCATGGATCTTCTTTTAAGAAACGATACGCGACATCAAACGTTGCACCGCCCCACATTTCAGCTGAGAATAGGTTTGGTAACATTCTCGCTGTTGGCTCTGCAATTTGATGTAAATCTTTTGTACGAATACGAGTTGCAAGTAATGACTGATGTGCATCACGGAATGTTGTATCCGTTAAAAGTACACGGTTTTGATCCTGTACCCATTTTACTAATCCATCTGCTCCACGCTCGTCCAAAATTTGTTTCGTTCCATTTTGGATTGGCTCTGAATGTTTTAAACATGGAATACGAGCATCTGGGAATATTGGCTTTTCTTTTTTCCCTACTCCTGGGAAGCCATTTACTGTTACTGAACCAATATAATTTAACATTTTCGTTCCGCGGTCTTTACGTTTCGGGAATAAGAATAGTTCAGGTGACACATCAATAAACGAAGTATCATATTCTCCTGATAAGAAGTTTTTATGTTTTACTACATTCTCTAGGAATGGAATATTTGTTTTAATACCACGAATACGGAATTCTTTTAAGTTACGTTCCATTTTTGCAGCAGCTTGCTCAAAAGTAAGTGCCCAAGTTGTAACTTTTACAAGTAAAGAATCGTAGTATGGTGTAATAACTGCACCTTGGAAGCTATTTCCTGTATCAAGACGCACACCAAAGCCACCGCCTGATCGATACGCCATAATTTTTCCTGTATCCGGCATAAAATTATTTAGTGGGTCTTCAGTTGTTACACGAGATTGGATTGCAAATCCGTGTACAACCACTTCCTCTTGCTTCGGAACACCTACTATTTTACTATGTAATGCATGTCCATCAGCTATTAAAATTTGCGATTGAACGATATCGACTCCTGTGATCATCTCTGTAATCGTATGTTCTACTTGAACACGTGGATTTACTTCAATAAAGTAAAACTCATCATCTTTTACAAGGAATTCTACTGTTCCTGCATTTAAATAGTTTACATTTTTCGTTAACTTCACAGCAGCATCACAAATACGCTGACGCAGATCATCTGAAAGTGATACACTCGGTGCTATTTCTACAACTTTTTGATGACGACGTTGTACAGAACAGTCACGCTCGTATAAATGAACAACATTGCCTTCTTCATCTGCTAAAATTTGTACTTCTATATGTTTAGGTTTTTCAACGAATTTTTCGACGTAAACTTCATCATTACCAAAGGCTGCTTTCGCTTCTGATTTTGCTCGATTATATGATTCTCCTAATTCCTCACTAGTACGCACAATACGCATACCACGACCGCCACCACCAAGGGACGCTTTAATAATAATCGGGTAATCATACTTTTCAGCAAATTTTTCGACTTCTTCTAATGAATCTACTGGACCATCACTACCAGGTATAACTGGAATTTGTGCTAGCTGCGCTTGTGTTCTTGCTTTCACTTTATCTCCAAACATATCTAAATGCTTACTTTTCGGACCGATAAAGATAATTCCTTCTTCTTCGCAACGTTTCGCGAATTGAATATTTTCTGACAAGAAACCATATCCAGGGTGGATTGCATCTACATGATTACTTTTTGCAATCTCAATAATGCCTTCAATATCTAGATAAGCATCAATTGGTTTTTTTCCTTCCCCAACTAAATAGGACTCATCGGCTTTATAGCGATGATAAGAACCACTATCCTCTTTCGAATAGATTGCAACTGTTTTTAATCCAAGTTCCGAACAAGCTCGAAACACACGAATTGCAATCTCTCCACGGTTAGCTACCAATACTTTTTGAATACGTTGCAGCTTTGTCATGATTTTCCCCCTCTACTTTCCTACCACTCTAGAGATAAAATATATACACACCTTAAAAAGCGTGAAGTTCTTCACTTTCCACATTATATTATACTTAGAAAGCTTCACTTTATTTTTATCCATCATACCTTATTTTTTAACAAATGATAAGTTTTCTGTGCAATTTGTTTCACAAAAATAGTATAGCATACCTCTTCCTTTTCTAACAACTCAATTGTATATCACATTTAAACAAATGTGATATATCTTTTAACTGAAAGAGAAATTAATGCATCATATTTAAAACTACTTGAAAATAAAAAACACATCCTGCTCTAAAGCACGATGTGTTTTTTATTTTACAACTACAAGATGTGGTCCATTTTGTTCTTTTTCTTTCATTAATCCATTCTGTTGTTTCTCTTGTCGTTTCACGTGACTAGCAATATTGAGTAGTATCCCCATCGCAAGTAGATTAGCTAATAAAGAACTACCACCGTAACTGACAAACGGTAATGGTACTCCGGTAAGTGGTATTACTCCAGACATACCACCAACATTAATAAACGTTTGAACTCCAAACAAGCTTGCAATTCCGATAGCTATTAAACTTCCAAATGGATCTGTACACTTTTGTGCGACTCTAAATGATCGAATAATTATAAGCAATAAACAAATCAAAATGATTGCTACGCCTATAAAACCAAGTTCTTCCGATATAATTGCCATAATAAAATCCGTTTGTGGTTCTGGTAAATAACCATACTTTTGCACACTATTTCCTAATCCCCTACCATTAAGCCCTCCAGAAGCAATTCCAATAAATGAATTTACCAATTGGAATCCATCCTTTTGAGGATCATTAAACGGATCAAGGAAAACAGAAAAACGTGCCTTTTGATATGGATTTAATGCATAATTGCCAAGAAGATATAGTGCCGGAATCCATACTATAGAAGTTAAAACAATTCGTTTAATCCATAAATTAATCCTTACTCCTGAACAAAGAAACATAATCCCTACTGTTCCTGCAATTAACAAATCAGTACCTAAATCATTTTGCTTTAATATTAAAAACATGATTATACCAACACCAATGAGTACTGGACCTGACCCTTTGAAAACAGGTGTATTCGTTTCTTGTCTTTTCGCAAAAAAATGAGCTAATATGAGGATAACCGTTATCTTTACAAATTCCGCAGGCTGTATTCCAAATATCCATCCGTTTGCACCGTTTACTGACTTAGTGAAAAAGGCAGCTGCAGCTAATAAAGCAACACTAGCACCGTAACTCCCCAACAAAAAAATTCGTTTTCTCCAAACTTTATATGGGATAGTAGCAATAATTATTAATACTATTGTCCCAACAACTAAAGTAATTAATTGTCTTTTAAAAAAGAAATTTGCTGGTTTATCAAATCGCGAAATCGCAACAATGGAACTAGAACTATATACCATTATTACCCCCAGCACACATAAGATAACAAGAGGAAGTAACAATGAATAATCCATTGATTTCCATACTTTTTTCATTTCATTTCCTCTTTCTGTTTCAATTTAATTATTGTTGTATTCCATATGTACATTGATTCTTCCTGCTTTATTATACAAATAAAAAGCTCAAACTAATTTAGTTTGAGCCCCCTTATTTGAACCCGTTATTGTTGTTTGTTTGTAAACGCTTCATGAAGTGCAGATAACTCACGTTCGAGCTCACCTAACATTGCTTTCCCTTGTTCTTCTGCAATAAGACCAAGGCGAACTGCAAAATCGACCTCGCGGGATAGTCCAAACATTTGTGTGTCTAACACTTCTTCATATAATGGACATTGCGGCATTGTAAGATGGTCCATTTGCACCTTAATAAGTCTTAAAATCTTCTCTGCATCCGCTTGTAGAAGGGCTAGTGCCTTTTCCTGATGATTTGCTACTGTCTCAGACGCCAAATTGATTCCCTCCGTTTCCGTCCTACTCTCCTCTATCCTATCTATTAATATTAGCGATAGTTTTAATAAATTGCAATAGAAACATTTTTTGTGACAACAGTGTCTAATGCTATTATACTGAAAAGTGGGAGTATAACACAAATGGGGGAACAACAATGAGCGAAATTTTATTTATTAACGGAAAAGTACGTTTTCCAATCACTATTGATCCAACTGTTTGGATCTTTGATGATCGAAAAGTAGATTTGACAACTTACTTTGATGAAACTAGAGAAAACACGTCTGAACTAGAAACTTATTTAAAAAACACTTCAGAACATTGGGATCGTGAAATTCGTGATGGTGCTGCCTTCCCGCCGATACAACAAAGTGTAAAGAAATATAAAAAAGAACAACTAATTACTGGAACATTTGGTATACCATTCCATCCATTCCTTGCTAACGCTGAAATTTTAGAGGACGCTACGCAAGTTGAAATTGAAACGGTAGATCATACAATGACACTTCCATTAGAAACTGTCAAAAATGCTATACTAGGCTTTTCAAAAGAAGGAAAGCCATTAAAAGAAGACGGACCTGTTCATCTCTATTTCAATGATGGATCTAATCGACAAAATCCAATCCGGAACATCCGTAAATTTACAATTATTTAAAGAAAAGGAGTGAGCTTAAGCTCACTCCTTTTTACAATAAATCTGCTGCTAGTTGAGCTAAATTAGATCGCTCCCCTTTAACAAACTTCACATGACCACTAATGCGCTGTTCTTTAAACTTCTCTACAACATACGTTAGGCCATTATTATATTCATCTAAATATGGGTGATCAATTTGCTGAGGATCTCCCATCAATACAATCTTACTCTTTTCCCCTACCCTAGTTAGTATCGTTTTCACTTCATGCTTTGTTAAATTTTGTGCTTCGTCAATGATAATGAACTGATCTGGAATACTTCTCCCGCGTATATAAGTAAGGGCTTCTACTTCAATCGAACCCATTCCAGCTAAAATAGCATCTAACTCTCCTGGCTTTTTCGTATTAAATAAATACTCTAGGTTATCAAAAATTGGTTGCATCCATGGTCTTAACTTTTCTTCTTTTTCTCCTGGTAAATAACCGATATCTTTTCCGACTGGGACAATTGGTCTTGCAACGAGTAATTTTTTATATAACCCTAAATCTTCTGTTTGCATAAGTCCCGAAGCTAACGCAAGTAACGTTTTTCCTGTGCCGGCTTTCCCCGTTAATGTTACAAGCGGAATATCTTCACGAAGTAACAATTCTAATCCCATAATTTGCTGCACGTTTCGTGGTCGTATCCCCCATACTTGTTCATTGTGAAAAATAAGTTTCTTTACCTTCTTACCTAAGTGATCCACAATGCCAAGCGCCGAACTAGAGCCCCCTAATGCATCTTTCATTACTACAAATTGATTTGGGTAAAAAGGATGATTCGCAATTTCAGATAGAGGCAATTCACCTTTCTCATAAAAATAATCCAATTGTTCTTTTGATATATATCCTTCTAAAAAGCCAGAATATATATTTTCTACTTCAATTACGCGATCACTTAAATAATCTTCAGCCTTCAAACCAATTGCATCAGCTTTTACCCTTACGAGTACATCTTTACTTACTAAAATAACAGACTTCCCGTCCTCTTTTTCCTGTTCTTCTAAAGATAGATTTTTTGCTACAGCTAAAATTCGATTATCATTTGTTTTTTCTACAAAAATATCTTGTAGTTGCACAAATGAACGATGGTTTAATTCAATACGAAATGTTCCGCCATTTTCTAGCGGGATACTTTCATGCAGCTTTCCTATTTCACGAAATTTATCTATTAACTTAGATACATAACGAGCATTTCGTCCTACTTCATCCATATAACGTTTTTTCGAATCAACCTCTTCTAATACAACTGCTGGAATCACTACTTCATTGGTTTCAAATGAAAAAATAGATAAAGGATCCTGCAAAAGTACATTCGTATCTAACACATAAATTTTATCCAACCTGTTACCCCCTGACTCCACTTTTAAATTTGTAGAACAAGGGTTTCATCCATAAAATATGGACGAACCATTGTTATAATTATATGTACCGTGTAAACGAGGTAGAATCGAAAATCATAGTCATTAAACCTTTTATTTATTCTTTATTCATTTCTATTCAATATATTACTTTTTATTATAATTATTAACGTTAAATCACAATAACCGATTACAAAAGTGAATAAACGAATTTCTTATTTAGCACATTTATAATTCTCTTATTCCTACTAGTACTTCGTTATCCAGCTTTTTGGCCGCCCGAAGATCGTATGTTTTTTCATATGTTGGTTCAATTGCAAGTTTCGCTCCATAAAACATAACATCACGTACTTCTTGCACATTAACTTCTATTACAGTTAATTTCAAAGAAATACCTTCCATTCTATCTGTCAAAATTTCACCTGCACCACTTATGGAAAATACGGATTCATTCGCCATTATAGTCAATACTACACCTGTATTATGCCTTATATTTTCCACAATACGTGAACGTTGATCTACTGCAAATCGAATACTAGTTTTGCTCACTGCATACACCCAAGAAATAGCACTTACGTTAGGAACTTGTTTTTCGAAATCTGTCGTTGCTATCATCACAATACACTCTTTACGCAACGTTTGTACTAAACCCTCTGTTAAAGTAGGCTCTACTACATTCGCCATATTTTCACCTCCAAACATACTTGGTATATCCTTATCATAACTTATTTTTCGAATTGCGAAAATATTATTTTTTCCCACTATTATTCAAAAACATTATACTTCCATGATATACTTATACTGATAGAATTCGTATTGAGGTGACGAAATGAGAGTCAAATGTATGATTTGTGATAAAAAAGATATGTTAGATGATGAAAATCCTACGGCAAAAAAACTGCGTAATCGCCCTATTCATACATATATGTGCATGGAATGTTCGGAACGAATTGCAGAGCGTACAATGGAACGTCATGCAAGTGGTAATTTCCGATTATATCGTGATAAAAAAGTCGAAGACGATTGGTAAAATGTAAATAAGTCCTTACTCATATAGATAAGGACTTATTTATATTTTTCTGGCTCGCGGTTCATCTGATCCAAGAAACAATCAATGGCTTCTAGCGGAAACCTTGCAGATTTCCTTTCCCCATTCATTTCATATGTAATTAAATACATTTCCTCGTTCTTTTTAACTTCCACATCTTTTAATTTATGTTCTTCATATATCATATTTTGAAATAACAAATACGTTTCTTTTGCAGCACTATCATCCGGACGTGCTTCCGCAACTGTTTTAATTGTTAACCAATTATATAGTGCATCTTGTACTGAACGCATAAAACTTCGCCCCCTCACCCTGCTTTTTGTTGTTTCGCTTGACGCAAACGCAATCTATAAATTCCAAGTACAATTGCCGCTACAACAAGCCCTTCTCCAACAGGTAAAAATACAGCAAAAAAGGTTAATACTGTACATCCAATTGCTAATGATATGTATATTACTATATTTTTTAGTACAGACAACTTTCTAGCAAATCCTAAATTATAGACGAGAGCACTTAATATAATAATCGTCCCATAAAGTAACCACATTCCTAACTCTGGATTTTCATCAACTTTACATAATTTCGCAAAAAAAGACATTCTTTCTAACACTATTTATCCCCCCTTCTCATAAAAAACAAAATTTCTTTATGTACTTAATACAAGAGTAACCTGCGAAAAAAATACTGTCCACTAAAAAGAGTAAATATTCTAAAAAAATAAACATAAAAAAACAGCTACCTTAAAGGTAGCTGTTTTATTTTTTATGCTTCTACAGATTTCTTTTTCTTAGCAGCTCTTTCACGTTCGCTCTTATCAAGAATCTTTTTACGTAAACGAATTGATTCTGGAGTTACTTCACAGAACTCGTCATCGTTTAAGTACTCTAATGACTCTTCTAGAGTCATTAAGCGTGGTTTTTTCATTGTTGAAGTTTGATCTTTCGTTGCAGAACGAATGTTAGTTTGTTGTTTCATTTTCACAACGTTAACTGTTAAGTCGTTCTCACGAGTATGTTCTCCTACGATCATACCAGCATATACTTCTGTACCTGGTTCAACGAAGATTACACCACGGTCTTCAACTTGCATAATGCCGTATTGTGATGCTTTTCCTGTTTCAAGTGAAACTAGAACACCTTGGCGACGTCCACCCACTTGTCCAGCATGTACTGGTTGGTAGCAATCGAATGTATGGTTTAAAATACCGTAACCACGAGTTAATGTTAGGAATTCTGTTGTGTAACCAATTAAACCACGTGCCGGAACCATGAAAGTAAGGCGAACTTGACCGTTTCCGTTATTCACCATATCTAACATTTCACCTTTACGTGCACCCATTGATTCCATAATAGAACCAGTGTATTCTTCAGGAACATCGATTTGTACGCGCTCTACAGGTTCACATCTTACGCCATCGATATCTTTAATAATTACTTCAGGCTTAGATACTTGTAGTTCATAACCTTCACGACGCATGTTTTCAATTAAGATAGATAAATGCAATTCCCCGCGTCCAGATACGATCCATGCATCAGGAGAATCTGTATTATCTACACGTAAACTTACATCTGTTTCTAATTGTGAACGAAGACGCTCTTCAATTTTACGAGATGTAATAAATTTACCTTCACGACCTGCAAATGGGCTGTTATTTACAAGGAATGTCATTTGTAGCGTTGGCTCATCAATACGTAATAATGGTAAAGCCTCTTCATGCTCAACCGGACATACCGTTTCACCTACGTTGATGTCTTCCATACCTGAAACAGCTACTAAATCTCCAGCTTTTGCTTCTTCAATTTCTTGACGTTTTAATCCAATGTAACCGAATAATTTCGTTACGCGGAATTGTTTTACACTTCCGTCAACTTTCATTAAAGCAACTTGTTGTCCAACCTTCATTGTGCCGCGGAATACGCGTCCAACTCCAATACGTCCAACGTAGTCGTTGTAATCAAGAAGTGCTACTTGGAATTGAAGTGGCTCTTCGCTGTTATCAACTGGTGCTGGAATATGTTCGATAATTGTATCGAATAATGATTTCATATTCTCTTCTTGATTTGCCGGATTTGAATCCAAGCTTGCTGTTCCGTTCATTGCTGATGCAAATACAACTGGGAACTCTAATTGATCTTCGTTTGCACCAAGTTCGATGAATAAGTCAACTACTTCATCAACTACTTCATCAGGACGAGCGAAGTCACGGTCAATTTTGTTTACAACAACGATTGGAGTTAAGTTTTGCTCAAGAGCTTTCTTTAAAACAAATCGTGTTTGTGGCATACAACCTTCATATGCATCAACAACAAGTAGAACACCATCAACCATTTTCATGATACGTTCTACTTCTCCACCGAAGTCAGCGTGACCTGGTGTATCTAAAATGTTAATTCTTTTATCTTCATAGTGAATCGCTGTATTCTTCGCTAAAATTGTAATACCGCGTTCTCTTTCTAGATCATTTGAATCCATTGCGCGTTCTTCAATATGTTCATTCGCACGGAATGTCCCCGCTTGACGTAATAACTGGTCAACAAGTGTTGTTTTACCATGGTCAACGTGGGCAATAATTGCTATATTACGTAAATCTTGTCGTTTTTTCAACATGTCCAACTCCTAATGTCTTTTTAATCCTTCTCTATTATAAGAGCGAAGGGGATACAATAGCAATTAAAATAAAAGCAAGAATGAAAATATAGTTGTATTCTTACTTTTGTGAAAGTAAAATGAGATTGGAGGGTGAAGAAATGGAACACATTCAATATCGCTTTTTATTAACCGCAATTATCGGTGTTATTTTCTTAATCGGTATCGGCATTATGATTGCTGAAAATAGTCCAATCGGTATTATTATTTGCATTATCGGTACATTTGTTGCAGTTGGATACGGTTTTGTAACAAAAAGAAAAATGCGCAAATCACAATAACGCTAAAAAGTAAGAAGCTTATACATAGCCTCTTACTTTTTTTGTGGCTCTGATATAAAAGATAACACTTCTTCATACACTCCTGGTTTTGCAACTAGCACACTGCTCTTCTCTATGATAGAAAGTGACGCTCCAGAGAATGTCGTTACCTTCCCTCCAACTTCTTCTACAATTATCTGTCCTCCGCCAAAATCCCATGGTGATAATCTCGGCGTTACATATGCATCTATTCTTCCTGTTGCAACGTACACCATCTCTAACGCTGCACAACCATACGATCTCGTGCCCCTTGCTTTCTTAACAAGTGCCATCATACTTTCCATATTAAGCAATGGATTATCTGTAAGCCATATCGCATTTAAAGCTACAATACCTTGCTCTACAGTTCCTTTTTCCAATGGAGGAATTGATATATCATTACAAAAAGCTCCAGATCCCTTGACTGCATGATATAGTTCATCATGTACTGGATCATAAATAAGTCCAATCTTTCCGATACCGTTCTCATAAATCCCAATTGAAATTGCAAAATTTCTTTTTTGATGAACAAAGTTCATCGTGCCGTCAATTGGATCAATTAACCAAACAACCCCGTCAGAAGACGTTATCTCGTCTCCATAACCTTCTTCTCCTAAAATATTATGATTCGGGAATGTTTCTTTAATTTTCCCAATTAAAAACTGTTCTATCTCTCGGTCCATATTTGTAACTAAGTCAGCTGCATTGGATTTTGTTTCTATAATAAGTGCTTTTTTCATGGATGCTATTAAATGCTCTCCTGCATCCCGAATCCACCGTTTGGCGTGTGCATCGATGTCTTTCCATACTTCTTGCATGTTTAAACACTCCGATCTTTACTGTTCACAGAAAAAACGAACCCTTTATAAGGTTCGCACCAACTAATTTTTTATACATATACTATTATTACGCTTCTAAACGAATCATTTCAAGTCTTAACACTTCTAACTTTTGTACACACTCTTCTTTTTTCTGTTTATCATCTTCCATCATCGCATCATATAAAGTTGCTAATTCATAATCTAGCTCCAAACGTAGCACCGGTATTCTCTTTTCGGCATCTGTTCTCTTTAACGCATTAATCACCTGTCTCATATTATTTGCCTCCTCCCAATATTCGTCTGCCCTCGGACTAGAATTAATTAAATTTTCTGATTTTTTGTTTTATACTATACTATGTTGGATAAATCATCTATGCAACAAAATTATATTTTTTTATTTAAATTTTTTTGTGCTGTTTTTTTTATGAATAGTACAAGCTATGCTAAAATAAAAGCAAAATAGGAGTTGGAGGAACAATCATGACAATACAAACATTCAAGTCAACTGATTTTGATGTCTTTACAGTTGATGGTCTCGAAGAACGAATGAGTGCAATTAAAACGAACATTCATCCTAAGCTAGAAGCTTTAGGGGAACAATTTGCAGAATACTTATCCCAACACACTGATGAGAACTTTTTTTATCATGTTGCAAAACACGCACGTCGCAAAGTCAATCCACCAAACGATACTTGGGTTGCTTTTTCAACAAATAAACGAGGATATAAAATGCTACCGCATTTCCAAATCGGCTTATGGGGTACTCATGCCTTCATATACTTTGGTTTAATCTATGAGTGTCCACAAAAAGTTGAGACGGCTCATGCCTTCTTAGAACATTTAAATGATTTAAAAACAAATATTCCAAATGACTTCGTTTGGTCCATTGACCATACTAAACCAAGTGTGAAATTACATAAAACACTTGAAACCGAAGACTTACAAAAGATGATTGAACGACTAGCTACTGTAAAAAAAGCAGAATTATTAGTTGGTATTCATATATCACCAGAGGAGTTTTCAGCAATGACCAACGAACAATTCCTTGCTAAGATTGAATCTACGATGCAATCACTCCTTCCTTTATATGCACTTTGTAATCGATAGTAGAAAACGGACAATTTATATTGTCCGTTTTTAGTTGTTATCACATTATATCACTTCAGTTTTTATTTTTCAAAATATTTTTTACATTTTTACAAGCTTTTGTTCTTCGACTTCCTTTGCTCTTTGAATAGCACGATATATAGAGTATCCACTTACTTCTTGAAACTCTTTATCAATTTTCTTTTCTTCTGCTTTCGATGGAACAATCTCTTTAAAACGACGATATAAACCCATTAATTCTTCTCTTATAATTCCTTTTTCATAAGCTTTCTCAATTGCTTCATAAAACTTCACAATAATAACCATTTCCTCATTTGACCAATCATAATCTAACGGATATTGATATTCCATTTCGCACCTCATTTATCATTTCTTCTTGTTTCATTATGCTATCTTAAAGAGAATATTTTATTCTTCATTATAGCCACTCTGCATTATACACTATTTATTCATTTTAATGGAATTGTCTTCCTCTATTCATTAGTTGAGGCTAACTATTAAACATACTCACCTTAAAAATATTTTTTTCTATACATCTATAATTATTGGTGATATAATGCTTTTGTTTTATAGAAAATAAAGTGAAGCTACCATCTCAAAACCGATTTTTTGAATGGCAGAAAAACAAGCCTCATTCTAAAAAAAGAACTTACCTTTTTTAGAGCAGGATTATATAAAACAAATTATACTAAATATTATGAAGAAGAAGGGGTGTATAGATTGTCCCAATACGAAACACCATTGTTTACCGCTTTAGTTGAGCACAGTAAGCGAAATCCAATTCAATTCCATATTCCTGGTCATAAAAAAGGACAGGGCATGGATCCTACATTTCGCGAATTTATTGGGCATAATGCATTAGCAATTGATTTAATTAATATTGCGCCACTCGATGATTTACATCATCCAAAAGGTATGATTAAAGAAGCACAGGATTTAGCAGCCGCTGCATTCGGTGCAGATCATACTTTCTTTTCTATTCAAGGTACAAGTGGCGCTATTATGACAATGGTGATGAGCGTTTGCGGTCCTGGTGACAAAATCCTAGTACCACGAAACGTGCATAAATCAGTAATGTCAGCTATTATTTTCTCAGGTGCAAAACCGATTTTCATGCATCCTGAAATCGATCCGAAACTCGGTATTTCTCATGGAATCACAATTCAATCTGTCAAAAAAGCACTTGAAGAGCACTCAGATGCAAAGGGCTTACTTGTTATTAACCCAACGTACTTTGGATTTGCTGCAGACTTAGAACAGATTGTACAATTAGCACATTCTTATGACATCCCTGTACTAGTCGACGAGGCTCATGGTGTTCATATTCATTTTCACGATGAATTGCCGATGTCAGCGATGCAAGCTGGTGCAGACATGGCAGCAACAAGTGTTCACAAATTAGGAGGCTCTTTAACTCAAAGTTCTATTCTTAATGTGAAAGAAGGCTTGGTGAATGTAAAACATGTCCAATCTATTATTAGCATGCTTACAACTACATCAACTTCTTACATCTTGTTAGCATCACTTGATGTTGCGAGAAAACGTCTTGCTACAGAAGGAACAGCACTCATAGAACAAACAATACAATTAGCTGAACATGTTCGTGATGCTATAAATTCTATTGAGCATCTTTACTGTCCTGGAAAAGAAATGTTAGGTACAGATGCTACCTTTAACTATGATCCTACAAAGATAATTGTATCTGTAAAAGATTTAGGTATTACCGGCCACCAAGCTGAAGTATGGCTTAGAGAGCAATATAACATTGAAGTAGAACTCTCAGATCTATACAACATACTATGTCTTATCACTTTAGGAGACACAGAAAGTGATACAAATACACTTATTGCAGCATTACAAGATTTAGCAGCAACATTTAGAAATAGGGCAGATAAAGGTGTTCAAGTACAAGTAGAGATTCCAGAAATTCCAGTGCTAGCACTTTCTCCTCGAGATGCTTTTTATTCGGAAACAGAAGTCATTCCATTTGAAAATGCAGCGGGTCGTATTATAGCTGATTTTGTTATGGTTTATCCGCCAGGGATTCCAATCTTTACTCCGGGGGAAATTATTACACAAGAAAACTTAGAGTATATTCGTAAAAACTTAGAAGCAGGTTTACCTGTACAAGGTCCTGAAGATATGACATTACAAACATTACGTGTTATTAAAGAGTACAAGCCTATCAGTTGATAGGCTTTTTTTTCACATTTTTTCCTTTTCTTCATACGATACTAAAGAATGTAACGTATAGGTGGGGATACTATTATGATTGTAATAGGCCGTTCTATTGTACATCCTTATATTACAAATGAATATGAGCCATTTGCAGCAGAGAAACAACAAATTTTATCAATAATGGCAGGAAATCAAGAAGTTTATTCCTTCCGAACAGCTGATGAACTCAGCTTTGATCTCAATTTACGAGTTAATATTATTATCTCTGCACTAGAACTTTTTCAAAGTGGATTTCAGTTTCGTACATTTCAACAATCCTTTTGCAACCCCCAGTATTGGAAAAGAACATCCCTTGGAGGATTCGAGCTTCTTCCAAACATACCACCTTCTATTGCCATACAAGATATTTTCAAAAACGGAAAACTATATGGAACTGAATGCGCAACCGCTATGATCATTATTTTTTATAAAGCTTTATTATCATTGTATGAGGAAGAAACTTTCAATCGTCTATTTGCAAACCTTTTACTTTATACATGGGACTACGATCAAGATCTAAGACTCATAACAAAAAACGGTGGCGATCTTGTTCCAGGTGACCTCGTTTACTTTAAAAACCCACAAGTGAATCCAGCTACGATTGAGTGGCAAGGAGAAAACACAATCTATTTAGGAAATTTCTTTTTTTACGGACATGGCGTAGGTGTAAAAACAAAAGAAGAAATTATTTATTCATTAAATGAACGACGAGTCCCTTACGCTTTTATTTCAGCTTTCTTGACCGATACTATTACCCGTATAGATAGCCGTATAATGAGCCAATACGCTTCTTCTAGTACACCACAGACATCCATAAGCTTTATTCCAATTAGAGATGATGCAATCGTTGCAACAGTTGGCCATACAACTACAATTTATTAAAAAAGCGCCTACACATGTAGGCGCTTTTTCTTAGTATTAAGCTTTTGTATGTTCTTTATGGTCACATTCGCAATGAGATCCACATTTCCCGTATAGTACTGTTGATTTTTCATCTTCAAAATGTCCAATTGTTCCTTCACATACTTGGCATACGATTATTCCCATTTTCATTTCCCCCTGAGTTTTAATAGTAATCTATTTATCTATCATTAAGCTTTCGCATTATCTTTTCTAGCACAGTCACAATTTGTTCCACATTTTCCGTAAAGTACTGTCGTTTTCTCATCTTCAAAATGTCCGATTGTTCCTTCACATACTTGGCATACGATTGTTCCCATTTTTCATTTCCCCCTAAGTTTATGGTCCTAAAAACTTTTAGCTGTCCATTTCCTATCAATTATTGGGCTTTTGTATGCTCTGTGTGATCACATCCGCAAGATCCACATTTCCCGTAAAGTACCGTTACTTTCTCATCTTCGAAGTGTGCAATTGTACCTTCACAATCTTGACATACGATTGTTCCCATTTTTCATTTCCCCCTAAGTTTATAATCCCAAAAACTTTTTTGTAACCGCTTAACTTTCTGTCTTTATTTTAATATGTTATACTTTTTACGTCAATAGGTTTTTAGTATAACACATTAAATATTTTAAATTTTAATTAGTATGCGATATTCAAATAAAAAACAGCCATATTTATAAGTACGACTGTTTCACATTAATTATTCTTCATATTCCGCATGTAAAGAAGTTGACGGAACTAGAAATTTGAAAAACTGAGCTAACTCCTTCGCTTCCTCTTCTGATCCTAATTTAAAAATCTCCTGTATATATTGAACATTCTCTACATCATCTCTTCCGAGTAAAGTAGACCTTCCTGTTTGCATACAAACAATGAGCGGTTTTCCAAAAAACATATTTGTATAAATAACACCAAAATCATAACGTGTATCATGTGTCATAAACCCTAAAAATCGTACCTTCACACTTTCATGCTCATCATACAATTTTTCAAACATTGGTTTCCACCTTTCTACATCACGTTTCATTAATAGTATATTAAACAAAACATGTAATACTCCTTTTAATTGTCAAAAAATTCAGTAGGATGTAGAATGATAGTATTCTACTAAGTTAGGGGGAACTTATATGCAACACGCCTTTATTACGCTTGTACCAAAATCCAACCAACAATCTGTTTCAATAGATGATATAAAACAACTTTTTCATTATTATAAAACAGTTACTTCTAAAACTGGTGCCCAAATTAATTACACGTATACAAATACCGCTTTTCCTTATGAAATTTTAGATACATCTACAACAACATTAAAACTTCAATCTAATCACGACCGGTATGACTCAATTTATATTGGTGTTGGTATAGAAAATGAACAATTTTTCATCCAAGTTTCTTTACCACCTAATGCAACATATGGTGACAAAGGGAAAGCAAATGAATTTTGCCGTTTTTTAGCGAAGAAATTAGAAGGAGAGTTACAATTATTTAATGGAAGAACAATGTATTTTTATAAACGTTAATTTAAAAAATAAATAATACGATTAAAAATAGTATACAATTCGAACATGTAAGAAATAACGCTTGCTTTCTTACGTGTAATACAAAATACGCTATTACATAGGCTAAATACAGGAATACGAAAAAAAGAATAACTTTATAATGAAACTTATCACCATTCGATAATGTTAATACAGTGGAAAAGCCACTCCATAGTAGTAAATGATAAAATATAACATGTAATATTTTCATGGAACCTTCTCCTTTGACATGCTCTATTTTATTAATATATGGGGTTAAGTTTGAATCAATTACATATTATAGGATGATATATATTACCTTTGAAGTAAGTTACGCCTAAATCATTTGTTAAAGTATTATATATTCATTCGACAAGTACGTTTAAAGACCTTGCAAGTCATTTGATGAAAATAAAAATAGCCCCTCTCTTACAATAAGAGAGGGGCTATTTACATTACTTAAATTATTTTACAATGTGAATTGGCATTCCAAGAGCAACTTCAGCTGCTTCCATTGTGATTTCACCTAATGTTGGGTGAGCATGGATTGTTTGAGCGATATCTTCAGCTGTCATTCCAGCTTCGATAGCTAAACCAATCTCAGAGATAATATCAGAAGCACCTGCACCTGCAACTTGAGCACCTACAAGAAGACCATCTTCTTTACGTGTTACAAGTTGTAGGAAACCGTCAGTGCTGTTTAATGATAATGCACGACCGTTAGCAGCGAATGGGAACTTAGATACAGTTACAGTCATTCCAGCTTCTTCAGCTTGTTTTTTAGTGTAACCAACAGATGCTAATTCTGGATCAGTGAAGCATACTGCAGGAATTCCGATGTAATCGATAGCTGATGCATGGCCACTAATTGCTTCTACAGCTACTTTACCTTCGTAAGAAGCTTTGTGAGCTAATGGTGGTCCAGGAACGATATCACCGATTGCATAGATGTTTGGTACATTTGTACGACATTGCTCATCGATTTCGATGATGCCGCGGTCAGTCATTTTAACTCCAACTTGCTCAAGACCGATTTCTTGAGTGTTTGGACGACGACCTACAGTTACTAATACGTAATCTGCTTCTACAGTTTGGATTTCACCTTTAACTTCAAAGCTAACTTTTACGCCAGTTTCTGTTTCTTCAACGCCTTTAGCCATAGCTTTTGTATGGATATTTACGTTACCTTTTTTCTGTAGAGCACGTTTAACAACAGAGCTCATAGCTTTTTCGAAACCAGCTAAGATTTCGTCGCCAGCTTCTACTACAGTAACTTCTGTACCGAAGTTAGCATATGCAGTACCTAATTCCATACCGATGTAACCGCCGCCGATTACAACAAGTTTTTTAGGAATTTCAGGTAAGCTTAAAGCACCTGTAGAGTTGATAACACGTTTAGAGTATTTGAATCCTGGAATTTCGATTGGTGTAGAACCAGTTGCAAGAACAGCATTTTTAAACGTATAAGTTTGAGCTGCATCTTCAGTCATAACGCGTAATGTATTAGCATCTACGAAGTAAGCTTCACCGCGAATGATTTCAACTTTGTTACCTTTAAGAAGGCCTTCAACACCGCCAGTTAATTTCTTAACTACGCCGTTTTTCCATTCTTGAACTTTTGTAAAGTCAACTTTTACGTTCTCTGCAGTGATACCCATGTCATCAGAATGCATTGCATTCTCATAACGATGACCTGCATTGATTAACGCTTTTGAAGGAATACATCCAACGTTTAAGCATACGCCACCAAGGTTAGCTTTTTCAATGATTGCTACCTTTTGACCTAATTGTGCTGCACGAATTGCCGCAACGTATCCACCAGGACCTGCACCAACAACGACTGTATCTAATTCAATTGGGAAATCTCCTACTACCATTGTTATTACGCCTCCATTACTAATAATTGTGGGTCATTCAATAGACGTTTAATTTGGTTTAACGCTTTTTGAGCAGTTGCGCCGTCAATTAAACGATGGTCAAAGCTTAGAGATAATGCTAATACTGGAGCTGCAACGATCTCACCATTTTTCACAACTGGTTTTTCAGCGATACGGCCGATACCAAGGATTGCTACTTCTGGGTGATTGATAACTGGAGTGAACCATTGTCCACCTGCAGAACCAATGTTTGTAATTGTGCAAGAAGCACCTTTCATTTCAGTTGGAGCTAGACGACCTTCACGTGCTTTACCAGCAAGATCATTGATCTCGTTAGAAATAGTGAAGATAGACTTACGATCTGTATCTTTAACAACTGGTACTAATAGACCTTTGTCTGTATCAGCTGCGATACCGATGTTGAAGTAATGTTTATGAACTACTTCTTGAGATGCATCGTCTAAAGAAGTGTTTAACATTGGGTATTCACGTAATGCAGATGTTAAAGCTTTAACAACGTATGGAAGGTAAGTTAATTTAATACCTTTGTCAGCTGCTACTGCTTTGAACTTCTTACGGTGAGCAACAAGCTCAGTTACATCAACTTCATCCATTAATGTTACGTGAGGAGCTGTATGCTTAGAGTTAACCATTGCTTTCGCAATCGCTTTACGGATACCACTCATTTTCTCACGAGTTTCTGGATATTCACCAGCTGGAATTGGTTGTGCTTTTGGTGCTTCTTCTTTCGCTGCTGCTGGAGTAGCTTCTACTGCTGCTGGAGCCTCAGTTGCTGCTACAGTTTGTCCACCATTTGCAAATGCATCGATGTCAGCTTTTACGATACGGCCGTTCTTACCAGTACCAGCTACTTTATGAATGTCTACACCTTTTTCACGAGCGTATTTACGAACAGATGGCATAGCGATTACGCGCTCATTTACTACTTCTGCAGTTGCTGCTGGAGTAGCTTCCGCTGCTGGAGCTTCTACTGCTGCTTCTTCAGCTTTTGGAGCTTCATCATGATCGTCACCTTTAAATTTAAGGTTTTCGTATCCAGGAGCATCAAATTTAATTAATGTATCTCCTACGATTGCAACTGTTCCTTCTTCTACAAGTACTTCAAGTACTTTACCTTTAACAGGAGAAGGGATTTCTACTACTGCTTTATCATTTTGTACTTCAAGAAGTACATCGTCTTCATTTACTTCATCGCCTGGTTTAATAAACCATTTTACGATTTCACCTTCGTGGATACCTTCACCGATATCTGGTAGTTTAAATTCAAATGCCACGGAATTCAGCCCCCTGATTCATTTCATTATTATGGAATATGTACAAAAGAAACCAGCATGTGCTGATTTCTTTTGCACATGAAAAACTAAAAATTAGAAGTTCATTACTTTGTTTACAGCTTCAACAATATCCTTGTGGTTTGGTAACCATACGCTCTCTGCTTGAGAGAATGGGAATACTGTATCAGCAGCTGCAACACGTACAACTGGAGCTTCTAAGTTTAAGATTGCACGGTCGTTAATTTCCGCTACAACGTTAGCTGCAATACCAGCTTGTTTTTGAGCTTCTTGAACTACAACTACGCGACCTGTTTTTTCAACAGAAGCGATGATTGTTTCGATATCTAATGGTTGAACTGTACGTAAGTCAACAACCTCTAAAGAGATACCTTCTTTTTCAAGTTCTTCAGCAGCTTTTAATGCAGCGTGAACCATAGCACCGTAAGCGATAACAGATACATCTGTACCTTCACGTTTGATATCAGCTTTACCTAAATCAATTGTGTATTCGCCTTCTGGTACATCTTGACGGAATGAACGGTACAATTTCATATGCTCTAAGTAGATAACTGGATCGTTGTCACGAATCGCAGAGATTAAAAGACCTTTAGCATCGTATGGAGTAGATGGAATAACAACTTTTAGACCAGGTTGTTGAGCCACTAATCCTTCTAAGCTATCAGCATGTAGTTCAGGAGTATGAACACCACCACCGAATGGAGAACGAACTGTTACTGGAGCAGTCCAACGTCCACCAGAACGGTAACGCATACGAGCCAATTGACCAGAAATTGAATCCATTACTTCAAAAACGAAACCGAAGAATTGGATTTCTGGAACTGGACGGAATCCTTCAAGTGCAAGACCAACTGCAAGTCCACCAATACCAGACTCTGCAAGTGGAGTATCCATTACACGATCTTCACCAAATTCAGCTTGTAAACCTTCAGTAGCACGGAATACACCACCGTTTACACCAACGTCTTCACCAAATACAAGTACGTTAGGATCATTTTTCATTTCAACGCGTAAAGCATCAGTGATTGCTTGAATCATTGTCATTTGAGCCATGGCTTACTTCGACTCCTTTTCTTTGTAAATTTCATATTGTTCAGCTAAGTTGTAAGGCATTTTTTCGTACATGATTTCCATTAAATCAGTTACTTTTTGTTTTGGAGCTTGGTCAGCCTTAGCAATTGCTTGTTTGATATCTTCTTTTGCTTCTTCGATTACTGTCTCTTCAACTTCTTGAGACCATAGGCCTTTAGCTTCTAAGAACTTACGGAAGCGTACGATTGGGTCTTTTTGTTCCCATTCGTTTTCGATATCTTTTGTACGGTAACGAGTTGGGTCATCACCAGCCATTGTATGTGGACCGTAACGGAATGTTAAAGTCTCGATTAAAGTAGGGCCTTCGCCATTTACTGCGCGCTCACGAGCGAAAGCAGTTGCTGCGTATACAGCTAATGGATCCATACCGTCTACTTGAATTCCGTAAATACCCGCTGCTACTGCTTTTTGTGCTACAGTTTTAGCTGCAGATTGCTTTTCTACTGGAGTAGAAATTGCATAACGGTTGTTTTGAACAACGAAGATTGCTGGAGCTTTGAATGCACCTGCAAAGTTCATACCTTCGTAGAAGTCACCTTGTGAAGCACCACCGTCACCAGTGTAAGTAATTGCAACAGATTTTTTACCACGTAGTTTCATACCTAACGCAACACCAGCAGTTTGGATGATTTGCGCACCGATAATGATTTGTGGAGCTAATGCATTTACATTCTCAGGCATTTGGTTACCCATAAAGTGTCCACGAGAGAATAAGAATGCTTGGTATAATGGTAATCCGTGCCATACTAATTGTGGTACATCACGGTACCCTGGTAAGATGAAGTCTTCTGCTTCAAGTGCGAAATGACTCGCTAATTGAGAAGCTTCTTGTCCAGCTGTAGGTGCGTAGAAACCTAAACGTCCTTGACGGTTTAAAGAAATAGAACGTTGATCTAATACGCGTGTATACACCATACGACGCATTAATTCTTTTAATTGATCATCAGATAATTCAGGCATAGCTGCTTCATTCACAACTTCACCGTTTTCATTTAAAATTTGTAATGTTTCAAATTGAGCTGCGATAGCTTTCATTTGCTCATCAACATTAAATAGGGTCTTTTTTGTTTTAGTACCCATTCCGTTCACCTCTTCCTCTCTTGAACCATATTCTGAAACGCTTTCACTGGCTATTTTCCAGTTTAAAAAGCGCAACGATGTAAACCAACATGTTTGTCTGTCGGTTGAGAATAATTTTGTGTACCTAACAATCTGTACTAATGTTTTTTCAGAAACATATTAATACAATCTTGATCACGTTTTTTAGTTTACAACTATTCTAATTACGATGTCAATTACTTTGAATACGTTTTTTTATAAATAATATGCAGGTTTCTACTACACAAACGTGTTTTTATTTTTTACATCTGTATTAGTAAGCATTGACCTACTGTTATATTATTCCCTTTTTCACTTATTTTTTCTCTTAGAATAATATGTAAACGATTTAATTCTCTTTAGTTTTTCTCTCTTCGTAACAAAAATATACAAACTACTCTTCCTTTTTTAGGTAAATACCTATACATTTCCACCCCCTCTTCCATACATTATAGTAACCGCAGTATTAGCGGGAAATGATAAAGGAGGTCATCTCATGTACGGATACTCATATTGCTATCCAACTTGTTCATATCCTTCCTACGGTTATGGCGGTTCTTGTGGCGGGTCTGGACGCGGCTTCGCCTTAATCGTTGTGTTGTTTATTCTTTTAATTATCGTTGGTGCTGCTTGCATTCGCTAATGTAAAACGAAACAACTATGGAAAGAAAAAGACGGCTTTGCCGTCTTTTTCTGTTTATCACATACATAACTACTCTATAATAGAACGATTTCCAAAATGCCTACCCTTTCTTGCCGATGACTTTTTCCCTCTCCTTTGGTAGACTAAAGAGGAAAGGAGAGATTACATATGCTTACAATGAAAGATGTTATTCGCGAAGGAGATCCTATTTTGCGCGACGTTGCAGAAGAGGTGTCATTACCGGCAAGCGAAGAAGATACAACTACCTTAAAAGAAATGATTGAATTCGTAATAAATAGCCAAGATCCTGAAATGGCTGAAAAATATAGTTTACGCCCTGGAATCGGATTAGCGGCTCCGCAAATCGGTGTTTCCAAAAAAATGATTGCAGTTCATGTAACCGATGCGGATGGTACATTATATAGCCATGCATTATTCAATCCAAAAATCATTAGCCATTCTGTTGAACGTACATATTTACAGGGTGGTGAAGGCTGTCTATCTGTAGACCGCGAAGTACCTGGTTATGTTCCTCGTTATACAAGAATTACAGTAAAAGCAACTTCTATTAACGGCGAAGAAGTAAAATTGCGTTTAAAAGGTTTACCAGCAATCGTATTCCAACACGAGATTGACCATTTAAATGGCGTTATGTTCTATGACCATATCAATAAAGAAAATCCTTTTGCCGCTCCTGATGATTCCAAACCTCTAGAGCGATAATAATAAAGAGGCGGAAGATTAACTTCCGCCTCTTTATTATGAAATGGGTTCCATATTCACTTATAGCAATCCAGCCCACTTTAGTCCATGATATATACCGTCTTCACTAACATCCTTTGTCACATGATTTGCAAGTTTTTTCAAGTCTTCATGGCCATTTCCCATCACAATACCTGTGCCAACGGCTTCAATCATTTCTAAATCATTTAAACCATCTCCAAATGCATACACTTGATCACGATTAAAACCTAACTTTTCAATGTATTTCTCAATTCCTTTTGCCTTAGAACCACCATTCGGAATGATATCCATTGAATATGCATGCCAACGAATAAAATGAAAATCTGGATAATGATTAATAAACTTTTCCTCTTCATTTACTTCACAAAAAAGTAGTGTTTGATAAATATTACGTTCCTCATAAAAATTAGGCTCATATGCTGGATGCTCAAAGTTTAAGCTTCCAAAGCCTTCTTTCACATAATTATGATATTCCACTGATGCTCTCATATCTTGATGGTCAAGATATACAAGTGGATATCCTTCTTGTTTTGCAAACTGAGTAAACTTATGTAAAGCATCTGGATGTAACGGATTATTAAATATTACCTCATCTTCAAAGACAACGTATTGTCCATTAAAACTAACATAATTATGTATATCAAGTTCCTTACGAATATCTTCGAACATAAATGGCGCGCGCCCTGTCGCAATTGCTACATGTACACCTTTTTCTTGTAACTGTTTTACTGCATCTCGTGTAGATTGTGGAATTTTTTTATCATGATCTAATAATGTTCCATCAATATCAAAAAAGACAATTTTATCATTCATTTGTCAAAATCCTTTCTGGCACTCTATATTCCTATTTTGAATATCACTTTTCAAATTCTAAAAAAAAGTATAACATATTAAACATCTGTGAAGAAAGCGTTCCCTTTCTGACCTTATTTGTAAACTTTGCATATATATATTAGTAAAACATGTGGATACTTGTTCGGATGAATTTTCTTTTCCATTCTTCCTCATACTATACCTATAACTAACGGCTACTAATCGTTACTATAGAATAACTTTCACTGTATGGGAAAGGACAAGACTCACCATTCACTTTTGTCCTATCTCTTATATCAGAGATAGAATTCTCACTAGTAATATGCATGTTTAAAATAAGGAAAGGAAGGAGTAATCATGCTGAAGAAGCTGAAGAAAAAGCTCAAGCGTTATTTAAACGGTCTAGTCCGTAAAAAGACAATCGCTTAAATTGTGCCCATTTCGGGCTTTTTCTTCATTCTCATTCGAAAAAACATGAAAATCGTGACTGTTTGCTTTATAATAAGTAACAGATAATGCAAAACATAGACAAGGAGAGGTTTTCCAAATGATTTTTAAAGTATTTTATCAAGAAAAATTAACTGAGGTTCCAGTACGTGAAAATACAAAAGTTTTATATTTAGAGGCTACGTCTGAAAAGGATGTTCGTACAAAATTAAATAAGTTCGCATATAATATCGAGTTTGTTCAGTCTGTTACTGGCGCTCATCTTGAATATGAAAAAGAAAACGCTGATTTAACATTAGCGGAAATCGTATAGCGATATGAAATTTCTAAAAAACGACCAAGTTGCTGTATTTGCTCTCGGTGGGCTTGGTGAAATCGGTAAAAATACATACGCTGTTCAATTTCAAGATGAAATTATTATAATTGATGCTGGAATTAAATTTCCAGAGGACGAACTTCTCGGAATCGATTATGTAATACCAGACTACACTTATTTTGTGCGAAACGAAGATAAAATTAAAGGGTTATTCATTACACATGGTCACGAAGATCATATCGGCGGAATCCCTTACCTATTACGTCAAGTGAACATCCCGATTTACGGCGGAAAATTAGCAATTGCACTCATCAAAAACAAATTGGAAGAACACGGCTTACTTCGTAAAGCAAAACTTTACGAAATTCAAGAAGATGACGTTATTAAATTCAAAAAAACGTCTGTATCCTTCTTCCGTACAACTCACAGTATTCCAGATTCGTACGGCGTTGTTGTGAAAACACCTCAAGGTCAAGTTGTTCATACAGGTGATTTCAAATTTGATTTCACACCAGTTGGTGAACCAGCTGATTTAACAAAAATGGCTGAAATCGGTAAAGATGGCGTGCTATGTCTATTATCTGATAGTACGAACAGTGAAGTTCCAAACTTTACTATGTCTGAGCGTCGCGTTGGTGATAGCATTCAAGACATTTTCCGTAAAGTAGACGGACGGATTATATTCGCAACCTTTGCATCAAATATTCACCGCTTACAACAAGTTATTGAAGCTGCTGTTGAAAACAACCGTAAAGTAGCTGTGTTTGGTCGAAGTATGGAAGCAGCGATTGAAATCGGACAAAACCTTGGTTATATTCGTTGCCCGAAAGATACATTCATAGATGCATCTCAACTAAACCGCTTACCAGCTAATAAAGTTGTTATTTTATGTACAGGTAGTCAAGGTGAACCGATGGCAGCACTTTCACGTATTGCAAACGGTACACACCGCCAAATTCAAATTATTCCTGGAGATACAGTTGTTTTCTCTTCTTCACCAATTCCAGGAAATACAATTAGCGTAAGTCGTACAATTAACATGTTGTACCGCGCTGGCGCTGATGTAATTCACGGGAAACTTTCAAATATCCATACAAGTGGACACGGTGGACAAGAAGAACAAAAGTTAATGTTACGTCTAATTAAACCGAAGTACTTCATGCCAATTCATGGTGAATATCGTATGCAGCGTATGCACATGAACATAGCAAATGATTGTGGTATCCCTGAAGAAAATTGCTTCATTATGGATAATGGCGATGTTCTTGCTTTACGTTCTGATGAAGCTAGCGTAGCTGGAAAAATCCCATCTGGTTCGGTCTACATTGATGGAAACGGTATTGGGGATATCGGCAATATCGTATTACGAGATCGTCGTATCCTTTCTGAAGAAGGACTTGTAATTGTAGTTGTAAGCATTGATATGAAAGAATTTAAAGTTGCAGCAGGACCTGATATCATCTCACGCGGTTTCGTTTACATGCGTGAAAGCAGCGATTTAATCAATGATGCACAAACATTAATTACAACTCATTTAGAAAAAGTAATGGAGCGTAAAACAACACAATGGTCTGAAATTAAAAATGAAATTACAGACACATTAGCTCCATTCCTATATGAGAAAACGAAACGCCGTCCAATGATTTTACCAATCATTATGGAAATATAAGAAAAAGGACAATGCTATGAAGGCATTGTCCTTTTCTCTTATCTTAAAAAGTGTTTAAATCGATCCACTTCATCGTCATGACCAATGACAATTAATATATCTCCTGCTTGAATATTCTCCGTAGCCCGAGGGGATACGATAACTTCTTTACCTCGTTTAATTGCTACAATATTCAATCCAAACTTCGCACGAATATCTAATTCAATTAAAGAGTGCCCATCAATTTTTTTATTCGCAATAATCTCTACAATACTATGCTCATCTGAAAGCTCAAGGTAGTCTAACACATTGCTTGATGCAATATTATTAGCAATCCTTTTTCCCATATCACGTTCTGGATGCACAATATGATCTGCACCTATTTTACTTAACACTTTTTCATGATAATCATTTTGAGCTTTTACAGTAATATTTTTTACACCCAATTCTTTCAAAATCAAAGTAGTTAGAATACTTGAATTTAAATTATCTCCAATAGCAACGACTACGTGATCAAAATTTCGAATACCAAGGCTTTTTAATACCATCTCATCTGTTGAATCTGCAATTACAGCATGCGAAGCTATATTTGCAAATTCATTAATTTTATCCTCATCTGAGTCGATTGCCATTACTTCCATACCTAATTGAGCTAGTTCTCGGCAAATACTTCCACCAAAGCGACCAAGTCCAATGACAGCAAATTCTTTTTCTTTCTCACCCACAGGAATTCCTCCAATAACTTCAAGTACTATTTATTTTCAGTGTAACACACTTTATATGCGTCACAAAAACTGTAATTAGCTCTTATTTTTGTTTTTGTATATAAAAATATTGTTGCAAGTAAAAAGCGATACCAACAAGTAACATAGCAAATACAAATATATTTCCAAACGAACTAAATGTTTCAAAAACGAATAATAATGTTTCTTGACCAAAAAAGGCAAATAGAAGCTGTATGAATGCAAATAACAACGCCCATATGTAATGATGTTGATGGAATAAATAATGCGTTGCACCTAAAAAAGCAATAAACGAAAAGATAAAGATCCACCAATTTTCTAAAAATAGTTGCCAACTAGAAAATTGATATCCATTTACTAATATCGCAATAAGCGCGATAACTGCCATCGTCGGCACACTCCAAAATAATGCCCGTCCTCTAAAGAAACGAGTGCCTTTAACATCACCTTTTTCATGTGCAATATATGTTAGTACTACTGTGCTTATATACAAAACAGAAAGAATTGTTAAAACGATAATAAGCCAAAAATGTAATTGATAATATTCATGTTCTATATTTGTCACGATTGCAGCTAACATGCATGGAATTAACATTCCCGTCCAACCATCTACTTTTCTTTCATTCCAAAAGACCGTATTACCAATCCTTATTCCTAACAACATAAAAATAATGATACCTAATACAAATAACGTAGTTTTATTCCCTACTAAACTCGTTGAGAAAGCAATTAATCCAATAAATAAAAAGAGCACAAACCCATTCATAATTTCTAGTACAGGTGATAAATATCTCTTCACCCATTTGTATGTTTCGTCATATTCATTATTATCGACTAAACGATAGGCATAAAAACTTATCCCAAAATAAACCGCCGCAATAATAACATACGCATATAAGACGAAACATAAAATCGCACTGCTAATTTGCACGTAATTCCCCACCCTTTTTTCTATGTTTCACATTGATTTTACACACTTTTCATACTAAAAGTAAACATATATAAGTTAGTCAAATAATTAATAATGAGCAGTGGCTAAAAACCCCCTGCTCATTATTAAAACAGTCCAATTAACTTTATTCTTTCATTTGTATGTAAATGTCTAAAATCACTCTATACGAGCGTTACTTACACCTCATAACAAAAAGTTTTTTGGAACCTTCAATAAAGCGGAAGTTTTATTTTCTATTCCCTTTCCACTTTACATATTGGCTTAAAAATGTAATTGCCTTTTCAATCACTTCTTCGTCTGGTTTTAATTTTGCATGATGTAAACCATATTCTGAATTTACTCCAAGCCAAAACATAAATCCAGGGATTTCTCGAAGCATATAACCAAAATCTTCACCTGTCATTGCCTCAGTACATGTAATAACATTCATATCTGTTTGTTTATGTACAAATTGCATAAACTCTCTTGTTAACTCTTCATGGTTATATACTTGATGATACATTGCTCCGTAATCTATAATCGCCTCACACTGGAAAGAAGCTTCGATACCTGCAACAATTGCCTCAATTCTGCTTTTCACACGCTTCATTGATTCCACTGATAATGTTCGAATCGTTCCTTCTAAACGAGATTTTTCTGCAATAATATTTTGAACCGTACCACCTGTAATTTTCCCGATTGTAATTACTGCACTATCAAGAGGATTTACATTGCGACTAATAACGGATTGAAGCTGTGTAACAAGATGACTCGCTGCAACAATCATATCATTTGCAGTATGCGGATAGGCAGCATGGCCACCTTTCCCTTTTAAATCAATATATAATTCTGAAGTATTAGCAAATAACAGTCCTTCTTTCGTTGCAATTGTCCCTACAGCGTATTCTGGTGCAATATGAAGACCAAGAATTATATTTGGTTTCCATTCTTTTAACTCTTCACTTTCTAACATAGGAAGAGCACCGCCTGGTCCTTCTTCTGCTGGCTGGAATAGAAATACAAGGTCATCATCTATTCTTTCGCTCACAGCTTTCGTTAGAAGGCCTAAACCGATTGTTGTATGTACATCGTGGCCACATGCATGCATCATTCCTTCATGAATAGAAGCAAACTCATATCCAGTTTCCTCTGTAATTGGCAGACCATCTATATCTGCACGATAACCTATTATTTTTTCTGGATTTTTTCCATTTACTTTAACGATTACACCCGTTTTCCATGTCTTCACTTCCACAAATTCAAGAGAAAGTGTTCCTATATAATCTAAAATATACTGTTGTGTTTTCCATTCCTTAAATCCAATTTCCGGAATTCTATGTAGATCTCTACGAATTTGGACAAATTTGCTTACTGTCATTTTTGCACCTCTATCTATAAAAAGCGTAAGAGCCCATTTACGCTCTTACGCTTTTTTTACTTTTTATTTCTCTGGGTTTAATTGACGAAGCTCTTGTTTAATTTCTGTTTTTGCTTTTGTCTTCTCATCAATTTCTTTAATTACACGTGCTGGAGTACCTGCAACAACTGTGTATGGAGGCACATCTTCTGTTACAACAGCTCCTGCTGCTACAACTGCACCTTTACCTACTGTAACACCCTCTAAAACAACTACGTTTGCACCGATTACTACATCATCTTCAACGATAACTGGTTTTGCAGAAGGTGGCTCAATAACACCTGCAAGTACAGCACCTGCACCTACGTGACAGTTTTTACCGACTGTTGCACGTCCACCAAGTACTGCGTTCATGTCGATCATAGAACCTTCACCAATTACAGCACCAATGTTAATTGTTGCATTCATCATAATTACAGCGTTGTCACCAATTTCAACATGGTCACGAATAATAGCACCTGGCTCGATGCGAGCTTTAATACCTTTTAAATCAAGCATTGGAATTGCAGAATTACGACGATCGTTTTCTACAACGTAGTCAACGATGTGCTTATTATTCTCATCAAGAATTGTCTTAATTTCAGACCATTCTCCGAATAATACACCTGATTTTTTATTCACAAATGCTTGTACTGTTTCAGGGAATGTTACTTCTTTTAAATCCCCTTTTATGTATACCTTTACAGGAGTTTTCTTTTCACTTTTTTGAATAAACGAAATAATTTCGTTAGCGTCCATCATTTTCATTCTTGTTGCCTCCTAAATCCATTTATAATGTTACTCTACCAAACGAAAGAGCGAGTAGCAAGATAATAATCTTATTTTTCCCTTTGAATTTCTTCTATAATTTCTAAAAATGCTTGTACTTGCTTCAACTGCCTTGCCGAGTCACTTGTTAACAACCATGTTTCTCTCGTCAGTTGAACAGGTGTTTTATACATATTTCCCTGTACTTCCTTTAAAACAGTAGAAGGTAAAAGGGCGTAACCTATACCATTTAAAACAAGTTGTTTGCATGTTTCAATTTGGTCAACTACAATCGTTCGCTTAGGCGGATTAGAAAATAAACCATACCACCAATTTTGTATTTGTCCATAATAAGTTGAGTCACTTTTAAATTGAATGAACGGTCTATTTGTTTCTTTTAGCATCGAAATATCTTTTATTTCTTTATCAACTAAATACAGTTCATCTTCAAATAATTGTTGCTTTTGACCTTTATATTCTTGTGTTCCCCTTAGTATAGCAACATGAACGTCTCCTTCATAAAACTGCTTTTGCACTTCACTACTCCATCCAGTAAACAGCGATATCTTTACAGAAGGATATTTATGCACAAACTTTTTCAAAACAGGAGGGAGCCAATATTGACCAATAACTGATGCAACAGCTATTTTTAAAGTTCCATGAGTTTCCGTTCTAAAAACAGCTAGCTCACTTTTTATATCCTCTTCCTTTTGCAACATTTCTTTGGCATAATTTGCAACTTTTTCCCCTTCAGGTGTAATTGTCAATCCTTTTTGTGAGCGAATAAAAAACTTCATTCCCCATTGTTTCTCCATAGATTGTAATCGTTGACTCAGCGCAGGTTGTGAAACAAATAAACGTTCCGCCGCTTTTCTCATATTTGATTCCTGAGCTAACACAACCATCATTTGAAAATCATCAATTTGCAACTTTCTCCCTCTTTCCTTAGCTTCCATACACCTTATTTCATTAAGCTTTCATTCAGAAAATACAATTTTTCAGCGCAAACTTCCCTTATGTTTTATGTCTTTTTTAATATAATACATACACAAGTGATATGCACGAAAAAAAAGTGACTTCTTCGTTTCTATGAAGTCACTTTTCTCACGTTATCGATTATGTTGCCTTACTTTCTTATTCAACAATTTTAAAATAGCCCGACGTGTTAAAATCCCCTCAAAATAGCCTTCTTCATTAACAGCGCAAATAAAAGGATGATCAATTGTCATTTCTAAAGCTTTTGCAAATGAATCTTCTAATTTAAGAAAAGGTATATCTTCCTTCATCACCTGCTCTACTTTCATATCATCAAGTCTTTCAAACTCAATACGCTCTAATCCTAACATACCATCTAATATCATGGCCGTACTAATCAAACCATGTAATTTATACATTGGATCTAAGACAGGTATCGCCGAATATCCAGATTTCACAAGAACGAGTAAAGCATGTTCTAAACCATTTCCAATTTGGACATGAGCTACTTTTTCCGATGAAATCATTAAATCCTTCACAAGAATTTGTTGAAATTCGTCTTTCGGAATACTAATCATATTACATCCCCCATTTTCCCTTTTTCCTGCTTATGTTCATAACTCTATTCACATTTTATGACAGCGTTTTCATATTATTATTTTGTCCTAAATTTATTTCAATAAAAATACAATCACACAGCTATTTTAGCATACAGCACAAAAAAAAGACTACCATTCCGGTAGCGCTTAATACCCTTTATTTTTTAATCTGTAAAATAACCTTGTGATTTTTTTATATTGCATCACATCTGTCTGTTTCAAACCATTCTCAATGTCCGTAAGTTCCACAGCTAAAATTTCACTTGCATAATTTTGCTGAAATAAAATATCTAGTAGTAAACTTTCTTCTTCCTTCGTTAAAACAACTTCCCTTTGCATATACCCCTCTCCTTACACTCGCATCGTTACTCACTCTTATTATATAAAAAATTTAACCTATTTAATAGATGTAATATTCAGTTTTTACCAAAAGATATGTAGCAATTATAAACATACAAAAAATCATTTCGTATATCGATTTGCATAACTAAACGCCGCATAAGCATCCGGCTTAATTTTTGCAGTTAATCCCATCGCTCGAATTTTTTCTGTCATATCTAAAATAAATTCTCTTGTTAAACCATCATTCCCAATGTCTAAATGAATTTCCATTATGAATCCAGCCCCATCTTGAGCATAAGGATGCAATAACTCCCATATTGTTTGTATATGAGTAGGCGTAAATAGACATGCGATTTCTTGACTAAACTGCGTTTCTAAATATATTTTCTCACGTAAGGTCGCTGGCTTATCTTTTACTGATCTATGGTGTAAACAACCCCAGGCACCTTTTCCAACACGATGAATATGGATTGCTGTAATAAACCTCGTATCCTTTTGATGCGCTTGCGAGTCTGTCCCAATGGATAATCGATACAAATTTCGCGGATCCTTTTCAATGAAACTACAAATACGGTTAAAGACCATATCAAAATTTAAATGTCTCTCTGAAACATTGTAAAATTTATGTGCACCGTCCACAGAGTCACGTCCTTTCAATTAGACAGACTTTTCGTATTCTCATTGTATGGGACAAAAACTAAAATTATAACTTCCTATCCTTTATTCGTTTCAATATTTCGAATTACAAAGTGACAAACTTGACACGTATAAATTACATTTTGATTAGATTGAGCCGTTAATACATGAATAATCTCAGCAGAACTTTGACAATTAGGACAAATCACAACTGGTAAACGTTCCATACGATAACCTCCTAGTTATATTTCTCCCGCTATTTGCAGAACCCAGCAATTGTGAGAAGTTTAGCTTCACATATTCACCCGGTTGACGGGACTACTTATCCACATGGATAAGCAAACTTGCACGGATTAAATTTTCATTTTAATACCATTGTAGGAAAAATCAAAAACTTCTATACATTACGCTGGAAAGTAATAGAACTAAAAAAGGTACTGCCATATGGCAGTACCTTTTTTATATGTATCAAGAAATGATATCGTAAATCTCAATTGCAACCATGTCGATATTATCGAATTGGTACACTTGAGGTTTTTCACCTTGTTGATACACTTCTAACTCATACATTTCACTTTTATCGAAAAATTTCACGCTACATTTGCGCTCACCGTTCACTTCAAAATAGCGTTGTGCTACTTCACCGCTTTCAGCTTGTTCTTGTAGACTAACAAGTCGAGTTAAAATTCCTTGGAGTAGAGACATGAAATCTCTCCTTTCTCTGATCTTCCTACCAATAGGTTTTACAGCTATACTCATTCTATCCGTCATAACAGAAAAAATGTTCCACACTCTAGGATAAAGGTTATTAGCCAGAAACTCAACTAAAATTTGTCGAAATGCGAAGGAAAAAACAGAAAGAACATATTTCCTCTTCTTTATTGCGGTTTTCATACTGGAAGAATATAATAAAAAACAGAAAAAGGGAGGAATTACAATGAAAAAAATTGAGGTTTATACACAACCTGATTGTCCGCCATGTGTTATTGTGAAAGAATTTTTGAAGCATAATAACGTTGCATATGAAGAATTTGACGTAAAAAAAGACGCTGCTGCTCGCAACCGTCTTTTAAACGACTATGATTCCTATTCAACTCCAACAGTCGTAATTGATGGCGAAGTAGTTGCAGGTTTTCAAATTGAAAAGTTACAACAACTACTCAATATAGAATAGGAATAGGTAAATACCTATTCCTATTCTTATCCCGCTGTTTGTAGGTAGTAAAACTCCCACTAATTAAAAGTTTCACTTTATAATTGTTGCAACCTTTTTATTTCAGTTAAAAGTTCCTGACTTTCATGATATCCTGCTAACTTCCATTTATCTTGATCCCTTTTCAATGTTACAATTTGATATTGTCCACTTTTTGTCCGCTCATATACATATAAATTTTTATGCTCTTGATCATACGACATTTTCGTTTCTGAATTAAAAGAAAACGGTGCTTCTTTTGCCGGAAGTAAATATTCACCACTTTGTTTATCACTTCTGCTATTTTCATCTGTAAATACTTGAAGGAAATTATCTGTAAAATACGGTGATAACGTCTCTATCATCTTATTCATCGGCAAATGCTTCCCACGAATTGAAAACTGGGTTTCATAGCCTTTTTGTATCGTTGTAAATACTTCTTTCCGATCCACTTCCACTTCCTCTTTCCCTAAAACAGTCGTAACACTATAACCAACTAGAAAGGCAACACATACAAATAGAACAAGCCATATTCCATATTTCCTCATTTTTTCACCTTCCTTTTAAAAGAACTTGTCTTTGTAGTATTCATTGTAACAATGATTATGCAAAGAAAGGACAGATTTCGTTCGTAAAATCTTTACAACGATAGACAGCATTTTCATCACCATTTTCACTATTACCAATTTATGATAAAAACAAACAAAAAATGCACGAATCTCTTCGTGCATTAAAATAAAACATCTTCTTCATATAAATATTCATATGATAAATCTATAAATAAAAAGTTGTCATCATCTATTGGGAAAGAAAATGTTCGTACCATTTCGCCCGTTTCGATATCTGCATATAAATCTGAAAGCCTTGCCTTATTCTCAAAACGCATTTTCATGATATTCTCGAGAAAATACGGGCGCCAACTCCAGTTCTTCATATAATAATCCGGCATCACAATCCATTCTCCATCTTTTTTCATAACATTTCCTGATTGTTGGAAACCATCTTCATTACAAATAAATATGCGAAAACTATACTGTGATACACTTTGACTAAATTGTAATAACCAATCATTGATATCTTCATTCTTTTTTTGTTTTGATAAAACATCGCCAATGCGATCGCGTAACATCTCTGTTAAATTATAAATTTTTTGTAACTTCTTCTTTTCATGTTGAATAAACTGATGACATTCATTACCAAGTCGCTCTTTCAAAACATTCGTTTCAATAAAATCAGGTAAACATTCTTTCAAATAATTACCTTGATAATATCTTCCGCCGTTCTTCCAAGCATATTGCAGTTGATAAAAAGCATCTATTTCTTCATATAACAAAGTTGCACCAATTCTTCTAGCAAGTAATGATAAAGAATATAAAATATCTTGATAAGATTGTAAAAGTGCTGTTTGCCTTAAGTTCGTTAAATCTACTTTTAAAATATCAGGTGCTAACACGCTAATACGCTCTAAATTACTTGTGCCCGTTCCGACTTTATTAATCGAAATTTGAATACCATATGTACGATAATACATAAGCAAATGATTAAATTGCTCTATATCTTCTTTACATTCATGCTCTGTAATCTCTAAAACAATTTGTTTTAAATTTAAACCTTGTTCTTCATACCTCAATAAAAGTTGAAGCAAGCTTTCATCATCATCATTCATTAATACATTAGCATTCCGATGTATAAATAATAATAATTTTTGATCGCTTTCTAAATAACGATTTAAAGCTTTTTCTACTATAATATTATCCGCTTCCAGTTGAAATTCACTTGGAATCGAATCATCGTGAAAGAAAGAAGCTAAACTTTGTATGCCCTCTTCTGTTTGAATACGTCCTACTACTTCGTATCCAATTACAGTATGCTCATCAGCACTAAAAATAGCTTGATAATAAGGAAGGACTTTATCCAAGTTACTCATTACATCTAATGCATCTATCAACGTGCTTCCCTCCCTTTACTTTTCAAAAATTATAACATGATATTTACGGAAAAATAATAAAAAATCCCTTCAGTTTTCCTGAAGGGATTAGAGGGGTAAAATGCTAAGGGGAATTAGCAATTCTACTATGAAGAAAAAAGAGGTCTTAAATATAACGTATATATGACCTCTTGTAAACACTTTTCTTTCATACGTCACAATTCCGTCACATTTAACCATAAAAAATGAATCAAACATTCATTTTTTTATCCCTTTTAAAATGGATATTGATGTAAATGTTGGCCTCCATCCATTGTCATGCAAGTTCCATTTATGTACGCAGCTTCATCTGAACATAAATAATAAGCTAGACCAGCGATTTCTTCTGGCGTACCCAGCCTTCCAAGCGGAACACTTTGTATCGTACGTTTAGCCATTTCTTCTGAAATCCATAATTTATCAGCACCGCCCGTACGTTCAATTGGTCCTGGCGCGATAGCGTTAACTCGTATTCCATATTTACGTCCCCACTCAACAGCGAGCGTCTTCGTCATCGCTAATACTCCTGCCTTCGCTGCAGCCGAATGAATAACTCCTGGACCAGCATCCCATGCATATGTTGCTACCATGTTAATGATATTCCCTTTTATACCTTTTTCAATCCAATATTTTCCGACAGCATGACTACAGTAAAACGTACCGTTTAACACAATATTAATGACTGAATTCCAGCCATTCACAGATAAATCTTCTGCTGGACAAATAAAGTTTCCAGCTGCATTATTTATTAAAACATCAATTCTACCAAACTTCTCATCAATCTGTTCAATCATTTTCTGAATGTCATCCGTATTTCTTACATCCATTTGTACAGGTAACACTTGCCCTGGAAATTGTTCAATTTCCAACTTTGTTTCCTCTAGTTTTTCCTTTGTACGTCCTGTAATAACAACTCGTGCCCCTTCTTTTGCAAAACGAGTCGCCATTCCTTTTCCCATTCCACTCGATCCACCTGTTATAATAACTACCTTTTCTTTCACATACATCCCCTCCAAAAAATGAATACATATTCATTTTATCACTTTATTTAATAGAAATCTTTATATTTTTAAACTTTTCTGATATTTTAACGTAAAGAACTTTCTTTTTATTCATTTTTTTTCGTAATCTATACTACTTTTTTATTATGTAAAGTATATTTTAAATAAACTGAAAGGAGATTTGAGTAGCCTATAAATGGAATAAAAACATTGAGGTATACTCATATTTTTATGAAGCACATTACAAGAAGAAATTTTTTAAAAATTGGTATGCGTACTTGTCTCTATTCATTTATAACCAGCAACATCGGATACTACTATGCTAAATATATAGAGCCCCATTTCATTTCTTTTACACAGCACACATTAAAATCACAACTCATCCCAAAAAGTTTTCATGGTATGAAAATTCTTCAATTCAGCGATTTACATCTCGGATACTATTTCTCGCTTCAACATTTATCTAAAGTTGTTTCTAAAATTAATGCTGTAAATCCAGATATTGTCCTTTTTACCGGAGATCTCATTGATAATTATCAAACGTATACTGACACTCCTTTCGTTGCATCCATTTTAAAAAATATACAAGCCCCCTTCGGTAAATTCGCTATTTATGGTAACCATGATCACGGTGGATATGGAACTGAATACTATGAGCACATCATGCGTGAATCAGGATTTGAGCTATTGCTAAATAGTGAAAAAAGAATTCGTCTAATGGATAATAGTGAAATTTCTATTTTCGGTCTCGATGATATACTACTAGGCAAACCAAAAATAGAGAAAACATTAGCGCATGCACGGCAAAGTACTTATAACATTGTTCTTGTTCACGAACCAGATATCGCGCCCCAAGTTTCTAGATATCCAATCAACTTGCAACTTTCTGGCCATAGTCACGGCGGACAAGTACAAATTCCTTTTTTAGGAGCTATTATTACACCTTCACTCGCCAAAGACTATATTGAAGGCTTCTATACAATTCAGGATTTAACTCTCTATGTCAATCGAGGCCTGGGAAGAACACGTGTCCCATTTCGTTTTATGTCAAAACCTGAAATCACAATTTTTACACTCCAACATTCGTAATAATTCGCCTATTTTCTTACATATCCTTTCTTGTACGCGCTCATCCATGTTTCGTTTACCATATGATAAAAATGAGTCCAATAAAGGAGGTATGTTCATGTATCCATATTATCAACCAATTCCAGTCCGTTCAGCACCTATTGGTCCAGTAGGCGACTCACGCTTCTTCCCGTTTTTTGGCGTTCCCTTTCTAGCTGGAATTGCTGGTGGATTGCTCGGCGGAGCATTAGCTTTCGGCCCTCGACCATTTTATCCACCTTATCCACCACCTTTTCCGCCGCCAGCACCTTATCCTTGTTACGGTGGACCATGTCAGCAACCATACTATTACTAAGTTAAAATAAAGATTCTTTCAAATATTATTCTCTCAACGAGCCATCTCATTACACGCTTATAATAAAACTATTGTTTCTACTCATCCTTCCATTTTTGGAGCATATGAGTAGAAAAAAGTAAAAACCTCTTATTGACATAAGAGGTTTTTACTTTTTTTATTATTCAGCGTCTGTATTTTGATACGCCATCTTAAACAACTTCACTTGGCTATCAATTTCTTCTGTACTACCATTAATAACATAATAGTAATCACCATCTTTATTTTGTTCACGTGTTTTCACATTATCAGCTAATGTAAGCTGTAAAATCGCCTTAATTCGTGCCTTCATTTCAATATCTAATATCGGGAAAGATATTTCCACTCGCTTCTCCATATTTCGCGTCATCAAATCAGCTGAAGATAAATATATTTTCTCCTCCCCATTATGATGGAAATAATAAATACGGCTATGTTCTAAATATCTTCCAACAACACTAACTACACGAATATTTTCACTTACATTTGGAATACCAGGTCGTAGGCAACATGTCCCTCGAACAATGAGCTCTACCTTTACTCCAGCTTGTGATGCTTCGTACATTTTTTTTATTAATGGTTTATCTGTTAATGAATTCATCTTAGCGATAATATATCCATTGCCATATTGCCTATGATAACGGATTTCTTCATCTATTAAATCTATAAATTGCTCTCTTATATCAAATGGTGCAACCGATAAATGATGAAACTGTGGCTTTGTTGTATAACCACTTAAATAATTAAAGAAATTGGTTGCATCAACCCCAAAGTCTTTTCTTGATGTAATATATCCAAAATCAGTATATAACTTCGCTGTTGCATCATTATAGTTTCCAGTTCCAAGATGTACGAACCTTTCAATTTTTCCGTTTTTTCTTCTTACAACTAACGTAATTTTACTATGTGTTTTCAAGTGACTTACACCGTAAATAACATGACAGCCTGCCTGTTCCAATTCTTTAGCCCAATGAACGTTGTTTTCTTCATCAAACCTTGCCTTTAATTCAACTAATACCGTCACTTGTTTTCCCTTTTCAGCCGCTATCTTTAACGCCTGAATAATTGGTGAATCACCACTTACACGATATAACGTTTGTTTAATCGCAAGTACATTCGGATCGTCTGCCGCATCACGAACAAAATCAACTACCGGCTGAAATGATTCAAAAGGATGATGTAATAAAATATCATGCTCAATTGCTTTTTCAAATACATCTTCTTCATCACCTAAATCTTGAGGTGGTTGCGGAATAAGAGCCGGATATACAAGATGTTCATATAAAGGAGCTAGTTTTTTATATAAAGAAAACAAACATGTTAAATCTAATGGACCATCCATTATGTATACATCTTCATCTTTTACTTCCAGAACCTCATATAATAACGCTAATACTCTTTCATCAATGTGTTCTTTCCCAACTTCTAAACGAACAGCAGCCCCCCACTTACGCTTTTTTAATTCTTTTTCAATTACCTTTAATAAATCTCTCGCACCTTCTTCATGAATCGTTAAATCTGCATTGCGTGTAATACGGAAACGAGTAACAGATGATACTGTATATCCCGTAAATAATTTATGAGTAAAGCTACTAATTACGTCTTCTAATAAAATAAATTTATGCTTTTGCCCTTCGCTCGGTAAAATTATGAAGCGCTCAAGTAATGAAGGAACTTGCACAATTCCTAACTTCGTCCTGTTTTCTTCTTCCGCTTGCTTCTCATCATATAAAAGAGTAGCCAAATTCAAACTTTTATTTAATAACATTGGAAATGGGCGATATGCATCAATAGCTACAGGAGTTAACACCGGAAAAATTTGCTCATCAAAATACTCTTCTATAAATTCTCGCTGCTCTTTCGTCAAATCATTGAATGTTAAACGTTCAATTCCCTCTAACTCAAGCGCTGGTAATACATAATTTTTAAATGTATCATATTGTACTGTCATTAGTGCATGTGCTTTTATCGCAATTTTATTTAATTGCTTTTTTGGTGTTAAGCCAGCTTTATTTTCTGGCTGGTTAAATCCAGCACTCACTTGATCCTTTAATCCCGCTACACGTACCATAAAAAATTCATCTAAATTCGAACTAAAAATACTAATAAATTTCAATCTTTCCAAAAGTGGATTATTTGCATCTTGCGCTTCTTGTAAGACACGTTCATTAAATGCTAACCAACTTAACTCTCGATTATTGTAATAAGCTGTATCATTTAAATTTACTGCATTCCCCTTCAATAATTCCATTCTCTTCACACTTCCCCTTGAAACTTTTTTACTATAATTTAGTTACTTTTATTTTAGCAAATTACAATATTATAAAGTGTAAATTTTTTGTAAAGACATCCGTACAACCTAATGTTTTAGTTCAAATAACAAGTTAATATTCGTTTTTAATACTCTTTCTAACTGTTTTTTTTGTTTTTCAGCTTGCACTTTTTCCGCTAATGCTGATTGTTCGCATAAAACTTTAAACGTTAACCCTTCTTCGTTTTCTGTTATAGATATGGTATCAACAAGCGATCGTTGCCTTACATTTAAAGTAGCTGAAAATTGTAAAACAGCTCCTAACAGGCGGATTTTTTTTTGTTCGCTTTTATCAAACCAACCTTCAAATGGTGATAAATGTTGTTTAAATAACATTTTTGATTTATACGATGCAATAAGTGCTAGCCTTACTCGATCTTTATGCATCATGCCATCAATTGTCTTATTCGCTAATAAATAAAACGTATGTAAACGGCTCGCTTCTTCGTCTATATATTTGCCTATATTAAATACTTTCGCTGCTTGATGGAACACTTCCCAGTCTTTTATTGACATAGAAATAAGCCCTATTTCCTCAAGTTGTTTGCAAATTAGTCTTCCATGTTTAATAAGTTGAATTACAAATTCCATATCCATTTCGTATTCATGTGATAGTAAATGCAAACTTTCTTCAACTACGTTCGGATAATATGAAACCCCCAAATCTTTTGTCAACTCTTCATAGAAAACACCTTCTCTTAACCCTTTTCTACTTAATACAAATGCCGGTGCCTCTATAACATGAACAAGTGTATGAAATACTTCAACCGCTGGAATAATCGTATCCGCTCGATCTTTTGCCAATCCTTCCAATTTCTGAAGTTCTATGAACGACAATTTTTCTAATTCATCTTTTACATTTTCAATATCTTCTTCTTTCATCTTGTATAAATGTAATCCTGCTATAGGATAACATATTAAATTTTGATGGATTTTTACTAAGTTCCTCGCACTACCACCAATTGCAATAAGAGGCAATTTCTTATTGCTTAACCATGGTAACGTTCGAAATTGAAACTCTAAATACCGTTGCATTCCTTCTAACTCATCTTTAGTAGGAATATCACCTTTAATAAATTGTTGCTTTAAAGAAAGTGCCCCAAAAGGAAAACTATGGTACTCTAAAATCTCTCTATTTCTAAAGTATGTAACTTCCGTACTTCCCCCACCAATATCTACCGTTATTCCTTCTGAAAACGATGTAGAATTCATAACCGCCAAGTATCCGTAACGCGCTTCCTCATACTCTGATAATACCCTAAGAGTAAAGTCCGTTTGTCCTTCAATAAGCTTTTTAATTTCCTCTTGATTCTCAGACTGTCTAATTGTTGCTGTTGCAACACAAAGTACATGATGCAACTGATGGAACCTTGTACTTTCTTGAAATTGAAATAATGTCTGTAATAATACTTCTAGTCCCTCTTCATTCAACACACCATCAATTAAGTAATTCCTTAACCTAGCAACCACTTTCGTATTTTCAATCTCTTTATAAAAACCTCCATTTTTCTTTTCATAAATAACTAAACGCATTGTATTAGATCCAATATCTATAATGGCATACTGTTGTTTTAATATTTCTTTCAAACTTCTCACTCTTTCATTATCAAATTTCAAAAACATATTCTATTACTATTATACAAAATAGTTGTTTTTTGTAACAATATTGCTTTAATATTGAAAATATATACAATCACTTTTTGCATATAATAAAAACCTCTTTTATTTATGGTATAATAATGAAAAATTGAAAGGAGATTCAATATGAAACCTTCACAACCACAATCTCAATTACAAAACCAACATTCTATTAATCGACTAGCTCAATCTATTTTCGTTGTGAATCGTCATGCTAAAGCAGCTACTAATCCTAAATATTTATACTGGTTAAAAAAGACAGCTTTAGAACGTTTGATTGCTGAAAAAAAAGCAATTAAAGAAGGATTACATTTTTCTAGAAACCCACGTTTTAGCCAACAACAATCTGATGTCCTTATACGTTTAGGCGATTATTTTTTCCACATCCCTCCTACGAAAGAAGATTTTCGAATTCTACCGCATCTTGGTCATCTTGAATCCTCCTATCGAAATCCGAAAACAACCTTATCTTTAACAGTAGCAAAAAAAACACTTCAAGATTATATTGGTCCTGAAGCATTGAAACAAGAAAAAAAATTAAGTGAACCTGTTCCATGGTATAGTCGTACTTATACAAAAAAATAAAACAGTTTGGCCAAGTGTAGGCCAAACTGTTTTATTTTTTCTCTTCCTTAATTTTAATATTTGCTTGTTTATAAAAAGCTACTTTTTCTGTATTATAAGACTTTGTGAATTCATTAAATTTATCTTTTTCTGACTCAATATCCTTATAAGATTGATTTACTACTTTTACTTTTTCACTAATATCTTTTAATTTAGTACCTTTATCTTGTAACATTGTGTATAACTCTTTTTCTTGTTTTAAAGATTTATTATAGCTGTCATACATTTTATTAAATGAATCGTGTCGTTTCTCATAGGTTCTTTTCACTTTATCAGCTTGATCTTTCAACTTATTATCTTCAATTTTCTTCACATACTTATCAGCTGACTTCACTTCTTCTTGCGCTTTATTTAAAGCCTCTTTTTCTTTTGTAAGTACTTTTTCTCGTTCAGTTGTATTCTTTGCTGCTTGATTCAATTTTTCTTTAACAGTTTGATTATTATCTTTTCCTTCTTGCACAATCTGGTTATATAATTCTTGTCCTTCTTTCTCTAAAGCCTCAAGTTTTTTTGCATCTTCAAACATTGTTTTTTCTTGTTTAGCAGCGTTTTCAAACGCTACATATAATTCTTCTTCTGGTTTCGGTCCAAAACAACCGGCTAATAAAGTCATTGATAATGCAGTTATAATTGCTAATTTACTATATTTCAACATCTCTTCCTCCTATTTATAAACGACCATCGTGTAATAAAAAAAGTTATAAAATATGTAATTGTTCTATACACTCGCATCTTTTTTACGAAGATCATTAATATTGTTTGTACGAATTATTACTTAATATTACATTATTCTTTTTGAAGTATTTAGCAGTTCCATATCCATCTTTAAGTATAGTTCTTCGTGTTTTTTAAAACCTGTTCACACTATGTATTACCTTAATGGCCACAGAATTTCACCTCAGTCTTAATAAGACTATAATAGTTCACCTGATAAAAGGTGATCGTTCCGCTCTCACGTCTATCATTCCCTTTCCAGCTTTCTATCAAATAATCTCTTTGTTCATTTTACACAGTACAATCGATATCTTGCAACAACTTACAAATATTCTTTTCATTTCCTAAAAAGGAAAAGTGTAGAGCTTGCTTTCCTCTACACTTTTAAAATAAAACACATTGTGCAAATTGTATTGGCACTACCATCATAATTATATGCTTATTTCATATATTTTTAAAGACTTTTATTACAAACGCAACGTTTTTTGTAATAAAAGTCAAAAAAATGTTACAAATAAAACTTCTTCCTATCATATATCTTCAAATCAAAGCTTCACTCATTTTCTTGCAAATTTCTATACTGATACAATTGATTTTGCGACTTTCTCAACAGTTCTTCAAACGTTTTTCCTTCTACTGGATAGCTAGCTGCTCCAAATAAAAGAGTGACACTGAGTAAATCACCTTCTATTTCACTTTCAATATTTTTCATTAATCTGTTTGTTATTGTTGATGTTTCATGACCATTATCAATTGCTACAATAACATACTTATTTTCATCCCACTTTGTAACAACATCTCCCTTCCGAATTGTCTTTACAATGGTACTCTCTAATTTTTGTACTAGCACTCCCAATTTTTTTTCTTGTAACGTGTCTTTTAATCCTTCCCATTCTTTTACAGAAAGAATGTAAACCGTAATATTACGGGAATCTCTTTCAGATAAAGCGGCTACTTTCCCAAAAAAATCAACAACAAAATCGTTGCTTGCCATTCCTCCTCCTTCCACATTCATACGCTTGTTCGCTCTTTTATCATACCAATGTCCAAAATAATAACTTAGTATCATTTGCAATATATAAATAATAAAGACGGTATAAAATGATCGTGAATCCAGTTTTGCAATTACATCCTGAAGTGCAATCCATTCTGTAACTGCCACTGTATTTCCAAGTAATAATCCACTAATTTTCCCTTTATGTTTCATACTTCTCCCCCTTTTATACCAATATATGTTTCTATATCAATAATGTTTTTCTACAAAATAAAAAATGTACATATGCAATGTACATTTCTGCTTAAGCTTGTATACCTTTCCTACTCTATTTCATATATATAATATATAACTTTTATAGAAAGGAGTAATCTATATGCTACAAAAAGAGAATCTATCAGATGCTATGCGTTTACTAGCTGGTTTTCTATTATCATTAAAATTATTATTTACCTCTTTCGGCATACACTTTATTACAAACGATCAAATCGACGCTATTGTTAATGTTGTTTCATTTTTATTTATTCTATACTTTGGCTACAAAAATAACTATGTAGGAAAAAAAGGAATAGAGCAAAAGAAAATACTCAAAAAACACAACCTTCACTAAAAAAGGAACCTTTTGTACAGGTTCCTTTTTATCATTGCCGCACAACAACTTCATTTGTTTGCAGTGGACCATATGATATCTCTTTATCTTGAAATGTATATGTAGCCTGAAAGAATGCTTGTTTAAGAGCTTTATCTTTATTAGCTTTTATTTTGCAACGTAGTTCCACCTTTTCATTCGGTAACAAATCATCAATTCGCCACCTTACAAGCTGGAATAAAAACTCACTTATCCCCTTATCAACTTTTAAAGAATTAGGAATATAAGCAAAGTAATCTCGAATCATATGACTTACAACAACTCTCGAAATCATTTCTACCCCTTTATTTTCCACTTCAATTCGCATAATAAGTATGTCGTTTACATCGTAGGTCAATTCATACGAAAATTGTTCTGTATACATACTACCAATTTGCAATGTAACGGCTACTTGAGGAAATTCATTTTCCTTTTTCGATCCGTCAATCCACAATACTGGTTGTAGCGGTATTGAATACTTTCCTGTATCCGAAATTCGTCCCCATATTTTCATAATATATATTCACCTCATTTCAGATGTACCATACACACAATGAATTCCCCAACTTACTAAAGCTTGCTACAAGTAATGTTTAATATTTCTCTTCCTTTTATCCTATTCGACAATATGAAGAAAAAACCATTTTTCATCTATTAACAGAAGGTGTTCTTTATGAAATTTTTTTACAATTTACTTCATTTCCTTTATAGCAATATTCGTATCGCTCACTCGTTCTCTACTCATATGAAAGAATATTTTGACGGAAGAAAAAATTTGCCTTATAGTCAAATTTGACTATAATATTCTTTATGGCATATTAGTGCACTTATGGAAAAGAAATTAAAATCAACTATACATTTAAATTTTTTATCCACTGCACTCAAAACTTAATATAGTTTACTTATTTCTAAAGGAGGGTTATATTTGGAAATTCAACCATTAAAAAAAGACACCAACAAGACAAAATTTGTTGTTGCTGGTTTGCTGCTTGGTATATTAATGGCCGCAATGGATAATACAATCGTTGCAACCGCAATGGCAACAATCGTTGGAGACCTAGGAGGCTTTGATAAGTTTGTTTGGGTCACATCAGCTTATATGGTAGCAACAATGGCAGGGATGCCTATCTTTGGGAAACTTTCTGATATGTACGGGCGGAAACGTTTTTATATTGGGGGCCTCATTCTTTTCTTATTCGGTTCTGCGCTTTGCGGAACAGCTTCAAGTATTGAGCAATTAAGTATTTATAGAGCTATTCAAGGTATCGGTGGTGGTGCCCTTATGCCTATCGCCTTTACAATTATGTATGATATCTTCCCACCAGAAAAACGCGGGAAGATGACAGGGCTATTCGGTGCTGTTTTCGGGACATCTAGTGTATTCGGTCCTTTATTAGGTGCTTATATTACAGACTATATAAGTTGGCATTGGGTCTTCTATATCAATATTCCATTAGGACTTATCTCCTTTTTCTTCATTACTAAATACTACAGTGAGTCTCTAGAATTTAGAAAACAAAAAATTGATTGGGCTGGTGCTATTACACTTGTCATAAGTATCGTTTGCTTAATGTTCGCATTAGAACTTGGTGGTAAGGAATATGCCTGGAATTCCACTGTAATTATTGGCTTATTTACAACAGTAGTTATTGCGCTTATTATTTTCTTCTTTGTAGAAAGAAAAGCAACCGAGCCTATTATTTCGTTCCATCTATTTAAAAAACCTTTATTCGCAGCTAGTCAAGGAGTTGCCTTTTTCTATGGTGCTGCTTTTATTATCTGTACAGTTTATATTCCAATCTTCATTCAAGGCGTTCTTGGAGGTTCGGCCTCTAATGCTGGATTAATTTTAACACCAATGATGGTTGGTTCTGTAATTGGAAGTCAAACAGGAGGACAATTAGCTTCTCGAACAAGCTATCGTAACATTATGATGGTATCTGGTGTCTTCTTCGTTCTTGGTATTTATTCATTAAGTACTTTAACAATGGACACACCTCGTTTACTCGTAACACTATTTATGATTCTCGCTGGGCTTGGTGTTGGCTTCTCATTCTCAGTATTAAGTATGTCTTCTATTCACAAGTTAGAAATGCGAGACCGCGGTTCGGCGACATCAACAAACTCATTCTTCCGATCACTCGGTATGACTCTTGGTGTAACGATTTTCGGTACAATTCAAAATCATATTTTTACAGATAAACTAAACTCTGTGTTCTCCCCTGAACTAGCAAAATTAGCTCCAAAAGGCGGAGACACAAGTTTCTTATTATCACCAGGCGCTACCGCAAAAATTCCTGTTGAAATATTAGCGGGTATTAAAGAAGCTCTCGCTACATCTATTGCGAACACATTCTTCTGGGCACTCATCCCGGCTGTACTAAGTGTTATTTGTATTTTACTAATGGGAAATGAACGCCTCTTTACAGGCCCTAAAAAGAAAGAAAAACAAAAGCAAGTCAGTTAATATAAAAAAGAAGCGGCATATCCCTTTATGAAAAAGGATATGCCGTTTATAATATGTATAAAGTTTTTATATACAGGAGTTGAGACAGCATGAGCATGAAATTAGTCATTCTCGGCTTGCTACTCGAAGGAGATAAACATCCATATGAAGTGCAGCATATTATGAAAGAACGACAAATGGATTGTTATATTAAATATGCTAAAGGATCACTTTATTACGCTTTCGAGCAATTAGAAAAGCAAGGCGCAATTCACATTACAAATGTAATTAGAGATACAAACCGACCTGACAAAACGATTTTTCATATAACAGAAGAAGGCAAAAAACTATTCCACACTTTACTATTAAAACAATTCGAAGCAAAAAACCAAATATATAAACCTATTTATTCAGCCCTATCTTTCGCTCACTTTAGCAATGATCATGAATTAGTTCCTATTTTAGAAAAAAAGAAAAATGATACTCTTCAATATTTACATACTATGCAAACGATATATGATTGTAATAAAGGAAAGGTTCCACGTGCACAACTATATATCTTGCAAAGTGTAATTGAGCATATTACAGTTGAATTACAATGGCTAAACACCCTCCTTAAAGATGCTATAGCAGGCCGACTTTCAGAAGTTGCTATAGATGAAAATTGAGCTATGAAAGAAGACATCCCTACTTCTTTCATAGCTCAATTTCTCTTTTTATACTGTAATATTATTAGTTACTTCAGAATAAAAAGTCAGAATAATAAGAAATAAAAACTTTGGAATTTTCTTATTTTAAAACAGTAGACAAAATTCCAAAAATTGTGTTAGAATTTGTTTCAATATCATATCGCTTGTTAAATTCCTTTCAAAAGGAAAATAGGTACACGAACATTTCGTTTCGTGTTTAAAAGGGAAGCTTGGTGAAACTCCAACACGGTCCCGCCACTGTAAATGCTGAGATTTCTTTTTGGTGCCACTGTGAAAACGGGAAGGTGAAAGAAATTATATGAAGCATAAGTCAGGAGACCTGCCTGTTTTAACAACACTGATAGATTCACGGATGATGATGAGGTGTTAAAACAAAAAGGAAGGCTTATTTTCTATGTCTTTGCACTTTTTGTTATAAGTATTTCCTAGTAAACGGAAATGCTTACTTTCAATTAGGGAGGAATTTAAAATGGCAATTCAAACAAGTAACTTAGGTTATCCACGTATCGGACTACAACGAGAGTGGAAAAAAACATTGGAAGCTTTTTGGTCCAATAAAATTGATGAAGAACAATTTTTAACAACAATGAAAGAAATTCGCCTTCAACACGTAAAAGTACAGCAAGAAAAAGGGATTGAACTCATTCCAATTGGCGACTTTACATATTATGATCACGTTTTGGATACTGCCTATATGCTAGGATTTATCCCATCACGTTTTTCTGAGTTTACATCTTACCTTGATGTATATTTCGCAATGGCGCGTGGCTCTAAAAATCACGTAGCTTCCGAAATGACAAAATGGTTTAACACAAACTATCACTATATCGTTCCTGAATATGAAGAGGGATTACAAATCTCTTTAAAAGATAATCGTCCACTTCGCTTATACGAAGAGGCAAAACAAGAATTAGGAGTAGATGGAAAGCCTGTTATTTTAGGTCCATATACTTTCTTAAAATTAGCTAAAGGCTATACACAAGAACAATTTCCTTCCATTTTAAAACAGTTAGTTGCACCTTACGTACAACTGCTTTCAGAACTACATGCAGCTGGTGCACAAGCCATTCAAGTTGATGAACCAATTTTCGCTTCTTTAACGAAAGAAGAAGTTCAACAAGCAAAAGAAATTTATGAAGCTATTCGTAAAGAAGTTCCAAATGCGACTCTTCTTTTACAAACATATTTTGATAGCGTGGAAGAAAACTATGAAGAAATTATTACATTCCCGGTATCCGGTATTGGATTAGATTTCATTCATGGTAAAGAAGGTAATTTAAATGCTATTTCAAAATATGGATTCCCAGCTGATAAAACTTTAGCTGTCGGTTGTATAGATGGCCGTAACATTTGGAGAGCTGACCTTGATGAAGTTCTTGAGTTATTTACAACGTTACAAAAACAAGTCCAAACGAAAGATTTCATCGTTCAGCCTTCTTGTAGCTTATTGCATACACCGATCGATAAAACAGAAGAAACTCACTTATCGACTGAGCTATTTGATGCATTAGCATTTGCAAATCAAAAATTAGAAGAGTTAGTTCTTATTCATTCCGCTCTCACTCAAGGTACAGAAAGCATTAGTACTGAGCTGGAAACATATCGAAACGTACATCATACAATTCGCTCATCTGCTGCACGTAACCGAGAAGATGTCAAAGCAGCACGAACAGCACTAAAAGAAGAAGATTTTTCACGTCCTCTTCCATTTGAAAAACGATACGAATTGCAACAAGTTGCCCTGGAGTTACCACTATTACCAACAACGACTATTGGTAGCTTCCCGCAAACAACTGAAGTTCGTCAAACGCGAAAAGAATGGCGTAACGGTGTTATTTCAAATGAACAATATGAACAATTTATTGAAAAAGAGACAGAAAAATGGATTCGTTACCAAGAAGAAATTGGGCTTGATGTCCTTGTACATGGTGAATTTGAAAGAACTGACATGGTCGAATATTTTGGTGAGCGCCTTGCTGGTTTCTCATTCACTAAAAACGGTTGGGTACAATCATACGGTTCCCGCTGCGTAAAACCGCCTGTTATTTATGGTGATGTAGCCTTTATTAACGGAATGACTATTAAGGAAACAATTTATGCACAAAGCTTAACGGAGAAAGTTGTAAAAGGAATGTTAACTGGACCTGTTACGATTTTAAATTGGTCCTTCGTTCGAAATGACATTCCAAGAAAAGAAGTTTCGTATCAAATTGCACTAGCTCTTCGTCACGAAATTGAACTACTTGAATCTTCCGGAATTAGAGTAATCCAAGTCGATGAACCAGCACTTCGTGAAGGAATGCCACTAAAAGAAAAAGATTGGGATGCTTATATTACATGGGCAGTACAATCCTTCCTTTTAGCAACTTCTTCTGTAGCAAATGAAACACAAATTCATACTCATATGTGTTACAGTAACTTCGAAGATATTGTTGACGCGATTCGCGCATTAGATGCAGATGTAATTTCTATCGAAACATCAAGAAGTCACGGAGAATTTATTGATACATTAAAACATACAACATATGAAAAAGGCATCGGTCTAGGTGTATATGATATTCATAGCCCACGTGTACCGAGTAAAGATGAAATGTATAAAATCGTAGAACAATCTTTAGAAGTATGCGATCCTAAATATTTCTGGATTAATCCTGATTGTGGTTTAAAAACGAGAAGAACAGAAGAAGTTATTCCAGCTTTAGAACATATGGTTCAAGCAGCGAAAGATGCTCGTTCCCTTTTAAAAACAAACGCATAACAAAAATGGGTTATCCTTTTCTCAGGATAACCCATTTTTTATTCTTTACTTTCAAAGAAGAATTCGTATTGTATTTTATATAATTCATCATCCGTTGGCTCTTCAAGAGGAATTGCTTGTAAGACAACTGTATACTCACCATTTGGAATAGATATTTGAAATTTGTTTGAAAGAATACTCGTTATAACGATACTTTCATTTTCAACCGTAAAAGGAACCGTAATCGTTCTAACCACTTCTTCTTTTTCAATATGTTTCCCTGGGGTCACTTTCACTTCACAAGTATAATCAGAAAGTGCTTCAAAAATAACAGTTCCCTCTGCCTCAGCATAACCTCTTTCAAAATCTTCATCCGTCCAGTCTACATAAGGCTGCTCACCGTCATAGTTCATCAACATTAATTGCGAATAAGAAATTGTTAACTCCATAGTTCCTCTTCTCCTTCATTATGAAATGTACAAATACTACTTCACTTCAAATTTCACACGCGTACCATCTGGATATTTATCTAACTTATTCCCTACCCAAGAGCCTGCTCCCCGGTTATCCGCCGGACTTATATATTCAATATGTGCTCCTTTTCCGCCTTCCTTGCACATCGCCATTGGCCATTCATCACGATCATACCCTTTTTTTGATGGATACGGTGCTAACGACAATTTCCTTCTATCTGCAGCACCACCACGATCGATTGTACAAACTTCTGAATGCCCTTCTTTTATAGCATCCGTAATATGTTTTCCTGTCTCTGGATAACGTTCTTTCGGAAATTCTAACACTTGATCATACGTATTCGTTTTCTTTACACTTGTTTCCTCTGGCACAAGTACTTCATAAACTGCTACTAAAATAGACAGAATTGCAATAATTGAAATGATAATACCTTTTAATTGCTTCATGTATACCTCCATGTTTCTACCAGTTTCTTTTCCTCAGTTATTATAACAAACTTCTCCTGTATATGTTTTCAGACATTATTTTAGTTATTCCTTGCCATTCCGCCAAAAAATTTCATTTTTTCACTAATGCTGTAGAAAACTAATAGCCTTCCGACATTCTTTTTCAAAGGAAGTCCTCATAAAAGATTGAAATGATATATACGATACTTTTTGGGGAGGAAATATCATGGAAGCTACCTATAAAACGAAAGATGTCACGAATAAAACAGGCATCCCAAAACATATAGTCCGCAAATATAGTCAACTGTTAGAGGAACATGGTTATATGATTTCTAAAACAGCTGATGCTCGTATTTATAAACTTGATGATTTAAAACTATTGAAATCTATACATGAAAGAGCTGCCACATTACAAGAAGATATTTCAGAAACGATACCGATTATTTTAAAAGAAAAAGAGGCCCCACCTGTACCAGTTATACAAGATAAGCAAGAGATACAACCGAAAGAAAAAGAAGATGGGCGTAACTTTGAGGAGTTCATGTTGAAACTTGAAATGCTAGCTCAATTAAATGAAGCAATTATTCATCAAAATTCTACTCTAATTACACAAAATCGTTTAAAGGATGAAAAACTAGATGAATTGATGCAACAAGTGTATGTAAAAGAAGGCTCTCAAGAAAAAATGCTTCAAGAATTAGTCGAGCACGCCGCTCAAACAGATGCATTGCAAAAAGAAAAAATGGACTTATTAATGAATCATATGTATAAACGAGAATCCAAACAAGAAGAAAAAATGAATAAACTTGTTAGTCAAATTTATAACAAGGACAGTAATCGTGATGCACAGCTTATGCAAGTTATTCGAGAAATTCAAGAAACAAAAAGAATGGTCGCTGCCTCAAAAGAGCAAAGCTTCTTTCAATCATTTAAAAGTTTATTTAGCCGAGCAAAACAAGAAAAAACAAATGAATAAACAATATAAAATAAAAAGTTACCTTCCATCGGTAACTTTTATTCCTTATTTTGTACAGCTGGTAATATAATAATTGCTTCAGTGCCTTTTCCACTTTCACTCTTATATTCCAATGTACCATTATGCGCTTGTAAAATACTAAATGTTACCATAAGCCCTAATCCTGTCCCTTTTTCTTTTAAAGAATAATATGGTTGCCCCAGCCTTGCTAACTGTTCTTTCGTCATACCAACACCACTATCTTTAACTCTTATTATGATTGTTTCGTCTTTTTGAATAGCTGTTACTTTTAAATATCCTTTATTTCCTTGAATTGCTTCAATACCATTTTTAACAACATTCATAATAGCTTGCTTCAATTTTGTCTTATCACCAATCGTATAAAGACTTTCTGAAATTTCAACTTGTAAATATACACCTTGCATCGCTGCAAATGACGACATAAGAGTGGTCATTTCTATTAATTGGGCTGATAAACAAATGTGTTCTTTTTTCTCAATTTGCGGCCTTGCTAAATTCAAGTAATCTGAAATAATTTGTTCCGCCCGATCCAATTCAGCTAATACGAGACGCATATAATCCTTATTCTTCACATCTTCCGTACTTTCTAGCAATTGGATAAATCCACGAACAACAGTAAGTGGATTTCGAACTTCATGTGCCACACTTGCTGCTAACTCACTTACAATATTAAGCTTTTCTGATTTTTGCATCTCTGTACGTAGCAATGCATTTTCGTTTAAATATTCAGTTAAATACACCTGAAATACCATTGTCATGACCATGATAAGCGAGGCAAATATAAATCCGCTATATATTTGCGAAATATACGGTGTAAATCCTGTTTCCAAAAGAACATTAATCATGCCTAATACTAAAGAAACAAGCACATAAAATGATGAAATCATAAATGCTAAAATTAATTTCTTATCTCTTGAAAAAAGAGACCATTTCTTTGATAAAAATAGCGGAACTATCAATAGAAATGTTACTTCTAAAACTGGAAGAAAGCTCATTCCCTTTAGTAACCATTCATATGCAACAAAAATAACCGCTGGGATTAAACCAACAATCCCACCATATAAAAAACCACTGACAATTGGAATTGGGTGAAAGTTATACCCACACACATTGCCAAAACAAATAGAGTATGTCATGGAGAGAACGAGCGTAACGCTAGATAAAAACATAATAAAGTAACGATTTGGCTTCGGAGGCATTTCTTGATAGCGATTTAAACGAATCGCTTCATATAAAAATAGTGGTAAAATTATGATGGCAATTTGAATCAACAAATCACGGATAAGCTCCATAACCTCTCATCCCCTATATGTATTTTGATATGATTATATCATTTTATAGGTTTATTTGTTTTAAAATTTTGATTTTTCTTAACATATTTGTTAATTCTTTGTTAACAACTCATAATAATTGTTACAGATTTTCGAAATGATTGTAAACCCTGTACCAAATTTCCTTCGTGCAGTATACAATGAATACGGATTACAAAGAAAATGTAAAAATACTTTTTTAGACGGACAACTATAGCAAAATACAGCATATAATCCATACTATCTATGTTTACAAATAAGTGATCATTACTTTAGTAGGAGGAAGATAAATATGGCGGGTACTACGCTTGTTTTAAAAGAAGAAAATTTGGTTGTTCTAGAAAATGTTGAAAAATCAGTATATGAAGAGTTACAGCATAAAGCAGGAGATGAAGATTGCACATGTGCTGTGAACGAATCAGTTGTTCACCTTGGCAAGGTATCCTCTGTACTCTGGAATGAAGATGAAATAGATTGGGAATACGGATATTAAAAAGTCGCTTATAGCGGCTTTTTTTCTCTTTTCTCTTTTCTCTTTTCTCTTTTCTCTTTTCTCTTTTCTCTCTCTTTCTAAATTACATATACAAAGCGCAATCATAGAAAATATGATAAAATGAACTTAATTTTCAAACGGAAGAAAGGGAGATACAATGGAACAATTCATTAACCCTAGAGTGAAGGATATCCAAATTTCTGGAATCCGTCAATTCTCTAACATGATTCAACACTATGATAATTTGATTTCTTTAACAATCGGACAACCCGATTTCCCTACACCTTCTCTCGTAAAAGAAGCGGCAAAACGGGCTATTACAGAAAACTATACAAGCTATACACATAACGCTGGTTTACTAGAATTACGTAAGGCAGCTTGTAACTTCGTAAAAGATAACTACGATTTACATTACTCACCTGAAAACGAAACCATCGTTACAATTGGTGCTAGCGAAGCAATTGATGTTGCATTCCGAACGATTTTAGAGCCAGGAACAGAAGTAATTTTACCTGCTCCTATTTATCCAGGTTACGAACCTATTATTCGATTATGCGGTGCAACGCCCATTTTTGTAGATGTTCGTGAAACTGGATTCCGTTTAACAGCTGACGCGCTAAAAAATGCTATTACAGAAAAAACAAGATGTATCGTACTACCATATCCTTCTAACCCAACTGGTGTAACTTTATCCACAGAAGAATTAAAAGATATTGTAGATGTTTTAAAAGATAAAAATATTTTCGTCCTTTCAGATGAAATTTATAGCGAGCTTGTGTATGAACAAAAGCATACATCTATCGCTCATTTCCCAGAAATGCGTGAAAAGACAATTGTCATTAACGGTTTATCTAAATCACATTCTATGACTGGCTGGCGTGTTGGACTTTTATTCGCACCAAGCTATTTAGCAGGACACATATTAAAAGTTCATCAATACAATGTAACGTGTGCTACTTCAATCGCTCAATACGCTGCGATTGAAGCATTAACAGCTGCTAAAGACGCACCCAAAATGATGCGCCACCAATATAAAAAACGCCGTGATTACGTATATAATAGACTCACTCAAATGGGATTAGCAGTTGAAAAGCCAACAGGTGCATTTTACTTATTCCCATATGTTGGTCATTTGACATCTTCATCATTTGATTTTGCACTTGATCTTGTCAAAGAAGCTGGACTAGCTGTAGTTCCTGGAACAGCATTCTCTGAATACGGTGAAGGCTACCTTCGCTTGTCCTATGCGTATAGTATCGAAACTTTAAAAGAAGGCTGCGACCGATTAGAAGCCTTTCTAAAGAAAAAAGCTAAGAGTTAAACTCTTAGCTTTTTTCTGCATAATGATCACAAGTTTGACGTTTTAGTAATTTATGAGGAATAATGATACACTTTGCAGTGGATTCTGCATTCTCTACTTTATCAACTAAAGCTTTCGCTGCCTCATATCCTAGCTGATAAATATTCACATCAACTGTCGAAAGTGGAGGGCTCGCAATTTCTGATAATAAAGCATTATTAAAGCTTACAATAGAAACATCCTTCGGTACAACGAATCCTTTTTTAGAAAGAGCACTTAACACACCAAGTCCAATTAAGTCATCCGTTGCCATAATTGCCGTCGGCGGTTGCTGCAGTCCCATTAATTCCTCAACGGCTTGTTGACCACTTTCCCTCGAAAAATCAAAATGTAAAATATATTCTTTTGGTAATACAATGTCTGCTAATTTCAAGGCATCACTCATACCAGCTAAACGATCTCTCGTTACAAGTAAATCTGATCCACCACCAATGAACGCGATTTGCTTATGCCCTAATGAAATTAAATATTCTGCCACTTCTCTTGCAGCTGTATAATTGTCATTATCTACATATGTAATTTCATCTTTTCGATCATATGGTTTTCCTATTAAAACAAACGGGAAATTCTGTTCATGTAAATATTGAATAATCCGATCATTCTCCCTTGAATATAAAAGAACAATGCCACCAATTTGGCGTCCCTGTACCATCTTTACGACACCATTAAAAATTTCTTCTTCCGTTTCACCTGTCGACATGTAAAGCGCATAACCTTCTACGTGTGCAAATGAACTAATCCCTCTTATAACTTCTGGGAAAAATGGATTTTGAAAAGCTTTACTTGCAGAACTTGGCATAACAAGACCAAGTGTTTTCGTCGTTTGGTTCGCAAGATTTCTCGCATTTAAATTGGGATGATACCCTAATTCACTCATCACTTTCCTAACACGGCGCTTTGTCTTTTCACTTATACTTGGATTATCAGCAATTACACGAGAAACTGTTGATGGTGCAACATTCGCTTGCTTCGCCACATCTTTAATTGTAACTGTCATAAAAATCCCCCTCCTCTCATTTCTCTGTCATTTTTCATATATTTTATCTCGCATTCATTGCAAGTCATAAACTTTCATTTCTTATATCTTGCAAAACTAATCCTATTCTCCCTCTTCATGTATTGTAAGGGATATAGCTATTTTTTCCTATACTATAATATACTATTTATTTCACTTCTTTTCACATGTGATGTCAAATCTCTTTTCATCTCCCTATAAAGTTATTTATAGGGAGATGAAAAGAAAAATGGGACATAATGTCCCATTTTTCATCCTTTTGTACCTCCAGCTGTTAAACCGGAAACAAAATATTTTTGTAGTGATAGGAATAAAATTGAAATCGGGATCGCAATTAACACTGAACCCGCTGCAAACGTTGTAAATTCATTACCGAATTTTTTCGCAACCATTTCATATAATCCAACTGCTAAAGTATAATTTTCTGGTGTTCGCAAAATAATACTCGCTAAAATGAAATCTGTAAATGGACCAATGAAAGTAAATAATGCTACAACCGCTACGATTGGCTTTGCAAGTGGCATAATGATTTGCCAGAAAATACGGAAATGCCCTGCTCCATCCATTCGAGCTGATTCATCCAACTCTTTCGGAATCGTATCAAAATACCCTTTCATAAGCCATGTATTCATCGGAATTGCTCCGCCCACATAAATTAAAATTAATGCAAGGTGTGTATCAAGTAATCCTGTTAACTGAGCTAATATATATAGTGCGATTAACGCTGCAAAATTCGGGATCATTTGCAGAATTAAAAATGTTAATAAACCATTCTTTCTTCCAACAAAACGATATCTCGAAAATGCATAAGCAGTAAAACTAATGGCTAGTACAGAGAAAATCATCGTCATTACGCTAACTTTCAAAGTATTTTTATACCAAAGTAAGTAATTACTTGAATCGAGATCAAGTAGCTTGCGATAATGATCTAATGTGGCATTTTTCGGAATAATACTTGACCCAGATAAACTATCACCTGGATTAAACGATGAGCCAATTATCCATAGTAATGGATAGAAAACAATCGCACACATTATGAAGATAACTAAATAACTTAATGAAAGACGTAGCATCTTTTGTCGTTTAATATTCATTTACATCATATCCTCTTCTTGGAATGATTTTGTTCTCTTAAATTGCCATAACGCAACTGTAATAACGATTAACGATAAAATCATTGTAAGAGCTGCTGCTTTGCCGTATTGAGCCGAAGTCATCGTTAACTTATAGATCCATGAAATTAAAATATCCGTTCCACCTGCATTTTGTCCAGACACAGCAGGTCCCCCGTTATTAAATAGATAAATAATACTAAAATTATTAAAGTTAAACGTATATTGCGTAATTAATATTGGCGCTGTTGCATATAACACAAGTGGCAATGTAATTTTGCGGAACTGTTGCCAAGCAGTTGCTCCGTCTACTGTAGCCGCTTCATATAATTCTCCTGGAATCGATTGCAGTATACCTGTTGTCATCGCAAAGACGAACGGGAAACCAAGCCACGTTTGAATCATAATTAAAGCAATCTTTGACCAAAACGGGTCTGTCATCCAAGCAATCTTTTCAATCCCGAATAAAGCTAATACTTGGTTATTAATTGCTCCAAATGTTTCATTAAACATACCAGCAAATACAAGAATAGATACGAATGCTGGAACAGCCCACGGTAAAATAAAGATTGTTCGAATAATTGCCTTACCTTTAATACCAGGCTGATTTACGATAATCGCTAAAAAAATACCAAGTGCAACTTGTAATGTTGTTGCAACGAATGTCCAAATGACAGTCCAAGAAAATACACTTAAAAATGTATCTCTCCACATCGGTAATGTGAAAATATCAATAAAGTTTTTAAAGCCCACCCAATCTACTAATTTAGCTGGAGGAGAATGATATAAATCATAGTTTGTAAATCCAATTAAAATTACGAAGATGATTGGAAATACGACAACAAAGATAAGTAGTAGAAAACCTGGTGAAACCATTAAATAAGGAAAGCCTTGATCTAACAAATTACGGTATTGCTCTTTTACAGAATTTAACGGTGTTCCAATATCACGTTTCTTCCCATTTTGATATGCATCATATAAGTTAAATGCATATATGCCAAGCCCAAAAGCGATAACGATAAGTGCCAAGATCCCTTCTACTAATAGAAAGACGGAATGGTCACGTGGAACTTCTGTACCGAGCGTTACAATGCCCCATAATCCCATATTTAATAAATCAGCAAAGGCTACAATAAATGAACCTGTTAATACTAGAAAAATAAGACCTTTTACAAATTGTTTATTATACATTTGGCCCACGCCTGGAATGATTGATAACATGGTTGCCACTTTCCTATGCTTTGAATCATTTAACCCCTTTGCAGGTTCCATAGATGTTTGCATGTTCCTTCCCCCTTTTTTCTTCCTACATGGAAGGGAGAGAATTCGTGCCCCTCATATTAGAGGCACGAATTTCACCTTATTTTTTCTTACTATGATTTGCCTCAATATTACCTTTAATTTGTTTCACTGCACTATCAAGTGCGGATTTTGGTGCTTCTTTATCTGATACAACTAATTGAAGCGCATCTCCAGCTGGTTTCCAAACTTCTTGCATTTCTGGAATGTTTGGCATTGGAATTCCATTTTCAGATTGTGTCGCAACCGCTTTTGCAGCCTCATTTTCTTTAATGATTGGATCTTCCATTACTGATTTTACTGGTGGAATTTCTTTCGTTTTCTCAAAGCGAATTTTAGCATTTTCTTCATTTGTAACCCACTCAGTAAATTTTGTAGCTAAATCATTTTGTTTAGAGAAGCTTGTTACATGCCATCCTTTTACGCCAACGAACGTTTTCATCGGTTGACCATTTGGTAATTTCGGCATTGGAGCAACACCATAGTCTATTCCAGCCTTTTCCATCGCTTGGAATGCCCATGGACCATTCATAATAGATGCTGCTTTTCCTTCATTAAATAATCCATCTGCAGCTGAACCACCAGATTCACCGATAATACCTTTCGGGAATAACTTTTCTTTATACCATTTTTGAATATATTCAGCACCTTGTACCGCACCGCTATTATTTAATCCAATATCATTTGCATTCGGCTTTCCATCTTTTTCACCAAATACATAACCACCCATACCTGCCATAAATGCATTAGCAAAGTAGAAGTTATCTCCTAGTGCTAAAAATCCGTATTTTCCATCTTTCGTAAAGTCTTTTGAGAAGTTAAACAGTTCATCCATCGTTTCCGGCGCTTTTTGCATCATTTTTTTATTATAAATAAAGATTGGTGTTTCAATCGCTTTTGGTAAACCATATATTTTTCCGTTATATGTTTGTGCTTCTATTGATAAATCTGTAAATTTACTTTTTACTGTATCATCTACTTTCACTTCTGAAAGTAGCCCTTCTGTTACCGCATTACCAATATGATCATGTGGCAATGTTACAACATCTGGCCCTGTGCCAGCTGGACCGTCGAGACGAAGTTTTTCTATTTGTTTCGTCATCTGAACCTCTTCAACTTTTACTTTCACATTATATTTCTTTTCAAAACTTTTCACCGCTGGCTCTAGACCCACACCTTTTTTCTCATCTTCCCAAACAAGAAGATCATAATCTTTTTTCGCTTTACTTTCCTCTTTTTTCCCTGAATCTTTCGGTCCACATGCAGATAACATACCAATAGATAATGCTGAAACCGTTAATAATGATAATGCTTTCTTCATCCCAAAAACCTCCCTAAATTGTCTATGTACCTTAGTAACTGAAAACGTTTGCATTTAATAGTTTAATTGAAGCGCAAACAATATCTCAAGTCTATGAAAACGTTTGCGCTATTTGTCTATCATTATACATTCTTTTATTCATTTTGCAAATATTAATTTAAAAATTATGTCATTATACTCTTTATACATTGACTTTATATTAAATGAATACTACTCTTATAAGCAATATTAAAGCTATAAGAAAGGCAATCGTTTGCAATATAGGCTTTATTATTACACTTAAGGGAATACTATGTATAGAGATATTGAAGGGGGATTTTCTATATGTTTAAAGAAGCCATTTATCATAGGCCGAAAGATAATTATGCATACGCTTACGATGAACAAACAATTCACATCCGAATACGTACTAAGAGAGATGATGTTCAAAGCGCCGATCTTATTTACGGTGATCCTTACGAATGGAAAGATGGGAAATGGATATCAGCAAGTACACCAATGAAAAAAACGGGTTCTACTGCATTATTTGATTATTGGTCCATTGCAATCGAACCAAAATTTAAGCGCTTACGTTATGGGTTTGAATTAAAATCTGAAACAGACACTCTTATTTATACAGAGCGAGGATTCTTTTCTAACATTCCAAATAATGATGTTGGTAACTTTTTTTGTTTTCCATTTATTCATGCAGATGATGTATTCAAAGCACCATCTTGGATTAAAGACACCATTTGGTATCAGATTTTCCCTGAACGATTCGCTAATGGCGATAGTACGCTGAATCCAGAAAACACCCTTCCTTGGGGAAGTGCGAATCCTACTCCAACTAATTTTTTCGGTGGGGATTTTGCTGGTGTTATTCAAAACCTTGATTACCTTGTTAAGCTTGGCATTTCCGGAATATATTTCACACCTATTTTCAAAGCTCATTCAAACCATAAATATGACACAATTGACTATATGGAAATTGATCCACAATTTGGGACGAAAGAAACTTTTAAAGAGCTCGTTGAAGAATGTCATAAGCACGGTATAAAAGTCATGCTCGATGCTGTGTTTAATCATAGTGGATACTTTTTCGAGAAATTTCAAGACGTACTAGAGAATGGTGAGAAGTCCGCATATAAAGAGTGGTTCCACATTCATGATTTCCCGATTATAACCGAACCACTTCCAAATTATGATACTTTCGCCTTTACACCGTATATGCCTAAATTAAATACAGCTCATCCAGATGTAAAAGAGTACTTACTTGAAGTAGGACGTTATTGGGTACGAGAATTCAATATAGATGGCTGGCGCCTTGATGTCGCAAATGAAGTCGATCACAACTTTTGGAGAGAATTCCGAACTGAAATAAAAACATTAAATCCTGAAGTATATATTTTGGGAGAAATTTGGCACGATGCCCTTCCGTGGCTACAAGGTGATCAATTTGATGCTGTCATGAGCTATCCTGTTACAAACGCTCTACTTTCTTACTTTGCTAACGATTCCATTAAAGCAAGTGAATTCATGAAGCAAATTACAGAATCTCTACATTCCTACTCTATGAATGTAAATGAAGCAGCCTTTCATTTATTAGATAGCCATGATACTCCAAGAATTTTAACAACATGCAATGGAGATAAAAATAAGTTGAAATTGCTCTATGTATTCCATCTTTCTTTCATCGGCTCTCCATGTATTTATTACGGAGATGAAATCGGCATGGATGGTGGTATGGACCCCAATTGCCGTAAATGTATGATTTGGGATACTAAAGAACAAGATCATGCATTATTTACACATATACAAACATTGATTTCATTACGAAAACAACATGCAGCTTTTGGAGGACATGGTACTTTTCAATTCATCGAAGCAAATGATGAACATAATTATATTTCTTATACGAAAACATATGAGGATGAAACTATCTTTTTCGTTTTAAACCCTACTAATAGTGAAGTTACAGTTTCACTCCCTCTTCATGTTACTGGTAAGAAAATAATTAACATTTATACAAATGAAGAATTTTCAGCAGAAGCAAGTGTATTACAAGTTACACTTCCTCCATATGGATTCTCCATATTAAAATGGTAATCAAAAAAGCCTTATGCCAAGGTGGCATAAGGCTTTTTCTTATTTCAATTTGAATACCATCGCTTCATACGGACGTAATGTAATGTTATCTATCGATCCGATTTCTACATCGTAATTGTGTATGAATAATTCTGATTCACTATAACTAATATCCTCAGGCATTTCAAATACACTTTCATCCGCAGTAAAGTTTGCAATAACAAGTAGTTTTTCGTCTCCATATGTTCTTACATAAGCAAAAATAGAAGGATTATTCTCTAATATTAAATCATATGATCCATATACAACTATTTCATTATTTTTGCGTAGCTCAATTAATTTCTTATAGTAATAAAAAATTGAACCTTCATCTTGGATTGCTTGTTTCACATTAATCTCTTTATAGTTAGGATTTACAGTAATCCAAGGCTCACCCGTTGTAAATCCAGCGTGATTCTGATCATCCCACTGCATTGGAGTTCTAGCATTATCACGACCCTTTATATAAATAGATTCCATTACTTTTTCTATATTTTCACCATGGTCTATCACTTTTTCTTTATACATATTTAACGTTTCAATATCTCTATATTCATCAATTGATTGGAATCGAACGTTCGTCATTCCGATTTCTTCACCTTGATAAATATATGGCGTCCCCTTCATCATATGAAGAACTGTCGCTAACATTTTTGCAGATTCAATGCGATACATTCCATCGTTACCAAAACGAGATACAACGCGAGGCTGATCATGGTTATTCCAATAAAGGCTATTCCATCCGGTATGCTCTAATGCTTTTTGCCACTTTGTTAAATTCTCTTTTAAAGTAAGAAGTGAGCATGGTTTTACATCCCACTTTCCACCTTCTCCTGAATCTAAATCCATATGTTCAAATTGGAATACCATTTGCAACTCTTTTCGTTCTTCTCCAGTATACAATTTGGCTTCTTCTGTCGTTACACCTGGCATTTCACCAACCGTCATAATATCATAATTCGATAATACTTCCTCATTCATTTCATGCAAATATTTATGAATGTTTGGACCGTTCATAAAATGTTTATGACCTGAAACATAACCATCTTCATCTGTTTCAACTGTTGGTAACCCTTCTTCTTTAGAAATAAAATTGATAACATCCATGCGGAATCCATCAATTCCTTTTTCTAACCAAAACTTCATCATCTCATAAACATCTTGTCTTACCTTTTCATTATCCCAGTTTAAATCCGGTTGTTTTTTAGAAAACAGATGTAAATAATATTCATCCGTCATTTCATCATACTTCCATGCAGATCCACTAAAAGCAGCTCCCCAGTTGTTTGGTTCTTTCCCTTCTTTTCCAGGACGCCATATATAGTAATCTCTATATTTATTATCTTTTGATTTACGTGATTCAATAAACCAATTATGTTCATCAGATGTATGATTAACAACTAAATCCATCATCAATTTCATATTACGTTCATGCATTTCATGTAATAGTTCATCCCAATCTTCCATTGTTCCGAACTCGTTCATAATTTTACAATAATCACTTATATCGTAACCATTATCATCATTTGGAGATTCATAGACTGGTGATAACCAAATCACATCAATCCCTAACTCTTTTAAGTAATCTAGCTTTGAAATAATCCCTTGAAGATCTCCTATACCATCACCATTACTATCCATAAAGCTACGAGGATAAATTTGATATACTACGCTTTCTTTCCACCATTGTTTTTCCATTATGCTACCCCATTTCATTCATAATTCATTTTTCTCTTTTTTAAGGCGCAAACGTTTTCATTAATGAATGATAACAGATTCTATCTCAATTTAAAATAGCGCTTACAATTTTTATTGTTCTTTTTCTAAGAAAACATGCGAAAATCACTAATAATTCTCCAATATATGAAAACGTTTTATTTTTTTATTTATTTTTTGAATCTATTCGTTTATAATGAACTCAAAGAAAACGTTTGCATAATTATTTCTAGGGGGAAATACCATGGCAGAACTTAAATTAGAAAACATTTATAAGATATATGATAATAACGTAACAGCTGTAACTGATTTTAATTTACACATTCAAGATAAAGAATTTATCGTATTTGTCGGTCCTTCTGGATGCGGAAAATCTACAACATTACGAATGGTAGCTGGACTCGAAGATATTTCAAAAGGCGAGTTTTCAATTGATGGTAAACTAATGAATGATGTTCCTCCAAAAGATCGAGATATCGCAATGGTCTTCCAAAACTACGCTCTTTATCCACATATGAGTGTATATGATAATATGGCATTTGGATTAAAACTTCGAAAAATACCAAAAGATGAAATCGATCGTCGTGTAAAAGATGCAGCAAAAATTTTAGGACTTGAACAATATTTAGATAGAAAACCGAAAGCATTATCAGGTGGACAGCGCCAACGTGTTGCGTTAGGTAGAGCAATCGTTCGAGATGCAAAAGTTTTCTTAATGGACGAGCCATTATCAAACTTAGATGCTAAACTCCGTGTTGCAATGCGCTCAGAAATTTCTAAGCTACATCATCGCCTTGGAACAACAACAATTTATGTAACACACGACCAAACAGAAGCAATGACTATGGCTTCGCGTCTTGTCGTTATGAAGGATGGAAAGATTCAACAAATTGGAACACCAAAAGAAGTATATGAAACACCAGAAAACATTTTCGTGGGTGGATTTATCGGGTCACCAGCGATGAACTTCTTCCGTGGTAAATTGACTGAAACCGATTTCGTTATAGATAATACTATAAAAATCAAAGTATCTGAAGGAAAAATGAAGATGCTACGTGAACAAGGCTATGTAAATAAGGAAATTGTTTTAGGTATTCGCCCGGAGGACATTCATGATGAACTACTATTTTTAGAAGCTTCAGAATCTACTACTTTCACAACAAAAATTGAAGTTGCTGAATTGTTAGGTGCTGAATCTATTTTATATATGAAACTTGGAAATCAAGATTTTGCAGCACGTGTTGATGCAAGACATATATTCTCACCTGGAGACCAAATTAAATTGGCATTTGATTTAAATAAAGCGCATTTCTTTGACAGCCAAACAGAACAACGTATTCGCTAAAAAAATTTCCTTCTATATAACATACAAAAAAACCGTCCACATATATCGAGGGCGGTTTTCATTATTATACTAGGGCTTCTACTGTATGAAATGATTGTCCTTTCGTGCCAATAATACCGAAAATCGGTAAATCACTAAGCACCACTTCTTCTTGCTGTTTCATAAAAGATGACGTTAATTGTTTTATCTCTATCCAAACGTCATTAATACAAAGTACATTGGAATCGTTCTCTTGTTGGCGAGAAAAAATCGAATCTATTTTATATAAACCAGCATTTTGAAAAAGCATGTCAATGCGACTGAATGCATTCAAAGTAATGCTAATAACGCGTTGCCAATCTCCTTGCTTTTCCATATCATAGAATACAAAAAGGGCTTCTCCGCCTAGATTCGTAATTTCCTCCACTGTTGCTTGTCCACTTTCTTGATCAATGTCCGTCACAATTACTTTTGCGCCTTGTTTAGCCAACAAAAGAGCTGTATTACGTGCAATACCGATGCCACCGCCAGTTACGATAGCAACTTTTCCTGCAAGCTTCATTTTCATTACCCCTTCTATAAGTCTTACCGTCATTCAGTATACTCCTTTATGAGATTATTCTGCAAGCAAGAAAAATTGCTATTCGATTTGTAAACGTTTACTTTTTATCCTTCTTTTTTCTTACTCTTACGCTGATCAAGAACTAGACCGATAAAAATGAGAATGCCCCAAAAAATTATGCTACCTCCTGTCATCTCAACTTCCCCCTTATTATATAAAGTAAAACTTTAATCAGCCCCGAATGGTGAGATAAAGATATTATTTTTAATTATTATGCCATTATCTTAATTTTCAATCTATTATAAATAGAAATGACACATTTTAGCTTTTCCTTACTGTAAATATTCACAATATACTTATAAAATAAAAAAAAGACCCTTTTTATATATAAAAAGGGTCTTTTTTTATTTTATTATACAAGACTTATTATTTTCGTCTTTGTAATTAAGTCCTGAAAACCGCAATTGTCTTTGCGGAACAACATCATATATACGTTACATATTAATGGAATTCCTAATAGCAATACGTTCGGTAATAACACTACAAAAAATCTTATAATTAATGTTTGCAACGTTAGCTTTTCACTCTTCAATGAAATTAATTTTATTCTCGTTACCTTTTTTCCAAGTGTAACACCGTTCCAGATAAAGGGTAACACAATAAAATATATCGCCATTAATATAAAAACTACTGCGAAATCATATCTAAAATCACCTAAACTTATATTAAAGCGCTTAAACATAGCACTATAGTTTCCGGTCATAACAGCTACTACTGCACCATACATAACCGAGATTAAAAACATGTCAATTAGGGAAGCACCTATGCGATTCATTACAAGCGCTGGACGATGCATCTTTAACTTCATTTTATGTCGACTCCTTCATATCCTTCTTTACCCGTCTCATCGTACCACTTCTAAAAAACATTGTAAACTAGCGTTTCTCTTACTTTTCTTGTACAATTTGTTACAATAGCATTATAAAGGAGGTTCCCATATTGAAAAAATGGATAATCCTATTCGTCGCCTTCCTATTAACTGGTTGTGCAGGAAACACAGGTCACTTAACTTATACGGTTAACGATGAATACGAACTCATACGTACTTCTGGAAATGCATTTGAACTTTTCCCCTCGCAAGATGCTGTATATGCCACACAATACATCCCTGCAAAAATTACAGACATTGCTTGGGATGATAAATACATTATTGCAAAACAAACCGAGGAAAAATCAGATCCGAATAACCCTGACGCAGCAATTGCAAATAAAAAAAGTGAACATTATTGGATTATTGACGTAAAGCACAATAAACGTTTCGGTCCCTACAATGAAAAGCAATTTAATGAACAAAAAGATGCGTTTAAAATTAAGGTGCCTTTTCAAAATGTAGATTCATACATAAAAGAAATAAAAAAACAGTCAACATAATCTTTTGAGTGCTGACTGTTTTTTCTTACATTATTTTAAAAACACATTACTCCGAAAGTGAGATGTTAAACGTTTGTGGCTCTTTTACAACATCTTGTGTTTCTGAATCTCCTGCAAGTAAATCATCAGTTGTAAACTGAATATCCTTTACCTTGTCTTTTCCATCGTCAAGTATTAAACCAATAATACCATCTCTTGTTTCACCAGGCTTATAGTCTTCTCTTGATACATTTTTTGTACCAACTAACGTATCTTCGTCATATAAAAAGTTTTGAGTGGCTACTTTAAAATGTTGCTTACCATTAATCATAACATCATTCATAGAGAAAAATTGCATATTTTTATTTCCGGTATTCTCCACTTTATATGTAATCTCAACGTAACGAATTGTATTACTAATCTCTGTTCCACTTAGCGATGCATATAATTCTGCATCTTCTTGGCTTACTTTATCCCCTAATCTCCGTTTTACTTCTTCAGGAGTTAGTGCCGTGTATACTTTCAATGTTTTTTTTGCCTTTTCACTCATCTGTGATAAAGAAATTACTTTCACATCTTGTACGTGAATTTTCATTGGTGCTACTTCAAATGTTTGATTCACAGAATGCATCTGCTCTAACTTGAAAGTACCCCATCCTGTTTCTTTCACTTTTTGTCCTACTTTTTTCAGCTCACGCCCACCATATTCTTTTGTTTCAGGAATAGATTCTTTCTTCTTCGGTTCAGCTTTCTTTTCTTCTTGATGGAAGCAACCACTTAACATAAGAAGAAAACTACATAAAACAAAAATACTTTTCCATGCTTTCATCATTTCATTTCTCCTAACGCTATCATTCATGAATATAAAATTAGTCCCTGGCTTTGTAAACTATAGAAACAATGACAAGTCCACAAAATGAACTTGTCAGTCCAGATACTATTATACCTCCAATTTGGAAAATATGAAAATAGGGATCTAGGAACGCGTGCACGATAAATATAATAGTTGCTACAACAATTACTGAAACCCAATACTTTCTTTTTTCCGAAGCTAAAATAAGATCTTTACCCATTTCATTTCTATACTTCCATAAAACGTATACTAATAATAGAAAACCAATACATGTACTTCCATGTTGCATATATTTATAAACAGAGATACCGTACCATTCTCTTTGTAATAATGGTATTTTCATAACAAAATAGCCTGTCTTATGAGTGAATGCATCCCAAACAACATGCGTTAACATACCGAATAATGCTGAATAACAAAATACAAAAAGATTCTTCCATCTATGAAGCTCCCACCGCTTGTCTACTACATATGTATAATACCCAGCAAACGGTTTAGGTAAATGCGTTATAAAAGGCTTTTTTAAAATGTAATGATATATGTATGCTAACAAGAAGACCAGTGGTAAATTCAAATATAAGAATCCAAGCCACGTATGCCCAATTACACCATACGGTCTAAAGTGTAAAAAATATTCAAAGTCAGGCGCCATACTACCTAATATAAGAGCCGTTACTGAAATATGTTTAGAATGCTTTTTCGCAAAAGGAAGAACTGCTGCTGGATGTGCAAATGTAAACGGCATACTTTAACTCCTTCTCACATTTTCAATAGAATACCATATATCATAACGAGAGAATGGATCTTCATGCAATATTTATTTTCACATTGGAATATGATAGTTTAAATGATATAATCCACATAAAATATTCAGAAAATAAGGAAGGGATTCAGGTGTCATTAACACTTGTATTTGCCGCCTTTTTAGAATCAAAATCCGTTATGAATTGAGGTTTATATATTGATTGACGTACCCTTTTTACAAAATGTCACATTAAAAAAAGAAAATATCCCTAGTTTTTCCGCATATCCTTACTGCTTACCTGCTATCCGAACATTACAATCACTAGTTTTTCATCCAAATGTAACATTCATTATTGGAGAAAATGGAACGGGTAAATCAACATTACTTGAAGGAATTGCAATTGCGTTAGGCTTTAATGCAGAAGGTGGAACGAAGAATTTCCGCTTTAGCACTAACGATTCACATTCATCTTTACATGAATACCTTCGAATTTCCAAAAGTTTCAATACACCAAACGACGGTTTCTTTCTTCGCGCTGAATCATTTTATAACGTTGCTTCTTATATTGATGAAATAGATGCTATAAAATCTTACGGCGGCGTTTCACTACACGAACAATCTCACGGCGAATCATTCTTTTCCTTATTTATGAACCGTTTTTCAGGACAAGGTTTATACATTTTAGATGAGCCTGAGGCAGCTTTATCACCAATGAGACAACTTTCCATGCTTATTCGAATGCATGAGCTAGCGGAACAAGGTTCACAATTTGTTATTGCGACGCATTCTCCTATTTTAATGGCCTACCCTGAATCCACTATATATTCTTTAACACAAGAAGGGATTCACGAATCCACATTAGAAGAAACTGAGCATTATCAAACGACGAAACTTTTCTTTGAAAATCGCGATCGATTATTCCATCATCTATTTGAGTCATAAAAAAAGAAGCAGCAATAGCTGCTTCTTTTTTATAGTGCTTCTATAAATAAGGCAACCCCGATACCGCCACCGACGCATAAAGAGGCAATTCCTTTTTCTAACCCACGTCTTTTTAATTCGTGAATTAAACTTACCGTAATACGAGCCCCTGTACAACCAATTGGATGCCCAAGTCCTACGCCACTACCGTTTACGTTCACTTTTTCACGGTCTAAACCTAACTCTTTCTCTACAGCTAAATATTGAGCCGCGAAAGCTTCATTAATTTCAAGTAAATCTGCATCTTCTAATGACCAATCCACTTTTTCTAAACCTTTACGAATTGCTGGTGCTGGTCCAATACCCATAATTTTCGGGTCTACTCCAGCTACTGAATATCCAACAATTCTAGCTAACGGTTGTAAGCCTTTTTCTTTCGCTTTTTCTTCGCTCATTAATACTAGAACTGCACTTCCGTCATTCAGGCCAGATGCATTACCTGCAGTTACAGACCCATCTTTACGGAATGCTGGTTTTAACCCTGCTAATTTTTCCGCTGTAATATCTGCACGTGGATGCTCATCCTTCGAAAATACTACTTCTTTTCTACGTTCTTTTATTGTAATAGGAACAATTTGATCGTCAAAGTGTCCAGACTCGATTGCCTTCAGTGCCAATGTATGACTGCGAAGAGCAACTTCATCTTGTTCCTCTCTTGTAATTTCATATTGTTCAACTAAATTTTCCGCTGTTTCACCCATCATAATATGGTGAATCGGATCTTCTAACACTTCCCACACCGTATCACGAATTTCTCCGTGCTGTAGACGTTGTCCCCAGCGGTGCTGTTTCAATGCATAAGGGCTCGAACTCATCGCTTCTACTCCACCTGCAACAACAACATCACTTACACCTAATTGGATTTGCATTGCAGCTGACATAATTGCTTGCATACCTGAAGAACATTGACGTTGGATTGTATATCCCGTAACTGTGTCAGGAAATCCTGCCGCTAATGCAGCTGTTCTCGCTGTATTTGCTTCATCAGTTCTTTGAATACAATGACCTAAAATTACTTCATCAACTTCATGTGGTTCTACCCCGCCTCGTTTTACAGCTTCCTGAAGTACAGGAACAGCTAATTCTACTGGCGTTACATTTTTTAGCGCTCCTCCAAAAGTTCCAATTGGCGAACGAACTGCAGCTGTAATAACAACATTATGCATTTTGTACTTGCCCCTCTCTTATGTACCCTAGTAAGTTTTTAGGTGAAATTCCATAAGATGTATATCTATAACTATCATACTATAAACATACTAAAAAATCAAAATATTTAATATAATAAAAATAGAAGGAATTAACCTTCTATTCTGTCAGTGCATATAAAAACTTTTGCAAAATTTTCTCTGTCGTTTCATTCAATTTTGGCAACTTATCTACTGGAAAATATTGAAGTTTCAACCCTTCATGATCGAGCTTTAATTCCCCGCTCACATGATGTGCCTGATACAGATGAATGACATTGAAAATTTCATCGCCATTCGGATAACGGAAATATACTTCTTTTCCTGATAGAACACCAAGAAATTGCATTATTTTTGCAGTTAACCCCGTTTCCTCAAATAACTCTCTACGTGCCGTTTCTTCTGTCGTTTCACCCAGTTCCATCGCCCCGCCAGGTACACCCCAATCATATGTATCTGAACGATATTGAAGCAATACTTCTTGTTTATCATTTAATATAATGATTGCTGATCCTACGAGAATAAGCGGTCTTGTACCAACGACTTTTCGTAACTCTTCAATATACCCCATATGTAAATTCCCCTTTCCCTAACCTCCCTTATCATAACAAAATTTCTCTCTTTTTGTTCATGTAATTTTAAAGAAAAAAAGGAAGCTTTCGCCTCCGTTTTTTCATCTTTATTTCTTAAAACTTTCATATTTTACAGCTTCAAAAGCTTCCTCAATTTCATCATTACGATAATGGACATATGTAAAACGACCCAATTCTACTAATCTTGCTATTTCCTGTAACGCTTTATGCTGCTCATATGTTTCTTTCAGCTTAATATGTACATAAAACTTCATTAAAGGATGTTCATATAAAGGTTCTCCCACCTCTACATATACATCTTCAACCCCTTGTACAACTCTTACATAACTCGCAAATTGATAAAGTGCTTCTCTGTCTGAAATGATTTTTAATGTATACATATATTCTCCCCCTTTCCTTTACTATATCAAAAAGACGACCACACAATGTTATAGAACTATGAAATTTTTTCGACTTGTCATCTATATATTCAATAAAGAAGGCGTTTATCCATACATGACATCTTTTTCCCACATATATTATAGGAAGAACTTTTTTCATTTGAGGTGTTCCTTATGGATCCATACGTCAATATATGTATTTGTATTACTCCCGGTGCCGATATTTCTGATGACCGCATCGCAAAAGATTTAGCTGTTGCAGAATCAATTTGGCACCCCATTACATTTCAAATTCAAGAAGTAATTGTATTAAATGAACTTTTCCGTTTTTTTGACCGTGAAATCAGTTATAAAAATTCCATTCAAAGTCAAGAAAAGTTGGCATCCTTTTTCCAAACATGTGTAAATGAAGCTCCTGAATGCGACCTTTATATTTGTTATATTGGCAGTGATTATTTCAAAGAAACAGCAGTAATTGCCTGCGCTTATTCTTTAGCAAAACAACAGCAACTTACTGGCTATATCGTTTTAACAAATTCGGCTGCCCCTATGAAAAATATATATACGCTCGCTCACGAAATCGGTCATATTTTATTTACAAGACGTATTCATGGAAAACTTACTCATGCAGATCCTCATTCTCCAACCGGCTCGGAGCACCACCCTTCTCCAACAAATCTTATGTATCCGATAGTCCCTCGTCCAGAAAACGTTCATATTCATTCCTTATTAACAACAGAACAAAAAGCGCTCTCTTTACAAAGCTCTTTACTACAAAGAAAAAAACAGTAACCCTCATGTTACTGTTTAAAACAACTTGTTCCAATCAACAAACCAAATTCCGGCTGCTAGAAATAAAAATAGACAACTAAATGTAAATGTAATCCCTCTAAAAATCCCTATATAATATTTCTTTGGAAATAATTTTTTGCATATCCAGAGCAGCCGCTTTTTATTGAATTTCTAGTTCCCAATTTTTCTTTCTTCAATTTTTAAAGACCATCTCATTAATCCATATATACTTCCATACATAAGTAAGATCTTTGCAATTCCCCAAAATACATTTCTTTCTTCTAAGTCTTTAAATAAGAACATAATCGCAAGAGGAACAATTAGTACCACAACACCCATCCAACCAAGAACATATACTTCACCAATAAGAAGTAATAAAAATATAGTTACTGCTAATATATATGTCTGTATTGTCGACAATTGTAAAATTGGTGTCCCATACCATTTATTCATAAATATTAATAACACTAATAATAAAATAGGTATCATCACTACTACATAAATAATTCCAAACTCTACTAATTTACTTTTAAAAGAAGACATTCTAAACGCAACAATCGTTCCAATAATCGTAATGATTAAAACGATAGGATAACCGATTAACTGTACATTCGTTAACGTAAATTGTTGATTCGGATTTCCAAATAAAATATTTGTAAGTAACCAATATCCTCCTATTCCAATTATCATTCCTAAAATAGTCTTTATACTCCCGCTTTTATCCTTCTCCATCTCTTTCGCTAATTCTTCCGCATACTCTTTTGGTGAGTCACCAAATATGTCCCTTACCGTCTTCCCCTTTTTTTCACCTTCTATTAAATGAAGCTCTGCATCTTCTAGAAAGGCGTCCACCTCTTCTTCTTTAATCCCTTTTGTTATTAAATATACTTTCGTATCAATTAAAAACTTTTCTCCTTCTTTAGAAACATTCATTATAACCCCTCCCTTATTTAACCATTTCTCTTCTATTCGTCTTCATCATAATTTCAAGGAAAATTAAAATAAACAAACTTCCATATAAACATATAATTTGAAATAACATTGGCATGAGATCTTCAGATGTAAATGTTTTAAACATTAACATAATAGAAAGCGGAATGATTAAATATAAGTTTTTAAACCATCCTTCAAAATATATATTTATAGCTACTGTTATCATAAAAATCCCACCAGCTACTATATAACTTTGGACTTCGGTGAATGTGAGCATTTTTGTAGGATATATCACATCTAATATCGTAACAGCTCCTAATAAAAACAATGGAGCAATCATAACTAAAGACCACATGGAAAACCATGTTTTTGTAAAGCTTGTGACGAAGGTCATTTTGCGAAGTAGAAAATTAGGACCTATAACAACTAAAATCAATGAAAAACTGTAACCGATACACTGAATAAGTGAAATCTGTAACATTCCATTATTCACTATTAAGATAGAAGCAATAATCCAAAAAGATACGATATTCATTACTGTAAAACCAATTTGCTTCCACGTTTCCTGTCTATCTCTTTCCATCACTTTTACAAGTTCATTTGCATATTCTTTCGGTGAGCTTCCGAAAATATCTTCTACACTCTTCCCCTCACTCTCACCTTCTATTAAATGAAGTTCTGCGTCTTCTAAAAAGTTTTCAATATCACTTTCTTTCACACTCTTTGCCGTCAAAAATAATCTCATATCTAACAAAAACTTTCGTGCTTCACTTGATAACATTATTTTCTCCTTCCCTTCCCTTCAAGTAGACGTTCTACACTACTTTGCATCGCTTCCCAGCGATCCATAAATTCATCAAGTGCTTCCTCGCCTTTTTCTGTTAATGTGTAATATTTTCTCTTTGGACCAGATGGAGATTCCTTCATTACGCTTGTTATTAGTCCTTCTTTTTGCATTCGTATTAATAACGGATAAATACTTCCCTCACTCGCCATTGTAAAACCATACTTTGCTAGCTTCTCACTCATTTCATAACCGTATATTTCGCCTTCAGAAATAATAGCAAGTAAGCATCCTTCTAAGATCCCTTTCAGCATTTGACTTGTCGACATAATTCAAATCCTCCTACTATCTTGTTTTACAAGATAGATAAACGTAAGTATCTTGCTTTACAAAATAGTATAGCAAAGACTATTTTGCAAAACAAGATAGCTAACGATATTTTTTCCAAATGTTTGCAGGATTTTCATTATAACCTCTCTAAATAGAGCACTATGAAAACTTTATTATGAAGGGATGTTTTTCATCATGGTTACAAATCGAGTTGTCTTTTTAACAGGTGCTGCGAGTGGTATTGGATATGAAATGGGAAGTGCTTTTGCAAAAGAAGGTGCAAAAGTTGTGATTACTGATCGTCTTGAAGAACGTGCGAAAGAAGCTGCTGAGCAATTACAAAGTGAAGGTTTTCAAGCTATCGGTTTAAAATGTGACGTTACATCTGAAGAGGAAATTACAGCATCAATTTCTCAAACAGTTAGTCATTTCGGTTCATTAGATATATTAATTAACAACGCAGGAATGCAACACGTTTCACCCATTGAAGACTTTCCAACGGAAAAGTTTGAGCTACTAATTCAAATTATGCAAATTGCTCCGTTTATCGCAATTAAGCATGCCTTTCCGATTATGAAACAACAAAAATATGGTCGTATTATTAATGTCGCTTCTATTAACGGCCTTGTCGGGTTTGCTGGAAAAGCTGCCTACAATAGTGCAAAACATGGCGTAATTGGATTAACAAAAGTTGCCGCTTTAGAAGGTGCTACGCATGGTATTACTGTTAATGCCCTTTGCCCTGGTTATGTCGATACCCCTCTTGTACGTAATCAACTACAAGACTTAGCTACTACACGAAATGTACCACTTGAAAATGTTTTAGAAGATGTTATTTATCCACTCGTCCCACAAAAGCGCTTATTACAAGTACAAGAAATCGCTGATTATGCTATGTTTTTAGCGAGTGAAAAAGCTAAAGGTATTACTGGTCAAGCTGTCGTTATCGATGGTGGCTATACTGCTCAATAAAAAATAAAGTTTGCTCAAGAAGAGCAAACTTTATTTTTTATTGCGAGGATCTTCGTACTTTAGTAATTGCCGCGGGAGCTTCTCAATTGCAACAATTACCCCCTCTAATTTACTTTCAATACGGTGGAGTAAATATAATGTTACAACAATTGGAAACCCTACATTACCTATCATCTTGATCCACTCTTCCATCCTCTTCTCCTCCTTTCATTATATAAGTAAGAGAAAACAATGCATTTAGGCATAAAAAAACAAGCTATTATGTATTAGCCTGTTTTTCAAATAATGATGCAATTTCTCGTTTATAATCCCCGCTTATAATACCTTTCTCAGTAATAATTCCTGTAATTAATTCGTTCGGTGTTACGTCAAATGCAGGGTTATAAACATTCGTTCCAATTGGTGCTACTTGTTTTCCAAAGATTTTCGTAACTTCTGTTTCATCTCTTTCTTCAATAATTATTTCGGCTCCAGTTTCTTTCGTAACATCAAATGTTGACAGTGGCGCAGCAACATAAAATGGGATATCAAAGTGCTTTGCTAAAATAGCTAAATTCATTGTCCCTATTTTATTTGCCGTATCTCCATTTGCGACAATTCGATCCGCCCCTACAATAATTGCATTTATTTCTTTCGTTTGAATAGCATGAGCTGCAGTATTATCTGTAATAAGGGTCACATCAATATTTGCTTGCTTCAATTCCCAGGTCGTTAAGCGACCACCTTGTAAAACTGGTCTCGTTTCACACGCATATACATGTAGACGCACACCTTTCTCTTTTCCAATATAAAAGGGAGCTAATGCAGTTCCATATCTGGCAGTTGCGATACTTCCAGCGTTACAGATTGTTAAAATATTATCGCCATCTTTAAAACATGTTAACGCATATTCCCCAATATTTCGGCACACCTCTTCATCTTCCTGCTGAATGCGAAGCGCTTCTTCTTCTAATGTTTTTTGTGCTTCTTTTATTGTAGTAATCTCTCGAATAGATTCTCTCATACGATCAATTGCCCAAAATAAATTTACTGCTGTCGGGCGTGACGTTCCTAAATAATTACAATCTCTATTAAACTTCTTTTGAAATTCTTCAATATGTACAGTGTTATATTTTTTTGATGCAAGCGCCAAGCCAAATGCAGCTACAATTCCAATTGCAGGCGCTCCTCGTACTTCTAACATTACGATACTTTTCCAAACCTCTTCAATAGTCGTCAATGTTTTGTATTCTGTGCTATGCGGCAATTTCGTTTGATTTAATACCGCAATTGCATCACCTTTCCAGCTTACAGATCTCGGAACAGTAACAATTGTACTCACGCTTTTACGCCCCCTGAAACTGTCTGTTGAAATAATGTTCGAAACAGTTGAATATCAGCACTTTTAGATTCATATTTTATTAGTTCTTTACCTAAGGATAGCGCTTGTTTCTTAGCTTGAATTCTTGTTTCTTTATTTTCTATTTCATCTAAATCTGCTACATGAGCTAAACCAATTGTTCTACGAATCAGTTCACATCCGGCAAATCCAACTGCATCAGTAAAGATATTTTGCAAAATAATTGGTAACCATTGTTTTTCTTTCGTATATGCTTCTACACCTTCTCCAATCCATAATTTTGTAAAATTTTCTACAAAATAACTCCACGTCTTTTCTATATGGAAAAATAGTACACTTCTTTTTTCTTCTTCTCTAGATAAAGCATTTAGTAATAGATTTGCAATAAATTGACCTATGTCAAATCCAAATGGGCCATATGTCGCAAATTCTGGATCAATCACTTTCGTTTCAGAAGGTGACGAAAAAATACTACCAGTATGTAAATCACCATGAATAAGAGTTTCTTTTCTTGTTAAGAACTTATATTTATATTGTGCTACTTTTAGTTTTAAAGTTTTATCACTCCAAAGTTCATCAACCACTAGCTGTAAATCTGGCTCATAATCATTTGTATCATAATGTCCAAACGGATCTGTAAACACTAATTCCTCTGTAATTTTACAAAGGTCCGGATTTACAAAGGTACCTTCTAGTACCCTCTTCTCTTCTGACTGTAAACCAAAATCTGAAGTGTAAAATAAAACATGTGCTAGAAAACGGCCGATATGCTGGGATAAAAGCGGATATTCTTCTCCGTCTATTAATCCTTTTCTTGTAATTGTTAGTCTTGATAAGTCTTCTATTACCGTTATCGCTAACTCTTCATCATGACTGTACACTACTGGAACATAATCCGGTACATACTGTGCAAAAATTTGTAATGCCTTGCTTTCAATCGTTGCTCTTTTTATAGACAATGGCCAGCTTTCACCAACTACTTTCGCATAAGGCAGTGCTTGTTTTATTATAATTGATTTCTCTCCATCATCTAATTTGAACACGTAATTTAAGTTTCCGTCTCCAATTTCATGACAAACGACATTTGCCTTTGCTTCAAAATAGCCATGATCTTTCGCATATTGTACAGCTGTTATTTCTGTTAATGAATAATATCCCATCGTCTTCTCCCCCTTTTTAAATTCAGAGGTTTTTCTAACATAGAAAAACCTCTTTCCACTAAGAAAGAGGTTTGAAGTTTATCTTCTCCCCTCTTATCTGCCAGAAAGTTTTACTTTCTGCTGGAATTAGCACCGTGCCTTTTGGCGTAATAAACGCCCCATTTCACAATGGTATTACGGTCGGTTGCTGGGCTTCATCGGGCCAAATCCCTCCACCTGCTCTTGATAAGAGTTGTATAATTTTTTGAATTTTTAACTTTATGTTGAAGACTATACCAAGAATAAAAATCACTTGTCAACATTTTATTTGTATAATTCTGGACGGCGATCCGCAAAAACTGGAATTCCTTTACGTACTTCTTTAATTTTCTCGAATTCAAGCTCTCCAAATAAAATTGATTCCTCTTCATTCGCCTCTACTACAACTTCACCCCAAGGGTCCACAATTAAAGAATGACCCGCAAATACATTATTTGGATCCTTTCCCGCTCTATTACATGCAACAACATAACACTGATTTTCAACTGCTCTTGCTTGCAATAGCAAACGCCAATGTGCTAAACGAACTAATGGCCATTCAGCTACAACAAATAATACTTTTGCCCCTTTAGCAGTATGGACACGCATCCACTCTGGAAAACGAATATCATAACAAATTGTTCCAGCGCATTCAACATCATCCAGCTTAAATTCGCCCGTACCATTACCGGCTATTAAATATTTATGTTCATCCATAAGCTGAAATAAATGTACTTTACTATATTCGTTGACTAGCTGTCCTTCATTATTTACAACATACATCGTATTTGTAACGCCTTGCTCTGTTTGCTTTGCTATAGAACCACCAACAATATGTACATCATATTGCTTCGCCCATTCTATTAACTTTTCTTTCGTTTCCACTCCATCCCTATCTGCAATTTCAGAAAGTCTCGTTAAATCATATCCTGTTGTCCATAGTTCTGGTAAGACGATAACATCTGGCCTTTCCTTCATAGCTTCGCTTATTTTATTTTTAGCATTCTCAATATTTTTTTCTACATCTCCAAAAACAATATCCATTTGAATACATGCGACTTTCATTTTTTCAGCCCCATTCTTATTTTTTTCTTTACAAAATACTGGAAAGATTATATCATTTGTCACTAGAATTGTAACAACTTTCAAAAGAGGTGGAAAGTATGAAATTATTTCAACCTTCTGAGATAGTAACATCATTGCCAACACAATTTTTCGCTTCACTTGTTGCAAAAGTTAACAAAGTCGTTGCAGCTGGTCACGATGTTATTAATCTAGGTCAAGGTAATCCAGATCAACCAACACCGCAGCATATCGTAAAAGCTTTACAAGATGCTGCCGAAAAGACCATTCATCATAAATATCCGCCATTTCGCGGACATGAAAGCTTAAAGGAAGCCGTGACTACATTCTATAAACGTGAATACGGCGTCGAATTAAACCCAAAAACTGAAGTTGCTATTTTGTTTGGTGGGAAGGCTGGACTAGTAGAATTACCAATTTGTTTTACAAATCCTGGTGATACAATTCTCGTTCCGGATCCAGGCTATCCAGATTATTTATCTGGGGTTGCCTTAGCAAAGGCACACTTTGAAACCATGCCGCTTATTGCAGAAAATCATTTTTTACCGGATTATAAAAAAATTGACGACTCTATCGCTGAACGGGCAAAGTTAATGTTTTTAAACTATCCAAATAACCCTACAGGTGCTACTGCATCAAAAGATTTTTTTGATACAACCATTCATTTTGCTAATAAACATAATATATTAGTTGTTCACGATTTCGCTTACGGTGCTATCGGATTTGATGGTCAAAAACCTGTTAGTTTCTTGCAAGCAGATGGTTCGAAAGATATAGGAATTGAAATTTACACGTTATCAAAAACTTTCAATATGGCTGGCTGGCGTATTGCTTTTGCAGTTGGAAATGAAAGTGTCATCGAAACCATTAACCTATTGCAAGATCATATGTATGTTAGTATTTTTGGTGCAATTCAAGATGCTGCTCGCGAAGCACTATTAAGTTCACAGTCTTGTGTAGTAGATCTTGTAAATAGTTACGAATCTCGGAGAAACGCTCTTATTTCAGCTTGTCACTCAATTGGTTGGAATGTAGACATTCCAACCGGATCATTCTTTGCATGGCTTCCTGTACCAGAAGGTTATACATCCGAGCAATTTTCTGATATTTTACTAGAAAAAGCACACGTTGCAGTTGCTCCTGGTGTTGGATTTGGTGAACATGGCGAAGGGTATGTCCGTGTTGGTCTCTTGCATACAGAAGATAGATTACGAGAAGCCATTAATCGAATTGATAAATTAAATTTTTTCAAAAAGTAATTGACAACATGAAAAATATCTGACAAAATTCAGTTATCTTAAAAATTTAAACATTTCTAAATACTTCTTATCAAGAGCAGGTGGAGGGACGAGCCCGACGAAACCCGGCAACCGATCTACAATCGTAGACACGGTGCTAATTCTCGCAGCATTATGCTGACAGATAAGGAGCTGGTTGTAAAAAAACCTCTCCTTAGCTGAGAGGTTTTTTTATTTAACTAGGAGGTTATAACAATGAGCGGAATTATAGCGACGTATTTAATCCATGATGATTCACATAACTTAGAAAAAAAAGCTGAGCAAATTGCTCTTGGTTTAACAATTGGCTCTTGGACTCATTTGCCACAATTATTGCAAGAACAATTAAAGCAACATAAAGGCAACGTCATTCATATTGAGGAATTAGCTGAACATGAACATACGAATTCGTATTTACGTAAAAAAGTAGAACGCGGAATTATTAAAATCGAATATCCGTTATTAAACTTCAGTCCAGATTTACCAGCAATTTTAACTACTACATTTGGAAAGCTATCCCTTGATGGCGAAGTAAAATTAATTGACTTAACTTTTTCAGAAGAATTGAAAGAACATTTTCCTGGTCCAAAATTCGGGATAGATGGGATTCGAAACCTTTTACAAGTGCATGATCGTCCCCTTTTAATGAGTATTTTTAAAGGAATGATTGGACGAAATATTGGGTATTTAAAAACGCAATTACGTGATCAAGCAAGTGGTGGTGTAGATATAGTAAAAGATGATGAAATATTATTTGAAAATGCATTAACACCACTTACGAAACGCATTGTATCTGGAAAAGAAGTTTTACAATCCGTATATGAAACATACGGACATAAAACGTTATATGCCGTAAATTTAACAGGACGAACTTTTGATTTAAAAGAAAATGCGAAACGTGCAGTGCAAGCTGGAGCTGATATTCTATTATTTAACGTATTTGCTTACGGACTAGATGTACTGCAATCACTTGCAGAAGATGATGAAATCCCAGTTCCTATTATGGCACACCCTGCTGTAAGTGGTGCTTATTCAGCATCTAAGTTATATGGAATTTCATCTCCATTATTACTCGGAAAGCTACTACGCTATGCTGGGGCTGACTTTTCATTATTCCCATCTCCATACGGAAGTGTTGCGCTAGAAAAAGAGGAAGCTCTTGCTATCTCAAAATATTTAACTGAAGACGATGCATTTTTCAAGAAGAGCTTTTCTGTTCCATCTGCTGGTATTCACCCTGGTTTCGTTCCCTTTATTGTACGAGATTTCGGTAAAGATGTTGTTATTAATGCTGGCGGCGGGATACATGGACATCCAAATGGAGCGCAAGGCGGTGGTAAAGCTTTCCGTACTGCAATTGATGCTACTTTGCAAAATAAACCACTCCATGAAGTAGATGACATAAATTTGCATAGTGCACTACAAATATGGGGAAATCCCTCTCATGAGGTGAAATTATGAGTATTCAAGTATTTTGTGATTTCGATGGCACGATTACAAATAATGATAACATTATGTCCATTATGGAAAAATTCGCACCACCAGAAGCTGAAGAAGTAAAGAATAGAATTTTATCACAAGAGCTATCTATTCAAGAAGGTGTTTCTCAATTATTTCGATTAATACCTACTCATCTGCACGATGAAATTATTCAATTTTTAATAGAAACTGCTGAAATTCGTAATGGTTTTCATGAATTTATACAATTTGTAAATGAAAATAACATTTCTTTTTACGTTATATCAGGTGGAATGGATTTCTTCGTCTATCCACTCTTACAAGGACTCATTCCAAAAGAGCAAATTTACTGTAATGAAACAGATTTTTCAAATGAATACATTACGGTGAATTGGCCTCATCCTTGTGATCATCATTGTCAAAATCATTGCGGATTATGTAAATCATCACTCATCCGTAAATTGAGTGATACGAATGACTTCCATATTGTGATTGGAGATTCAATTACTGATTTACAAGCTGCGAAACAAGCAGATAAAGTATTTGCTCGTGACTTCCTTATTACAAAGTGTGAAGAGAATTATATTGCTTATACACCGTTTGAAACATTCCATGATATTCAAAATGAATTAAAACATTTGTTGGAGGTGAAATCATGAAACAACTTTTTCGTCAATGGTATGACTTAAGCGAGATAAAAAAAGAATTAACAACTCGAAATTGGTTCCCAGCAACAAGTGGTAATATTTCTATAAAAGTTAGTCATGAGCCACTTACTTTTCTCATTACAGCAAGCGGTAAAGATAAAACAAAAACCACTCCAGATGATTTTCTATTAGTAGATCATGTAGGAGTTCCCGTTTTAGAGACTGAATTACGCCCTTCAGCAGAAACAATATTGCATACACATATTTATAACAATACGAATGCCGGGTGCGTACTTCATGTTCATACAACTGATAATAATGTCATCACAAATTTATATAGTGATGCAGTTACCCTTCAAAATCAAGAAATTATTAAAGCTCTCGATATTTGGGAAGAAGGGGCAACAATTCACATTCCTATTATCGAAAACCATGCCCATATCCCAACGCTTGGAGAAAACTTCCGAAAGCATATACAAGGTGATTCGGGAGCGGTATTAATCCGTAACCACGGTATTACCGTATGGGGCCGAGATAGCTTTGATGCAAAGAAGAGATTAGAAGCTTATGAGTTTTTATTCCAATTTCATATAAAACTATTATCAATTCAAGGAGGCGTTTCTAATGGCGCAAATTCGTATTCATGAAGTAAATACTCGTATTGAAAATGAAGTGGAAGTATCTAAATTTCTACAAGAGGAAGGCGTTTTATATGAGAAATGGAATATTTCTAAACTTCCTACTCATTTAAATGAAAATTATTCTTTAACAGATGAAAACAAAGCTGAAATATTAGCTGTTTTTTCAAAAGAAATCGCTGATGTTTCAGCACGTCGAGGTTATAAAGCACATGATGTAATTTCACTTTCAAATAGCACACCTAACCTTGACGAATTATTAATTAATTTCCAAAAAGAACATCATCATACAGACGACGAAGTCCGCTTTATCGTCAGTGGTCATGGCATTTTCGCTATTGAAGGCAAAGATGGGAAATTCTTTGATGTTGAACTTGAGCCAGGCGATCTAATATCTGTTCCAGAAAATGCAAGACATTATTTTACCTTGCAAGATGATCGTCAAGTTGTAGCTATTCGTATTTTTGTAACAACTGAAGGCTGGGTTCCAATCTATTAAGGTAGTTAGTTGAATAAAAGGACTTGGATCCCCTTTTCCAAACTTTTATTCACTCTACATATATACATCCTCCTATGGAACAGGCTTATTTCACTTTTGAAATAAGCCTGATTTTTTATTTACTCAAAAGTACCATTTCATCACAAATTTAACGCCTTGATTTTTCAAGTGTATTTTTTGAACATTTATTGAACATTTATTGAAATCTTTCTGAAAATTCTGTTTTAAATGTGATATACTACAATTAACTAAGAAGGAAAATAATATCGCAAACAGAGGGGGATAATCATGAGCTTACTTATCGCACTTATACTTGGAGTTACATGTGGAGCATTTCCTGTTATTTTAGGAGCTATTATGGAAGAGTTAGAAATTGGTGTTTTAGGATTTGTCGCATCTTGTGTAAGCGCTTTATTATTTGGTTTATTCGGCGCTATTCCTGTTTCAATTCTGTGTGCTTTTTATATAATACGCCATGCTCGTACAAAACAATTTGGTCCTAATCACATCGCACAAATTATCCCATTCCCGGTTGAACGATGTCGCCGCGCTTCTAACTTATAATGACTAAATAAATAAAAGTCCTCAAATGAGGACTTTTATTTATTTTCTTCTAGAAATTGAAACAATTCTTGTAGATGTAGGGCATCTTCACCATAGCTAACAGATACATGAAATATACCGTCAATCTCAGCTTGCATATAAAGATCCACTCCATCACGATCATATTTCAATGCCAAATAAAACTCCATTTCTTCTAACATCTTTTTAGAGGTTCGAATTACATAATGCCCCTTCTCATCTCTTCCATATTCAAAGTCTGGTTCAAAATCATATTTTTGTTTAAAAGCTTCTTTTTGTTTTTCATTAATTTGCATACAAGTAGCTCGCTGTACAGTATCAATCATCTCATCAAACTTTTGAAGGTCCACCTCGTTTACCCCCTTATATATTTTTTATATAATACTTGTGTTCCACTATTTTCTTCGCCATCCTTAATTAACTCTTCATACAATTCTTTCGCCAAACTTAAGCCTGGGACTGGTAATTGTAATTTCTCTGCTTCCTCTAAAGCAATTTTCATATCTTTCATAAAATGCTTTACATAAAATCCTGGCTCAAAGTCTCCTTTTAACATTCGAGGAGCTAAATTACTTAATGACCAACTACCTGCTGCCCCTGTTGAAATACTCTCTAACACTTTATCTGGATTCAATCCAGCCTTCTTCGCGTAAGCAACAGCCTCACATACTCCAATCATATTGGAAGCAATCGCAATTTGATTGCACATTTTTGTATGTTGTCCACTCCCAGCTGGTCCTTGTAATTGAATGTTTGTTCCTAACTTTTCAAGTAAAGGTAAGCATCTATCATATATTTCTTTCTCTCCACCTACCATAATTGCGAGTTTTGCTTCTTTCGCGCCAACATCTCCTCCTGAGACAGGTGCATCTAACGTATATATATTTTTGCTTTTTGCAACTTCATTAATACGTTTTGCTAAAGTAGGTGTAGATGTCGTAAAGTCAATTGCTATCGTACCTTCTTTTGCATGTTCTATAATTCCTTCTATACCAAAATACACTTCTTCTACATCATGTGGATATCCAACCATTGTCATTACAATATCAACTTGCTTCACTAACTCTTTTGGCGTATCACACCATTGTGCACCATCTTGCACTAAAGAATCTGTTTTTGCTTTCGTTCTATTATATACATATACTTTATGACCATCTTGCATTAAGTGATAAACCATACTTTTTCCCATTACGCCAATACCAATGAAACCTATTGATAAAGTTTTATGTTCCATTTTCTCATCCCCTTTGTTCTAATAAATCATTTACCATCTTTCGGAACTCTTTATTAAAGTCATCATCCATACTATTTTTTACATTTGAAAATAACATAACAAAAATTCCTTTTTCTTTATTAAAATTATTGAAAGTGTTCCAACCAGATAATACACCATGATTATGAAAATAATCTGGATATATATAAAAACTAAATGCATATTTCCGTTCTGCTGAAGGCGAAAACATTGCTTGTATACTTTGTTCAGAAAGAAGTTTTCCATTTATAATTGCTTCGTCTAACTTCTTCATATCTCCAACTGTCGTATACATCTCACCACAACCATATAGCCAATCCATGCCTAACTTCTGCGCTGGTACAAGCTCTTGATTTTTTTTCACATAACCCTTTGTAAAATTTTTATCTCCAGGTACCATATTTCCCATACCGGATTCATGCATATCTGCTTTTACAAATATGTTTTCTTTTATGTAATCTCCTAAAGGTTTTTTCGAGATATGTTCTATTATATAAGCAAGAACCATATAATTATAATCTGTATATCTCCAACCTGTTCCTGCAGGAAATTCTAAATTTTGACGTCCAATCCAATTAATTAACTGTAAACGGGAAGCAGCATTCACATTTCCTTTCGCATGTTCAGGTAAACCAGAGGTATGGGTTAATAAATGATATAGCGTAATATTTTTATTCTCCGGAAATGAAGGAATATATTTATTTACATTATCTTGAATATTCAATTTACCTTGTTCTTGCAACTGTAAAATAGATGTGGCAACAACTGTTTTCGTAATAGAACCAATACGATATTTTGTTTGAGGCGTATTTTCTATTTTATTTTGAACATCAGCATACCCATATCCTTTATTCAATATAACACGCTCTTTATCTGTTACCAAAACTGTTCCATTAAATTGCTTTCCGACTAAATATTGATCTAATTTTTGAGATATGCTAGCATAATCAATTTGTTGCTCTTCTTTTTCTTCTATATTCCCTTGTACTTCTGATTCAATAGTAGGATTCACTTTAGTTGTTAATACAGTGTTTTCCTTTATATTGGGGCTAACAAGAAAATAGTATACTCCGCCGCCAACTATAGCAGACAGTGAAGCCATCACCATTACTTTTTTTATCATATTGATCCTCCATAATTCCTTCGCTAAAAATTGTCCCCCTATTCTATTATCAAACAATAAAAAAAAATCGCAACAATTTGTTGCGAAAAATTACATTTTTTCTTTTCTATACACACATACTTGATTCTTCCCATTTTTTTTCGCTTCATATAATGCAATGTCCGCTCGTTGCATTAATTCTTCTCTTGTAGTTCCTTGTTCATATAACGCAACTCCAAAGCTAGCTGTTAGCTTCGAAATTCCAGTGAATTGCTTTGTTTCAATGAAGAATCGTAATGACTCCGCAACTTGAAATGCTTCCTTTTCTACTGTATTTGTCACTAATATAATGAATTCTTCTCCTCCCCATCTTGCAAATACATGTTGTTGCTCCACTTTAGATTTCATAAGCTCTGCAAGTTGTATTAATGCCAAATCACCAAAATCATGACCATATGTGTCATTAACCGTTTTAAAATTATCTATATCAAATAAAATGATAGCTATTTTCTCATCACTACGTATTACCTTTTCCCACTCTACCTCTAGTATTTGTTGAAACTTTAAACGATTATAAATCTCTGTCAATGAATCTACCATAGCAAGTCTTTCTTGCTCTTGATAGATTTCATCTAATTCTGTAATTTCCGTGCACTTTACAATAAATCTTGATAAATCTTCTGGCAATGGTGTCGCACGTAATAAAAAAGTGGATACTACCCCTTCATAATTTAGCATCTTAATTCTTCTACCACTTGATAAAGTATCGTCTAACCATGTTATATCATGCGTCGTCGAATAGTATCCACTTTCTCTAATAAAATGTTCAGCAAATACTAAATGTTGCTCACGATAGGCAAACAGATTTTCATATCCAAAAAAAGCTAAAAAATTTGTATTACAATCAACAATCTCATCATCTTCTACTATAAATAATAGATCATTTTGAAAATCAAACATCGTTTGAAGCAATTCCTGCTGCAAACCGACTTGCCTTACTAAAGAAAGTTGATACAAACTCTTATTCACTTCCTCTAACACTGCTTGCGGAGTTACAGGAGCTATTACAATATTACGTATTCCTAATGCAAGTACATCTGTGAATTCTTTTGTTATTTGTTGATCCCAAATGACAATGAATGTACTGTGCGGAGTATACATATTCTTTATATATTTTATTTGAGAATAATCTGTTACATACGTAATGATAATGTGTGGTTTCGTTCTTTGAAATAATAGTTCGCCCTCTTCAAAACTATTTGCTATAAACATACATTTTGGATGGATATTTTCTACCGTTTGTTGATGCTTACATCCATTTTCTATATAAAGGACATTTAACTGCAGATCTTGTAACACATTTTGGAAAACCGTATTCTCTAATAAAAAATGTAGTATGTTCATCACTAGTCTTCACTCACTTCATATATCTTGTTCTACTGAATTCCTCACAAACTTTTTTAAAAGACTGTTCTCCAATAAACTTTAATTTGTGAGAGATACATATTAACAAGCTAATTGAGAATGTTATCTTCGCTTTTCACTCTATAAATTCCTTTTTTAGTGTATGATTGTAGGAATTGTATCGTTTGTATGAATGCCCTAGCTTATTTTTAAAACTTGACAATTAAAATAAAGATATTATATTCTTAAATTCGATAACTTACAAAATGTAAGTAGTGTATATTATTTTTTTGAAAATAATTCGATATACAATTTGGAGGATATACAATGACAAACGACAACTTTTTTAACGTTCTATATGAACGCACATCTACACGTGCATTCAACCCAAATAAAGAAATCTCATCTACAGAATTACATGAGATTTTAAAAGCCGCAGCACAAGCACCTTCCGCTTGGAACTTGCAACACTGGAAATTCCTCGTTTTTCAAGGTGAAGATGTACAAAAACGATTACACCCAATAGCTTATAACCAACAACAAATTCTTGATGCTTCTGCAGTAGTCGCTATTTTAGGTGATTTAGAAGCTTATAAAAATGTTGAGCCAGTATATGGTCCAATTGTAGAACAAGGATTTATGAAAGAAGAAGCAAAAGAACGCTTAGCTAAAAATATTGAATCTGCATATGCTCGTGAACAATTCCCAAGAGATGCTGCCTTTTCAAATGCATCTTTAGCAGCAATGCAACTTATGCTTGCAGCTAAAGCAACTGGTTGGGATACTTGTGCTATTGGTGGCTTCAATCCACAAGCACTGACAGACGAATTTAACGTTTCATCTCGTTACGTTCCAATTATGCTTATTACAATTGGTGAATCAACTTTAAAAGGCCACCCTGCACCTCGTATGAGCGTAGAGCAAGTGAGTGAGTGGGCAAAATAATAAAAAACGAAGGTAACTACATTGCCTTCGTTTTTTTATTTCCTGTCATACTTTTGTAATATTACTACAAATCATTCGACATTTATACTTATGGAAAAGTATATTCTATTCCCTTATCATAAATAAACTTGACGTTTTGTGTCGAATTTTGTTTAGGTGTTGAAATATACCCGTGTATTTTTGTTACAATTATGATACAATGATAACAAATAGATAACAAGAGAGGGATTTTCATTGAGTTCATACGGAAGCTTTATCGCACTTTTATGTTACATAGTAACTGTACTGCTTCTATATTTTATTGGTGATGCCGCAAACATCTCCATTTTACAATTCCCAAAAGAAGAAGCATTCCAATTAGAATCAGAAAAACATACTGCACGATCCATTGTACCACTACTCCTAGCTCTTCCTGTATATATCATCGTTTTATATAAAAGTAAAAAAGTGTAAAGGCTACCTATTTCATTTATTTCGGCGGTTTTTACATTTTTTGTTATATTTCCCCTATTTTAAACATCATTCCATACTAAACACCCAGCTAGTCATTTAAAATGAGAAAATCCCCTAGAAAAAATTCCACTCTCTGTCCAGTCACTCACTACCGAACTTACATAGATTATAAGTGTGAAGGGGGTGATGAGGATTATGTTTGGATCATTTGGATGCTGTGATAACTTTAGAGACTGTCATCATCATGAAAGAGAGTGCAGACATCATGAGAAAGAGAAAGAGAGAGAAGTAGTTAGACCACAACAACCAGCTGTATGTAACGTACTTGCTAGCATTTCAGTTGGAACAGAACTTTCTCTTTTAAGCATTAGAGGTAATGGCACTTTCAACAATGTAATTTTTGAAGGTTTCGCTAACGGTGTTGCTCTTTTCTCTGCTTTAGCTCGTAATAACAAAGACGACAAAGATAACAATAAAGACGATAAGAACAATCAAAATCGAAATACTTTTACTGGTATTTTACGTGTATGCCCAACTGATATCGTTGCTATCGCTATCTAATTCCGTTCCTTATCCTCTATAGTAAGAAAATAAGATTTATTTTTCTCATAGAAAAAACCTGAGACCGATTTCAAATCGACTCAGGTTTTTTTATTGGTTATATGCTTTTAACTAGTTCAACAACTTCTTCAGCAGTTGACATCATTAATGCTTTTTCTGCTAATGTTTCCATTTCTGCTTTTGACAACTTGCTTAGTTGTGTTCTTGCAGGAAGAATAGATGTTGCACTCATACTGAACTCATCTAAACCTAATCCTAATAATAATGGGATAGCAAGTGAATCGCCTGCCATCTCACCACACATACCAGCCCATTTGCCTTCTTTATGAGCAGCATCGATAACCATTTTTACAAGACGTAAAATAGATGGGTTATATGGTTGGTATAAGTATGATACTTGTTCGTTCATACGGTCTGCAGCCATTGTGTATTGGATTAAATCATTTGTTCCGATAGAGAAGAAGTCAACTTCTTTCGCGAATTGATCTGCTAATACAGCTGAAGCTGGGATTTCAACCATCATACCAACTTCAATAGAATCAGAAACAGTTGTACCCGCTTCTACAAGTTTCGCTTTCTCTTCTAATAAAATTGCTTTTGCTTGACGGAACTCATCAAGAGTTGCAATCATTGGGAACATAATTTTTAAGTTACCGTATACGCTAGCACGAAGTAATGCACGAAGTTGTGTACGGAACACATCTTGCTCATCAAGACATAAGCGAATTGCACGGTATCCTAAGAATGGGTTCATTTCTTTTGGTAAATGTAAGTATGGAAGCTCTTTATCTCCACCGATGTCAAGTGTACGAACAACGACTGGTTGACCTTCTTTTACACCTTCAAGAACTGCTTTATACGCTTCGAACTGCTCTTCTTCTGTTGGAAGATTGTCACGACCCATATATAAGAATTCTGTACGGTATAAGCCAACGCCTTCTCCGCCATTATCGATAATACCTTGTACATCATTTGGTGTTCCGATATTTGCAACAAGCTCAACGTGATGTCCATCACTTGTTACAGTAGCTTGGTCTTTTAATTTTGCCCATTCAGTTTTTTGCTCTTCAAATTTCGCTTTCTTTTCTTCAAACGAACGAAGAGTTTCTTCTGATGGGTTTACAATTACTTCTCCATCTAAACCGTCAATGATAACGATATCGCCGTTTTGGATTTTCTCCATAACAACTTTCGTACCAACAACAGCTGGAATTTCCATAGAACGAGCCATAATTGCAGAGTGAGATGTACGTCCACCGATATCAGTAGTGAAACCTTTTGCATACTTACGGTTTAACTGAGCTGTATCAGATGGTGTTAAATCTTCAGCAATAATGATTACCTCTTCAGAAATTGTACCAGGATTTGAGAAGTTAATTCCTAGTAAATGTGCAAGAACGCGTTTTGTTACGTCACGAATGTCCGCAGCACGTTCTTTCATATATTCATTATCCATGTTTTCAAACATAGAAATAAACATTGATGCAACTTCATCCATTGCAAATTCAGCATTTACTTTTTCGCTATTTACTTTATCTTTTACTGGGTTTACTAGTTCTGGATCATTTAACACTAATAAATGTGCTTCAAAGATCGCAGCTTTGTCAGCACCTAGCTCAGCAAATGCGTGGTCCTTAATAGCTTCTAATTCAGTTTTTGCTTTCTCAAGCGCAGCGTCTAAGCGTGCAATTTCTGCAGCTTCGTTTGTAATTGATTTCTTTTCGATGTTAAATTCAGGATTTTCAAGTCTGAAAGCCTTTGCAATAGCAATCCCACTTGATGCAGCGATCCCTTGAATGTTAAGAGTCATTATTCTCCTAATCCTTCGTTTTTCATAGTTTCTTCGATAGCTGCTAGTGCTTGAGCTGCATCATCACCATTTGCAGTGATTTTAATTTCTGCGTTTTGTTGAATGCCTAAAGACATAACGCCCATGATTGATTTTAAGTTAACGTTCTTTCCGTTATACTCTAAGTTAATGTCAGAACCGAATTTGCTTGCAGTGTTTACAAGTAGAGTTGCTGGACGAGCATGAATTCCTGAGTCGCTAGTTACTTTAAAGATTTTTTCCATGATTATTTATCTCCTTTAAATTACAGTTTTTTTTAGTTGTATAGACGTGAGTACTACATCATCTATTGTATATAATAGGCGATGTTCGGTCAACCACATCGCCTATTATAATTATAAACATTTTGCGTCAAATTCCTACTGAATGTCAATAATAGCGGTTTCGCCCTTCTTAACATTTCCATCTTTTTTCAATTCGACTTGTTGCCCTTGTTGTAAGTTTGTAAATACAATTGGTGTAATGATAGATGGTGCATTTTCTTTTACAAATGCAAGATCTACTTTTAATAATGGTTGGCCTTGCTTCACTTTATCACCTTGTGCTACAAGTGCCTCGAATCCTTCACCATTTAATTTTACAGTATCAATACCAAAGTGGATTAAAATTTCTTTTCCGCCTTCAGATTGAATACCAATCGCATGTTTTGTAGGGAATACATTGACAATTTCACCGTTAACTGGAGAAACTACTGTTCCTTCAGTTGGCTCAATTGCAAATCCGTCTCCCATCATTTTTCCTGAGAATACTTGGTCAGGTACTTCTGTAATTGGTAAGATTTTCCCTTCGATTGGTGATACAATTGTTTCATTTTCATCAACTTTTTGAGGAGTTTCTTCCACTTTTACAGGTTCTTCTTTTTCAACATGAGGTGTACGACCTGACATTATATCATGAATTTGTGATTTTAACGTGTCAGATTTCGGTCCGAAAATAGCTTGAATGTTATTTCCAACTTCCAGTACACCAGCTGCTCCAAGTTCTTTTAAGCGGTCTTTGTTTACATTCTTTTGTTCGTTAACTTGAACACGTAAACGAGTAATACAAGCATCTAAAGAAGCAATGTTTTCTTTACCACCAAGTGCTACTAATACTTCACGAGGAAGTTCGCCTGCTTCTGTTTTTCCTGCACCGTCATTCGCATTTGCCTCTTCACGACCAGGTGTTTTTAGATTCCATTTACGGATTGCAAAGCGGAATCCGAAGTAGTAAATAACTGCTAGTACAAGACCAACAATAATTACCCACCACCATGCTGTACGGCCTGGTAATACACCGAATAATAGGAAGTCAATTAAACCACCAGAGAATGTCATACCAATTTTAACACCTAAAATTTGCATTGTCATAAATGATAGACCAGCAAATACAGCGTGAATTCCGAATAATACTGGCGCTACGAATAAGAATGAAAATTCAAGTGGCTCTGTAATACCTGTTAAGAAAGATGTTAATGCTGCAGAACCTAAAATACCTGCTGCTAATTTTTTATTTTCTGGACGTGCTTCATGGTACATTGCTAAAGCTGCTGCTGGAAGACCGAACATCATGAACGGATACTTACCAGTTGTAAATGTACCTGCTGTTAATTCTACACCGTCTTTTAACTGTGCCATAAAGATTTTTTGGTCACCACGGATTAATTCGCCAGCTGCATTTGTATACTGACCGAATTCGAACCAGAACGGTGAATAGAAAATGTGATGTAGTCCAAATGGAATTAATGAACGTTCAATTAAACCGAATATAAATGCTGCGATTGTTCTATTTGCATCAATCATTTGATGTGAGAACGTGTTTAAGCCACCTTGAATGTATGGCCAAACGAAGCACATGATAATACCTACGATTAAAGAGAATGTTGCAGTTGCGATCGGTACGAAACGCTTACCTGCAAAGAAACCTAAGTATGATGGTAATTCAATGTTGAAGTATTTATTATAGCAATATGCCGCTACTATACCGACGATAATACCACCAAATACCCCTGTTTGTAGCGTTGGAATACCTAATACGTTTGCATACGCTGGATCTGCAAATCCAATTTTTACTGGGTCTGCTCCAGAACTTGTTACTTTCACTAGCTTATCTACTTCTAAGAACACACTCATCGTTTTGTTCATAATTAAGTAGCCGACGAATGCTGCTAAACCAGCTACTCCATCTCCACCAGCTAAACCAATTGCTACCCCAACTGCGAATAATAATGCAAGGTTAGCGAAAATAATATCACCAGATTGTTCCATAATTTTTGCAACCATTACGAACCAATCTGCTTTTAAAGCAGGAATAACATTTGTTAACTGTGGATTTTGAAATGCATTACCAAATCCAAGTAAAATACCTGCTGCCGGTAAAATCGCTACTGGAAGCATTAACGCCTTTCCGACTTTTTGAAGAACACCAAAGATCTTCTTAAACATGGAAACCCTTCCTCTCTTATCTATATTGATACCTTCCGACAAACGCCAAAAAGACATGAGGAAAAAAAGATAGAACGATAGCTATACAAAGGGTAGTATATCCCTTTCTCTAGCTTACATTCCTTACTTTTCTCCACTCATGCCTGATCGAATCAGTAACACGTGTCAAAAATAGGTTTACGTATAAGTTCACTATAATTAAGGCAAACGTTTTCGTTACTCACCTTAATGTGTTTGTCGAAATTTGTATAACTTTGCAATAGTTATTATACATAACTATTGTAAGCGATTCAATCATTTTTTTTAACGTTTTCATTTTAGACAAAAATATATGACTTATTACACATGCTCTGCCTTGACTAAGCGTTGCAAGTGCATCGTTAAATAAATACTTTCAGCTTCATATACAGGTAGTTGCAACTCTTTTTGCATGACTTTAACTAGCTTCCAAGCTACGTTATAGCAAACTGGATACTCCGCCTTTAATAAATCAGCAAAACTTTGCGATTCTTCTACTTTTTCTCCTTTTTTCACCCTCTCAATAGCATATTGAAGATGACGAATAAGGCGTAAATAATGAATGCTCTCTTGATCTAATGTAATTTCTAAGTTTGTCTCAATTAAAGATACAAGTTGTGCAATGAGACGGGAGTTTTGATTAACTGAAGATAAATCAGAATTTGTAAGCGAACTGTAAATGTGAAGTGCAATAAAACCAATTTCTCCTTCTGGCAATGTAATTTGCAAACGAGAATTTAAAAGTTCTACAACACCTTCCGCAATTTCATATTCCTCTGGATAGAGCATTTTTGTTTCAACTAAAAAAGGATTATCAATTGTAAGTCCTTGTTTTAACCTTTTAATTGCAAATGAAATATGATCTGTTAACGCAATATGAATATGTTCATTTAGTGGAGATTTCGCTTTTTCTTGAATGTACAGCATAATATCGTTCATCAATTCAATTAATTTTTCACTAACATGCGGCACTAATAATTTATATTGTTCACGATCACGTTCATTTTTTAAGACAAACATTTTTTCGATTTGTTCTTGCTCCAATACATCTTTCGCTTTTTTCCCAAATCCAATTCCTTTACCAATCACTACTACTTCCTCGTGTTCAGGATGGCTAGCAATGATGACATTATTATTTAAAACTTTTTTAATTTCTAGATAATTATTCATATAACACCACCCTCGTACTTAAATAGCCTACTTTTATGTTACAGAATATTCTTCTTTGTCGTCAATGTAAAACATCTGCCATTTAATAAAAATTCATTTTTTAGACATGTTTATATATGATGCGTATAATGTAAGAGCAACTGTACATAGAAAGGAGATAACAGCATGATTAAAATGTTTGTAAGTGATATCGATGGTACAATGATGCAACACGGAGGTCTTATTGATGAACAAGATGTTGCGGCACTACGCAGCCTCGCCGAGCAAAATGTTATTCTTTGCTTCGCTTCCGGAAGACTTGATAATGAAATTGCAGACTTAATGAAAGCTGTAAATACAAATTTTCATCGTATTAGTGTAAATGGTGTTTTTGTATATACACATGAAAATAAACAACTATTATCTGCAACTTTTGATTCCAGCATACTTCCCGATTTGTTAGCTATGACGAATGAAAATCCTTATTTCCGTTATGTAAGTGATGAGCATAATTATTACATTGAAGAGAAAACACCTTTTATTCAAGAACTTGAACAACAAGTAACAATGACTTCTGTTGAAGAACCAAACTTACTACAGAAGATTGATGATACAATTTTCCCAAATAAAATTTCTGTCGGTGGAACAAAGGAGAGCTTACAACTCCTTCAAAAAAAAATTGATGAAAAATTCCACGGGAAAGTTAGTACTTTCATCTCAGCAGAACAATGTTTAGATGTAATGCCACCGAATGTTAGTAAAGGCTCTGCCATTTCTGTTTTATTAAATGAGTTTCAAATAAAACCTGAGGAAATTGCTTGTATAGGGGATTCTTACAATGATATTCCTATGTTTTCTTTAACTCCTCACAGTTTTGCTATGTCGCAAGCAGATGATGCAGTAAAAAAACACGCTCACTATGTAGTAAATCACGTCAAAGATGCTGTTAACCACGTAATTGCTCATAATAAAAATACGACTCATTCCTTATAAGGATGAGTCGTATTTTTATTTCTTTACATGTTATCCATTTTCATTTCGACTGTACTTCACAAACTGAAATATACTATTTGTTACGTGCGATATTCGTAATAAATTTATAACGATCTCCACGATAAATACATTTCACGTACTCTAGCGGTATCTCACCTTCTGAATATGACCATTGACGCATTACAAGTACAGGCGCCTTTTTAGGAATATGCAGATGTTCAGCTTCATTTTCCGTCGCAACAGAAGCTTCAATTGACTGAGTAGCGCTAACAAGTTTAAAGCCCAGTTTTTTCTCTAAATGTTCATATAAAGATTGTTGCAATATCTCTTCGTTAATATCTTTTACAAGAGCTGGCGACAAATATGTCGTCTCAAAAGCAATCGGTTCATCATCAGCTAAGCGAATACGCCTCACTTCATAAACCGATTCCCCCTCCTGTATTCTCAACCGGTCTGCTATTTTAGCAGTAGCTGGAACTAGGCGGAAACTAAGTAATTGACTACTTGGGTTCATTCCACGAGAAATCATATCTTCTGTGAATCCCGTCATTCCTTGCAATTTTTGTTCCACTTTCGGAAGTTGGACAAATGTTCCAATTCCACGCTTCCGATATAAATAGCCTTGTTCCACTAAATTATTAATCGCCTGTCTGATTGTCATACGACTCACTTCGAACTTATCACAAAGTTCATTCTCAGATGGGATTTTATCTCCCGGCTTCCATTCGCCGTCCTCAATTAGCTGTTTCACCCACTCTTGAATCTGATAATAGATCGGAAATGGTGAATACTTGTCGATGTTCATCAGCAATCGCCTCACTGCATAAAGATAGAGCTTCTTGATCTGCGATTACGGTTACATTCGGATGACGTTGTAAAACTGTAGCCGGACACTCTTCACTATATTCACCTTGCAATAATTCTTTAACAGCTTCTGCCTTTTTAGAACCCATAGCAACAAGTAGAACTTGTTTCGCTTTCATAATGCTTCCAATTCCCATTGTAATCGCATGAGTTGGCACATCTTCTTCTTTTTCGAAGAAGCGAAGGTTTGCTTGGCGTGTAGATTCTGTTAATTCAACAATGTTCGTTGGAGAATTAAACGGTGTTCCTGGCTCATTAAATCCGATGTGACCGTTTTCACCGATTCCAAGAATCTGTAGGTCAACTGGGTTAGCAGTTAGAATGCCCTCGTAACGTTTGCACTCTTCCTCTAAATCACTTGCCATCCCGTTTGGTACATAAGTTTGTTTAAATGGAAGATGATCAAACAACTGTTCTTGCATGAAATAGTGATAGCTGTTTTTATCTTCATGTGGTAAATTTACGTACTCATCTAAGTTTACAGTGGTTACACGGCTTGTATCAAGTTTATTTTTTCGCATTTCTGCATAAATACCTAATGGAGAGCTTCCTGTAGCCATTCCTAATGTTGGATTTTCTTTTGTTTTTACAACTTCTTCAATTAATTTATAACCTGCTTCGGCTAGTTCTTCTGGAGTTTTTACAACAAGAATATTCATTTAATTACTTCCCTTCCTTCATATGAATTCCTAAACGAACCGTATCATATACATGTAAATCTTCATTCATCACAACAAAGTCTGCATCTTTTCCTACTGCTAATGCACCTTTATTATTTAATCCAAACTCTTCTGCTTGGTTAACTGATGTCATCAGTACTGCATCTTCGATTGAACAACCCGTAAATTCAATTACATTTCGGAAAGCTTGATCCATTTTTAGAATACTACCAGCTAACGTTCCATCTTCTAATCGAGCACTACCATCTTTTACATGTACTGGCTGTCCGCCAAGCTCATATAATCCATCTTCAAGACCTTTTGCGCGCATTGCGTCAGTAATAACACTTACTTTTTTCGGTCCTTTTAACTTATATGCTAATTTCACCATATCAGGGTGAATATGAATACCATCTGTAATTACTTCAACCATTACATCTGGATTTAATAACACATGACCAACAACTCCTGGTTCACGGTGATGTAATCCACGCATTTGATTGTATAAATGTGTCGCATGTGTAATCTTTCTATTTTTTAGTTGCGCATCAATTGCATCTGTATGCCCCATTGTGCCCACTACACCAGTTTCAGCAAGATATTGTTCAAACTCTAATGCTCCCTCTTCTTCTGGTGCATATGTTACTAATTTAATTAAATTCCCACTTGCTTCTTGCCATTGTTTAAATTGCTCAATATTTGCAGGAACGATATGTTCAAGTGGTTGTGCACCTGCACGTTTCTTTGAAACATAAGGTCCTTCTAAGTGAATATATTCGAAATGCGCTCCTTTTTCTTTTGCTTCTTTCGCAGCAGTTAGCGCTGCTTCAATTGCCTCTGGAGCTTGTGTCATTGTTGTCGGGAAGTAAGTTGTAACCCCTTCTTTTAACATTTCTTTACCTAGAGTTACTAACCCATCGCTATTTGCATCCATCGCATCAATATCGTATCCACCATGAATATGAACATCGATCATACCTGGAATTACAATCTTCCCTGTAGCATCAAAAACAGTTTCATTTTCTTGTGGTACATATTGAGCCATCAAACCAATTTCTTTAATGGTTTCTGCGTAACGGATAAATCCGTTTTCCACTATTTCTTGACCTGTGTAAATTTTGGCATTGATGACAATTTGCGTTTTCATTTTCATCGATCCTTTCCCATGAAATACCTACTTGTTATTATTACCTTATTCGCCTAGTTCCATCTTAATATATGCACGAGTAGTTGTCTATACATTCTAATGAAATTTCCTTTTTATTCAACAAAAAAGGAAATTTCTTACGTCCCTTATAATTATAATATATATTATTCATTTTTCCAAAAAGGGACAGTATCCACCCCTAATATAGAAATCACTTCAACAATGGCATTAACCCGCTAGACTCTAACATAACATGTTCACCATCTGTTTCTATTTCTACTGTACGTTTATTCGTTCTATATACCATTATACCGTGCCTTTTTAAGCGTTTTACTACACTTTGATGAGGATGTCCATACGGATTACTACTCCCGTAAGACAGAATAGCAAACTGCGGTTCCACTTTTTTTATAAACGTTTCACTTGTTGAAGTATACGAGCCGTGATGCCCCACTTTTAAAACATCTGCATGTACATCAAATTGTTTTAATATTTCATGTTCTGTCCGTACATCCGCGTCACCCATTAATAAAAAATCCGCTTTTCCATATCGCACCTTTAAAACAATTGAGGATTCATTATTTTCATCTTTTGATTTCCCATTGTTTAATACTTGTATAGAAACATGTGGATCCAGCGGTATATATTGCCCTTCCTTTACTGAAACGAAAGGTATCCCTCTTTTTTTAATATTATTCCGATATGTATGATAAGTAAGAGAACTATATGTTTTTCCGCTATCTAATATAAGCGATACCGGCATTTGCTCTACAATTGGAATTAGCCCCCCTATATGATCCATATCAGGATGGGTACTGACAATGACATCTAAATGATTAATCCCTTTCTCAATTAATTTCTGAATAATAACCTCTCCTGCTTCATAAGGTCCTCCATCAATTAACATTGTTTGTCCGTTTGGCATTATGATAAGTGTTGCATCACCTTGCCCCACTTTTAAAAAGCTCACTTTCATTTTACTAAGATGTTGCCGATGCATATGTAAAGGAGACGTAGTATGAATAGACATCATATACCTTTTAGCTGATGCGCTATTTAAAGAAAAACATAATAAAACAGAAACTAATAATAGAATAATCCGCATACCTCTCATAACTCGTCTCCTTTTTTCATTTAGTATGGCACTGTAAATAATTGATATACAAAAAAAGCTTAGCAAAATGCTAAGCTTTTATTTCGATATCTCTTGTAAGGAACCGAAGAATAAATCCGCTTCATTCATTTGTTCATTCTCTTCAGAAAGCGGCGGTAAATCATCTAATGTTTTCAATCCAAATGTGTCCAAAAATTCTTTTGTTGTTCCGTATAAAATAGGACGCCCTGGTCCTTCTGCTCTTCCCATTTCTTTTATAAGTAAATGTGAAACCAACGTTTGTAACGCCTTATCGGTTTTAACTCCTCTAATCTCTTCCATTTCAGTCCTTGTGATTGGTTGACGATATGCAACAATCGCTAACGTTTCAAGGGCAGCTTGTGAGAGTGAAGCAGCTGTTGGTGTATCTATTAATTTTTGATAATATGAAGCATGTTCTTTCTTTGTAGCAAAACGATATACTTTTGCATACTGTACAATTTGCAAACCACGGTTTGTACCTTCACATTCTTGTTGCATTTCTTCTAAAATATTAATTACTTCATTCATTTCAATTTCAAGAACTTTCGCTATTTGTTCTGGATAAATCCCTTCATCACCAGAAACAAATAAAAGGCCTTCAATAATTGACTTTTGTTCTTTCCTATCCATTTCACGAGCTCCTTCCTTCTATTTTCCCATAAAAATACACATCAAAAAACCGAATCACAATCAATGCGTTCGGTTCAATATTTCTTCTCTTGTTCCAAACGATACATTAAAACATAACATGAGATAAAGTGTTTCTATCCCAATTTCATATACTTGCTCTATGCAGATTTATTAGAGCTTGATACGAAAATTTCATCAAAATTATGTTCTTGCTCAATTATGATTTGTTGATTTTTCATAAGTTCCAGAACTGCTAAAAATGTTACAACCATTATTTCACGTTCATCATCAACAAACAAATCATGAAAACTTTGGCGACCACCCTTTATTTTTAACTGCTTTAAAATATCAGTCATTCGCTGTTCAATTGGTATTTCTTGACGAGTAATACGTGTTGTTACAGGTTTTTTTGCCTTTTTACGGCGCATTAATTTTTGAAATGCCGCTAGCATATCATATAACGTAACATCAAGAGGCAAGCTTGTCTCTTCTTCTTGTTGCAACGATGTAAAGTCAATTGGTGGACGTGTATATAGCTGTGCTCTTTCTTGTTCTCTTTCTTTTAACTCAGTAGCAACTTGCTTATATTTCTTATATTCAATTAACCTCTCCATCAATTCTTGACGAGGATCATCTATAAAATCATCACCGTTATCAAGTACATCTTCTTCATGTTTCGGCAACAACATTTTACTTTTAATTTGTAATAACGTTGCGGCCATTACTAAATACTCACTTGCAACATCTAATTGCAGTTCTTTCATCGTATGCACATAAGATAAATATTGCTCTGTAATATCTGCTACAGGAATATTATATATATCAATTTCATAACGATGTATTAAATGTAACAATAGATCTAAAGGCCCTTCAAAAGCCTCTACTTTAAAATTATATTGCACAAAGCATCCCACCACATTTTTTCTATAACAACATAAGTATAGAGCATACTCATGTTCTATCCAACCTTTTTAAGAAATTTAATTAAAAATAGACCGATGCCTATGTCATCATGCCCACCACTTCATATGATAACAGTGTAGTAAGAACAATGTAGGAGGTCAAAAAACTATGGGTCACGTTGATTGTGGTTTTAGCGGTGGGTTCGCATTACTTGTTGTACTGTTTATTTTGCTAATTATTGTAGGAGCAGCTTGCTTCTGCTAATATGAACAATAACGGCTAGGGGGAAATCTCCTAGTCGTTTATTGTTCATATTTCTATGATACACTTATATGTATAACCGTTAGATAGGGGCGAGAAAACATGTATCCTACCGAATACATACAATTTTTAATTCATTTCCAAGGAGATTACGACTATTTTGAATGCCACGAAATACTAGAAGAGTACTGGAAGACAAAACCAAGAGGAAATCGTGATCATTACTTAGTTGGTCTCATTCAAATTGCAGTTTCTTTATACCACCAAAGACGTGCTAACTGGAATGGTTCCACAAAAATGATGAAAAGCGCAATCACAATTTTAGAAAAAAGCGGTGTGTCTTTACAACGTTTAGGAATTAATCAAGTACAACTTCTTTCCTTGCTCAATGAAAGATTGCAATCTATCCATAAAAAAGAACGTTTTGTACCTTTATTTTTACCCTTATCAGATCCATTGTTAGAGAAGCAGTGCATAGAGTTATGCAAAAAACAAAACCTCTCTTGGAAAGACTTGAATGCTATTCCAAGTGAATATATTATACACAAGCACACTTTGCGTGATCGCACAGAGGTCATTACTGAACGAAACGAACAATTACAAAAAAGAAAGCAGAGATAATAAACTACTTATCCCTGCTTTCACGAATGTATATTTTGTTCTAGCCCTTTACATTTTTCGCAAAAACTTGCTGTTTGCTCATTTCCGCAAATTGTAAACTCAAGAAATTTACTCTTTAACTCTTGAACCATCTTCGTTCCAATCCCCACATGACGGTGAGACGGATTTACACTTAAATGCTGAATTTCTAATACTTGATTCTCTTTTTTTACAATCCCCATTATTCCAACAAAATCTTCATTTTCTTTCCACAAGTACAATTGCCAATCATCTTTTGCTTCATATTCTTTCATTGTCAATTGTAATGTTTTCAAATCTTTTTCAGTTGGCATAAACGAAAGAAGCCCCATTGCGATTTTTTCATAACTTTTTTTAAAACGAATTAACATAACCCTTATCCCTTCTCACAAAAGTTACAAACTAGTAATCCCCTCAATCACTCTTTTCATATCACATTCATTTTACAATATTTTCAACAGAGTGAGAAGAGTCTAAAACAACTTGATAATCATACAAAGCGAAAAGAAGAAAGTCAAATCTATGTTTCAGCACTATTCCTTTAATAAATAGAGTGAAAAAAAGAAAATTTTATATAGAATGAAAAGAAACATATCATTCAACATCACTTCATTCATAGTTACCCTAAAGCAGCACAATTCTAGCAAAATTAATATAACAAAAAATATTTGTTGAAACATATAATGTAATGTATTCTATGTAATTTGTTAAAGGTTTGTTCTCACAAGCAATATATTTTAGCAACAATACTACTTGTATGATGCTGTAGAAGAAGTACTCAATCTCATTAAAAATAAAAAAGAGAGCAAAAGCTCTCTTTTCCCTTATCTTATTCTTCCCAAACTTTAACTTCTTTCATTACATCGCCTTGACGCATTTTTAATACTGTTTCAATACCGCTTGTTGCTTTACCAAATACAGTATGAACGCCATCTAAATGTGGCTGTGGCTCATGAACAACAAAGAATTGGCTACCTCCTGTGTTACGGCCAGCGTGAGCCATAGAAAGTGATCCTACAAGGTGTCTATGAGGGTTTCCATCAGTTTCACATGGAATAGAGTAACCTGGACCACCAGCACCTGTACCTGTTGGGTCTCCACCTTGGCTTACGAAGCCAGGAATAACACGGTGGAATGTAACACCGTCATAAAATCCTTGCTCTGCTAATTTTTTAAAATTTTCTACTGTTTTTGGCGCTTCTTCTGGGAAAAATTCCAATTCGATTTTTTCACCGTTTTCCATTAATATGTATCCTAAAGTTTTCATATGTATATGTCTCCTTTCAACTATCTCAGCACTATATTACCACATTCATGACTAGAAACAAAAAGAATCCGACAATCTAGATACTTCTTTTTTGAAATGTGGAAAAAGCTAGGTGACAAATAAGAAATATATACTATAATAACTTTGTTGCCCGAAAATTTTAGAAAGAGAAAGGGAGCGGTTTTTCGTGAAAACGAAATTATTAGCTCTGCTATTAGCTGTAACGGTATTTATAATGCCAACAGCTTCATTTGCAGACATCATCGAGGGAGAATCAATTGTTACACTAGGAGAGAACTTATCCGAACAACAAAAACAAGATCTGTTAAAAGAAATGAAAGCACCGAAAGATGCTACAATTATCACTGTATCTAATGCGGAAGAACATAAATTTCTAGAAGGCATTGTTCCAAAAGCACAAATTGGTACGAGAGCAATTTCTTCTTCTATGATTACATACACAAAACCAGGATCTGGTCTTATTGTACGATCAAAGAACATTAACTGGGTAACAGATGCAATGTACACTAACGCTTTGATTACAGCAGGTGTAAAAGATGCAGAAATTCAAATTACTGCACCTTTTAAAGTTTCAGGAACTGCAGCTTTAACTGGATTAATGAAAGCATATGAAACTGCGTCCAATAAACCAATTCCGGAAGAAGTTAAAAAAGTAGCGAATGAAGAAATGGTACAAACAGCCCAGCTTGGTGATAAAATTGGTGAAGAAAAAGCAGTTCAACTTGTTGCAAAAATTAAAGAAGAAATTGCAAAAGAACAGCCAAAAACAACAGAAGATTTACGTTCATTAATTAAAAAAATTGCTGATCAACTCGGCATTACATTAACAGATGAACAATTAGATAACCTAGTAGCGTTATTTGATAAAATGAAGAATCTTAATATCGATTGGAATCAAGTTGGTAGTCAATTAAACAAAGCAAAAGAACACGTTTCTGCCTTTTTAGGATCTGAAGAAGGACAAAGTTTTCTAGATAAAGTGAAAGATTTCTTCTCAAGTATCATTGATTTTGTTAAATCTTTATTCAAGTAAAAAAGAAGCCCGCCAGTGATGGGCTTCTTTTTTATACAAGTAACGGTAATTTCATAACAGCCTCTTCAACCGAACGCACTATATGATTTGCTTTCTCCTTTACATATGGATGGGCATGATGAAGAGTAAATGAATGCGGGGTTACTTCAAACATAGAAATATCATTGAAAGAATCTCCAATACAAGCAACTTCATTTGCTTCAATTTGCAAATGGTCCATTAGTCGTTTTAGAGCACTCCCCTTACTCACGCCTCTTGGCATAATATCAACATAGCGTTTACCTGATATAAAAACTTCCGCTTCGCCTTGAAACGTATCTCGTAGCTCTTGATCTAATGTCACAATTTTCTCTTCTTCTCCAAAAACAAACAATTTTGCAGGGTGTACAGTCTTACCAAACTCTTCTTCTAACGCTTCAATTTCGGCGATATGCACGCCCATATACGCTTCAAAATTATGGTGATGTTCATTTTTCCTTTTTGTATATCGTTGCTCATTTGCACAAACAATATCCGCTAGTCCTTTTTTATGTATATATCGATATATTTCCTGGGCAACCGTATTTTCAAAACTCGATTCATGAAATAAATTCCCATCTGGAAGTAACATTGTCGCTCCATTTAAGCCAGTTATGTAATATGGGAATGAAAACCTTTTTACAACTTCATCAATTCTGTGTGTAAAGCGGCCAGAGGCAAAACAAATATTTGTCCCTTTCTCAGCTAACCAACACAGCGCACGTTCATCTTCTTTTTGCATATGATTCACATCGTAAACGAGCGTGTCATCTAAATCACTTACAAATAATTTAATCATGTACTCTTCCCCTTCCATACACAATATCTACTCTAAGTGTACACAAAAAATGTTTGATTTTTGTTAAAAAACAATAAATTTTTACTAAAAAAAATAAACGGGTGTATAATCCCGTTTATTTTTGTCTTTTTACATTTTGAGGTCTTACAATACTTGGTCGTACTTTTAAACTAGACATCGTTGGACGGAGTAAAATTTTTGTTAACGCGCCCCAATCAAATGGTAAAAACGGCCATAAATAAGGTGTTTGTAAACTTTTTATAGACGTTAAAAATAAAATTAATATCGTCATACCAATTACAAATCCCATCTCATGGAAGAGACCTGTTAAAATAATAACAAACAATTTCCCAACCTTATTCCCTAATCCTAATTCATAACTCGGTGTTGCATATGCACCAATCATCGAAACCGCTACATACAAAATTACTTCTGGCACAAACAAACCTACATCAATTGCAATTTGACCAATTAATATGGCGGAAATCAACCCTGCCGCAGACGATAATGGGGTTGGAGTATGAATAGCAGCCATCCTTAAAAACTCAAGTCCGACCTCTGCCATTAACACCTGTAATAGGATTGGTAAATGCGTCATCTTAGTCGGTCCAATAAAAGCAAGATTTGCTGGTAAAAGAGTTGGATCAAATACAAACACTAACCAAAATGGTAATAAAAATAACGAGAATATAACACCTAAAAAGCGCACCCAGCGTAAAAATGTACCGACAGCTGGATTTTGTCTAAACTCTTCTGCGTGCTGTAAATGATGAAAATATGTTGTCGGTGTAATCATAGCACTTGGTGATGTGTCAACGAGTACTAACACATGTCCTTCTAGTAGATGATTTGCTGCTACATCTGGCCTTTCTGTATATCGAATAAGCGGGAATGGGTTATAACTTTGCTTTACAACAAATTCTTCTACTGTTTTATCCGCCATCGTAATTCCATCTACATCGATGTTATTTAATTCTTGTTTTATAATCTTTACTAAATCTGGATTTGCAACATCTTGAACGTATGTAATACAAATATCCGTTTGTGATCTATCTCCTACTCGAACCATTTCATTTCGAAGTCGTGGATCTCGAATTCTCCTACGAATTAACGCTGTATTTACAACGATATTTTCAACAAATCCATCCCTCGCACCGCGTACTACCTTTTCGGTATCTGGTTCTGTCGGTGTTCGCCCTGGATAACTACGAACATCGATCGCGAACGCTTCCGTTTCCCCTTCCACAAATATCACAATGAGCCCTGATAATACTTGGAGCATTACCTCATCCATCGTTTTCACTTTGCTTACTTGTTGATGGATTAAGCGATTCTCTAAAAGCTTCACTGTATCTTCTTCTACATCCCTTATCTCATTTGTATCCACCGCTTCTTCTAAAATAGGGATAATATAATTTGTATCACAAAGTCCGTTTACAAATAACACACCGATTTCTTTATTCAAAATTTGAAATTTACGAATGCCAACATCGTATGTAACGCCTAGTCCAACTGTCTGCTTTAAATAATTTTCATTATCACTTATGAAAGTTGATATAGGGATATCCACTTTTTTAGGCTTCGTCATAAAAACCACTCCTTTCCAAAATTAATTGAATCGCTTTTCTAGTAATAGGTGATCCCCTCTCCCATTCATCATTCCCGCACATCTTACCAATGTCACCGACTCCAACGATGACAGGAACATTCAAGTCATCTAAACAATAAATTGTATCTCCGCTAATTCTGCCAATTTCACCATCTGGAAGTCCAAATTTATCAACACCGTACTCGGTTAAATTTCCGTTCCGATCTACACTTACATCTACACGTGCCCATTCCCAATGATGCGTATTAGACGCTACCGCTAAAATACCGAGCACATCAATTTGTTTATGGGTAGCTACATATTTTAAAGCCTTTTCACCAGATCCTTCTCCAATAAATCCACTGTCATCAAACATGACAAATACAGGGTCATATGGCGTTTGCATAATAAGCTCAACAACTTTTTTCCCTGTCAATTTGGTTGGATTACTTTGTGATGCTGAAATACACCTTCCCCCAAATTCCTTTGTTAAAAGCTCAATTGTCCGCTTTGCATATTCATCTCCATCTGTGACCAAAACAACCCTTCGTCTCATTTGATTTATCCTTTCGGTTTACATATAAGTGCTATAAAAAACGAAAACAATATCGCTGCGGAAATGCCCGCAGACGTTAAACTAAACATGCCAATACCAATTCCTAAATATCCATGTTTTTCTGCTGCATGCATTGCTCCGTGCAATAGTGAATGTCCAAAACTTGTAATAGGGACTGTTGCTCCAGCACCTGCAAACTTTATTAGTTTATCGTACAATCCAAATCCATCTAAAATTGCTCCGATGACTACAAAAGTTGCCATTAAATGAGCTGGTGTTAACTTTGCGAAATCTAACAATAGTTGCCCAATTACACAAATAGCTCCACCTACAAGAAATGCATATATAAAATCCACAATTCACTCTCCTTTAACTCTCTCAAATACGACACCATGTGCAATTGTTGGGATCGTTTCTTTCTGTTGCATCATTATCGGGCTTAATAATGCGCCAGTGGCAACGACAAAAATTCGTTGTAAATTCCCTTTTTGCATCTCGTGTAATAAATGGCCATATGTGACAACTGCTGAACAAGCGCAACCACTACCACCTGCAAACACTTCTTCTTGACTTGATTCATAAATCATTAATCCGCAATCATTGTATATATGTCCAAGATCGTAACCTTCCTCAAGTAAAAGTTGTTTTGCAATCGGTGTCCCAACAGCTGATAAATCACCCGTAACAATCAAATCATAGTCATCGGCACTTCTTCTTAAATCTTCAAAATGCTGTTGAATTGTATGAGCTGCTGCTGGAGCCATCGCTGCCCCCATATCCAAAGGATTTGTGATTCCTAAATCTTGCACTTTTCCGATTGTAGCCGCCGTAATTTTAATTGCACTTTTTTCATTACTAATTAATATAGATCCTGCACCAGTCACAGTTGAATTTGCTGTCCCTGGTTTTTGCCCACCGTACTCTGTTGGATAGCGAAATTGTCTTTCAGCCGTTGCATTATGACTACTTACTGTAGCTAAGACACGATTTGCAAATCCACCGTCTATAAAAGCTGATCCAACTGCTAAAGTCTCCATAGACGTCGCACAGGCGCTAAACATTCCTAAAAAAGGAATGCCCCACTTACGCGCAACATAATTTGCTGTCACTGTTTGATTTAATAAATCTCCCGCTAAAAAGAAATCAATTTGCGATGTTTTTATATTCCCTTTTTGCACTGCTTGTTGAATTGAGTCTGACATTAATCTTCGTTCGGCGAGCTCCCAATTTTCCTCTCCACAATGCAAGTCATCATATGAAATATCAAAATCTTTTCCAAGAGGGCCCTCAGCTTCTTTCGGACCGACAGCAGTACCCGTTGCATTCACATATATATCGTTTTGAAATACCCACGTTTGTTTTCCGGTCAACCTCATACTAGCCCCTCCTTTAAGACATAAAAATTTTAAAGGTATACCTTATTAACCCAATGATATATGCACCAACAACCCCAAATACAATCACACTTCCTGCCAGTTTAAACATATTTGTCGCAATCCCTAGAACAATCCCTTCACTCTTATGTTCTAAGGCAGCGCTCGCCATAGAATTTGCAAATCCTGTTACCGGTACCGCTGATCCTGCTCCAGCAAATTGACCGATTTTATCATATATACCACATCCTGTTAAAATCGCGGATAATAAAACAAGCGTTGCAACAGTTGGGTTTCCTGCCTCTTGTTCACTGAAGTGAAAATAATGTATATAAAATTTCATCAATACTTCTCCAACTGTACAAATGAGTCCACCTACAAGAAATGCTTTGATACAATTTAGTAAATAGTTTGGCTTTGGATGATACTCCTTCACTTTATTTATGTAATCATCCTTCAATTTCTGACTTGTCATTTATATACTGCCTCCTACTTTACGAAATAAATCCAGTGAAACAACGAGCCTATTACTTTCCCAAGTACAAGAGCAACGAGTAAAACAATAATCTTCCCCTCTATCCCTACTCGTTTCGCTAAAATAGGTAGAACATTTAACACCTCTGTTAATGCCGCAGCGAGCATTCCAATGAACGTACCACAAAATAGCCCTAATATAACGAGCCAATATTGCGACGTTTGAAATGTAATGTTTTTCAAACTGCACCAAGCCCCTGTTAAAGTACCTGCAATGACTGCCCACTCAAAATATTGAATATGCTTTCCACTTCTCGTTAATTGAGCTAAACGGGGGATTATACCAAGTACAGCTAAAAATGCGACATATCCGCTACCTACCGCTATCCCTCCAGCTAAACCAATTAAAATAACAAATCCAGACTCAATCATCGGCAAGTTGTTTCATATTATCCTTGTTTTCATTAACGATTACATATTGATCAAGCGACTGTTGGTATTGAAACATCTCAACTTCTAACGGACTCGGCTCTTCATTAATTCGTTTTTGAAATACATGATTAAAGAATAGAACCATCCCTAAACCAAGACCTAAAGAATAAGGAATTTGAAATAAAAGTGGTTGTGCATTGAATTCTCCAGTAATCATGTAATATAACCGTTGATGTACTTGTTGCATACTTACATCCTCATGGAAATAAATGATTGCAAGAGCTGCTCCAATGAAAAGTAAAAGCCATACAAGCCCGAAAAAAATTGGGTGTGCCTTCTTTTTTTCGTATATAATTTCAACAAGAGTTTGTCCGGAACCGAGTAAATTAATTTGTACGTGAGATGCTTTCTGTTGAATAATCTCAATTACTTTCATAACATCAATTACAACATGCGTCTTATCATGCGCTGTTATTTTGTAAACTATCTCATTTTGTAACAACTCAACTACGGAAGAATCTCCGGCAAGTTGAGCAACATCGCCCAGCTTTACTTCATAAGTAGGAGAAACTTTTAAACGATTGCGCATTTTAATATAAATCGTTTGTTCCAACTTTCATTCACCCCTTCACTCTTCCTCGTAGTTGTAGTATGGTTATTGAATTTTTTTCTAATACAATTTTTTCATAAAAAAACATCTGCACCATTTTGGTACAGATGTTTTTTACTTATGCCTTTTTCTTAAATAAGTTTGCAATACTTAATGCAAGCCCTCCCCAAATGACTACTATTCCAATAACCATCATCATAATCGCTGATCCACTCATTATGAAACACCTCGATCTTTCCATTCTTTTTCAAGCTTGGCAGAATCCGAATGAATTTGTGCATCCCATTTTTTCAGGCCAATGATTATTGCAACTATGAGGAATGCTGCTGCTATCGACCAACCATACGTTACAACAAACTCAGTCGGATAATCTCCGTAGTTCTTTTTAATATTTTGGATTGTACCATCAATTAGCATATAGCCTAACATAAGCGGAGTAATAACGAGTAAACTCACTCTCCAAAACGTTCCTAATTTAATATCAGATACAAAGTTTGCATGATTTTGATAAACTGGTAAACGGCGTAAAATGAGCCCTATCGTAACTACTTCCGCAAGTGCAATTGTAATTAATCCGAAATTATTAGCGAAATAGTCGACAACATCTAAGAACATAAGTCCACCACGTGTTGCAAAAACAAGAGAAACTAACACGAGAAGGGTTCCCATAATTCCAATAGTTTTTTCCCGACTTAAACTGAATTTTTCAGATACAGCGGCAAAGCATACTTCCGCGAGTGAAATAAGTGATGTAATTCCAGCAACCGTTAACGATAAGAAAAATAAAACACCAAACAACGGTGACATCGGCAATTCATTAATAATTTGGGGAAATACTACGAACGCAAGCCCAACGCCAGCACTTGCTACTTTATCAACCGGTACTCCCATATTATTTGCCATAAATCCAAGAGCTGCAAAGACCCCAATACCTGCTAATAATTCAAATCCTGAGTTTGCAAATCCAGTAATAAAGGCATTATTTGTTGTATCCGAGTTTTTCGGTAAATAACTAGAATACGTAATCATAATTCCAAATGCTAAAGATAAACTAAAGAATATTTGACCGTAAGCAGCAAGCCATACTTTCCCATCAAAAATACGACTCCAATCTGGTTTAAAGAATGCATCTAGTCCTTGCATAGCACCTTCCATCGTCACTGCACGAACAACGATAATAAGGAACATAACAACTAATAAAGGAATAAATATACGGTTAACAACTTCGATTCCTTTTTTAACTCCTTTAAATGCAACGCCAAGCACAATAATCCAAACGAGAGCTAACGGAATTAATACTTCTGGTACAAGTCCTCCAAATTGTCCTGGCTTATCTGCAACATGTAAGTACTCTTTAAATAAAAATGATTGCGTGTCTTTTCCCCATGCTCCAGTAATTGCAAAGTATGTATACGATATAGACCAAGCAATAATCACTGCATAATATGTTGAAACGATAAATGTTACGCACATTTGCCACCATCCAATAAATTCTGCACGCGGGCTAATACGGAAAAATGTAAGTGGTGCTGAGCCACGATGACGATGACCAAGGGCAAACTCAAACGCTAACAATGAAATACCAGTCGTTAATAATGCAAATAAATACGGTAAAAAGAATGCTCCTCCTCCATTTTCATACGCTGTATAAGGAAAACGCCATATGTTTCCTAATCCAACGGCAGATCCGACCGCTGCGAAAATAAATCCAGCCCTCGTTCCCCATTGTTGCCTCGTTTCCATGTTTCCTTCCCCCTTTATGACAAGTTCATACTTGGATTATATTTTAAATTGACTAAATTATCAATAAATTCTGTTAATTTTTGCAAAAATTAACATCTCTCTCCTATTAACGGCATAAAAAGATCGAATAGACAATTATTCGTCTATTCGATCTTTCATCTGTTTTAATATTTTCTTTTCAAGTCTTGAAACTTGTACTTGCGAAATGCCTATGCGCTCGGCTACTTCTGACTGTGTTTGATCTTTATAGTAACGCAAGTATACAATTAAGCGCTCTCGTTCATCTAGTTCTCTGATCGCTTCTTTTAAAGCAATTTTATCGAACCATTTCGTTTCAGATTGATCTGCAATTTGATCTAAAATAGTGATTGGATCTCCATCGTTTTCATATACAGTTTCATGTATAGATGAAGGGGCCCGGCTCGCTTCTTGTGCTAGAACAACTTCCTCTGGCGTTAGTTCTAGTGCCTCTGCCACTTCATTAATCGTTGGAGCCCTTCCGAATTCTTTCGAAAGCTCATCTCTCATCTTTCGAATTTTGTTTCCTGTTTCTTTTAAAGACCTACTAACTTTCACTGATCCATCATCGCGTAAGAAACGTTGTATTTCACCAATAATCATTGGAACTGCATATGTTGAAAATTTCACGTCGAAAGATAAATCAAATTTATCTACCGATTTCAAGAGCCCAATACATCCAATTTGAAATAGGTCGTCTGGTTCGTATCCTCGATTAAGAAACCGCTGTACAACCGACCAAACGAGGCGCATATTACTTTGAACGATTGTATCTCTCGCTTGTTGATCTCCATCTTGACTTTTTTGAATTAACGCTTTTAGCTCGTGGTCCTTTAACTGAGGTTTCTTCTTCTCATTTTTGACCTCTATGTCCATAGGCTATTCTCCTTAATTGCATAGAGCGTTACTATTTGATAAGTATTTTGTCAAATGGATTGTTGTCCCGAAAGATTCGTTTGAAATAACTTCTACTTCATCCATAAAATTTTCCATGATAGTAAATCCCATTCCGGAACGCTCTAATTCAGGTTTAGTTGTAAAAAGGGGTTGTCTCGCTTCATCTAAGTTAAAGATTCCAATCCCTTCATCTCGAATCGTGAGTTTCACCATTGCTTCTTCCAAAATTACAGAAATATAAACAATACCTTCTGCATTTCCTTCGTATCCATGAATAATTGCATTTGTAACCGCTTCTGACACAACTGTTTTAATCTCCGTTAATTCTTCCATCGTTGGATCTAGTTGTGCAATGAAAGCCGCCACTGTAACGCGAGCGAATGATTCATTTTGACTTAATGCTGAAAATTGAAGGTTCATTTCATTTCTCATCTATGCCACCCCCAACGTCGCGAGCGCGTGCGCTTCACTTTCTTCTAAGCGAACGATTTTGAATAAGCCAGACATTTCAAATAAACGCTTAACAGGCGGTGAAATTGCACAAACAACCATTTCTCCACCTAATCCCTTTACGTGTTTATATCGGCCTAATATAACACCTAGACCAGAACTATCCATAAACGATAAGTTCTCTAGGCTCAAAACAATATGATGAACACCATGTGTCTCAATCATATCTGTTACTTTCGTTCGCAACTCTTCAGCCGTATGATGATCTAATTCACCCTCTAGTCTCACACATAGGACGTCACGTTTTACTTCTAATTGCATGGAAAGACTCACACGATTTCCTCCTTATGCTCAAACTTTACTTATTCACATACATAAAGATTTTCGTGATATAAAATAAGAATCCTTCCTGCTGACAAAAGAAGAACTATTTCGTCATAAAGTGAAACCTTTCAGCATTATTCACTTACATACGAATAGAAAAGCGGCAAAATATTTGCCGCTATTTTGATGTTGAAAACATCCCAAAACTTCTTTTAAATAACTCCCACCAGCTCGCTGCAGCAACATCTTCTTTTGCTATAATTGTTTGTTTTAATAAAACATCTTTATCTTTTTTTATAACAAGGGTGCCAAGCGCGTCACCTTTTTTAATCGGTGCTTTTACTTTCTTTTCAGCAATTACTTCTTGTTTTACCTTGTCCATATTCTCGCCCTTCTTCATAAGAAGAGAAACATTATCTGACGCAACTAAATCTACTTTTTCTTTTTTCCCTTTTCCTACTTGAACTGTCTTAATTTTTTCGCCGCGCGTATACAATTTCTTTGTCATATATTGTCCAAATGCATAGTCAAGAAGCTTTGTCACTTGGTTGTTCCGTTCTTTTGATGTTGGTGCTCCCATGACAACTGAAATGACACGCATACCATTTTTTTCAGCCGATGCTGTTAAACAATATTTCGCTTCTGTCGTAAAACCTGTTTTTACTCCATCTACGCCAGGATAAAAACGTACTAGTTTATTCGTATTAACGAGCCAAAACTTTTTATCCGTATCTTCACGTAAATAATCTTCGTACTTACCTGTGTATTTACGAATAAGTGGATACTTCATCAATTCTCTCGCCATTATAGCCATATCATTTGCTGTCGAATAATGGTCTTTGGCCGGAAGACCTGTTGGATTTTGAAAATGTGTATTTTTCAGCCCTAAATCTTTCGCCTTTTTGTTCATCATATTTACAAATCCTTCTTCTGAACCTGCGATGTGCTCGGCTACTGCAACAGATGCGTCATTTCCAGATGCAATTGCAATACCCTTTAACATCTCATTTACAGTCATCTCTTCCCCAGGTTCTAAAAAGATTTGCGATCCACCCATTGAAGCTGCATGTTCGCTTGCTCTAACTTTATCGGTCAGTTTTAGTTTTCCTTTTTCAACTTGTTCCATAATTAAAAGCATTGTCATAATCTTTGTCATACTAGCAGGTGGTAATTTTTCATTTGGGTTTTTATCAAATAAAACTTTACCTGTATCTTGCTCAATTACGATTGCTGACGACGCTTGTTCCGCTAACTTCGGCGTTGTTTCTTCTGTTTTCTCCTGCTTCGTTTTTTCAGATTGCGCAAAACTCACTGAAGTTCCAGAAAGCAATAATATGAAACAAACAAGTATTCCAAAAACTCGCTTCATGACTAACCCTCCATTCTATATCAGACCTATTTTTTCCAATTCTCCTTTTTTTAATACCAATTTTTTCTATTATTTTCAGTTGACAAATACATTCGTCCCCTATATTGTATTAAGTGTATTACACATAGTAGTACACTTAATACATATGAGGAAGGAGACATTGCTCTTGCATATTCAACTTGACCCAAGAAGCAACACTCCGATATGGGAACAAATTGTTCAAAATATAAAAGAACTCGTATTGAAAAACATGTTGGCTCCAAGTGATAAACTTCCTTCTGTACGCGAACTCGCTTCTTTACTCGTTATAAATCCAAATACAGTGAGTAAAGCGTATCAAGAGTTAGAGCGACAAGGAATTATTGAAACGTTACGAGGAAAAGGAACATTTGTATCCCAATCGATTACCCCAACATTAGACGAAAGGAAAATCGCTATGGTTGAAAAGCAATTTCATCAATTACTATTAGAAGCCTCTTATCTTGGTATTACGAAAGATAAAATTCATGATTGGATAGATTCATACTATAAAGAGATTGGAGGGAATACGAATGTTGAAAGTGACAAGCTTGAAGAAAACAATTGATAATCAAACAATTTTAGACGATGTTTCTTTCACATTACAAAAAGGTAGTATCGTCGGATTACTTGGAAGAAATGGTGCGGGGAAAACAACTTTATTACGAACGATAGTCGGCATTTTAGACCCCGATGAGGGAACTGTTACATATGAGGATATCGACATTCATAAGAATCCTGAAACGAAACAAAAAATCGTATATGTCCCGGATTCTACTAACATACTGAACGGTTATACAGTAAAAGAAATCGTGAAGTTTTATAAAGCAGTTTATACCGCATTTGATAAACCATATTTCTACGAACTACTAGAACGTTTCAACTTACCAAACAAACGAATTCGTAGTTATTCAAAAGGAATGAAGGCACTGCTTGCCATCATTTTAGCTGTTGCTGCACAGGCAGAATATATTATTTTAGATGAACCAACAAACGGACTTGATCCTATCGTTAAAAGACAGATTTTACAGTTTCTCGTTGGAGAAGTTGCAGAAAAAGAGATTACCATTTTCATATCTACCCATCATTTAGATGAAGTTGAACAAATTGCAGATACAATCATCATATTAAAAGGACATACCGTATCTTCTATTACATCACTAGACGATGCAAAATCACAATTTGCTAAAATTCAAGTTGCTTATGAACGATCATTACCTCAAAAACTAGAAAACTTAAGCAATATTAAAATATTAAATCAAACAGGAAAAGTATATACGATTTTAATTGAAGGAAATGTAGCTGTAACGCTTGAGAAGTTTTATAAAGAGCAACCTATACTCATTGAAGAATTAACAATGTCACTTGAAGATGTCTTCGTCACGACACTGGAGGAGGATGGGTATGTTTCATAAAGCGTTGTGGATGTGGAATTGGAAGCGCGGGAAATATGCTGTGTTACTCTTCTTCTTTAGTTCGCTTTATCTTCTATCTCTCGGATACTATAGAAGTGCTCAGATGGAACTCGATAAATATTACGAATTACAAGAAAAAGGGGAACAGTATTATTATTTTTATACCTTTTCTGCACGAGATGGTAATAGTTTTTGGTTAACTGTTCTTATCATTGCTTTAGCCTGCTTATTGATAGGATGGGAACGTAGCAACCAATCTAATACACTACTTATGACGATGCCATTTAAAAGAAAACATGTTTTCTTATCTAAATGGGCTTTCGGTTCCTTCTGTATTGTGAGCTCGTTACTTATAAATTGGATTATTATGTATGTTATTTATAGAACAACTATCCATTTTGATTATCAATCATTTAGTCCACTTCACCGATACTTTCTTTATGCGATAGTTTCTTATGTTGCAGTCTATACAGCTGCTCTATGTATCGGTACTTTTACTGGAAGTATTGTTTCACAGATCATTTTTTGCATTCCATGGCTACTAATGGGCCTTACATTTATTCCACTAGTGTACACTTTTACACTAAACCATTTAGAGGCTACCGATACTAAAAATAATAAATTAGATCAACAACTATATGAAATCAATCAAAAAACAAATATAGTTGTACCAATATATCGCTTTTCTATTGATTATAACTATCAGCCAGATTCTCGGAAGAGGGACAACGATCCAACTACTTTAAGAAATCCAGCATCTCACGTATATTATTCAGCCAAATCAATGTTAGTCCCTATTTTCTATACAATATTTTATTTACTACTTGGGACATATTTATATGTGCGTTCACCAAATGAAAATAGTCAAAGGATATTTATTTTCCAAAAACATTTAAAAATATGTATATGGGGGACAACCATTTACTTTTCATTACTAGGTGGCTATAAAATCAATCAATTTTATTTCTTACCTAACTACTATATCAGTTTGTTTCTCGCTGGAATCATTACTTATGTTGTATTATCACGCCTAACAAATTATAAAGTTTTTTAAAGGAGAGATCCTATGTTTCAAAAAGCACTATGGCTAAGAACGTATCAACAAAGTAAATATGTTGTATGGTTATTTTGGCTCGTCAGCTTCTATAGTTTGTCATATAAATACTATATGACTTCTATTCAACAGCAACACTTTCTAAATGACAATAAAAAATGGAACTATGTATATCATTATCACTTTGATTTAACACTTTTAGATCCTATCATGCTGTTAGGTAGCATACTGACCATTCTAGCTTGTACGTTAATTGGATGGGAAAGACAAAATAACGCTAGCGACTTGTTATGGTCTATGCCCTTTAAACGTTCACACCTTTATATAACAAAGTGGTTGTTTGGAATCTGTAATATCGCCGCTGTTGTCATTTTAAACTGGGGGCTATTTGCTATTATGAAAAGGTTGACTTTTCATAATAAATATCAAGTATTTTCACCGTTTCATAGTTACTTTATATATATGTTAATTGTATTAATCGCTATTTATACACTTGCCTTATGTATAGGAACAATCGCTGGAAATGTGATATCGCAAGGATTTCTTACTGCAGCTATATTAATCTTCCCAGCGTTACTTCCATCTCTAATATCAGGAGTCATTGCTGTTCACTCGAGTGCCGACTTTCATGAGAACAATGGCATTATACATGATGTTATGGAAAACATACGTATTTCTAGTCCAGCAGAAGATTTTACTATTAACTTTAATTATGATCCACAAAGCGCTTATACTGATCAAAATGGAGTACGTCATAACGAACCAAACTTTACAAAGATTCCGCCGGCAAAAACATTGATTGCACCTATTGCACATATACTTATTTTATTACCACTCGGTATTTATTTATATGCCCGTTCAATCAATGAGCGAAATGGTAACTATCTATTATATCCAAAGTTACAAAAGTTAGTAATGGCATGCGCTATTTTCTTTGGTGGGATCGTTGGAGGTTTAATACTAAGTCGCGCGCACTCATTGTCCAGCTTTTACATCGGATTTTTAATAACTAGTTTCATTACGTATTTCTTCCTACCTAAAATATTAAAATGGAAAGTCTCTTGGAATTTCAAATAAAATAACCTCCTCTCGATGAGGAGGTTATTTCACATTCTCTCTCCTATCCCCATACACCATCTCTTCTTTCATCCCAAATCCATCACCATTTTGCACAATTTGCTCTGTCGGTGCAACTACACTTTCGGCAATTTTCCATTCCCCACGCTCTTTTACGAATACTTGTAGAAAATAGTTCATGCCATCTAATTGATATGCATTTTCTTTTTTCACATTATAGTGAATCGCAATGTAGTACACTTGAATGTTTTCTTTCCCTATTTTTGATACGTATTGCGATAGTCTCGGTATATAAAGTGCTGCTTTCTGAAAAGATAGTTGCTTCGCTTTAACAAGCGATGAACTTGTTACATTACGTAATGTGTCCCGATTACGAATATTATCGCTATGGTGGAATAATACTGCGTTTTGCATAGAACGAACCCATAATTTTGAATATAAGACTGTATTATCGTTTTCGATGTACTTCACTTCTTTTCGCACCACTTGGATAGGCGTATCTGCGTACGTGAATGTTTGAAAACAGAAAAAACTACCAAATAAAATGGTAAGTGCAGCAATATATTTCATAATCTTTCCTCCGATCTTTTAATTAAAGTATCGGAGTTTCAAAATATTTTTATTCAAAAGAAAAAGGATAGGAGTGCTTTCGCTTCCTATCCTCATTTATTATAATACGCGGCCAAATAGTTCTAAGACCATTTCTATTTCTTGGTCGCTCCAACCTTTAAATCTCTCTTTATAATATTCTTTACGCACAGCTTCAAGTTTTTCAGTTACTTCTCTTCCGTGCTCTGTAATTTCTAAGTACACGATTCGACGATCTGAATTAGAACGTTTTCTTTCTACTAATCCTTTTCGTACGAGACGATCTGTAACAGCTGTAATATGACTGGAGGTTACGTTTACTTCACTCGCAATTTGCGAAGCCATCTGTGGACTGTTTAAAAATAACGCACGTAATACAGAAAATTCATTATATGGCATATGTTCTGCAAAACGTGTATTAATATCATTTTGTAATAAACGTATCATTTTTCGAAATGATGCAGATAAATCTAAAATCAGCGTTTCTCTTTTTTCGTTCAATAGCCTCGTCCCTTTTTTATCATATTTACACATATTATAATCTATAAATACCTATGTTGTATATGCTTTCTTTCCTCAACATTCTCATTTATGTAACTTTTTTCATATAAATTTCTTTTTTGTTCACACATATACATATAAAAAGGATGGTGATGGAAAATGCAGGGTGGAATGAATCCTTATTTACACAACGTACGCACTGCTAATACTGGTAAAGAAGCTACTATTACTGTACAAGGAGAAGGTGTTGTAAAAGCAAAACCGAATGTTGTTATATTAACACTCGGCATTCGAACAGATGATAAAAATGTAAAACAGGCTCAAGAAGAAAATGCAGTGCAATCCAAACAATTGCTGGATGCACTTAAACAGCTTGGTATTGCCGATAAAGATATAGAGACGATTTCTTATACAATTACTCCTCAATACGAATATGTAAATGATAAAGCATTGCTACAAGGATACCGTGTAGAGCATTTGTATGAAATTACCGTTTTAAATGTACAAAAAGCTGGGGAAGTATATGATATAGCCGTTTCAAATGGCGCAAATGTAGCAAAAGGGTTACGTTTCCGAGTATCTCATCCAAATAAATATTATGAGCAAGCTCTCATTCAAGCTCTGCACCAGGCAGTAGAAAAAGCTCGTGCTATTGCGAGTACATATAATTTAAATATTAATCCTGTTCCCCTCTCATTCGTTGAAGAATCTGCCCAATTACCAAGGGAGGTTACGTCTTATGCTACTTTACATGCGCAAGCAGCTCCACCTATTCAATCGGGAGAATTAGAAATTATTTCAACAATACGGGCAATTTTTACGTATTTATAAATAATTTCATTTATAAGTAAACGTTATCATTTTCCTTGTTGTAAAAACATGATGTTCTGATATAATAAAGGACGGTGAGCTCTTACGAAAGAGATATCACGGGTGGGAGAGGGATATGAAAAAGAAGGTTTAACATGAAAGGAATACTTGAAAGAACATTTAAATTAGGTTTACACGAAACATCACCAAAACAAGAAGTTTTAGCTGGAGTTACGTCATTTTTCACGATCGTATATATTATGATTGTAAATGCGTCAATTTTATCCGATGCTGGCATTCCTCTTGAAGCTGGAATTTTAGCAACTGTTTTCAGTTCATTTGTCGGATGTCTACTCATGGCATTTTGGGCAAATGCACCTGCTATTCTTGTCCCTGGTATGGGTGTAAATGCATTCTTCACGTACACAGCTGTGCATACGCTTGGACTAACTTGGCAAGAAGCATTAGCTGCTGTCTTTATCTCTGGTATTATTTTTGCAATTGCCGCTTTTACACCAATCGCTCGCGTGCTATCAGTATCAATTCCAAAGTCATTAAAAGAAGCAATTACTGTCGGCATCGGATTATTTTTAGCGTTTATCGGATTGCAAAAAGGTGGTTTAGTCGTTTCGAACCCAAATACTGCTGTTGCAATGGGTAAATTAAGTAACCCTGTCGTTCTTGCGACCGTGCTTACTCTTATCGTTGCACTTGTACTATTTATTCGTAACGTACGTGGAAACTTTTTATGGACGATTGCAATAGGAACTGGTATTGCATGGCTATTTGGCCTTGTTGATACAAGTCAAATCGGAAATAGTTCATTCTCATTCGCTAATTACGGCGATGTGTTTGGAGCTATGTCATTTGGCAAACTTTCTTCCTTACCGTTTTGGATTGCAACATTCTCCTTAAGCATGGTGCTTATTTTTGAGAACATGGGACTTCTGCACGGTTTATTAGAAGATGACCGTAAATTCCCACGTGCTTACCAAGCCAATGCAATTTCAGCAATGACATGTGGTCTATTTGGCACAAGCCCTACCGTATCAACAGTAGAGAGTGCCGCAGGTATTACTGCAGGCGGAAAGACAGGTCTGACGTCTATCGTTACGGGGTTGTTATTCTTTGCATCATTGTTTGCACTTCCGTTTGTCAAACTAATTCCTAATAGTGCCATTGCACCAATCTTAATTATTATTGGCGGCCTGATGATTACAAGCATTCAGCAAATTCCTCTGAACGATTTTTCAGAAGGATTTCCAGCGTTCTTAATTATCGTCATGATCCCGCTCACATATAGTATCGCTGATGGCATTGCGTTCGGATTTATTGCTTACCCTATCTTAAAAGTTGCTCTTGGAAAGCGTAAAGAAGTCGCACCATCTATGTATATCATTACATGCTTATTCTTAGCTATGTTTGTATTACATGCTATTGGTTAAGAAAAAACACCGGGGAAATCCTCGGTGTTTTTTTACTTAAACCATCCTTTTTTATAAAACCAGGCCATCATTCCGCCGCCAATTAATGCCATTAGAAGAAGACAAATAAAATAACTATATTGTCCACCAAGCTCTGGCATATGCGTAAAGTTCATTCCATATACTCCCGCAATAAATGTTAATGGCATGAAAATAGTCGAGAATACAGTTAATGTTTTCATAATGTTATTCATATGATGTGAGTTTAATGAAAAATAACTATCCCGAATATCCGCCGTTAACTCTCGACTTGCCTCAATCATTTCCGTAAGTTTAAGTAAATGATCATGTATATCTTTAAAATAAATCTCATGATCACTTATACCGTAAAAACGAGTGGAATTCAAAATACGATACAATAAATCACGCATTGGAATAATTGTACGTCTTAACTTAGATAAATCTGCCCTAATATCAAATACTTCTTCTAGCACGGCTCCTGCTGTCTCACCTGTTAAATTATCATCAATCGCATTTAAATGATCTTCAATGTAATATACAGGTGCGAAATAATCATCTACAATTTGATCAGTGATCGTATGTGCTACATGTAAAGGCCCTTTCTTAATCCGCCTCTTCTCACCAAGTGTTTTCCATACTCTTTCAATTGCATTATTATGAGAAAAATGGAAAGAAACAATATAGCGATCACTAACAAACAAATCAATTTCATGTGGTTCTAGCCCATCTTCTCCAAACGCGTGAAGAACTAAAAAGTTATATCCATCATAAAAATCAACTTTTGGCCTCTGTACATATTCTAGACAGTCTTCAATTGCAAGGGGATGGAACTTAAAATGGTCTTGCAGAATATATGTATACTCTTCTTTCGTTGGCTTATATAAATCTAGCCAATACCATACAATATGGTCTTTCTTTGTTTCTTCTAGAGAAACATCATATAATACTTCATCAGTTTTTGTTACTGCACAAATTCTAATCATAATTTCACCCATTATTATTATAAACAAAAAATAGTAAAAAAAGCCAAGGAGAAATCTCCTCAGCTTTTTTTTATTACTTCGTTACGATACCGTGTACTAAAGTTGGTGCATCTACGTGTTCTTTAGAGATCTTCATGTTCTCATAAATTTTCGCTTTTACATCTTCAACATTTTCGCGGTTTGCGTAAATTGTAACAAGGGATTCACCTTGCTTCACGCTATCGCCTACTTTTTTGCGCAGCATTAGACCAACTGCTAAATCAATTTCAGACTCTTTCGTTGCACGTCCTGCTCCTAAAAGCATTGCTGCTGTTCCGATTTCGTCTGCAACGATTTCTGATACATATCCGTCTTCTTTCGCTTCCACTTCAATTTTAAATTGTGCTTGTGGCAATTTAGAAGGGTCATCAACAACAGATGCGTCGCCGCCTTGCGCTGATAGGAACGTTTTAAATGATTCTAGTGCTTTTCCGTTGTTCATTACTTCAATTAGCTTTTCACGTGCATCTTCTAAAGATGAAGCTTGTCCAGCAAGGTACACCATTTGACTTCCAAGTGTTAAACATAGCTCTTCTAAATCTTTCGGCCCTTTACCTTGTAATGTATCAATTGCTTCTTGTACTTCTAATGCGTTACCGATAGCTTCACCGAGTGGTTGACTCATATCAGAAATAACTGCCATCGTATTACGACCGACGTTATTACCGATGCGTACCATTGCTTCTGCTAAACGTTTTGCATCTTCATCCGTTTTCATAAATGCACCTGCTCCAGTTTTTACATCAAGAACAATTGCATCTGCACCAGCAGCAATTTTTTTACTCATAATCGAACTTGCAATAAGCGGAATTGAGTTTACTGTTGCTGTTACATCACGAAGTGCATATAACTTTTTATCAGCAGGTGTTAAGTTACCACTTTGGCCGATAACAGCGATTTTGTTTTCATTTACAAGACGCATGAATTCATCGTTTTCAATTTCCACATGGAATCCTGGAACTGCTTCTAATTTATCAATTGTACCACCAGTATGTCCTAAACCGCGTCCAGACATTTTCGCTACTGGTACACCTAAAGCAGCTACTAATGGACCTAATACAAGTGTCGTTGTATCACCAACACCACCTGTCGAATGCTTATCTACTTTTACACCTTCAATAGCTGATAAGTCGATTGTATCACCGCTATTTACCATTGCCATCGTTAAATCAGCACGCTCTTGATCGTTCATATCTTGGAAGAAAATTGCCATTGCAAGTGAACTTACTTGATAATCAGGAATATCACCATTTGTATATCCTTCAACAATAAAGTTAATTTCTTCTGTCGTTAATGCATGTCCGTCACGTTTTTTTGCAATTAGGTCCACCATTCTCATTGTGAAGTCACCCCTTCATTTGTTTTACGATTGCTTTTACTAATGCTAAGAAGTTAGCTTTAACACGTTCTGTCGTTTCAATTACTTCATCGTGGTGAAGTGGCTGATCTAAAATACCAGCTGCCATATTTGAAATACAAGAAATACCTAATACTTTCATACCAGCATGACGCGCTACAATTACTTCAGGTACTGTTGACATACCAACTGCATCTCCGCCAAGTGTACGAAGCATACGAATTTCAGCAGGTGTTTCATATACAGGACCTGTCATTCCTACGTATACACCTTCTTGTACTTTAATATTTAAGTCTGCTGCAACTTGTTTCGCCATTTCGCGAAGTTCTACTGTATATGATGTAGACATATCAGGGAAACGTACGCCCATTTCAGAATCATTCGGTCCGATTAATGGATTCGTACCCATGAAGTTAATGTGGTCTGAAATTAACATAAGATCGCCTGGCTCAAATGATGTATTTACACCACCAGCTGCGTTTGTTACAACTACTGTTTCTACACCTAGTTCTTTCATAACACGAACTGGGAATGTTACTTTTTGCATGTCGTATCCTTCATAGAAGTGGAAACGTCCTTGCATTGCTACTACTGTTACACCTTGAAGTGTACCAAATACTAGTTGACCTGCATGGCCTTCTACAGTTGATACTGGGAATTCAGGGATTTCACTGTAAGGTACTGTTACTGCGTTCTCAATTTCGTCTGCTAATACACCTAGTCCTGATCCAAGGATTAGTCCTACTTGTGGTGTCTCTTGAAATTTCTCTTTTAAGTATGAAGCTGATTTTGTAATAAGTTCACGATTCATTTGTTTATCCCCCTATTTCTTTAGCTCGTTTAAGAAGCTTGTTCCGTATTCTGGCATTTTCACACCGAAGTTTTCTGCTACTGTTGCACCAATATCAGCAAATGTTTGACGAAGTGGTAACTCTTGTCCGCCTTCTTTCATGCTTGGGCTATATGCTAATAATGGTACATATTCACGTGTATGGTCAGTACCAGGGTGAATTGGATCATTACCGTGGTCTGCTGTAATTAATAATAGATCATCTTCTTTTAGTTTTGCGAATACTTCTGGAAGACGTGCATCATATTCTTGCAGAGCTTCTCCGTATCCTTGTGGATCACGGCGGTGGCCGAATAATGCATCAAAGTCAACTAAGTTTAAAAAGCTAAGACCTGTAAAGTCCATATTTAATGTATCTACAAGCTTATCCATTCCATCCATGTTAGACTTCGTACGAAGTGATTCAGTTACCCCTTCGCCATCATAAATATCAGAGATTTTACCGATAGCAATTACATCGTAGTCACTATCTTTTAATTCATTCATTACTGTACGACCGAATGGTTTTAATGCATAGTCATGACGGCTTGGTGTACGTGTAAAGTTTCCAGGTTCACCAACGAATGGACGAGCAATAACACGACCTACCATGTATTTCTCATCTAATGTTAATTCACGTGCAATTTTACAAATTTTATATAATTCATCAAGTGGCACTACTTCTTCGTGTGCTGCAATTTGCAATACGCTATCAGCAGAAGTATAAACGATTAAAGAGCCTGTTTCCATTTGCTCTTGACCAAGTTCATCAAGAATCTCAGTTCCAGAAGCTGGCTTATTACCGATAATTTTACGGCCTGTTTTTTCTTCTAATTCATCAAGTAATTCTTTCGGGAATCCTTCTGGGAACACTTGGAATGGTGTATCAATGTAAAGGCCCATGATTTCCCAGTGACCTGTCATTGTATCTTTACCAGTAGATTTCTCTTGCATTTTTGTGTAATATCCAAGTGGTTTCTCTACTTTAGAGATACCTTTCATTTCTCGAATGTTACCAAGACCTAATTTCACCATGTTAGGCATTTGTAACCCATTCATATGTTCAGCAATGTGACCAATTGTGTCAGATCCTAGATCACCAAATTGCTCAGCATCTGGTGCTTCACCGATTCCCACAGAGTCCATTACGACTAGGAATATACGTTTATATTTATTCATAACTGCGACCTCCTATAAGTTCAGTTCTACTTCTTGTAGTATGTTCAAAACGCTATAAAGTGAAACTGTTATCCAAAAGAATTCTCATTGTCAAACAGTACTTCTTTAAATCATTTTCTAACCTATTTCGTTTACTTGAAACGATTCAAAAACATTTCTAGTTTTTTCTAAGTCAGATGTCAGACATCTGATACTGATATCATAACATGTTTACGCTTTCTTTTTAATACATTTTCGTAGAATTTCTCATTTTCTTCACACTTCTATTGTAATCCATTCTGCAACGAAGTGCTAATTTTTTTATGATTTATTTCTTCATATTAAAAATAAAAAGTAGCTCTAAAGAGCTACTTTTTATTTTACTTCTATTGTTTCTTCTTTATGTTCATGCAATTCGCCTTTTCTTACATGTACTTTCACTTTGTAAGCACCGTTCTCTTTGAAAGTATGTTTTGTTTCATACTCTCCTTTATTTCCTTCTTTCGCTGGAATAAATTCGTGTTTTTCAACACCATCTTTCCAAATCTCTAGTTGTACTTCAGCACCAGTTAATGCTTCTTCTTTTTGCTTTAAATGAACTTTCATTGTAGATTCAGCATTTGCCTTTATGTCTCCAGCCATAAGATGGATCATTGTGTCACTTTTATGATCTCCATGTCCTGCACTGTGATCACTATTTTCTTTTTTCGCATCTTCTACTTTCGCATTTCCTACAGCAACTTTCACTTCTGGCATAACGTGCATTTCACGTGCATTTGTGTGAGCAATAATATGGTATACTCCATCCGTTTCGAATGTTTTCTCTACTGCATAAACACCTTTTCCTTTATGCTTACCATCTAACATCTCATGCTTTTCGTCGCCATCTTTCCAAATTTCAAACTTTACATCATCGGCATCCGTTACTTTTTCTTTCCCTTGTGTAACAAGTGCTTGTACTTCTGTTTTTTCACCTGGTTTAATTTCTTTCGGATTTGTTTGGACTGCTACTTTTACAGCTTCAAGTTTCTGTTCTTTTTTCGGTTCTTCTTTGTTTGTATTACAGCCAGCCAACGCTAGCATCGCGATAAATAAAGTTATAATCAGTTTTTTCATCATCATTTCCTCCTTTATACTTTATTTAGTATAGAGGAAATACATTGTAATATTCCAGTCTTCTGCTGAAAACAATATACGAAATGTTTGTGAAGTTTCTGTGAAACGGTCTTCCCCTCTTAATCTATGAAAAAAAGAGCATAGTAACTATGCTCTCGGATGAAACTGTTTATATACATCTTTTAATCTAGTTTTTGAAACGTGCGTATAGATTTGCGTAGTTGAAATATCTGCATGTCCAAGCATTTCTTGTACAGCACGTAAATCTGCTCCATTTTCTAATAAGTGCGTAGCAAACGAGTGACGCAACGTATGAGGTGTAAGTTCTTTTTCAATATTTGCCTCTTTCGCTAATCGTTTTAATATTTTCCAAAATCCTTGTCTTGATAATCGATTACCATGATGGTTTAAAAAGAGTGCATCTACTACTTTTTTCCCCATTAATTCTCTTCTTCCTTTTTCAATATACTTTTGAATCGCTTCCGTTGCTAAACTTCCTAGTGGAATAATTCTTTCTTTATTCCCTTTCCCTATGCAACGAACAAATCCCATCGTTAAATGTACATCTTCTAAATTGAGTGCAATCAATTCTGAAACACGAAGTCCTGTCGCATACAGTAACTCTAGCATCGCCTTATCACGAATCCCAAAAGCACTTGTCATTTTTGGTGTTTGAAGTAACGCCTCTACTTCATCAACTGATAATACCTTTGGTAATTTCCGTTCCCCTTGTGGCGTTTCAATATGTACGGATGGATCGTGTTCTACCGCTCGTTCACGAAGTAAAAATTGGTGGAACGAACGAATTGATGCGATATGACGCGCCAATGTTTTCGAAGATTTTCCGTTCTCTTTTAAATACTGCAAAAAGTTAACAATGTGTAAACGGGTCACTTCATGAAAAGTTTTCGTCTGTTCCACATTTTGCAAATACTTTACGTAGCTTTTTAAATCCCGTTCATAAGATACTACTGTATTCTTTGCTAATCCTTTTTCGACAACCATATAATGAATAAAATCTTTTAATTGATCTTCCACTCTACACTACTCCCCATTTTCATAGAAAAACATCATTCTATTTACGAAAGCATCCTTTGCCGGTTCTTCATTCCCTGATACTTTTTCTACAGTCTCTTCTTTAGGTTTTTCATAACGATGATAGCTTTCATATTCTTCATTTATCCATAGTATAGCGAAATAAAACAAAATCGTACAACTTGTAAATAATAAAAATACTTTTATTCCATCAAAAGTTAATTTTAAAGCTCGGCGCATTGTAAATTCCTCCAAAATATAAGTTATTACAACATATGCCAAGCTTTCACCAATTTATACCTTATTCAAATAAAAAACCTCTTCCTAGATAAATAGGAAAAGGTTATTTTTCATCCGTTTCATTTTCTTGACAGTTTTTACAAATCCCATGGAATGTTAAACGATGATCTTTCACCTTAAAGCTCCAGTCTCGTTCTACTTTCCTTTCCACTTCACCAAGTAAATCTTCTTGTATTTCTTGTACAGCACCACATTGTGTACAAATCAAATGATGGTGGAAACGCTGCGCACCTTCTTGGCGTAAGTCATAGCGTGAAACACCGTCTCCGAAGTTAATCTTATCGACAACTTTTAACTCAGATAATAGTTCTAAAGTTCGATAGACGGTTGCTAATCCGATCTCTGGCGACTTTTCTTTTACAAGGAGGTAAACATCTTCTGCGCTTAAATGATCTTCTTCATTTTCTAGCAGCACACGAACTGTTGCTTCACGTTGCGGTGTTAATTTGTAGCTCGCTGCATGTAATTGCTTCTTAATTCGTTCAATTCTTTCTTCCATTCGGTACTACTCCCTCCTCGCCACTCTTACACCATTATATCAGAAGAAGGGCTTCTGTCAAAAGAAAAAACAATAAAAACAAATTGATAATTATTCTCAAAAAGTATTTATTTTTTATTAATAGCCTCAACGACTTCTTTCATTAAAACTGGTGATGCGTAAGCCTCCACACTAGAAGCAAGTGCTAACACCACTCCAATTACGAGAAAGAAGCATGTATAACGGATTAATAATGGTAATAGTGGCTCGGTTATTTTTCTAATAAATTGATGCCTAATCATCCGTAAAGAAAAACTTGCAGCAATAGTTGTCATAACGAGAAAGACTGGAATGATAATTAAATTTTGTGGCAAAACAGATACAAATGCTAATAATAGTCCATTCCATCCATGCTGACTTACTAAAAAACCAACTGTAAATCCAACGACAACTCCTTTTACAAATAATAAAATAAAAATAAGTGGTAATCCAATAATTGAAATCCCTAAAATCCAAATAAATCCGATGTATTTTAATTGCGAAAAGTAACTTTCTCGAAACATTTCGCCTGCAATGGCAAATTCTCCTTTAGAGACTTGTCCAAAAAAACGTTGTAAATAAAATGATAAATCTTGTTTTTGATTGATTTGTAAACTATTCACCAGAATGGCTCCGAATATTACTCCCATCAATAATAAAACGGCGTTAAATATATATAATGAAGAGTTTTCCTGTATGTGAGACATTACACGGTCTTGCCAATTTTTTCGCCACATTTTTCTTCCCTCCGTTCACACTCTTATTAAAAATGTATGAAAGAAAGAAAAAAGTATGACGAATTAACATTGAAATTCCGCTCTACTTTGCTAAACTAAAAAGTAGAGAATAGGAGGGATTTCTCTTGAAACCATTATTATTAGATTTTCCAACATTATTTCAAACTGAACGCTTGCAAGTTCGTAAACCATTTCCAGGTGATGGTGCAGAAGTATATGAAGCAATCCAAGCTTCTCTAGAAGACTTAGTACCGTGGATACCAATTAACGCTGAGACAGAAGAAAGTGCTGAAGAAATTGTTCGCGAAGCTCACGGACAGTTTTTACTTCGTGAAACACTTGATTTTCACTTATACGATAAAGTATCTGGTACATTCATCGGAGCAATTACACTAAAGCCTGAAAACTGGGATATTCCAAAGTTTTCACTTCACTTCTGGCTACATAGTGCCTATACAAAACAAGGCTATATGACCGAAGCTGTTAAAGGTGCAATTCAGTTCGCCTTTGATAAACTAGGCGCTAGAAGAATCGAAATTCGTACTGATGCAACAAATATAAATGCATGTAGCTTAGCAGAACGTCTAGAATTCATTCTAGAAGGTACAATGGAAAATGATTTCCTAGCACCAGATGGTAGCTTACGTGATGCACGTGTATATGCAAAAATCAATTAAAAAACACTCGCCTTTGGCGAGTGTTTATTTTTGTAATTGTAAATATTGTACTGCAAACATCGTCTTCGCATCATGAATACAAAGATCTTTCATAAGAGTAATCGCTTCTTCTAACGATACTTCCATCAATTCCACAAACTCATCTTCATCTAACTCAGCTTTATTTTCTTTTTTTGTCAAACCTGTCGCTTTATATACATATAAAATTTCATCTGCGAATCCTGGAGATGTATAGAAAGAAGTAATGAGCTCCATATTTTCACATACATATCCTGTTTCCTCTTCTAATTCACGAACTGCTGTCACCTCTGGTTTTTCACCGGGTTCTAACTTGCCGGCTGGAATTTCTATAATTGCCTTTTCAAGCGCTTTACGATACTGCTCAACAAGCACAATTTTCCCCTCATCCGTAATAGCAATAATCGCAACTGCACCAGGGTGATTTACAATTTCACGTTTACTCATTTCTCCATTTGGTAATACTACATCATCAACACGAACTTTTATAACTCTACCATCAAAAATCGGCTCAGTTTTTACTGTTCTCTCTGTAAGATTACTCATACTACTTCATCTCCCTGTTCTATTTCCTATTCTTTCTTCATACATTTTACCACATTGAAAGGAGCGTGATAGAAATGAAAGTTTATATTTTACCAAATCGCATCACGTTAGTCGGAAAAGCATGGCAAATTCGCCATAAGCTAAAGCAATATAGCAAAGAGTATACAACTGTACAAGAGTGGATTACAGCAAATAAAGTGAAACATTAATCATGCTTTTACGGGCAGTTAATGCGAAGCGAAAAGGAAACGTTTGTCAACCTCTTTTCCCTCTCGTACAATAAAGGTAAGGAGGTTGACCTATGAAAAAACGTCAATTAGGAAACTCAGATTTGTTTGTTACAGAAATGGGCCTTGGCTGTATGTCTCTCGGTACATCTGAAACAGAAGCTATGCGTATTATCGATGAAGCGATCGATTTAGGAATTAATTTTTTTGATACAGCAGATTTATATGATTACGGATTAAATGAAGAATTTGTTGGAAAAGCCTTGAAGGGGAAAAGAGACCAAATTGTTCTTTCAACGAAGGTTGGAAATCGTTGGACAGAAGAAAAAAATGGCTGGTCTTGGGATCCTTCTAAAGCTTACATAAAGACTGAAGTAAAGGAAAGTTTACGTAGACTTCAAACTGATTATATTGACCTTTATCAACTTCATGGCGGAACAATTGAAGATCCAATAAATGAAACAATTGAAGCTTTTGAAGAATTGAAAAAGGAAGGTATTATTCGCCATTACGGTATTTCTTCTATACGCCCAAATGTCGTTCGTGAATATGCAAAACGCTCAAACATCGTTAGTGTACTAATGGAATATAACCTTTTAAATCGTCGTCCAGAAGAATGGTTCCCCCTTCTAAATGAACACCAAATTAGCGTCATTGCCCGCGGGCCACTTGCAAAAGGAATTTTAACTGACAATAATGCAAGAAAGATAGAAAGAGTAAAGGAAAAGGATTATCTCTCTTATTCTTACGATGAATTACATGCAACTCTAGCAAGTGTAAAAGAGATGATTGGAGAACGCTCTTTAACAGGAACAGCTATTCAATATTGCTTACATAATAAGACTGTTGCAGCTGTTATACCTGGTGCAAGCTCTCTTCAACAATTACAGGAAAATATACGAGCTAGTCAACAGTTACCTTTAACAAAAGAAGAATATATACAACTTCAAAAGATTGTTAAATATGACACATATGCTTTGCATCGTTAAAAATATCGAATTACCGATAAAACAAAAGACTGTCTCCAGTATTAAGAGACAGTCTTTTTTATAACGTATCATATTTATCAGGATTCGTTCCTACATGTAAATCACGATTCAACGTGTTAATTTGACGTATCTCTTCTTCAGTTAGTGCAAAATCAAAAATAGTAAAGTTTTCTTTAATGCGAGATGGTGTAACAGATTTAGGAATTGTAACAATCCCGCTTTGAATATCCCACCTTAATATAACTTGTGCAGGTGTTTTTTCATATTTGTTAGCAATAGCCTGAATGATTGGATGCTGGAATACTTCTCCGCCCCTCATTAACGGACTCCATGCTTCCATTTGAATTTGCTCATCTTGACAATAATTGCACAACTCAAATTGCGTCAACATCGGATGAAGTTCCACTTGGTTTACCATCGGCTTCACTTTGCAATTTGGTAATAATAGTTCTAAATGATGTTTATGAAAATTAGAAACACCAATCGCACGCACTTTACCTTCTTCATACAATTTCTCTAAAGCTCGGTACGTATCAACATACTTCCCTCTTACCGGCCAATGTATTAAATATAAATCTACATAGTCCATTTGTAATTTTTTTAAACTCTTTTCAAACGCCTCTAGTGTCTCCTCATATCCTTGATCGTCGTTCCATACTTTTGTTGTAATAAATAGGTCTTCTCTTGGAATTCCTGATTCACGTATCGCCTCTCCGACACCGCTTTCATTTTCATATACAGTCGCTGTATCAATCGAACGGTATCCAACCTCTAACGCTGTTTTTACTGCTTGTTTTACTTCGTCTCCTTCTTTCGCTTTATATACGCCTAGACCAATCATCGGCATTTTCACGCCATTATGAAGTGTAGTTGTTGGAATATGCACAGTCGTCTCCCTTTCATTGTTACATTATTTATAAGCCATAACTTTATTTCAACAATATTCATCCAAAAAGTCAAAACATACGTACAGTTTACATAACACTTTTATATAGCTAAAAAATAACGTGAACTCATTCATTCACGTTATTTTCTCTCCATTCTTTCGCTTTTTTATCCACATTGCGCACAAACTCATTTTTCCCTTCCGTATATAACGTGCCATCATATGTATACTTTTCGGCTAATTCTTTCTTTAAGGTTGCATATGCCTCTGCTTCTTCACAATGAGCCATCATATAATCACGAAACGCTAAATGCCTTACTATCTCTGGATTTCCTTTTTCAAACACGTGTAAATGATACGAACGTTTTTCCTCAGTTCCATGAATAAAATATCGGCGTCTTGAAATACCATTTTCCCCTTTTACGATGTAACCAAGCTCTATAAATCGTTCATTCCACCCATCTACTCTTTCGATATTTTCTACTTCCATGATCATATCAATAATAGGTTTAGCTGCCAGTCCGGGCACTGACGTACTTCCAATATGATGCATTTTCACCGTTTCTGGCATCGCTGATTTTAATCTTTCAGCCTCCATTTGAAATTTTTCAATCCAATGGTTTTCATGTGGAACAACGACAATTTTTCTCATTCTAACTCCCCTTTTCTTACAAGCTCGTCAAAAAATGATCAGTGGTATTTCACTGATCATTTTTTTATTATTTAAAGTCTTTCCAAGTAAGGTTACTTTCACTTAGCAGTTCTTCAAATGATTTATTCTTTTCACGTTCTTTTTGTTCTTGGCGCTTTCTTTCCAGTTCAGCTGCCTCTTTTTCCTCTTCTCTCACTTGCAACTCTTTCTTCTTACTCTTTAATTGTTGCATGAGTGAATCATTTAATTGATCGCCTAATGTAAGTGTTTCTTTCTTTGGTTGATTCACTTGCGATTGTCTTTGCATTTGTCTTTGTTTCTTTTTCTTCATGCTACTCACCTTTTACTTTTTTCTCCATTATAGTAGATACACGATGAAATCGACAATAAAAAAGGGTCTTTACTCTATTATTCACCTTTTGTAAATATGTTAATTTTTCGAAAAGACTAAATTTTTATATAGCTATAATCCTATGAATCTATTAAAATTATGTCGTATGATGTCAGATTATAAAAAGAGGAGAATTATATTATGTGGAAAAAAATTATTCCTGCCGTTGCTGTTTTAAGCACTATTACTTTTTCAAGCGTATTTGCCGCTCCCCCATCTCAGAATCCAGCTGAACAAAACCGCTACATAGACGTACAAATGCTTGGTATTAATGATCTCCATGGACAACTAGATACTGTTAAAAAAATCAATAATAAAGAAGCTGGTGGCGCTGATTACTTAGCTACTTATTTAAAAGAACGTAAAAAACAAAACCCTAATACACTTCTCGTACATGCTGGTGATATCGTCGGAGCTAGTCCACCAGTTTCAGCATTATTACAAGATGAACCGACGATTGAATTTTTAAATGATTTAAAATTTGATGTTGGTACAATCGGAAACCATGAATTTGATGAAGGCATTGATGAAATGAAACGCCTCATTTACGGTGGATATCATGAAAAAACAGGGAATTTCAAAGGGGCTAACTTCCCCTATGTAGCTGCTAACTTCTATAACAAATCAACTGGCCGCTTATTTTTACCACCATTTACTGTAAAAATGGTAGATGGTGTTCCTGTTGGATTCATTGGTGTTGTTACGACTGATACACCAAATGTTGTTATGCCTACGATGCTTAAAAATGTACAAATTACTGATGAAGTAGAAGCAATTAATAAATCAACACAACAATTAAAACGCCTCGGCGTTAAATCGATCGTCGTTCTTGCTCATGTCGGTGGAACAACCGATGAGTCTGGGGTAACAAATGGCGATCTTACTCGAATTGCAAATGAAACAGACCCAGAAGTTGATGTTATTTTCGGTGGACATAGTCATACGTATGTAAATGGTACAGTAAATAATAAACTAATTGTCCAAGCAAATTCATACGGAACGGCTTTCTCAGACGTGGATGTAACAATTGATCGTAAAACAAAGGATATTGTAAAGAAAAAAGCTGAAGTTGTTACAACGTATCATGAAGGTGTAGAACCTGATAAACAAGTAAAGAAAAAACTAGATCAATATAAAGAAAAAATCGCACCACTTGTAAATGAAGTGGTCGGAAAATCTACAGCACCTATCGACCGTAAACAAAATGATGCTGGTGAGTCCACTCTTGGAAATTTAGTTGCCGATGCTCAGCGTCAAACGATGCAAACTCAAATCGCCCTCATGAATCCTGGTGGCATTCGTAATGACTTAGATGCTGGTGATATTACGTGGGGTGAGTTATACGGCATTCAACCTTTTGGAAATCAATTGATTAAAGTAGATTTAACAGGTCAAGACATTCGCGATATTTTAAATCAGCAATGGCAAAAAGGAACAACAAGAATGCTTCAAATTTCAGGTATTCAATATACGTGGGATGCAAATAAAACAAACGGTGAAAAAGTTACAAATATACGTTTAACAAACGGAGAAGAATTATCTCCATCTAAAACGTATAGCGTAGTTGCAAATGCCTTCTTAGCTTCTGGCGGTGACGGATTCGTATCATTTAAAAATGGTAAAAATGCAGAAACTGGTGCAAACGACTTTGAAGCGTTAGTCGATTACGTAAAACAATTAAAAGAACCAATTCAGCCAGTTATTGATGGAAGAATTCAAAAAGTAAATTAAGTGTTTCTCTAATAATAAATTTTATTTTTCACGCCATAAAGGATTTGTACTGATCCTCTATTTTATACGTAATATACATCACAAAAAGGATACTCGTTCTTCCAATGAACATAGTATCCTTTTCTTTAGTTATCAAAATGTGATGTTTTGTCAACTTCATATTGCTGTAAAAATTGTTGCAACGCCTCTTCTACAAGTTTAGACTTTTGAATTCCTTTCGATTCTGATATAAGGTCCAATCTTGCTAATATTTCTGTATTAATAGAAAAGGTTCGTCTCTTTTTCTCTGTACTCTTACTCATAATTGGTGCAATTACTTCGCCTCTTTTTCTTAGTAACTCATAAATGCTTTGTAATTGCTCGTAAATTAATAATTGATAATCTGTTTTCTCATATTGAAGGGCGGTCGCTTCTTGGAGTTGTAAGTGACGTGGTTCTTCTCCATCTCCTACAAAAATACGTTTCTTCTGCTCTCCATCATATTCGTATCCAATCAATCTTAATTTCTTCGATAATGTATACGGGCTTATTTCAAGACGTTTTGCTATAATAGCGATGGATTCACGTCTGTTTAAACCATCTATAATTTCTCCAATCGTCACAATTTCCCTCCTCCCGTGTTGAAATGACACTAGTATGGTATGTTACAATGATTTTCTAACAGTATATGCAAAATGAATAGCCTGTGCGATTCATACGATTTCACAAAAGGAGGTTTTCAATATGCTTTTTCGTAGCTACACCCCTCAGTTCTATAACGAAAACAAACAACTCATTCCTAATAGTATCGCTACGATAGAAAGCGTTATGATAAATAATCGAAAACAAACTCTCCTTATGCGTGGACAAAACGTAGAGCAACCTATTTTATTATGCTGTCACGGCGGACCTGGGATGGCACAAATTGGATTTATTCGCCATTTTCAAAAAGAATTAGAGAAGCAATTTATTGTTATTAATTGGGATCAGCGCGGGGCTGGTAAATCCTTTTCAATGAAAGATTTCGGAGCAAATTTCACAATTGAACAATTCGTTTCCGATGCAAAAGAAGTGATTCAATATGTACTTAAAAGGTTCAACAAACAAAAACTATTTCTCGCTGGTCATTCTTGGGGAAGTATTATTGGGCTTAACATAGCACATCAATATCCAAAGTATATCGAGGCTTACATCGGTATTGGGCAAATTGTACATATGAAACAAAATGAAGAATTGCTATATCAACATTTAATTCATTCTGCAAAAAAACATGATCATAAAAAAGCATTAGCTTCCCTTTTAAAATTAGGCAAACCACCATTTTTAGATACGAGACGTCTCATTATTCAAAGAAAGTGGCTTGGCACATTTGGAGGCGCAATCCAAAACGGATCTTCCTTTTCTTTCATACGAAAAGGGTTCTTTTCTCCTGAGTATACGCTATTAGATTGGTTCAAGTTTCTCGTAGGAAATTTAAAATCTGGAATTTTATGGGAAGAAATGCTGACAATCGATTTCTTTTCTTCTATCTCAAGTTTATCTATTCCAGTTTATTTTTGTTCTGGTCGCTATGATTATCAAACTCCTTATGCACTCGTTCAGGAATATTGCGATCTTATTGAAGCGCCTATAAAAAAGATGATTTGGTTCCCAAATTCAGCACATTCTCCTGATTTAGAAGAACCAGAATTATTCGCTAATTCTTTGCAATCAATTAAACAAGAGCTAGCTTTTCAGCATTAGTAACAAAAGGCTCTTTTACATTTCATAGAAAACATTTTATAATAATATGTCGCAAGTATGTATAAACATCGCAAAATGTTTCATATTTACTTGTCTTAACAGAATAAAAATTTAGGGAGATTACATTTATTATGAACGCTGTACTCGTCGCAGTAGCAATTATGCTATTGCTTAGTTTGTTACGTGTCCAGGTCATTGTCGCCATCATTGTTGGAGCTTTAACAGGCGGAATTATCGGCGGACTCGGTATTTCAGAAACGATTAACACTTTTACAACTGGTCTTGGAAACAGTGCTCCAATCGCTTTAAGTTATGCAATGCTTGGTGGTTTCGCTATTTCCCTTTCCAAAACAGGACTTCCAGATGCTATGATTCAAACTGCATTAAAATGGATTGGCAATGAACAAGACACGAAAAAACAAGTTTATTCTAAAATACTTATTTTATTCATTATTTTAACGATGGCTTGTTTCTCACAAAATGTGATTCCTGTTCACATTGCTTTCATCCCCATCTTAATTCCAGCACTTTTAAAAGTATTAAATGAGCTGAAAGTGGATCGCAGACTTGTCACATGTATTATTACATTTGGATTGATTACTCCTTATATGTGGATCCCTGCAGGATTCGGAAAAATTTATCATGACGTATTACAAACCAACGCTGCGCAAAGCGGCCTTACATTTGATGTCACACTTATTCCAAAAGCAATGACTATTCCAGCAATTGGTATGATTATTGGATTATGTGTAGCGGTATTCATTACGTACCGAAAACCTCGTACGTATGAAACAGAACAAATTCATACTACCGAAAATGAAATCGTTCCCTATACAAAACGTAGCATTACTTTCGGGTTATTATCTATCATTGCTACATTAACTGTTCAATTAACAACAGAATCAATGATTTTTGGTGCTTTAGCAGGTATTATCGTCTTATCGGTTAGCGGCAGTCTACCACTTAAAGAAGCAGATGCGATATTAACAAGCGGAATGCGTATGATGTCCTTTATTGGCTTTGTTATGATTGCTGCCGCTGGATTCGGCGCTGTTCTTCGAAAAACAGGACATGTTGAATCTCTGGTGCAAACGAGTGCACATATAATCGGAAATAATAAACCACTCGCTGCATTTCTTATGCTCGTTATTGGACTTCTCGTTACGATGGGAATTGGTTCATCCTTTTCAACCATCCCTATCTTAACAACCATTTTTGTACCTCTTTGCATTCAGCTTGGATTTAGTCCAATGGCCACAATTGCTATTATCGGTACAGCCGGAGCGCTAGGTGACGCAGGATCTCCAGCATCGGATAGTACCCTTGGACCAACATCCGGTTTAAATGCTGATGGTCAGCACCATCATATATGGGATACATGTGTACCCACTTTTATACATTACAATATACCGTTACTTATATTTGGTTTTATTGCCGCAATTACATTATAAAAAGGTGCGTATAAAACGCACCTTTTACTTTTTTATTTTTCCTTTTAATTGTTGAAAAGCTAATTTTCCATTATCTTTGACATAGCTTTCAATTGCCGGTAGTGATGAACCTATCCATTCACACTCTATGCTCCCATTAGGTCCAACAATTTTTAATTTATCTGGTATATGTATATTTAGAAATCTCGCTGACCGAATTAACTCAATAGCAATCTGATCACTTGAGGTTACAATTCCATCTATATACGGATTGTTTTGCAATAATGTAATAAATTGTTTATTTGTATACCCTTGTACACATTCTTCTCGATAAGAGATTCCTTCATCCCAAACAGCGTCTAAAAACCCTGCTATATAATCTTCCATTTCTTCACTTTCTTCTCCCTCACCGAAATATGCAAGAAAGTGACACCCTTTCTCTTTTAATAAAGAAACAGCTCTCTGTCCACTTTCATAATAATTTCTATGTGATTGTTGCTCATCGATCACAACAAACGGAAATGGAATTTCTCCTACACTTTTAAAAACTGCTCTCGTCAAAATAACACCTGCAATGTTATTTTGCTTCAGCATATGTATGTATCTATCTTTATTCTCTATATTACAAATAATGATTTGATAGCCTTCTTTATATGCTATTTCCTCAATACAATGTAGCAAAGTGATGTTTGATTGGTTACATAAATTATCTACAAGTAATGCAATTATCGTTGAATTCTCTTTAAATAGTGGCTTCGCTGCACTGTTTGGCCTATAACGTAATTCTTCAATTGCTTCCTTTACTTGTTTTACTGTGTCCTCATGAACGTATCCTTTTTCATTAATAACTCGTGAAACGGTTGCGACTGAAACACCTGCCAATTTTGCAACATCACGTATAGTTGCCACATCGTCACCCCTTAATATGGTAATAGATTACAATTTTACGGTAACCTAAATTACACTATCCGTCAAGATTAATAACTCATATTTCTGAAAATTGTTACATCTTTTAACTAAATGATACTCCAACTGAATTTCATGTAAAATTGGGATATTATCATATCCAATACGTGGAATTTCTTTCTTTATTTTTCGTGCCTCCTCTACCGCATTCACATATAAATTAGTCATTACAAAATTACGTTTTTGGTAAAATCGTAACGCATTCATATTATCATTTGTTGTAATAAGCCAAACCTGTCTGCACCGCTCTTCTTCTGCAACTTGTAATACACAATCCACAAGTTTCGTCCCTATTCCTTTTCTTTCTTCAAAGCTATCTAGCGATACAATTTCACACATATTTCCGGTGACTTCATACGTTATAATTCCGATTATTCTGTCATCTGAGAGCGCAACAAATCCTGGCAACTCTTCTAACTGATGTCCCTTACCACGTGAAACCATCAATGAACTTCCCCAGTTCTTACACATGAACATTCGGATTGTTTCTTTCATCGCTGGCGTAATTTTTTGTATATGCAGCATTTCCTATTTCTCCCCTTTTATATCATTGTGATACAATATAAGTGTATCACATGTAACGGTATTTGGAGGATGAGGTAAAGTATGAAACGTTTTTTTGCAGCATTGTTTACTATACTAGGTGCAATAACTGCCCTTGGGATTTTCTTTACAAATAAAGTGATGTACTTAAAGAAAAAAACAGAGGAAGAAGTACTCGAAAGAGAAACGAAAAAACATTTTCGTATAGAGGATTTTGATGCTCTTCATAAAGAAGAAATTCATATCCCTTCACAATTCGGATACGACCTTCACGGATATTACATTCCTGCTGGTCATTCCAATAAGTTTATGGTTTTTTGCCACGGTGTAACTGTAAATAAAATAAACTCTGTAAAATATGCAAACTTATTCTTAAAAAGGGGATATAATGTCCTCATTTACGATCATCGTCGTCATGGTAAAACTGGCGGAAAAACAACAAGCTATGGATACTATGAAAAGCATGATTTGAAATCCGTAGTTGACTGGCTAAAAAACCGTTTTGGAACCAATATTACACTTGGTATTCATGGTGAATCTATGGGAGCCGCAACAATTCTTCAATACGCAGGACTTGTAGAAGATGGCGCTGATTTCTATATTGCAGATTGTCCTTTCTCTGATTTTCACGGACAATTACAGCACCGTTTAAAGGTTGAATTCCATTTACCAAAATGGCCTTTATTACCTTTAGCAAACGCATTTTTAAAAGTTCGTGACGGTTATACAATTCGTGAAGTTTCACCAATCGACTGTATAAAAAACATTAACAATCCCGTTCTCTTTATTCATAGTAAAGATGACGACTATATTTTAGCTGATATGACAAAAGCGTTATATGAAGCGAAAGAAAATAATAAGCAACTTTATATTGCAGAACACGGTGCACACGCTTGCTCTTATAACGAAAATAAAGAAGAGTACGAAGCAGCCATCGATCAATTTTTAAACACATATGTGAAAGAAACAAAAAACAGGCTTGCATAAGCCTGTTTTTTTATTGCGCTAAAACGTCTGTAACTTGTTCCATATTTTCAGAAATCCATTGCATTGCATCATCTAACGTTGGAAATTCTGTCGTTTGAAATGTTACTTCATCTTGAAGTAACCAAACATCCTTTACCTCTTGCCCTACACCTGCAATGGACCAATGTAACAAACTATATGGATGATTATCATTCAAAAATGATGCCCACGTGCGCTCATTTGCAATGTTTCGTAATGTATGTAATTGTTTATCCATCTCTCGTCACCTTACTCTAGTCAGTTATGAAAACTATTATAACACTCTCTTCTTTCTCAAACAAAGTGCTCTTTTTTCCCCGCTATTTGTGGGCAGTAAAACTCCCACCTCAAAATTCGGCTGAAACAAAGAAGTTAGGCGGGAGATTAACTGCCCCTAAAAGCCCGATTGGTTCAAATAATAATTAGTGGGGGATGCCTCCCCCACTAATTAAAGTTTCACTTTATATTGCCAAGCACTTCCCTTGATTATATGATGAAATTAAGCGTTTGGGAAGGAGGGATAACGTTGGCAAAAGTACAAATTAAAGTAAATGATAATGGCTCTTTTCGCGTTACAGGGGACGTGGAATTAGTCGACTCACAAGGGAATGTATTCCCAGCAAAACCGGCATTTTCTTTATGCCGTTGTGGTTTATCAAAAAATATGCCTTATTGCGACGCTTCGCATAAAGGTAAATTCGAGTCTGTTGTTAGAGCACCAGAGGCAGAATAAATTTACATGTGACATGCACATTTTTTTGTGCATGTTTTTTCTTTTTAGCAACTCCGTTATATCCCTTCTCCTTACAACATTTCTAATACTTTTATTTCCATTCCAGCCTGCATATATTTTCACACAATTCTTCACATTCGAATATTTTTTACTAGCCTTTTATTTTTTTTGTGCTATAATTTGAGCAAACAGCATCCTTCGGGGTCGGGTGAAATTCCCAACCGGCGGTGATGAAGTGAAAACTTCTAAGTCCGTGACCCGTTTTCAACTCGAAAACGGTGGATCTAGTGAAACTCTAGGGCCGACAGTATAGTCTGGATGGGAGAAGGATATGTTTCTAGTTTTTTATATAGTGAATACACTTTTATTTCAGTATGCATATTTTTAAAGATTCATTTTGATTCTTTATATATGTTTAATTTTCTATACTTATTTTTTATACTGAAATAAAAAGAGACAACTAGCGTTTAAAAATTCGATATTTTGCTAGGTTTTTTCCTTATGCAGAAATATCAATTATCGTTAGGTTTCTTTCCTATGCTTTCGTATTCAAACTATATTTCTAGAAATCACGTCTCCCAAACCCCAAGGATATTAAATCCTTGGGGTTTTTTGATTTTTTTAGGAGAGGTGAAGAAAATGACAGATCAAGAATATATGAGGATTGCCCTGCAGTTAGCAGAAGGAACATCAGGACAAACAAGTCCAAATCCTATGGTTGGTGCTGTTGTTGTAAAAGATGGAAACATCGTTGGTATGGGGGCTCATTTACGGGCTGGTGAAGAACACGCAGAAGTTCATGCCCTTCAAATGGCTGGTCAGAACGCCAAAGACGCTACCGTTTATGTAACACTGGAACCGTGTAGCCACTTTGGAAAAACACCACCTTGTTGTGAATTGCTCATCGAAAAAGGAGTTAAGCGTGTTGTAATTGCTACTCTCGATTGTAATCCGCTCGTTTCTGGTAACGGAAAAAGAAGATTAGAGGAAGCTAGAATTGAAGTAACTACCGGTGTTCTTGAAGCAGAAGCAGTTTTATTAAATCGCTACTTTTTTCACTACATGAAAACGAAACGCCCTTTTGTAACAATCAAAACAGCGATGAGCTTAGATGGAAAAACAGCAACTGTAACTGGTGAAAGTAAGTGGATTACAGGTGAAGAAGCACGTGCTGATGTTCACCAATATCGCCATATACATGATGCAATTCTTGTTGGAGTGAATACAGTTATAGCTGATAATCCTCATTTAACAACAAGAATTCCAAATGGTGGGAAACATCCTATTCGCGTTGTTTTAGATACCCATTTACGAACACCACCATCTTCTCATGTTATAACAGATGGTTTAGCACCGACATGGATTATTGTCGGTAAGGATGTAAAGAAAGAGAAGATATCTTCTTATGAATCTAAAAATATAGCTATATTCCAAATGGAAACGAAGCATATAGAAATTGAGGACCTTCTTTCCTTTCTTGGAGAAAAACAAATTCTTTCTCTATTCGTTGAAGGTGGCCAATCGATTCATGCAAGTTTCTTAAAAACAAACAATTTTAATGAAATTGTAACCTATATAAGCCCGAAATTAATTGGTGGGAAAGATGCTCCTACTTTATTTGGAGGAAATGGTTTTTCAAAATTACAAGATGCGCTTTCCTTGAAAATTCAAGAGATGAAACAAATTGGTGATGATATAAAAATTGTTGCGAATGCCCGAAACGAGGTGACGGAATGTTTACAGGAATTGTAGACGAATTAGGAACGATAGCAAACATGCAACAAAGCGGAGAAGCGATGAAATTAACGATTCATGCAAAGAAAATTTTATCAGATGTTCACTTAGGTGATAGTATCGCGGTGAACGGTATTTGCTTAACTGTAACAAGCTTTACAACTAATTCATTTACAGTTGATGCAATGCCTGAAACGATGCAGTCGACATCACTTCGCATGCTTAAACCGCACTCTAAAGTAAATTTAGAGCGAGCAATGGCTGCAAACGGACGATTCGGTGGACATTTCGTTTCAGGACATATTGATGGCATCGGAACGATTTTAAATAAAAAACAACATTACAATGCCGTCTATTACAAAATAGCAATTTCTGATGAACTGCTGCGCTATTGTTTGCATAAAGGATCCATTGCTGTTGATGGAACGAGTTTAACGATATTTGATATAGACGAATCTTCCATAACGATTTCACTCATCCCGCACACAGTAAGCGAATCTGTCATTGGAGAAAAAAATGCCGGAGATATCGTAAACATTGAGTGTGACATGATTGGTAAATATATCGAACGCTTTATTACTAAACCTACAAAACGAGTAGGTTCAATGACTGAAAGCTTTTTACAAGAAAACGGATTTCTATAAGGGGGAAGCATAATGTTTCATCGTATTGAAGAAGCTCTAGAAGATTTAAAACAAGGTAAAGTCGTTATCGTATGTGATGATGAAAACCGAGAAAATGAAGGCGATTTTATTGCTTTAGCAGAGTACATTACACCAGAAACAATTAATTTTATGATTACACATGGCCGTGGTCTCGTTTGTGTACCGATTACAGCAGGGTACGCAGAACGTCTACAATTAGAACCAATGGTATCTCATAATACAGATTCACATCATACTGCGTTTACAGTGAGCATTGACCATGTTTCTACAACAACAGGGATTAGCGCTCACGAACGTGCAACTACGATACAAGAATTGTTAAACCCCGCATCAAAAGGCGCTGATTTCAATCGACCTGGACATATCTTTCCATTAATTGCGAAAGAAGGCGGTGTCCTGCGTCGTGCAGGTCATACAGAAGCTGCTGTTGATTTAGCGAAGCTATGCGGTGCCGAACCAGCTGGAGTTATTTGCGAGATTATAAATGAGGACGGCACGATGGCACGTGTACCTGATTTAATAGAATGCGCAAAACAATTTGATATAAAAATGATTACAATAGAAGATTTAATTGCTTACCGCCGCCATCATGAAACACTTGTGACGAGAGAGGTGGAAATTACATTACCTACAGATTTCGGTACTTTCCACGCAATTGGCTATTCTAACTCATTAGATACGAAAGAACATATCGCACTTGTAAAAGGTGATATTTCAATAGGTGAACCGGTACTTGTGCGTGTTCATTCTGAATGCTTAACAGGAGATGTATTCGGTTCACATCGCTGCGATTGCGGACCACAACTCCATGCAGCACTTGCTCAAATTGAGCGTGAAGGAAAAGGTGTTCTTCTTTATATGAGACAAGAAGGAAGAGGCATTGGGCTTCTTAATAAGCTTCGTGCTTATAAATTACAAGAAGAAGGATTCGATACTGTAGAAGCAAATGAAAAACTCGGCTTCCCTGCTGATCTTCGTGATTACGGTATCGGAGCACAAATATTAAAAGATTTAGGTTTACAAAGTTTACGATTATTAACGAATAACCCAAGAAAAATTGCTGGCTTACAAGGTTACGATTTAGAAGTAGTCGAGCGTGTACCGTTGCAAATGCCAGCAAAAGAAGAGAATAAATCGTATTTACAAACGAAAGTAAACAAATTAGGACACTTACTAAACTTATAATTAAAGGAGAGATTTATTATGGTATTCGAAGGTCATTTAGTTGGTACAGGATTAAAAGTTGGAGTTGTTGTTGGACGTTTTAACGAATTTATTACAAGTAAGTTACTTGGCGGCGCTTTAGACGGATTAAAGCGTCACGGTGTAGAAGAAAATGATATTGATGTTGCTTGGGTTCCTGGTGCATTTGAAATTCCTTTAATCGCTAAAAAGATGGCTAGTAGCGGAAAGTATGATGCTGTTATTACATTAGGTACTGTAATCCGAGGTGCTACAACTCACTACGATTACGTTTGTAATGAAGTAGCAAAAGGTGTTGCGTCTTTATCACTACAAATGGACATCCCAGTTATTTTCGGCGTATTAACGACAGAAACAATTGAACAAGCGATTGAACGCGCAGGTACGAAAGCTGGTAATAAAGGATATGAATCAGCTGTTGCTGCAATTGAAATGGCTCACTTATCAAAACAATGGGCATAAAAAAAGAGGCTTCGGCCTCTTTTTATTTTTTCACCTTTTTTTGTACATCTTTTATTAATTCATTCATCGTTTTTCCTTCTGTTTTTATATGAAGAGCTTGTGCTGTTCTCCATACATTCTCTCTTTTTTTCGCTTCTTCTATAATAGTAATTTCTTTTCTAACTTCCTTTAAATCTTTTCCTTCCGTTTTCAATCCAAAATGTTCAGCTTTCGTTCGAAAGTGTTGTTCGATTCTTTGTTGCATCTCTTTTTGTTCAGGATTTTCAGCAGCCTTAACTGGATCAGAACTTATTGCTTTTATTAAAATTAAACAAGTCATAATCGCTAATATGTATTTGTACATGTAAAATCCTCCAACCCAATATAAATTACATATTTACTATGTACAACTAGGGCTTGGAAAATTCGTCCACAAAAATTCTTTTTTCCGCTCAAAAACCAATAATATCAAGCGTTCACAACTATTTATTACATTTTATTTACAAAAAAAGCAAACCCTTTTACAAGTTTGCTTTTTCATCTATCTTATAATGCACACTCTTCAATCTCAAATCCTAAATCTGCAATCATACCCCAGTCTGCAGTCGGCTCTTGTCCAGCTGTCGTTAAGTAGTCCCCGACAAAAATAGAATTTGCTGCAAATAAACCGATTGGCTGTACAGAACGTAAATTGATTTCACGTCCTCCTGAAATACGAATTTCTTTTGTCGGGTTTACAAAACGCATCATTGCCAGTACTTTTAAACATTCTACTGGCGTTAACTCTTTTTGCCCTTCAAGAGGTGTTCCCTTTACAGCAACAAGGAAATTACAAGGGATAGAATCTGCATCTATACGTTGTAATTCAAATGCAATTTCAGCACGCTCTTCAATTGTTTCTCCCATGCCAAAAATCGCTCCAGAGCATGGAGAAATGCCCGCTTGTTTCGCTTTTTGAACTGTATCAACACGATCATCATACGTATGAGTTGAACAAATACTATCGTAATTATTTTCATGTGTATTTAAGTTGTGGTTATAACGATGCACGCCCGCTTCCGCTAAACGTCCTGCTTGATCTTCATTTAAGAAACCTAAACAACAACAAATCTTCAAGTCTGTCGTTTCACGAATTTCCTTAACTGCTCCAATTACGTGATTTACCTCTTTATCCGTCGGACGACGACCAGACGCTACAATACAATATGTACCTGCTTTACGGCGTATTGCTTCATGTGCCCCTTCTACAATCTTCTCCTGCGTTAACCATGCATATTTATCAATCGGTGCTTCTGAAATAATAGACTGTGAGCAATATCCACAATCTTCAGGACATAATCCAGATTTCGTATTAATAATCATATTCAATTTTACTTTCTTACCAAAGTGATGATGACGAATGATGTAAGCTGCATTCATAATTTCTAGAACTTCTGTATCATCAGCTTCTAATATCGCTATTGCATCTTCTTTCGTAATCATCTTCTCTTCCACTACGTCGTATGCAAGTTTTTTCCAATCCCTTTTTGTTTGTACTTGTTTCATTTCATCTCTTCCCCTCTTTTGTTATATGCATAAATAAAGCATGATACGTTGCCATTATCCCTTCATTTCCCGTGAAGTCTCTTTCGTATATGCGCAGCATCGCACGAAAGAGTGAGGGACTTTGACAATATGATCCTTCATTGCTATTAGTCGCTCCTACTTTTCGAATAGAATGTAGAAATTCCTTAACTTCTGTAAAACTCTCTATGTAACATGTTTCAGAAACATGCACATCCCCTGTTTCTATCTTGCATATATGAAGCAACTGATCTTTCGAATAAAAACGTTGACCAATCGATGTTTCATTTTTTATATTTCTTTCTTCTTTCGCACGTTGGAACGAAGCATGCAATTCTTGAAATGTTTCATGTCCAAACGTTGAAAAGAGTAATATCCCATCTATAGACAAATGTTGAAATAAATTTCTTAACACTTGTTGTAAATTATTTAACCATTGAAATGTAGCATTTGAAATAATGACATCATATGATTCTTCTAATCGTAATCGCTCAATATCTTCACAGTGAAACGTTACATTTTTTACATTTTGTCTAGTTTGCGCAATTGCAATCATACTTTCAGCAAAATCAACTGCTGTAATATGTGCTTTCGGAAATAACTTTGATAATTGCTCTGTTACATACCCCGTCCCGCACCCCAGTTCTAAAATACGTATTGATGCCGTTTCACTATATCGTTCCTTTAAGATTGAAAGTAATGAATGTGCCATCTTTTTTTGTACATTTGCATATCGATCGTAAGATACGGCTGCCCCATTAAACCGTTTTTGTAGTAACGTTTTGTTGATCATGTCGTATCCCCTCTATAAATTGAATTATCTCATTTGCGCAATATTCAAAATTCTTCACACATAACGCATGCCCTGCATCACTTACTACTTTCAGCTCGCTGCTGCTATTCTCCGTCATACTACGTGCCGCAGACAATGGGCATATTACATCCTGTTCTCCGTGAATAAGTAGTATAGGTACTTTAATTTCTTTTAGTTCTTCTCTCATATCTGTTTCTATTAAATAATCCAAACCTAGTTGTAAAGACTGAATAGAATCACCTTTAAAACGTTCTACAATGTCTTCAAAGTTTTTATTCTCTTTTAGCTCATCTTTCGTAAACATATTTTCATAAAACCGCTTGAGCGTATCTTCTTTCCTTCTCGCCAAATTCCTTTTCAGCCGTTCTACATGCAAAGCATTCCATCCGTTACTGTAGTCGCTCGTATTTGTAAATTTAGCAGTACCACCAATTAATACGATGCCTTTTGCCTGAATCTTTTTATAAGCTTCAACTGCTGCTAACGCTCCTAGTGACCATCCAACTAAAATTACGTTGTCATTATGCGCTACATCTACAATTCGTTCCGCAAATTCACTTCGTTCTTTCACATTACGCCAATCTATGCTTTGAACAGGGTATCCTTTAAAATACGGAAATACTAAATCCCAAATATTCTCTTCCATTCCCCATCCTGGGATAAAAATAATCTTTAGCTCGTTCATACGAAAATCTCCTCTTCTTTCGCAATGTGAATAATTCGATCAATAGCCCATTTTAAATCATCTATTGTATGTTGCGATGTAACTGCAAAGCGAATTCGAGAGCTATGAACCGGCACAGTTGGCGGACGAATTGCAATAGCCGCAATCCCTGCCTCTTGCAACCTTTTACTAAATCGTAAAGCATGTTCATTTGAACCGACTACAATCGGTACAATATGAGTTGAACTATTCCCAATATCAAAACCAGCATCCCTTAATTTAGTTCTGAAGTATTCTCCGTTTGCTATAAGGTTCTCTCTTCTTTCGTTATCTTCTTTTACAATTTCAATTGCTTTTTGCACTGCTCCTAACGTACTTGGTGGTAAAGCTGTAGTAAAAATAAAGCTTCTCATCATATTTTGTAAATACTCTATATAAATTTCATCACCTGTCAAATACGCACCATAACACCCTAAAGCCTTGCTAAACGTCCCCATATGTATATCAATTTTTTGAGCAAGATTTTTTTCTATATGAGATAACCCAGCTCCGCCGATTCCATATATTCCACTCGCATGTGCTTCATCGACTATAATGATTGCCCCGTATTTCTCTTTCAGCTGTACTAAATCTCTCAAATAAGCAGTGTCACCATCCATACTAAAAATGGTATCAGTTACGATTAATTTCCGCTTTTCAGGTGACGCTGTTTTCAACAGCTTCTCTAAATGATCCAAATCATTATGACGATACCTTTTATGCTCTGCCCCGCTTAATATGATTCCATCAACAATACTTGCGTGATTTAACTTATCACTAAAAACAATATCGTGCCGAGAGGCTAAAGAAGATATGGTACCTATATTTGCCGTATACCCACTATTTACAATTAAAGCTCTTTCAGTACCTTTCCAGTCACATATGCTTCTCTCAACCTCTTCATATAATGGATGATTTCCTACAACGAGACGAGAGGCAGTCGCTCCAGTTCCACATCTTTTTGTACAGGCAATAGCAGCTTCTTTTAACCTTTCATCTCCAGCTAACCCTAAATAATTATTTGACGCTAAATTTAACATCCTTTTTTTATCTCGAATAAGCCAAGTCTCTTCTGCCTTCTCTGTTACATATAAATTTCGATACTGCCCTTGCTCATGTAATTGTTGTAATTTAGATTGAAGATGCGCCCGCCACGTTTGATTCATTTTGGATAAACTCCTCTAATTTTGAAATCATAATATATTCTTTTGCAGATTCCAATACTTCTTCTTTCGTAAACTCACCTTCAAAGAATGGTAATAATCCTAAAACTGGTACCCCGCTCAGCTCTTCAATCATCTCTTTATTTTCTTGCACTCTTTCCATTTCACATTCTTTGCAACCTGATAAAATGACACCCGCTACGGTTAAGCCATGCGCCTTTGCGTAAGCAATCGTTAACACTGTATGATTTACTGTTCCTAATGTAGGACGAGCTACTACAATAAGAGGCAACTGTAATTCTGTTGCAAAATCTATTACTAAAGCATCTTCTGTATATGGGACAGCAAGCCCACCTGCTCCTTCTACAAATAAGCTATTAAACTCTTTTAATAGTTCATTATAGTAATCAGTAATTTCTTTTAACTTTACTACTCTTCCAGCTCTTTTCATGGCAAGTCTCGGAGCAAGTGGTTCTTCAATAGAATAAGGGCAAATTTCATTTTCTTGTGTCGGTACACCTGATAGTACTTTTAACCTTGCCGCATCTCCCTCAGGGTTTGATGCAACATGCCCACTTTGTAACGGTTTATATACCCCTACGTTATATCCTAATTCTCTAAATACACCTGCTATAGCACCTGCAACTACTGTTTTTCCAACTTCAGTATCAGTTGCTGTTATGAAAAAACCACTCATTATTCTCCCTCCGTAACATCTGAGATTGCCTTATATAAAATGCGTAACATATCATCAATCTCTTCAAAAGTAGAAGCAAGTGGTGGCATAAATACAATCGTGTTACCTAGCGGTCGTAAAATCATACCCAGCTCTCTTGAGCGTTTACATACTTGAACACCGACTCTTTCTGTCCAGTCAAACGCTTCTTTCGTTTCCTTATTCTTCACAAGCTCAATACCAACCATTAATCCGCACTGACGAATATCACCTACATGTTTATACACAAAGAGCTTTTCTAATTGCGCTGTCACATAATCCGTTTTACGTGCCACTTCTTCTATTAAATTTGTTTTTTCATATAGTTCTAGATTCGCGATTGCTACGGCACACCCTAACGGATTACCTGTGTAGCTATGTCCATGGAAAAATGTTTTTTGTTCTTCATATTCTCCTAAGAAGGCATTATATATTTCATCTGTCGTTACCGTAACTGCAATTGGTAAATATCCACCTGTTAAACCTTTCCCAGCAGTTAAAATGTCTGGCGTCACATTTTCATGTTCACACGCAAACATTTTCCCTGTACGCCCAAATCCAGTCGCTACCTCATCTGTAATAAATAATACATTGTACTTTGTACATAAATCGCGCAGTCCTTTTAAATATCCTTTTGGCATTGTAATCATTCCGCCAGCACCTTGCATTAATGGCTCTACAATGATGGCAGCTACTTCTTCATGCTTTTCTTTCAACAATTCTTCCATTTCTTCTAAATGGCTTTTTACAATTTCCTCCTTATTATTTCCGTAAGGAGAACGATATGTATATGGATACGGCATTTTAATCGCATCAAATAAGAGCGAACTATACACTTGGTGAAACAAGTCTATTGCTCCTACTGAAACAGCTCCAATTGTATCACCGTGATATGCTTCTTTTAATGTAACGAATCTTTGTTTCTTTGTTTTCCCTTTATGCTGCCAATATTGGAAAGCCATCTTAATTGCAATTTCAACAGCGGTAGAACCTGAATCAGAATAGAATACCTTCTTCAATCCATCTGGTACAACCTCAATAATTTTTTCTGCTAATAAAATAGATGGAACGTTAGCAAGTCCTAACATAGTAGAATGAGCAATTTTATTTAATTGCTCACGAATTGCTTCATCTAATTCCGGTACTTGATGTCCGTGAACATTTAACCATATAGATGAAACACCATCCCAATATTCATTACCATTTACATCGTATAGTTTTCTTCCCTCTCCACGTTCAATAATGACAGGATCTTCTTCTAAATAATCTTTCATTTGTGTAAATGGGTGCCATACGTAAGCTTTATTTTTCTCTGCTAATTCTTCATATGTATAAGATGATTTTTCAATCGTTCTACTATTTATTGTCACAACTGTCACCCCTAATGTTAACTTGTTTATAAATATAGTTAACATTAAATCCGAATGACTGTCAATTATTTTAAAATCAAATAGTTCTTAAAAAAGAACAACTTATCATACGATAAGTTGTTCTACTTTCCATGCTGTATCTTTCCAATTTCTAAAATAATTTCTTCATCTTTTTTCCCCTCTGTATCAATTCCAAGTTGCTTAGCGTGCTCAATTAATAAATCATGACGCTTCTCAAATCTAGCGGTATTTACTTCTTTCGTAACCTCTTCTTTTGTTTTCCCCTCAGTAGAAACTCCTAGTTTTTCTGCTGCTTTTTCCATTGATTTCTTCTCTTCTATTTCTTTTACTTTCTTCACTTCTGACTGTTGTATTTGCTTTTGTTTCAACTGCTCTGATTCAGCCGCAAAAGCTGTGTAAATTCCAGCACTTCCTCCAATAACTAATAAAGTGGTAAAAAGAATTATTTTTTTCTTCACTCTTTCCTCCCCCTTTCAAATTCATTATAACGTACATTTTTACAGCGTTAAAAACAATTATCCTTTATTTCCCTAAAAAAACATTTAATATTTTTATTGACATGTAAGATGAAAATATGATAAAAATTTAACTAACATCATATGAATCGGCGTTGATAGGATTTAGTAGTATTTCGATTTCTGATTTCAGAGAGCTGGTGGTCGGTGCGAACCAGTACAGAGCGAATTATGAATTACCCCCTGGAGCTTCTTTTACGAAACGTGAGGAGTAGTGAAAGACGGTTATAGACCGTTATGTCTAAAGAGTGGTGAAACGACACTGTTTCACAATTTAGGGTGGTACCGCGAATTTTTCGTCCCTGCATATATTGCAGGGGCGTTTTTTATTTTATAAGCGCATATCATATGACCCTTTATTTTGTGACGCATTCATTTCACAAGCTAGGGTGGTACCGCGATTTCTTCGTCCCTGCATAATTATATGCAGGGACGTTTTTTTATCCAATCATTTCCGTATCATATAGAAGGACTAACAATTACCGGTAATTTGTCACAAAATTCTAAATTTTAGAAGGAAATATACAATATTGGCGAATTTTATATAAAAAAGAGCTATTTTACATTACTTAGGAGGGGAAAACAATGGTTTCAAAAATTGAGTCTGTTCTTTTAACAATTTTTATCTTTTTCTGTATTGGTTTTAGTGTTATTCAATTAGAAGTTTCACCACACATCCCAATTTTATTTGGTATCGTTCTTTTATTAGCATTTGGATTCCTGAAGAGAATCTCTTGGTCTACTATGGAGAAAGGGATGATTAGTAGTATTTCAGCTGGTATTCCATCTATATTTATTTTCTTACTTGTAGGCGTATTAATTAGCGTTTGGATCGCAGCTGGAACTATTCCGACTTTAATGGTATACGGCTTCCAGCTTGTATCTCCAAAAATTTTCGTTCCAACTGTTTTTGTTGTTTGTGCAATTGTTGGAACGAGTATCGGTAGTGCATTTACAACTGCTGCAACTGTAGGACTTGCTTTTATGGGAATGGGTACTGCCCTTGGATACGATCCAGCTCTTATTGCTGGTGCAATTATTTCTGGTGCATTCTTCGGAGATAAAATGTCTCCTTTATCTGATACAACAAACTTAGCGCCTGCTGTAACGGGTGTAGATTTATTTGAACATATTCGTAACATGCTTTGGACAACAGTGCCAGCTTTCATTATTGCTTTTATCGCATTTTTCATTTTAGGAAGCGGATCTGGTGGAAACGTTGATTTCTCAGCATTTATTAATACACTAGAAAAAAATGCAACGATTTCTATCGTTACACTTATTCCTATTTTATTACTGTTCCTATTCGCATTTAAAAAGGTACCCGCAGTTCCAACATTACTTGCAGGAATTGTGGTAGGAATTATTATTCTCTTTATTTTTAAACCTAGCACTTCTTTAGCTGATTTAATGAAAATTATGCAAGACGGTTACGTTTCTAAAACTGGTATCAAAGATATTGATAGCTTATTATCTCGCGGTGGCCTGCAAAGTATGATGATGTCAATTGCTCTTATTTTCCTAGCTCTTTGTATGGGAGGATTATTACAAGGAATGGGCATTATAGCGCAGCTGATGAATATTATCTCTAGCTTCGTAAAAACTAGTACACGCTTAATTATTTCTACTGCTTCAACTGCAATTGGTGTAAACTTCTTACTTGGTGAGCAGTACTTATCCATCGTTTTAACAGGACAAGCATTCGCTAATAAATACGATGAAGTCGGTTTAGAGCGTCGTAATTTATCACGAGTATTAGAAGATGCTGGTACAGTAATTAATCCACTCGTACCATGGGGTGTCAGTGGCGTATTCTTAACAAATGTTCTTAGCGTTCCAACATTCGATTACTTGCCATACGCAATCTTCTGTTTAGCTTGTCCAGTCGTAACCATTATCGTCGGTTTTACTGGATTCGGTCTTTCATGGAAAAAAGAAAAAGCAGTACCAGTTTCATAATATAACAAAAAGGATTACCAAATCGGTAATCCTTTTTATATTTCTCGACTATCTATTCGCTTTCTTTCTTCTAAATAACATAAGTAATCCCGCTCCAACAAACGCAAGACCAGCTCCAATTGTAGAAGCAATACTTGCACCTGTTTTCGGTAAATCACGTTCATCTTTTTCAGCTTCTTTATTTTCACTTACAGTTGTTGTTGTTTCTTTTGTATTTTGATCATCTGTTGTAGTTTGTCCAGATCCGGTATTATTTCCATCTTGCTTTGGTTCATTACCATTATTACCTTCTTCTGTTGGTGGTGTTGGGTTTTCTCCATTACCTGTTGGCGGTGTCGTCGGATTTTCTCCACCACCTGTTGGCGGTGTCGTTGGATTTCCTTCACCAGTTTCTTTATCATCATTCTTCTTCGTTATATCAATTGCATATTTCGCAAATTCATTTTCAGATGGTCCAACATATGAAATCTTTCCATCTTTCTTTATATACTTTTGTGCATTTGGTGAAGAATCAAATGTTGTATTTAATTTATCTGCAACAATCGGTTTAAATGTCCAATTTTGATCAGCTGCTGGATCAATATCTTTTATTTTTTGCATATACTTCACAATGATTTGACGTGTTTCATCTTGTGATTGGTATACAACTTCCCCTTTACTTACACCTGGGAACGTTTGGCTACTTCCACGATAGTTATTTGTAGCGACGATGAACTCTTGCTTGTCAGCTACTAGCTTACCTTCATATGTCATATTTACAATACGATTAGCATTTGCATTTACAACTTTTCCATCTTTATCGTATTTCGCCGGTTGTGTTACATCAATTTCGTATTTTAAGCCATCTAAAATATCGAAGTTATATGTAGGATAGCCTATATTTACTAACGGCTGTTCTTCTGTTTTCTTTGGATCAATTTGATTAAACTGACCTGCAGACATTTCAAGCCATTCTTTCACTTGTGCCCCATTTACTTTTACAGCATATAACGTATTTGGATACACGTATAAATCTGCAACGTTTTTAATTGCTAACGTTCCAGCTGGAATATCAGTATAATATGTCGCACCGTTTCGGCCACCTGCTTTAAATGGTGCTCCTGCAGATAAAACTGGAATATCTTTAATCTTTTCGTATTCTGGTTTTTTAAGTTCTTGTTCTACATACCATTTTTGCGCATTTGTCACAATTTGTACGGAAGGATCATCTTGTACTAATGAAAAATAACTATTAATTGGTGCTTTCGTTTCACCTACATGTGTATTTACATATTCGATTGTCTTTTCATGTTCATCTTTAATTTCATTAACTAATTTTTGATCAGATTCTACTAATGGATTACCTTTACTATCAGCAATCGGACGAAGTTGCGGCTTAGACTGATCTTTTTGCACTTCCCATTTTCCGTTTACCTTTTTCAATTGCATATCAATAATACCTAAGTTACTACCAAAAACACCCGGCATTACAACTGGAACACCATTAAATACATCCTTCACTTCAGTATGCGAATGTCCCATTAATACTGCATTTACGCCAGGAACTTCTGTCGCTAAATAAAACGATGAATTTTCCATTCCTTCGTTGTATCCACTCTTATCAACACCTGAATGCGCTAGTGCAACTATAATATCCGCACCTTGCGCCTTCATTTCCGGAACTAATTTTTTCGCTGTTTGCACAATATCTTTTGCTTTTACTTGTCCTTCTAAATTCGCTTTATCCCAATTCATAATTTGTGGTGGAACAAATCCCATTACACCAATTTTCACTATTTGTTTTTGGCCTGCTTCATCCACTACTTCTTTCTCTAAAATATGATATGGTCTATCAAAGTAATGCTCGTCATTCTCATCATTACCATCATGGTCATCTCTGTAGACATTCGAGTTAATAACCGGAATTTTTGTTTTACTAGTCACTTGCTTTAAATAATCTAAACCGTAGTTAAATTCATGATTCCCAAGAGAGATGACGTCATACTTCATTAAATTCATTACACGATATAATGGATGTGTATAACTAGGATCCACACGATTCTTCGGATCTTTTATTTTATTCGCTACGTAATCCCCCAGCGGTGTCCCTTGTAATGCATCCCCATCATCAAATAGGACAGAGTTCTTCACTTCTTCACGTGCTTTATTAACGAGTGTTGCCGTTTGTACGAGACCTACTTTATTATCTGTTTTCGTTTGATAATAATCGTAATTCATTAAGTTAACGTGAATATCTGATGTTTCTAGAATTCGTAATTTAACTGTACTCTCCCCAGTGTTCTCATCTGCATGAGCTGTTGCTGGCATTACTTGCGGTGCTATAACACCAATCGCAAGAGTTGCTCCAGCTAGCATTTTTTTTGACTTTTTCACAAAAAATCCCCCTTATACAATTACCAGAAATAATGAAATGAATCCCTATCTGTCTCTAACCACATACCTTTTTTCTTCTATTAGAGACACAATTTTCATTTCACCCTGCGCTAACGAGTAGTCCCCTTAAACGCCCGATTGATGAAGACTAACAATTAATAGGAAATAAAGCTCCCACTAATTAAAGTTTCACCTTATCTGACATTATCATATATAAAGTTCTTTCCTATCGTCAATATTTTTTGACAAACTTCAACAAATTTTCTGTAAAGTTATTATAAACTTTTCATAAACATATAATATGCCCTTACATTGCTAATACTGCTGAATATGATACAATTACCAATTACAAGGAGGATGAATTTATGAAAAAAGTCATCTTAACAATTGTTTGTCTCCTCCTTCTGATCATTTCTTATTCTTATTTTGAAAAGAACGACGAGACAAAACAAAATGAACCCGAAGAAAAAACAGAAAAAACATCTACTCCAAGTTGGATTGATAAGCAAACAAACGATTCCTTTTATCATCTCGTACTAGGTGATTCGCTCGCCAAAGGATATGGATCAACACAAGGTGGATTTGCTGAATTAGCCTCTAAACAAATAGAAGCACAAATTCATAAACCAATTACTGTAGAAAACCTTGGGATAAACGGTCTTACAACAGATCGTCTCGCTAAAAAAGTTCAATCAGAAGATGTAAAGCAAAAAATTAGAGCAGCAAATATCATTACAATTAATATTGGGGGAAATAATTTATTTCGCTTAAATCGTGATGTCGGTGTTATAGACGGTATTAAAATGTTAAATAAAGAAAAAGCTCATTTTGAAGCGGATGTAAAAAATATTGTAAAGACAGTCCGAGATCAAAATCCTGATGCTTTACTCATTCTTTCTGAACTCTATAACCCGTTACAACTCGATGACTCCATCGCAAGTTATGCAGATATGTTTTTAGACGGCTGGAATGAATCCGTTTATTCCATTGCAAAAGTGAATCAACCATCTATCGTTTTGCCAATTCGTAAATTAATATCGAATGATAAAAAAGAATTGCTCTTTGACCAAGTACACCCAAATGATAAAGGCTATACGATTATTGCCGATTCATTTACAAAAAAAGTATTGGCCTACAAATATTAAAATTCCCATGAAACAATTCTATTTTTATAACATGTCTTTTTTGTTACAATGATAGTGGAAGGGGGCCTTTATATGGAATCACGCGAGTGGGAACGTATTGTTGATCATCTTCTTTCGCTAGTGCCTCTTTTTTATCGCAAATTTATGCTTCCTGGAGAATTTTCTTCTCAAAGACATATGCCGCCATCACATACACAAGTATTACTGCTTTTGCATGAAAACGGCACATTAGCAGTTTCCGAAATCGGCAAGCGGCTAGCGATTTCACGGCCTAACATGACACCTCTATTAAACAAACTTATTCAAGAAGAACTAATAGAGCGTCATTATAGCGAAAAAGATCGACGGGTCATTTTAATTTCCCTAACAGCTGAAGGGAAATTATTAGTAAATCAGTATCAGCAATTCATTTTAGACAAACTAAAAGAAAATTTCCAAACATTATCTGAGGAAGAGCGCGAAAAGCTCATTCATTCTCTTCAAACCATTCAAAATTTAATTTTGAAAACAAACGTATAAAGCTGCTTCTAAATAGAAGCAGCTTTATGATTCGTAATAGTTACCATAGTACACATTGGAATATGGCCATGTTGTTAAATATGGTTTTTTTTCCTGTGTAGGCTGTTGTTGTGGTAATTGTGGTATTTGCTGTAATTGTTGTTGCCGATATAATTCGTATTGTCTACTCGTATCATAAACCGGATAATAATTTACATATGGATATACTTGAGGTACGTAATAATAATACATTATCCTCTCCTCCTTTTTCTTAAACATATTCAAAGGAGAAAATGGATGTGACATTGTTTATAATTGTACAAGTGGTTCTCTCACTCGTTTCTTCCTTTTCTTCAAGCGTAACTTACGGTTCTTTTCGTATAAATAATGCACAACGAAATACGAAATGAGACCAAACACAACTCCTAAAATCGTCATTCCAATTAATACATACACTTCACTTTGTAATAAGCTCTTTAATATCGTAAAAATGTGACTTGAAAACAAGTCCGATATCGTAAATGGTTCATGATGAATTTTCTGTACATGGAATGGATAAATCATTTTTCCTAGCGCATACGCAAGCGGAAATAAAAATACTGGGAGAAACGATATTTTCCCAATAATATTGCCAATAACTGCCGCAGGAAAAGATCCCTTTGCTAACCTGACGATTGGATAAAATATTACATATACGAGCGATGCCGTATAAATGACTAACATTTCTAAGCCGAATCCTATAGCAAACCCTAACGATACTTTCTTTGCGCCTTCTGGCGATCGAAGCAACTTATAATATTGAAACTTTAATATTCTCCACATCCGCTGAAAAAACGAATATGTTTTCTTAGTTGTTTTCACCCTCATCATCTCTTTAACTATATTTTTATATGTAGTATGTCCTTACACACTCTGAAAAACAAATTTAGTTTTCTCTTTTATTATAAATGATATCGAAATGGTTAACCAAATATACATCCGACATTTTAATATAAAAAAACCTCCCTTTTAGGAAGGCTCTTCTACATTTCTAAATAAACTCACTAATAGCGCTTTTTGAGCATGCAATCGATTACCAGCTTGCTCAAATACGATAGACTGTGGTCCATCTATAATTTCGCCTGTTACTTCTTCTTCACGATGGGCAGGTAAACAGTGTAAGAAACGATATGTTTGTTTCGCATGCTTAACAAGTTCGTTATTGATTTGGTAAGGTTGAAATAAAGAATATTTCTCTTCTTCGCCCTCTTGCCCCATGCTCATCCAAACGTCAGTATAAATGAAATCTGCTTCATTCACCGCTAATTCAGGATCATGCAAAACTTCAATTTCAGCTCCTGTTTCCTTGGCAATCGCTAACGCTTTTTTTACAATCTCCTCATTCGGTTCATACCCTATAGGCGTTGCAACAGTCATATGCATTCCAACTTTTGCACTAGCTAACAACAATGAATGACATACATTATTTCCGTCACCTACGTAAGCTAATTTTATTCCTTTAAATGTATTTATTTCTTCATATATCGTCATGAGGTCTGCCAATGCTTGACAAGGATGATGGTCATCCGTTAATCCATTAATAACAGGAATACTCGATTCTTTTGCAAGCTCTTCTACATCCGCGTGTGAGAATGTACGTATCATGATCCCGTCAATATACTGCGATAATACTTTCGCAGTATCTGAAACGGTTTCTCCTCTTCCCATTTGCATCTCTTTCCCACTTAAAAACATACCATGTCCCCCGAGTTGTACCATTCCCGCTTCAAAAGATACACGAGTACGAGTTGAATGCTTATCAAAAATAAGCCCTAATATTTTGCCTTGTAATAAAGGCTCTTGCTTATTCTTTTTTAAATATATAGCGAACTCAATTAAAGAAATAACTTCTTCTTTCGTTAATTCTTCTAGTGTTAAAAGATCTTTCGTATTTAATTTCGGTACTTGTAAAGTTGACATGAAACTTCCCCCTTATATAATTGATACGTTTTTTGTACAAACTACTTTTTTTATTATATATACTGCCTGTTCTAACTCTTCATTCGTGACAATGAGTGGCGGTAATAGTCTTATAACATTAGGGCCTGCTTGTAATACGAGAAGTCCTTCGTTTTCTAGTTGTTCTATAAAACTTGCAACTTCATGCTTACACTCAATCCCAATCATAAGCCCCTTACCACGTATATTTTGAATACATTCGACATGCTGTAATTCCTCTTGCAACTTCTCTAATACATACTCGCCTTTTTCTTGCACTTCTTTTAAAAACAATGGTCTTTTACTTACTTGCAATACTTCTTTCGCTGCAGCCATCGCGATGTAATTCCCGCCAAAAGTTGAACCGTGTGATCCTGCAGTAAACGACGTTCCGAGCTCTTTCCGGCCAATCATTGCTCCGACAGGAATCCCATTCCCAAGTGCTTTTGCAACGGTAACGATATCAGGCTCTATTCGCACTTGTTCATAAGCGAATAGTGTTCCAGTTCTTCCTATCCCCGTTTGTACTTCGTCTATAATAAATAAGGAACCGAACTTATTACATAATGTTTCAATCTCTTTCAAAAAAGATAGATCAGCAGGTATTACTCCTCCCTCTCCTTGAACTACTTCTACCATTACCGCCGCAACTTCTTCATTCATTACTTCCTCTAATGCTTTAATATCGTTAAAAGGGATATGTAAAAAAGATGGAAGTAATGGACCAAATCCTTCTTTTACCTTATCTTGGCCTGTTGCACTCATCGTTCCAAATGTTCTACCGTGAAAAGACTGCTGGCATGTTACGACGAGAGCTTTTCCAGTATGCTTACGTGCTAACTTTAAAGCCGCTTCATTTGCCTCTGCCCCACTATTACAGAAAAACACATAATCTAATGCTCTATTTTCTGTTAATAATGACGCAACTTCTTCTTGTAAGCTGTTTGTAAACAGGTTAGATATATGCCATATATCATCAAGTTGCTCTTGCACACCTTTGAGAACAGTAGGGTGACAATGTCCTAAATTACATACGCCAATTCCTGATGTAAAATCTAAATATTGCTTACCTTTATTATCAATAACTTTCGTTCCAGTTCCCTTTACAAACTCAATAGTTCTTCTGCCATACGTTTGAAAAAGATGACTCGTCATGCAATACTCACACCTTTCGTTACCGTCGTTCCAATACACTCTCCCGTAACCTCAGTAAAATCTTTTGTACCATTCACAATACTTATCTTTTGCACTCCCATTTTTAATGATGCTAGTGCCGCCTGTACTTTCGGAATCATCCCACCTGTAATAACACCTGTTTCTATAAAAGTTGCAATTTCAGATTCATCCGTTTCCTTTACCAAATTCCCTTCATGTAATATTCCATCTACATCCGTAATAAAAATCAGCTCTTTTGCCCCTAACGCGGCCGCAATCCCAGCTGCAGCATTGTCCGCATTTATGTTATAAATTTCATTACCATTTACCCCGATTGGAGCAATAACAGGAATATACCCCATATTTATTAATCCTTTTAATAAGGCTGTTTCTACATAACTTACTTCTCCCACATATCCTATCTCCTCGCTGACAGGTTGAACTTGAAGTAAATTACCGTCACACCCTGAACAACCTACAGCAAGTAAATTATGCTTTTGTAAATTCATTACGAGTTTTTTATTCGTACTTCCGCATAGCACCATTTGAACAACATCCATAACTTCTTTTGGTGTTACGCGTAATCCATCTCTTTTTTCTACGTTGATGTTACAATCTTTTAATTTGGCATCAATTTCTGGCCCACCACCATGAACAATCACCACTTTATACTTCTGTTGCAATTTCTTTATACAATCAAAAAACACAGCATTTAATTGATTCAACATACTACCGCCGCATTTCACTACAATATAATCGCTCATCTTCTCTCTCCTTATGTACGATAACAAGCATTTATTTTCACATATTCATAGCTTAAGTCACAGCCCCAAGCTGATCCTGTCTCTTCACCTAAGTGTAAGTACACATTAATGACTATTTCATCTTCTTGTAATCTCTCTTTCATTTCTTCTTCAGAAAATATTTGAGGCTCACTATTTTTTAATACCGATATAGATTGAAGAGTAATGTCAATTGTGTTCGGATGAATAGCTACTTCACTTTGTCCAATACTGCTAATAATTCGCCCCCAGTTTGGGTCTTCACCATGTATTGCTGTTTTCACAAGACTCGAACCGACTATTTGCTTTGCAATTTTTTTTGCCTCTTCATTCGTTTGAGCTCCTAGCACATTTACTTCTATTAACTTCGTAGCTCCTTCACCATCTTGCGCAATTTTTTTCGCTAAATCTTCACATACTTGCTGTAAAGCACATACGAAAGTTTCCCAATCTGTATGTTCCATATTTATCGGCCTTGTTTCTGATAATCCACTTGCCATAACGATGACCATATCATTCGTAGAAGTATCTCCATCTACCGTAATTTGATTAAATGTATGATTCGTTATTTGTGATAACGCTGTTTGCAATACGTCATGCTCTATATGAGCATCTGTCGTAATAAAACTAAGCATCGTTGCCATATTCGGATGAATCATCCCTGAACCTTTTGCAACACCCGCAATCGCCACTTTCTTCCCATCAATAATCATTTCATAGCAAGTTTCTTTCATTATAAGATCCGTCGTTAAAATTGCTTCAGAAAAACAATATGCTTCACTTTCTTCCTTCGTCGGTATAAGAGTTGCAACTCCCTTTCGGATTATATCCATCGGCAGTGGAACACCAATTACACCTGTTGAAGCTACTGCAACGTAATTTTCTTTCATCCCAAAATGTTCCGCCCCTAATGCGCGCATCTCGTATGCGTCTTGTAATCCTTTCATTCCAGTACAAGCATTTGCATTTCCACTATTAACGATAATTGCTTGTAACTTCCCTTCTGCCGTTATACTATCCTTCGTTACTTGCAAAGGAGCTGCTTGTATTTGATTCGTTGTATACACAGCGGCACATGATGCTGGTACATCACAAACGATGGCACCTAAATCCTTTTTCTCCTTTTTTAAACCATTTGCAGTACCAATTGCCGAAAAGCCTTTCGGCGTTACAATTGAACCATTTTCTAATTTTGTAATAGACGCTACTTTAATCATCATGTCCCCCTTATACATAAAGCGGCATATGTTGTAAACCTGTTGTCTCTTCTAGTCCCGCTATTATGTTTGCATTTTGAATCGCTTGCCCAGCCGCGCCTTTCATCATATTGTCTATAACAGAAACGACCGTAACTCTTTCAGCTCTTTCATCGTAAGCTATGCCAATATCACAATAATTTGAGCCTCTCACTTCTTTTGGACTTGGAAATTTCCCTTGCGTACAAATTCGGATGAAAGGCGATTGTTCATACGTTTCTTCATACAATTTTTGAAGTTGCTTTATTTCCATCTTTTGTTTTACTTTTGCATAAAGTGTAATCATGATTCCTCGAGATATCGGTATTAAATGTGTGCTAAATGTAATTGGCTGTGATCCACTATTCCATTCTGTAAGCATTTGCTCAATCTCTGGAACGTGCTGATGCTCATTCACTTTATAAATGTGCAAGTTATCATATAGCTCAGGAAAGTGAGTCATTGTTGTTGGTGTTTTACCTGCTCCTGATACCCCTGATTTCGCATCAATAATAATCGAATCTTCTTCAATCATGCCGCTACGTACTAACGGCGCTATCGCTAGCAATGTGGCTGTAGCAAAACATCCTGGGTTTGCAATTAAATTTGCCTTTTGAATCCCAGTCCTTTTCCATTCACTTAACCCATACACTGCTTTTCTAAGAATTTCTTCTTTCGCTGCTGGCCTTTTATACCACAGTTCATATGACGAAGGATCTATCATACGAAAGTCTCCAGATAGGTCAATTACTTTTAAACCTTCTGCTAATAACTTGGGAGTTAACTCCGCCGATACTCCTGCTGGGGTTGCTAGAAATACGATTTCTGCTTCTTTTCCTATCGTCTCCACATCAATTTCTTGTAACGTATGAAAAAGGACATTTCGAAGATGCGGATATACATTTGTTATACACTCACCAACTTGTGAAAAAGAATGGAGAGATGCTATCGAAAAATATGGATGTTGTTCTAATAAACGAATTAACTCAATGCCCCCATATCCAGTGGCTCCAATAATTGCGACTTTCATAAGTTCCTCCTCATATCGATTCTTTAAATTAAGTATGATTATAATATTGTATATTTATAGAGTCAATTAAATATTTATAAATTTTCAAATCTAAAAAAACTTAATTTTATTAGAAAAATAATATACTCAACCGAATTTTTATACAAAAATAGTGCATAGTAGTTTTTTTATTTCACTTCAAGTACAATAAAACAATACATACGTACATACAGGCGGGGAAAAATATGAACGAAAAATTAATTGAGAAAATGATTATAAAAAGTTTTCAACAATATCAATGCAGTCCAATATCAAAAGAAGATCAGGAAATGCTAGTGAAACATATTCAAACGGTGACTCATTCAAATATTGAAATTGATTTATACGAGGAAATTGAGGATATTGTTTATGATTATGTAACTGGAAAACAATAAAAAATAGGAGATTTCCATATGGAAATCTCCTATTTTTTACTTAATGATTTACCTGCTACACGTTCAAATAAACCTGGGAATAAAGCATAAAGTTTCGGGCCAATTCCCATCCACTTCGGTAAGTTTACTTCACGTTTTTTCGTGTGCATCGACTTTACGATTTGTTCTGCTACGTATGTTGGTTTTAACATGTAACGTCCCATATTCTTTACATATGTACCAGATTGATCCGCTATTTCAAAAAAGTTTGTATCTATCGGACCTGGATTAATTGCTGTAACATAAATATCTGTATTGGCTAATTCCATGCGTAAACTATTCGTAAATCCTAATACGGCATGTTTCGTTGCTGCATAAGCACTCGATTTCGGAGTTGCAATTTTTCCAGCAAGTGAAGCAATATTAATAATATGTCCTTCATTCTTGTTTACCATATAAGGTAGTACCGCTTTCGTACATGCTACTAATCCAAATACATTTACTTGGAACATATCTTTTACTTCACCCATTGACGCATCTTCAAACGTTTTAAAAATACCAAATCCCGCATTGTTTACTAATATATCAATACGTCCCACTTCTTGTAATACCTTTGAAAAAACAGACTGTACTTCCATCTCATCACTTACATCTAATACATAATAATAGCAAGGCGTATTATAAGTTTCTTTAATTTTGTCTACTAACGCTTGTAGTTTCTCTTCTGTTCGAGCCATTAATACTGGAGTCGCTCCCTGTGCTGCAACTTGCATTGCAACTTGCTCACCAATCCCACTAGAAGCACCTGTAATGACGATTACTTTATTTTGTAAACGTCCTGTCATTGCTGTCACCTACTTTGCATAATAAATCAATTGTTGCGATGACTCATCAATCATCACTTGTTGATTATATGCTAAATAGTCCAATTGTCCAACCGTTTCTGAAATAGTAAGTGGTAATTGTTCTTTATATAATACCGGAAATAGTTTTACACATACTTCAAATGCTGTCATTGGTTTTTCCTTTAATAACTCAAGTACTTTAAAAGCACGTGTTTCTTGCTTTTGTAATCTCGTTTCAATAAGTTGTTTCACATTTAGAACATCTTCCCCATGCCCTGATAAAATGCGTGAAATATTCATTTCGCTTAAACGCTGTAATGTTTGATTATATTGTAGTAATGGGCGTGCCCGTTCTGTTTGCCCTTCATATGGTGGTTCTAGTATTGGATTCGAAGAAATATGACTAATGAGAGCATCTCCACCAATTAATATTCCATCAGATTCTCTATATAAAGAAATATGAGTAGAAGCATGACCTGGTGTTTCAAGCACTGTAAATCCAGGCAAAGAATTAATACGATCTCCTTCTCTCACAGTATGCGTTAACGATCTATTACAAGAATATTTAAGTGTCCTCGTCGTCAATAACGACTCGTCTTTCAAAAATGCTACTGGCACACCAAACTGTAAGGCCGTCTCTCTAAAAAATTCATGATACCGCTTTAAAAACTCTGGATTTTGTGTGATCCAAGGCTCATTCCAAGGATGTCCAATAATATTCGTCTTCTCAGAAAATATATTTAAAAGTCCACAATGATCTGCATGATGATGCGTAATGACTACTGTTTCAATATCTTCTATCGTATGTCCTAATGTACCTAATTGACTTTCTAACGCATTTCTTGCCTCTTCTGTATTCGTCCCTGTATCAATTAATGTTAATGTCTCCCCCTCAACTAAAAACACATTCACAGTTTCCACTGCAAATGGTACAGGAATCTCCATTCGGTGAATCGCCGTCATGCTTAGCCCCCCTGTCTCTTTCCGGTTCAAAAATGAATACTTCTTCAGTTTACAACTTCTATATATATTTGTCATTATTTTCAGATAAAAAGAGGTGTTTCCTATAAAAAAACGAATGTATGTACATTTATAAGAATTTCTAACCAAAATTAAAGGAGGAACATCATGTCTATTCAAAACATTTCCTTTCTCGGTGCAGGCTCTATTGCTGAAGCTATTATTGGTGGCTTGTTACATGCAAATGTTGTTAAATGTGAACAAATTACTGTAAGTAATCGTTCTAACGAGACAAGATTACAAGAGCTACATAAAAAATACGGTGTCAAAGGTACTCATAATAAAAAAGAATTACTTACTGATGCAAATATTCTTTTTCTAGCAATGAAACCAAAGGATGTTGCAGAGGCGCTTATCCCTTTTAAAGAATACATAAATAATAACGTGCTTATTATTTCATTACTAGCAGGTGTTTCTACTCACTCAATTAGAAAACTATTTCAAAAAGACGTTCCAATTATTCGTGCAATGCCAAATACATCCGCAGCCATTTTAAAATCAGCTACCGCTATCTCCCCTTCGAAACATGCAACAGCGGAACATATTCGCACTGCAACATCTTTATTTGAAACGATTGGTCTCGTCTCTGTTGTAGAGGAAGAAGATATGCATGCTGTTACTGCATTATCCGGAAGTGGACCTGCTTATATTTATTACGTAGTGGAAGCTATGGAAGAAGCTGCAAAAAAAATTGGTTTAAAAGAAGATGTTGCAAAATCACTTATTCTTCAAACGATGATTGGTGCTGCTGAAATGCTAAAAGCAAGTGACAAACACCCTTCTATTTTGCGAAAGGAAATTACTTCTCCTGGCGGAACTACCGAAGCAGGTATTGAAGTATTACAAGAACATAAATTTCAACAAGCACTTATTTCTTGTATTACACAGGCAACGGAACGATCACATAATCTTGGAAAAACATTAGAACAACTAACAAAAGAAAAATAAAAAAAGGAGCTCAAGTTTATTTGAGCTCCTTTTTCTATAATTACACTTAGTTATTGTTCTTCCCAAAAATCTCTTCTTGCAGGCGACGACCAGTCGGCGTTGCTGCAAGTCCACCTTCCGCTGTTTCACGAAGTGCTACTGGCATCGTTTGTCCGATTCTAAACATTGCCTCAATTACTTCATCACATGGAATTGTACTCGTTACACCAGCTAATGCTAAATCTGCTGAAATCATCGCATTTGCAGCTCCTGCTGCATTACGTTTTACACAAGGTACTTCTACAAGTCCTGCAACAGGATCACACACTAAACCAAGCATGTTCTTTAATGAAATTGCCATCGCTGTAGCTGCTTGATCTTGTGTTCCACCAGCCATCTCAACTGCAGCTGCAGCCGCCATTCCACTTGCTGAACCAACTTCAGCTTGGCATCCTCCTGCAGCACCAGAAATACAAGCGTTATTCGCAACAACCATACCGAAAGCTCCTGCTGTAAATAAGAATTCAATCATTTCTTCACGTGTAGGCTGCAATTTTTCTCTTAGCGCAAATAGTACACCTGGCACTGTTCCAGCAGACCCTGCTGTTGGTGTTGCACAAATAATTCCCATCGCTGCGTTTACTTCATTTGTTGCAACAGCTTTACTTACTGCATCCAAAATCGTATCTCCAGATAAGCCTTTTCCACTCTTCATATACGCTTGAACTTTTACAGCATCTCCACCAGTTAAACCAGTTGGTGATTTCACGCCGCGAATACCACGTTCTACTGCTTGTTCCATCACGACTAAGTTCTTTTCCATACCAGCAATTACTTCTTCACGTGAAATACTTCTTGTTTCCATTTCACATTGAATCATAATTTCTGCGATTTTTACATTTTGTTCTTTAGCTTGCGCCACTAGTTCCGCTGCGTTCCGAAACATGGTGTGTCCCCCCTGCAATTAATCCATAATAGTTACTTGACAAATATTTTGTTGCGCTTTTATTTCTTCAATCACTTCATCTGCTAATAATTCATCTGTTTCAATAACCATAAGCGCTCTTCTTCCTTTTTCTTTACGAGAAACACTCATTGTACTAATGTTAATCTCGTTTGTAGCAAGGATTGAAGCTACTGCTGCAATAGCACCAAAGCGATCGTTATTTACAATAAGTAGTGCTGGACTTGTGCCTGATAATTGAAGATCGAATCCGTTTAATTCTACAACTTCAATTTTACCGCCACCAATCGAGCAAGCAACAACTTCAATTTCTTCTTCACCTTTATACAAACGAATTTTCGCTGTATTTGGGTGAGGTGCATTGGCATCTTCTTCAATGAATTCCACTTCAATTCCGCGCTCTTTTGCTATTTCTAGCGCCTCTGGAATACGTAAGTCATCTGTTTCAAATCCTAATATTCCACCGATTAGTGCTACATCCGTACCATGCCCTCGATACGTCTTTGCAAATGATCCATATAACGAAATGCTTACTCTTTCTGGTTCATGACGAAACAGCTGGCGAGCAACTTGCCCCATTCTTGCCGCGCCTGCTGTATGTGAACTTGATGGTCCAATCATAACTGGACCGATAATATCAAATACTGAGCGATACTTCATCATAACTCCCCCTAAACCTCTATGCAAAAATTTATTCTACTATTCTATTAACCTGCTACATCTGTCGCTTTTCCAGTTGTACCACGAATTTGTTCTGCTGTATGAATTGGATAATTTTTAAATAAAAGTAATCCAATATAACCTGAAATAATACCAGTTATAATAATACATAAGAATCTTAGCATTATTTTCATTAAAAAATGATATAAGATAATCCACAATAAAGTCTGGTAGCAATCCAAAGTTTAACACAGAAGCCATTGCAAGGATAGCATAAACAAGCGATATCTTTCCTATTATAATTCTCATGTTACTCTCTCATGGTTTAGTCAACTTCACTTGTTACGATAATAACTAAAAAGCATGTGACTTATCATAAATTATAATCTGCCCTCATTATAGCTTGTTTTTTATAAAACGCTTACTTTTGTTGAATTTTAAAAGTTCTGAATAAAAGTCCGTTCCTGCTATTTGTATCACTTGTATGTCATCTGACTTATATAACAGTTTTTCTAAATAATCATTATTTCGTATTTTTATCGTATATATTCAAACCATTCTAATTTTCTGTATCATCCAAGTATAAGTATAAAATAATAACAGTTTTATTTTTTAATTTTTTTAGACATAAAAAAATGGTAACCCATCGTTACCATTTTTTACAAAATTATTATTTTTCTACTGGGAATGATTTCAAATCTGTCGCTATTTCTGTATTAGCAAACAACTCTCTTGCCTCTTTCAATAATTCCTTATATGTATCTCCTTGATAGCGAGAACTAATGTGAGTTAAGATTAATCGCTTCGCATTTGCCTGAAGTGCAATGCTCGCAGCTTGCTTAGATGTGGAATGAAAATAATCATGCGCTTGTTGCTCATCTTCTGCTGCGAAAGTCGCTTCATGGACAAGTACATCTGCATCTTGCGCAAGCTCCCTACTCGCTTCGCAATATCGCGTATCACCTAAGATAGTAATAATTCTTCCTTTTTGAGGTGGGCCGATAAACTCATTTCCATTTAATATCGTGCCATCCTCTAATTCAACTACTTCTCCATCCTTTAAACGTTTAAAGATTGGACCTGGTTTCACACCCATCTCAAGCAACTTATTAACTAAAAGAGCACCTTGTATATCTTTCTCTACAATACGATATCCAAAACATTCTATACCGTGTGACAATCTTTTCGTTTCTACATAAAATTCATTATCTTCAAATACGGTACCTTCTTCTGTTATCTCCACAACTTCAAGTGGATATTTCACATGTGTCGTACTTACCGATAATGCCACTTCAATAAATTGTTTAATTCCTTTCGGTCCATACACCGTTAAAGGCGTAGTTCCTCCTTGAAATGAACGGCTACCTAATAAACCAGGCAATCCAAAAATATGATCGCCATGTAAATGCGTAATAAATATTTTTTCAATGCGGCGCGGACGTACAGATGTATGTAATATTTGATGTTGCGTGGCCTCGCCACAATCAAATAACCAAGTTTGTCCTCGTTCTTCTAACAATTGTAAAGCAATTGCTGAAACGTTCCTTCCTTTTGAAGGAACACCTGCACCAGTTCCTAAAAATACAAATTCCACTTTCTTTCCTCCAGCTCTAAATATACTCTATCTCTCATCTTACGGAATGTTATTTCAAATGGCAAATTGAATTTACATAACCAATCATCTAGACAACTATATAACACGAACATTATACTCAAAAAATTTAGCGATCGTTCGTGTTTTGTGTTAAAATGATTATACTACATTTTAAGGGAGCGTTTTATTATGAAAGAAGTATTTCGTTTACAAACTGATTTTTCATCTTCATTTGATCGCTGGGTAAGTTCTTTCGTGTCTGATCACCCAGCACAATTAGAATGGACAACTTTAAAGGAATTAATCCATGAATATACAACATCACATACAAATGATACGTTACCAGCATATATTTCTTCAGCTTTAACATATTACGCCCAACGCGTTTCAACTACAAACAGTTCAGAGATTGTTATTTTTGAAAACCCTACAATCTCGTAATCTATAATAAAAAAGCACTGGTTACAGTGCTTTTTTATTTATACTTATTTAGCAAATGATTATATTCCGTCCAAAAGTCTGTATACATACTTTGATCAAACTCATCTAAAATTATCTTTTCATTTGATTTATTGAATAATTCTTTTGCTTGTAGCGCAAAAGAAACAATTTGTTTTCTATATTCATTTTCATTTACTTCTATATGAAGCCCTTCATAGTATATAGCCTTTTGATCAGTAGAAATAACTTTGACAAAATCCTTTAAAACCACATTTTCACCTATATGGTTTATAGTCCAATGAATTGAAATTGGGCATCCTAACATGAGCCTAGTGCCACATCCATGCAAAATAAGCCCCTCTTCATTTTCAATATCACAAATATATTCTTTATCTAAAGTTCGTAACAGAGCTAAAGCTGATTCACTTATTCCCCATTCCTCATCCATACCTGTTTGTGTAATAATCGTTCCATCCACATTTAAATAAATTTCCCCGTGAGAACATAAATCTTCCTGCTCATTAAACAACCACTTTTGATTCTCAATATTTATAATAAAATTTTGTGGTACCATTACAAATTCCCCTTTTATAAAAATATTTATTTTCCACATTATTTATAATTAATATCATGTATTTCATCCCATATATCTATTATAAATCCATTTAATATTTTAAAAACACAGATAAAAAAGATATTGACACTACGATTTTACAGTGCTAACATTCAACATGTAATTGAATATGGTCTCTGTTAGGTGAGGCTCCTGTATAGAGAAACGCTGCTGCCCAAAAATGTCGAGAGACGCCAATGGGTCAACAGGAAAGGTCGGAATGAAGGCCTTTTTTAACGTAGCTGGTTTCAGTACCTATGCTATACAGTGCTAAAACTCAACGAGGGAGAGGTGCATGTATTTTGTCATACACAAAAACTGTTTTTATTTATGTCTACTAGCAGTCTTTGTTGTGGACTCTTTTAACTGCGAATTCAGACCTTTACTCGTTTTGAGTAAAGGTCTTTTTACGTCTATATGCACCTTACTATGAAACAAACATAGCATATTCAGAAACTACTAAATTGTACGGAGGTGAGGAACAGTTGGCAATTGATGATTCGGCCCAGATACCCATACGTTTTACATTCATATTTCATCATGTAGGTAGGAAAGAAACTGTTCCTCACCATTTCAAATAGTTAGTTAGGTAACAGATTGTTTCCTCCTTCATGACAGAGGAGGAACTACCGATGTTTAATTTACAAAGACAAGAAACAAAGCATGCTTATGAGCAAGATAGCGTGAAAACAAATAACGAATTATTAGTGGAGGTTGCAACACAAGATGTAATCTCTGCGTTAAAACTTCTAGAAACAACACAAGATGGATTATCTAAACAAGAAGTGGCTCGTAGACTTTCTTTATACGGTCCGAACGAAATAGCTCATAATAAAATGGCGCCGTGGTACATTCAATTTCTGCTGGCATTTAAAAATCCATTTATTTTCGTTTTATTAGCTCTTGGAGCACTCTCCTTTTTCACAGATGACATACAAGGAACAATTGTCGTATCTGCAATGGTACTACTTAGTGCAACGATTCGGTTTTCCCAAGAATTTCGTTCTCAAAAAGCTGCCGATAAGTTAAAGGCTATGGTTCGAACAACTGCGAGCGTATTTAGAATAAATGGATTTGTACATGAAACAAAAAATGTAACGAATTTAAATCGAAATTACACAACAGAAATTCCAATTGAAGAGCTTGTACCTGGCGATATTATTTCCCTTTCAGCTGGTGATATCGTTCCAGCTGATGTGCGTGTTGTATCCGCTAAAGATTTATTTGTTAATCAATCTTCTTTGACAGGGGAAGCACTTCCTATAGAAAAATACGAACACTGCTACCATACAGAAAATAAGCATATCTTACCGAAAAACATGAAAAAAAATTACAATCCACTCGATATGGAAAACCTTTGCTTCATGGGAACAAATATTGTAAGTGGTAGCGCAAAAGCTGTTGTCATCTCAACAAGTACCGATACGTATTTCGGCTCTTTAGCAAATAAGGTAATCGGAAAGCGTGTAGAAACAAGCTTTGATAAAGGTGTAAACAAAGTAAGCTGGCTCTTAATTACATTCATGCTTATTATGGCGCCTATCGTCCTTCTCATTAACGGATTCACAAAGGGAGATTGGCAAGAAGCTTTCTTCTTCGCTATTGCCGTTGCTGTTGGTCTTACACCTGAAATGTTACCAATGATTGTAACTGCTAATTTAGCTAAAGGTGCCGTTAACATGTCTAAACAAAAAGTAATTGTAAAACAGCTAAATTCTATTCAAAACTTAGGTGCTATGAACATTCTTTGTACAGATAAAACCGGAACTTTAACAGAAGATAAAGTTGTCCTTGTTCGTCACTTAGATTCTAGTGGAAATAAATGCAATCGTGTCTTGCAATTTGCCTATTTAAATAGTTTCTATCAAACTGGATTGAAAAACTTAATAGATAAAGCTGTTATTAAGCATACAGAGGAAAACAATACATTTGACCCATCAGCTTTTCAAAAGCTAGATGAAATTCCATTCGATTTCGCCCGCCGGCGTATGTCAGTCATCGTAAAAGATATTTCAGGTGAACATACAATGGTTTGTAAAGGTGCCGTAGAAGAAATTTTATCAATTTGCAACTACACTGAAGTGGATAAAAAAATCGTTACACTCACTGAGGAAATACGCTCAAATGTCAAAAAACTAAGCGAGACATTGAATAGTGAAGGTATGCGGGTTATTGCTGTGGCTTATAAAAAAGATAGAAACATAAATGATAAAGAGTACGCAGTAAAAGACGAAACTGATATGATTCTCGCTGGATATATCGGCTTTTTAGATCCACCGAAACCATCTGCAGCAGCTGCAATTCAAGCATTACAAAAGCATGGTGTACAAGTAAAAATTTTAACTGGCGATAACGAAATTGTTACACGAAAAGTTTGTAAAGAAGTTGGATTAGATATCGGCGAACCAATCCTCGGTTACGAGATTGATTCTTTACCAGATAAAGCATTAGCAAAACTTGCTGAAGAAACGACTGTATTTGCGAAGCTTAATCCAATGCAAAAATCTCGCATTATACACGCATTACAAGGAAACAGACACACTGTAGGTTACATGGGAGACGGCATTAACGATGCTGTAGCATTACGTGAAGCTGATGTCGGAATATCTGTTGATACTGCTACTGATATTGCGAAAGAAGCTTCTGATATTATTCTACTCGAAAAAAGTTTAACTATATTAGAAGCCGGGATTGTAGAAGGACGTACTACATTCGGAAATATTTTAAAATATATTAAGATGACAGCTAGCTCTAACTTCGGTAATGTGTTTAGCGTGTTAGTAGCAAGTGCTTTCATTCCTTTTTTACCGATGCTTGCCATTCATCTTTTAATTCAAAACTTACTTTATGATATTTCACAACTTTCTATTCCATGGGACAAAATGGATAAAGAGTTTCTAGAAAAACCCCGAAAATGGGATACTGCAAACTTACGAAACTTCATTATTTGTATCGGCCCAATTAGTTCCATATTTGATATTATCACATACGTAGTCATGTGGAATGTATTTGGCGCAAATACACCGAGCGAGCAATCATTATTCCAGTCCGGTTGGTTTGTGGTTGGATTGTTAACTCAAACTTTAATTGTTCACATGATACGAACACAGAAGATTCCATTTATTCAAAGCACTGCATCAACACCCGTCGTTTTATTAACCGCTCTTATTATGGCAATCGGGATTTATATTCCATTCTCACCACTTGGTGCAGCCGTTGGTTTACAAGCATTGCCACTTAGCTACTTCCCTTGGTTAGTAGGAATACTATTAGGCTACGCTTTTTTAACACAATTCCTGAAAAAGCTTTATATTAAAAAGTTTCATAGCTGGTTGTAAAAATAAGAATGAGTGGGTATTCCCCGCTCATTCTAAAAGACATAACACATATTTATATATGGAGGTGACCATGATGGTATGGTACGACATTATATTCAGATTAGTTATAGCAATTATTGTAGGAGCTTGCATCGGAATGGAAAGACAATGGAGACATCGAATGGCTGGGTTACGGACAAATGCTCTCGTATCACTTGGTGCCTGTATATTTGTTTTATTATCCGTCATGCTTGATCATGATGCTAGCCCCTCACGCATTGCTGCTCAAGTCGTTAGTGGCATTGGTTTTTTAGGGGGTGGCGTTATTATCCGCGATGGTTTTAGTATTAGAGGGCTAAATACGGCAGCTACTTTATGGTGTGCAGCTGCTGTCGGTACTCTTACAGGCGCCGGTTTCCTCGTTGCAGCTATATTAGGTGCAGCCGGCGTGTTACTAGCAAATATACTTCTTCGCCCAATTGCTCTTTTTATGAATAAAAAATCAAAAGAAGAATCACCTGAACAAACGAACTACTTACTTTCCCTTACTTGTTCAGAAGAAACTGAAGCACATATTCGTTTTTTACTTATGCATATGGTAAGTACAGAAGGGCTCAGTTTAAAAGAGTTGTATAGTGAAGATGTAGATTCTAATCAAAAAGTTTGTATACAGGCTATATTACATTGCAAGACAAATACAGCTATCTTAATTGAAAAAATAGTAAGTAGAATGCTATTAGAATCTGGCGTTACTGGAGCTGGATGGAAGACTTCTTTAGATTTAGAAGCGAGTTAAATAGGAAAGGTGTCATGATTTTTACTACTTCATGACACCTTCTACATAAATTTATTTTCTAACTTTTGTTGAAACGACTTCTCTTGCTTACGTAGTAGTTGACTACCTCGTTGTAAAAGCAGTGTTCCATACTTATCATTAATTTGATCAATGACAGCAAGTAGCGGTTCTTTTTTTGCATCCTCTTCAAATGAGAACAAATCTAATTGTTTCACCGATTCTGTCTTCCACTCTATTTCAGTAGCTGTAACACCTAGTAAACGAACGGAATCACCATCCCAATGTTGCTTCCATAAACGGGATGCTGCTTGAAAAATATCGCGTTCTTCCCAAATCGCATTTTTCAATTGCTTACTCCGTGTTACTGTTCGTCTATCATGGTATTTAATCATAATTTGAATATTATAGCTGACAAGGGTTCGCTTTTGTAACCTTTTACTCACTGACTTTGATAAACGTTCTAACATATCAAGTAATTCTTTCTCTTCATCCATATCCTTTGAAAAAGTCATCGAGTTACCGACACTTTTATGCTGTCCCATTTGACTCGGATCCACTTCCCTATCATCCATACCTTTTGCACGCCTTTGCAAATCAACACCGTGCTTGCCAATTTTAGCGCGAATGATATGCTCGTCTCCCTTTGCCAACTGTTCAATTGTCTGTATATGAATATCATTTAATTTTTCAGCTGTTTTCTCACCAATTCCATGCATTGCTCCAACTGGACGTGGCCAAATCAGTTCTGGAATATCGCGTTTTCGAAGCACGGTAATACCAAGTGGTTTTTTCATATCTGAAGCGGTCTTTGCTAGGAAAAGATTTGGAGCGATTCCAATACTACACGGAAGCTGCAACTCTGTTAATAGTGCTTGTTGAATCATCTTTGCTATTTCAAGAGGAGAACCAAGTGCGTAGCAATCTGTAATATCTAAATATCCTTCATCTATTGAGACTGGTTGTATCTTTTCTGTAAAACGGGAAAGGACTTGAAACATTTGAAATGAAGCTTCGCGATATAATGTGAAATTAGGACGCCTTACAACTAATTGCGGGCATAACCTTTTCGCTTCCCAAAGGGGCATCGTCGTACGTATTCCGTATTCTCTCGCCTCATAACTACATGTTATGATAATTCCTTTTCTCTCTTTTTCATTTCCAGCAACCGCTAATGGCTTTCCTTGTAATGATGGATCATGAGCAATTTCAACAGATGCGAAAAAGCAATTCATATCTACATGTAAAATTACACGACCATTTTTCGGATACATTTCTCGCATAGTACTCACTCCCTAATCAGAACGTTCGTTCTTTTATTATATCAAATTTTGCACAATAGTTATAATAATTACTTGTTCTTTTTTATAATCCATATAAAGAGGATACACATGTGAAAGAGGCTGATTATGGTGAAATTAACTATATGTTCCTTGTAGTTATATTAATCATCATAATTATTTACTCCTTCCAATTTTCAACATGAATACGTTTGAATTTTTCTCTCGTCTAATATTATATACTGCTATGATTTTTCTTGTATTGGCTTATACGCCTTGTAAAAACAATCGAATCAAAATAAAAAGCGTGTAAATCACAATTGATTTACACGCTTTTTCTATTCTATTACTTCGCTACTTCTTCAATAATTGCAACAACTAATTCTGCTGTTTTTGCTAACTCTTCAACAGGAATCTTCTCGTTTGTTGTATGAATTTCTTCATAACCAACTGCCAAGTTAACTGTTGGGATACCGTGTCCTGCAATTACATTTGCATCACTTCCGCCACCACTTTGGTGAAGAGAAGGTGTACGACCAATTTTTTCAGCTGCACGTTTTGCAACTTCTACAACGTGATCGCCATCAGCAAATTTAAATCCTGGGTACATAACGTTTACTTCAACGTCTGCATGACCACCCATTTCTTTTGCAGTTGTTTCAAATGCTTCTTTCATTTTCGCAACTTGTGCTTCCATTTTCTCATTGATTAAAGAACGAGCTTCTGCAAAGATTTGTACATGATCGCAAACGATATTCGTTTGTGTACCACCTTCAAAACGTCCAATGTTTGCAGTCGTTTCAGAGTCAATGCGACCAAGTGGCATCTTCGCAATTGCTTTCGCTGCGATAGTAATTGCAGATACACCTTTCTCCGGTGCTACACCAGCGTGAGCTGTTTTCCCGCGAATAATTGCGTTCACTTTCGCTTGTGTTGGAGCTGCAACAACGATTTCACCAACTTTTCCATCGCTATCTAATGCGTAGCCATACTTCGCTGTAATACGCTCACGATCTAAAGCTTTTGCACCAACAAGACCTGATTCTTCTCCGACTGTAATAATAAATTCAATTTTACCGTGAGAGATATTTTTCTCTTTTAAAACACGGATTGCTTCGAACATTGATGCTAATCCAGCTTTATCATCCGCGCCCAAAATTGTTGTACCATCTGATACGATATATCCATCTTTAATAGAAGGCTTAATTCCATTACCAGGAACTACTGTATCCATATGAGAAGTAAAGTAGATTGTATCAACACCATCTTTTGTTGCTGGTAAAGTACAAATTAAGTTACCTGCACCATGACCAGTTACAGCCATTGTGTCATCTTCAAATACTTCTACACCTAAATCTGTAAATTTCTTCGTTAATACTTTGCAGATTTCTGCTTCAAATTTCGTTTCAGAATCTACTTGTACTAATTCCATAAATTCATTTACTAAACGTTCTTGATTAATCATAAGACTGCGCCTCCTGCACTACCATTATGTATGTAACACTATTAATTATAACAGAATTTCGCAAAAGTTTCGAAATACAAGACAAAAAACAGATGGTTTACATGTCTAGATAACCATCTGCTTTCTATTACTCATTTAACAATACCCAGCGCATATGATCCTCCCACACGCCATTTACCATTAACATCTTCCTAGACACGCCTTCATATTGAAAGCCTATCTTCGTCACTACTTGTATAGATGCTAAATTACGAGGCATAATCGGAGCTTCTATACGATGTAACTGAAATCCCTCAAAAGCAACTTGAATTGCTTTTCTAAGCGCTTCTGTCGTATACCCTTTGTTTAACTCTGCTTTATCTAATTTATAACCGAGTACACAAGATTGATAAATGCCACGAACGATTAAATTAAATGAAATACACCCAATTATTTTCGTATCATCACCCTTTTTAAAAATCCATAGTCTGATGATTTTCCCTTCTTCGAACTCTTTTCTATCCTTTTGCAACTTTTTCTTTTGATAATCTAGCGTAAAAAAATCATCCGGTCTATACTCTTCCCAAGCTTTTAAAAACTCACGATTTCTGTCGTAATATTGAAGAACTGTTTCAGCATACGACTCATCAATTTCCTTTAAATATAAACGATCTGTTTCGTATATTTTCATCATCGTATCTCCATTCTTCAGCTTGCCCAACTAAAAATTAACAATATACCCTTTTACTATATTCTCTACACACACTCAAATTTCCTGTTATATTTTGCAACCCCTTCCCGAATTTTGTCCTTACTCTCCCCTTGTCCATAATTTCATTTCTCGTTACAATGAAATTGTACTGATTTGCAAGGAGGTATAACGATGCATAAAAAAGCTCAAAAAATTATGGTTTATGTGATGCTAATTTCTATGCTTGTAACAACATTACTTGCTGGCGCGAGTATGTTTTGGTAAAAAGGGCGATGTGTTCGTCCTTTTTTTACTTTTTACACATGACAAAATAAACCATCTCGACATCGAGATGGTTTATTTTATATAAAACACAATCGCTACAATACTAAAGGAAAATGACATTACAAGTGCTATTACAAAACTTGTATATTGTTTCTGCTGAAATGCCCCAATAACAAAAGTGAGATTAAGTAATGCCATACATACAATCGCTACAAGATAAGAACATATATTAAAAGTTGCCAATATGAATGTAATAACAAATAGAAATCCCATAAAAAACTGCATATACGAAAGTTTTGGATTCAAGTACATATAAGCAACCCCTTTATCTAATTTTATCTTTCTATACTTTCATTAACGCATGGTTATGTACACATGTCAAGACAACTTATTACAATAGAAAAAGCCAACCTTTTCGTTGGCTTCTTCATATGCAACGGCTCCTTTTTCTTTTGCCAATTGCTGAAATGATTTTTTCGATTTCACAATCCATACTTTCGTTCCAATTGGAATACGATCAAACAAATATTCCACATCGTTTTTCTTCATTCTTATACATCCTTGTGAAATATACTTTCCAATTGAACTCGGTTGGTTTGTTCCATGTATTCCATATTTACTTCCATCAGTTCCTCTTGCATTAAATCCAATCCACCTGGATCCAAGTGGATTTTTTGGCGATCCACCTGGAATATCCTTCGCAATGTAATACGGATCCTTCGCTTTCATTACAACATCAAAAGTTCCTTCTGGAGTTAATTCATTCGTTTTCCCTGTCGCTACTGGAAAAACCTTTTGAATCTTTCCATCGTCAATGTAAGCTAATTTATTCGTTGCTTTATTTACAATAATAAAAGGATCTCCGGCACGTGGATTATCCCCAAGAGGCCAAATCGGTGATAAAGAAAGACATAATATGATAGAGAGAAGATACGGCATAGATAATTCCTACCTTCTATATAAGTTCTTTTATATTATCCTTTCCCTTAAAGCGACTTTTAATGAGTAAATATTGTTCCATTTCATACACAAGTTGAACAAGTTTCGCACGTATCTCAAATTCTTCGCGTGTAGCTGGCAATGGCATGTCTCTAAATAATTCCCTCATTTCTTGAAGCTGCCTTAAGGAAATAACGCCTGTACTCTCAGGGCTAATAGCATTACCAATGTTTTCAACAACATCTGCAATCATGTCAGCTTGTTCATACGTCCACGATAAAGAAGCTGCTAATGGTATCATTCGCTCTAAAATTTCGAATTGTTGCATACGCATATTAAAATAACGATAGTAATAATCATCTTCTCGCATAAATGCATTCTCAAGTTTTTTAAACGATAAATCTCTTGCTTCATTTAACATATTCTCGGTTTCAATGAGTTCTGCTCCACTCCAACTACTTTCTCGATTTCGTAAATACACAACCATTTCAAACAAAATCGTTTTAAAATTACTCTCTATTTTATCCTGATACTCTTTTAGCTTATTTTCACTACTCGGCATATACATATTTACTAATAACGCCACGCTAATTCCTATTGTTAATATAGCAATTTCATTTCCAACTATAAGCCATGTAATTTGCTTCAATGAATATAGATGCATAACAATAACTGAACTCGTGACAATACCTTCTTGAATTTTAAGCATTACTGCAGTCGGAATAAATGTAAGTAACAATATACTAATTGCAAGTGGTGTATAGCCGATCGTTTCAAAAATACAAAACGCGAATACCATTGATAATACACACGCTAGAAAACGATGTAACGACACTTGAAGCGATTTGCGCTTCGTATTTTGTACACATAAAATAACTAAAATACCTGCTGAACTATAAAATTCTAATCCTAATAACTGAGCAATAAAAACTGCCGCGCCTGTCCCTATTGCTGTTTTTACTGTACGGTATCCAATTTTGAACATATCATTGCTCCTATATGTATAAACGTATTTACAGCTAGTATAAAAAAAGGATGACACAATGTCATCCTTTTCTACTTATTATTCACATAACCTTTTCATATTACAATATTTTTTGTAAAAATTGTTGCGCACGTTCACTTTTCGGCGCTGCAAAAAATTCTTCTGGCGCACTATCTTCTACAAGCTTTCCTCCGTCCAAGAAAAGAACACGATCTGCCACTTCTTTTGCAAAGCCCATTTCATGTGTAACGATAGCCATCGTCATTCCTGTCGTAACTAACGATTTCATAACTTCTAACACTTCTTTCACCATCTCTGGATCTAGCGCCGATGTCGGTTCATCAAATAACATAACTTCCGGTTCCATCGCTAACGCTCTTGCAATTGCTACACGTTGCTTTTGTCCTCCCGACAAACGATTCGGATACGTATTTTTTTTATCTACTAATCCAACCTTTTCTAAAAGTTTCTCAGCTTTCTTTTCAGCTTCTTGCTTCGTTACCCCTTTTACATTGATAGGAGCATACGTAATATTTTCTAATACAGTCATATGAGGAAATAAGTGAAAATGCTGAAATACCATACCGACATTTTCACGAACATGCATAACATTCGTTTTCGGATTCGTTACTTCTTCCGTTCCAATCCAAATGTGACCATCCGTTGGTGCTTCTAACATATTCATACAACGTAAAAATGTTGATTTTCCTGATCCAGAAGGTCCTATAATTGCAACTACTTCCCCTTTTTCAATCGTTGTTGTAATTCCTTTTAATACTTCGTTTTTACCAAATGATTTATGAAGGTTTTCAATTTTAATCACTTTTCTTCATTCTCCCTTCAATTGCCTTCCCGACTAATGTAAGAATAATGACTAACATATAATAAATCAGTCCAACAAAAAGTAATGGTTCAAGATATTTAAATGTCTCACCGCCTACGATGTAAGCACGACGCATTAAATCAGTCGCGCCTATTACTGTTACTACAGCTGATTCTTTCGTAAGTGTCGCAAATTCGTTCACAAGCGCTGGTAATATATTTTTTAATGCTTGAGGGAAAATAATATTTCTCATCATTTTTCCGTATGGTATCCCTAAAGCCATTGCTGCTTCTGTTTGTCCTTTATCAACTGCTTGAATACCAGCACGAATTACTTCTGACATGTATGCACCTGAATTCAAGCTAAATGCAAGTACAGCTGCTAAGAATGCTGGTATTTCATAACCAATTATTTGCGGGACACCGAAATAAATAATCATTAATTGCAATACAAGTGGTGTACCACGAAAAATTGATGTATAAAAATCTGCTGCTATATTTAATGCTCGTATTCTAGCAATTTTACAAAGTGCTAATAACGTTCCTAAAATAAATCCTGCTAAAGCTGATACCGCTACAATTTTCAAAGTAACTTCTAAACCTTTTAGTATATATGGTATCGAAGGCGTAATCGCCGAAAAATCTAAGTTCATTCTTTTCATTCCCCTCACAGAAAAGTGAAAGGCAGCTTATTTTCCGCTGCCAAACCATTTCTTCACTAATTTATCCATTTCTCCATTTTCTTGCATTTTTTTAATTACTTTATTAAATTCAGCTGTTTTATCACTGTTTTTCGGAAGGGCAATTGCTGCTCCAACTTCTTCTGGCGCTTCTTTAATTTCAATTCCTTGTAAATCTTTCATTTTCTCTAAATAATTTTTAGCAACTGTGTCTTCTATAATTGCAGCGTCAAAACGACCAGCTTTAATTTCTTGTACGATTTCTGGTATACGGTCACGTCCCTCAACTTGGAAATCTACTTGTTTTTTAAATTCTGCCGCTTTCTCTTCTTGAATAGATCCTGTTTGTACCCCTACTTTTTTCCCTTTTAAATCCTCTACAGATTTAATGTTAGAATCCTTCTTAGAAACAACCATATTTTTCGCAACAAAATAAATATCTGTAAAATCAACATTATTTTTACGCTCTGCAGTTGGCGTCATGCCTGCCATTACGAAATCAACTTTTCCTGAACTAAGAGATGCTAATAAACCACCAAAATCCATATCTTTCACTTTCACTTCATACCCAAGTTCTTTTCCGATATATTTAGCAACATCAACATCAAAACCAATAATTTCATCACTTTTTGAAGCTTCCACGTATTCATATGGTTTATAATCTGCTGAAGTCCCCATTACGAGTACTTTCTTATTTCCTTTTGTTTCTTTCGATTCCCCATTACTACAAGCGCTGAATATACTTACAATTAAAATAAGTGCAAACGATATTGATACTAACTTCTTCATCTTTCTTCCCCCTAATAATGTATATTTAAAAGTTTAATAGAATATTTATTCGATGTTTGTATTGTATCAGCACTTTTATTTTTATGCAATATATAAAATAAAAATAAATAATAAAACAATATATACGCTATTTTTTATGTATAAAATAATGCATAAAACAACACAACTATGCATATCTCTGAAATTTTAATAATAAATAAAAAAGGCGGCACATCCACTTGATTGTGGATGTGCCGCCTTTTCTCTTATTTTTTATAGTTCTTCACAATTCTCTTCAAAATATGATTGTAGTTTCGCAATAACTTGCATCGGTTCATGACCTTCAATTTCATGACGCTCTACCATCGTTACAATTTTTCCATCTTTTAATAAAGCAAATGATGGAGAAGAAGGTGGGTACCCTTCGAAATATTCACGCGCTCTTGCTGTCGCTTCTTTATCTTGACCTGCAAACACCGTTACAAGGTGGTTAGGACGTTTATCATAATGTACGGAATGCGCAGCAGCAGGACGAGCAATACCACCTGCACAACCACATACAGAGTTTACCATTACAAGTGTTGTTCCATTTCTTTTAAACGCTTCTTCTACCGCTTCTGGCGTCGTCAATTCTGTATATCCAGCAGAGACAATCTCTTCACGCGCTTGGCGGACAACATCATTCATAAAAAAGTTAAAATTAATCACTCTTTTCCCTCCTCTAAAACTACCTATTTGTATCTTACCAGTTAATGTTTATGAAATACAAGTAAGTTTACTTGTATTTAAGTATAGAAAAGGTGTTAGAGCAATTGCTCTAACACCTTTTCTTTAATGACCACGATGTTTTTGCTTTGCTTTTTGTACTTTAATTAAACGTCTTCTTTCTTTTTCAGCTTCTCGCTTCTCCTTAGACTGCACTTTCTTTTCTTGTTTATGCAATTCATAAGATAAACTAATCGCCTCTTGCGCCTTAGTAAAACGTTTAACATTTGTTTCTTTTGCTGCTTGTCGTATGATACGCTTTATGTTTTTAGGACGCTGTTTTTCTTTAACTTCTACACCACATTTTGCAAAATGCTGAAAATGCTCTAAAAGTGAACCATTCACAAACATAAGAAATCATGCGTCTGGACTACCAACCAGAACTGTGTTTTTGTATTTCTTTCACTATTATTATATCTTTTTTTCCATAATCTTCATATATTCAGCAATCATTTTTTTATGCGATCCCACAATATAGTCAGGTAGTTCTGTTACTGAAAAGAATTTAAGCTGAACTGCTTCTTCTTTATTCATAACAAAATCCCCTTCGTATTCATCCGTATAATAGGCGGTTGTTACAGATTGAAATTCATCACCGTTTGCTAATTTTGTAAAGTAGTTCGCTCCAGAAAATACATTGATTAGTCGCAAGTTCTTCACTTTTATTCCTGTCTCTTCATATACTTCACGATAAGCTGTTTCTTCTGGTGATTCACTAAGCTCCATTAGCCCGCCAGGTAGCCCCCATTTTCCGTACGGCTCTGTCCGCTGCTGCAATAAAACATATCCATTTTCATTTATAACGAGTACAACAGCACCAACTAAAATTAAAGGGCGATGACCAACTATTTTTCGTAATTCTTCTACATATCCCACCGTATCGCCTCCTTTTTCGTTGTCCACACTATTGTATCATATGTACGAAACGACAAAATGCGTATATTTTTCATTTTTTTAACAAAATATTTATTTTATGTGATTCATCTACTGTAGCTAACATAATAGATTCCACTTCTGTACTCTCCTCTAGAAATTCTCTCGCCCACGCTTCTGTTTTTCCTAATAATGCAAGAACATCTTTCTGTATCCTCCCATCCTTTACTAATACAAAAGAAACTGGAGATTTTTTTCCCGCCACTTTAAGATCAAGCCGCGAAACTGCTTCATATTCTGGATACCGAAATATAGAAACGACACCGTTTGCTTCCCATAATGCTAATTTAATCGTTTGAATATCGCTCACATTTCGCATACGAAGTTCCGAAAACAAATATTCCACGGTAATTCTCGCCTTTTTCAAATTGCTAAAATCAATGGAACCATTGTGTATAAGAATAATAGGTGCAGGCTCTAAAAAGCGTCTCCATCTATCCCATTTCAGCATTAAAACTGAGCTTATAATATGAAGTACAACGAGTATGAACGTTGTAATCATCGATCCCAGTAACCCTACTTTTTCATCAGACAATGCGTTAGAAATATTCCCACCAAGCAATAACACTAATACAACATCTAAAAAACGAAGTTGTGCGATAGACCTTTGCCCCATCGCTTTCGCAACTAATATTAAAAATATGTATGCTATAATAGCCCGAATAACCCATTCACTAGTAGAAAGATGCCGTGCTCCTTCAAAAATATGCATATGCATCACTTTGCACTCCTTACCCGTCTCAAACTGCTATCCTGTTTAGTTTGCAACGTTTATGAGCATATATGTAAAAAAGCTGGTTCGTTTAAAAACGAACCAGCTTTTTTTTACTTAACTGAAAACATATATTTTTTATAAGTTTTCCGTACCGATAATATGAGCCCCATCATAATCATATTTGAGAATAAGGAACTTCCCCCATACGATAAGAAAGGTAATGCAATACCTTTTACAGGCATTAATCCAACGATCATACCGATGTTTTGGAATATTTGAACTGTTAATATACCGATTGATCCAGCGCATAATAATGTACCAAATAAATTATCAGCGGAATAACCAATAATAATTGTTCGATATAGTAGTAATAGGAACAAGAAGACAACTAAGGCTGCTACGATAAATCCACCTTCTTCGGCAATTGTAGCGAAAATAAAGTCAGTATGCTTCTCTGGGATATAGACGCTTCCTCCACCGTATCCTTTACCTTCCATTCCTCCACTACCTACAGCTAAAATCGATTGCTGTGTTTGATAACCTTGATCTGCATTTTCAAATGGATTTAACCAACCTACAATACGCGACTGTTGGTGAGGTTTTAGTAAAGTAACTAACTTATTATAGAAAAAATCTGGATACTTAAAGAAAATAAATATTAAAGCAGATAATATGGTCAACGGAATAACTGTACATAATGCTATCAATTTCTTTTGAATACCTGACATAAATAAAATACATGCAATAGCAGCAGCATATAAGAACACCATACCTGTATCCGGTTGGCTATATACAACAGCCATAGGCGGAAGAGAAACTAGCATAATTTTACCTACTAATTTTAAATCCGTTTGGAATGTCCTCGCCATATACTGCGCATTATGTTTCACAGCTATGCTCGCTACTACAAGTAGCAATGCAATTTTGAAAAACTCAGACGGCTGAATTTGTCCAAGTACTGGAAAAACGAACCATCTTTTTGCACCTAATTTTTCAGGTGTGAAGGTGGAAACCGGTAGTATTTTCAAAAGAATAAGTGAACCAAACCCGGCAATATAAAGTGGCCAAGATAATTTTTGCAATTGATCTAAGTCGATGCTTGCAACAAGAAGTAACAATACAACCCCAATTATGTAGTTAACACCTTGTTTCATAGCAAAGTTTGCAGCTCCATACTGTCCCGTTTGCTGACTGCTATATATAGCAGCTATACTCGTCACACATAGTGCACACAAAATTAAAATTAATTTTACATCTAAACTTTTTAGAAACTCGGTACTTCTTTTCATGACATCCTCCTGAAACATTGTTACGGCAAAAATAAAAAACCAGGAGTCAACATTCTTCATGTTTTGACGACTGATTACACATTATCTATAAAACACTTATATAGAATAACTCTCTTTTTCATACAATACAATATATTATACTACAGTTTCGTCAGTAAGATTTGCCAAAAAAATTATTCTTTTCTTATTTTATATCCATATACCATATATCAGCAATGTATTTTCGTAAATTCCTAATACATAATCGTTTATTGTAAGATTACTGGGAAAGGTATTTATACATATAGTAGGATGTAGATGAAGAAATAAGATAATAAAAAGCTCGCATAAGCGAGCTTTTTATTAATATACAGATGTATTATTTTCTGACATGTTTTCCAAAATTTCTTTAACACGTCCTAAGAACTTACCACAAATTAAACCATCAAGTACGCGGTGATCAAGTGATAAACATAAGTTAACCATGTCACGAGCACCGAACATACCGTTATCCATAATTACTGGGCGTTTTACAATTGATTCAACTTGTAAAATAGCCGCTTGTGGGTAATTAATAATACCCATAGATTGAACAGAACCGAATGATCCTGTGTTATTAATTGTAAATGTTCCACCTTGCATTTCGTCTGCTTTTAACGATTTCGTGCGTACTTTTCCTGCAAGTTCTGTAATTTCACGAGCGATACCTTTAATTGTTTTCTCGTCCGCTTGCTTAATTACTGGTACAAATAGTTCTTCCTCTGTTGCAACAGCGATAGAAAGGTTAATATCTTTCTTCTGAACAATTTTATCGCCAGCCCACATTGAATTAATTTGAGGATACTCTTTTAACGCTTGTGCCACTGCTTTTACGAAGAAAGCAAAGAACGTTAAGTTAAAGCCTTCACGCTTCTTAAAGTCACCTTTAATTGAGTTACGGTATGACACAAGGTTTGTCACATCTACTTCAATCATCATCCAAGCATGTGGTGCTTCGTGTTTACTACGTAACATGTTTGCTGCGATTGCTTTACGCACACCTGTGACTGGAATTTCGATATCTCCAGGCATTGTAGGTACAGAAACTGGTTTCGCAGCTTCTACTTTTTGCGCTACTGGTGCTGCTTTTGGTGCTTCTGGGCGAGCTTCTACTACCGCCACTACAGCTTCATCTTTCTTCGCCGCACCTGCTTGCGGAATATTTCCAGATTCCACTAGCTTTAAAATATCTTTACGAGTGATACGGCCGTTTGCTCCCGTACCCTCTACTAGATCTAAATCAACGTTATGCTCACCCGCAAGTTTTAACACAGCTGGTGAAAAACGTGGTTTTCCATCAGTTGGTTGTTTTACTTTCGGTGCTTTTTCAGGCGTAATTGCTGCTGCCTTTGGTTCTTCTTTCGTTTTTTCCTCAACAGCTGTTGCTGCTACTTCGTCTGCGCCTTCTACTTGAATCACACAAACTACTTCACCTACAGCTAACGTATCACCTTCACCAGCGATTAACTCTTTCACAATACCAGTGAAAGAAGATGGTACTTCAGCATTTACTTTATCAGTCATTACTTCTGCAAGCGGATCATACTTGTTTACGTGATCGCCAACATTAACGAGCCATTTACTAATTGTGCCCTCTGTAACGCTCTCCCCGAGCTGAGGCATTGTAATATTTTCTACAGCCATGTATAGTCCCCCCGATTAAAATTCCGCAAGTTCACGCATTGCTTTTTCAACTTTATCTGGATTTACCATAAAGAATTTTTCCATTGTTGGTGCATATGGCATTGCTGGAACGTCTGGACCTGCAAGACGTGCGATTGGCGCATCTAAATCAAATAGACAGTTTTCAGCAATAATTGCTGCCACTTCACTCATAATGCTTCCTTCTTTATTGTCTTCTGTTACAAGAAGAACTTTACCTGTTTTAGAAGCTGCTTCAATGATTGCTTCTTTATCTAATGGATATACAGTACGTAAATCAAGAATGTGTGCAGAGATGCCATCGTGTGCTAACTTTTCAGCTGCTTGAAGAGCAAAATGAACACATAATCCGTACGTGATAACTGTAATATCATCACCTTCACGTTTTACATCTGCTTTTCCGATTGGTAATACGTAGTCATCCTCCGGCACTTCACCTTTAATTAAACGATATGCACGTTTATGTTCGAAGAATAATACTGGATCTTCATCACGAATAGCTGCTTTTAATAAGCCTTTTGCATCATATGGTGTAGAAGGGATAACGATTTTTAAACCTGGCTGGTTTGCAAACATCGCTTCTACAGATTGTGAATGATACAATGCACCGTGAACCCCCCCACCAAATGGTGCACGGATTGTAACTGGACAAGTCCAATCATTATTAGAACGATAACGAATTTTTGCTGCCTCAGAAACAATTTGGTTTACTGCTGGCATGATGAAATCAGCAAACTGCATTTCAGCGATTGGACGCATACCATACATTGCTGCACCAATTGCTACCCCAGCAATTGCAGATTCTGCAAGCGGTGCATCAAGCGCACGATCTTCACCAAATTGATCATACAAACCGTGTGTCGCTTTAAACACGCCACCTTTTTTACCAACATCTTCTCCTAAAACGAATACTTTCTCATCGCGTTCCATTTCTTCGCGCATTGCTAATGTAATAGCATCAATATAAGACATTACAGCCATGAAACGTTCCCCCCTATTCTGCGTATACGTGCTTCAATGCATCTTCAGGTGCTGCATACGGAGCATTTTCTGCATATTCTGTTGCTTCATTTACGATATGCATAATTTCGTCTAACATTTGTTTTTCCGATTCCTCAGTTAACACACCAGCTTCTTTTAAATAAGCCGCGAATGTTATAATTGAATCTTTTTTCTTTGCTTCTTCTACTTCTTCTTTATCACGATAAACACGATCATCATCGTCACTAGAATGTGCTGTTAAACGATATGATACTGTTTCAATTAAAGTTGGGCCTTCACCACGACGACCGCGATCTGCTGCTTCTTTTACAGCTTTATATACTGCAAGTGGATCGTTTCCGTCTATTGTATATCCAGGCATACCATAACCAATTGCACGATCTGATACGTTTTTACATGCTAATTGTTTTTCAACCGGAATAGAGATTGCATATTTGTTATTTTCACACATAAAAATAACAGGTAGTTTGTGTACACCAGCAAAGTTTGCCCCTTCATGGAAGTCACCTTGGTTTGAAGAACCTTCTCCAAATGTAACGAACGTTACTAAATCTTTCTTCTCCATTTTTCCAGCTAGTGCAATACCAACTGCATGTGGTACTTGCGTTGTTACTGGAGATGAACCTGTAACAATACGATTTTTCTTTTGACCGAAGTGACCAGGCATTTGACGACCACCAGAGTTTGGATCTCCAGCTTTCGCGAAAGCAGACAACATAAGCTCTTTAGCTGTCATACCAAATGCTAGTACAACACCCATATCACGATAGTATGGTAATGCATAATCTTTCTCTCTATCAAGAGCGAACGCCGCTCCAACTTGTGCAGCCTCTTGTCCTTGACAAGAAATTACGAATGGAATTTTACCAGCGCGGTTTAATAACCACATACGTTCGTCGATTTTACGTGCAAGTAACATCGTACGGAACATTTCTAATACTTGCTCATCACTTAAGCCAAGCTCTTCATGGCGCTTTTCTTTTACTTCTGCCATTTTTCATAACCTCCTAAATCCACATTTTTATGCGTGTAACGCTCTTCCATCTACAGCAAGTGCTGCTTCACCAATCGCCTCAGATAATGATGGATGCGGATGAATTGTATGTGCTACTTCCCAAGGTGTTGCATCAAGTACTCTTGCAAGACCAGCTTCAGAAATCATATCTGTTACATGTGGTCCAATCATATGAACACCAAGAATGTCATTTGTCTCTTCATCAACTACAAGTTTTACGAAACCATCTGATTCTCCGTATACAAGTGCTTTTCCGATTGCGCGGAATGAGAACTTACCTACTTTTAACTTATAGCCTTTTTCTTTCGCTTCTTGTTCTGTTAAGCCAACAGAAGCAGCTTCTGGACTGCTATATACGCATTTTGATACCATAGAGTAATCAATTGGTGTAACTTCTTTCCCTGCAATATGTTCTACTGCAGCAATTCCTTCATGAGAAGCAACGTGAGCAAGTTGCAGGCCACCGATTACATCTCCAATTGCGTAAATATGCGATTCTTTCGTTTGATAAAACTCATTTGTTTGAATGTATCCTTTTTCCACAACGATATCTGTGTTCTCTAAGCCAATATTTTGCGTATTCGCTTGTCTTCCTACAGATACAAGCATTTTTTCTGCTTTAAATTCTTTATTTTCACCGTTGTGTTCAGCTTGGATTGTTACTCCATTATCTTTTACCAATGTTTCTGGTAATACTTTTGCACCAGTTACCACTTTAATACCTTTTTTCTTGAATAGACGTTGCATTTCTTTTGAAACGTCTTGATCTTCTAGTGGTAATATCGTTTTTGCATACTCTAATACTGTAACTTCTACACCGAAGTCAGCAAGCATAGATGCCCACTCAATACCGATTACACCGCCACCAACGATAATAATCGAACTAGGAAGCGTTTCCATTTTTAGAGCATGATCCGAAGACATTACGTATTCTCCATCTAATTCTAAACCTGGTAATGAATTTGGACGAGAACCTGTTGCAACAAGTACATTTTTTGGAATTAACATTTCATTCTCTTCTCCACTTGCAAGTTCAACTGAAATTGTCCCTGGCATAGGAGAGAAAATAGACGGGCCAAGAATACGACCAATACCTTCAAACACATCAATTTTACCTTGTTTCATTAAATGTTGAACGCCTTTATGAAGCTGCGTTACAATCTTCTCTTTACGCTCTTGTACTTTCGCAAAGTTTAGTTCTACATTGCTTGCAATAACTCCGAACTCTTCGCTTTTTTTAGCAGTTGCATATACTTCCGCACTACGTAAAAGAGCTTTACTAGGAATACATCCTTTGTGTAAACAAGTACCACCAAGATTTTCTTTTTCGACTAGTGCTGTTTTTAACCCTAATTGTGATGCACGAATTGCAGCAACATATCCACCAGTACCGCCGCCAACGATGACTAAATCATATTCTTTTGCCATTATCTCAACCCCTAGCTACCGTTTCTTTTTCACGTACAACGTATTCTTTTGGAGCTTCTTCTTCACGTAATACACGAAGTGCTCCTTCTGCTAACGCTTCTAACTCATCTTCGCCTGGATGTACGATAACATCTGCAATCCAGTCCACTCGCTCTTTTATTTCATCGACAAGAATTTTACTGTATGCCAGTCCACCAGTTAATACGATTGCATCGATTTTCCCGTGAAGTACAGCGCTAGCTCCGCCAATCTCTTTTGCAACTTGATATGCCATTGCTTTATAAATAAGAGTTGCTTCAGGATCACCTTTTTCAACCATTTGCTCTACTTTAATCGCATCATTTGTACCGATTAAACTTACAAGTCCACCTTGTCCGACAAGTTTTTTAATCATTTCATCACGGTAATACTCACCAGAGAAACACATTTCTACTAGTTGCCCTACTGGTACTGTACCAGCGCGCTCTGGACTAAATGGTCCTTCTCCGTTTAAACCGTTATTCACATCGATTACTCTTCCTTTTTTATGAGCACCAACTGTAATACCGCCACCCATATGTGTAACTAATAAATTTAAATCCTCGTATTTGTGATTTAACTGTTCAGCTACTTTACGAGCAACTGCTTTTTGATTTAATGCATGGAAGATACTTTTGCGTTCCATACCAGCAATACCACTTATACGAGCAACCGGCTCCATCTCATCTACAACGACAGGATCCACAATGAATGCAGGAATGTTTAATCCAGAAGCAATTTCATATGCTAAAATGCCTCCAAGGTTTGAAGCGTGATGACCGCTAAAGCCATTTTTCAAATCTTCTAACATCGCATCGTTTACTGTATACGTACCGCCTTCGATTGGACGAAGTAATCCACCACGCCCACAAACAGCGTTTAATTTTGAAATGTTAATACCATGAGAATGTAGAACTTCTAAAATCGTTTCTTTTCGAAACTCATATTGGTCGATAATTCTCTTATATTTTCCAATCTGTTCTACGTCATGACGAATCGTTTCTTCTAGAACGGGTCTTTCATTATCAAAAACACCAATTTTTGTGGATGTACTACCTGGGTTAATAACAAGAATTCGATTTACAGACAATGTTGCTACCTCCACTAATAAATTCAAAAGGAAGCGGAAACCTCATAAGAGGTAACCACACCTTTTGTAAAAGTTATATATGAATGATTAGCGACGGCTAATAATATCGTGACCGTTGCGTAAGTAAGTGCTACGAGAATTTTTCAAGCTTGCAATGCGCTCTTCAGCTAGACGATCTGCCGCTACATAAGTTGCTATGCCATCGCGTTTTGAAATTTCGATTACTTTTGCAATCGTGTCATAAATAGACTCAACACGTTTTAGTGCACGTTCTCTATTGTATCCATATAATTCGTCTGCTACGTTAATTACGCCACCTGCATTAATTACATAATCTGGTGCGTATACAATACCCATTTCATGAATGATGTCACCGTGACGATCTTCTTTTAATTGGTTATTTGCAGAACCTGCGATTACTTTTGCTTTAAGTTGTGGAATAGTTTCATCATTAACTGTTGCGCCTAATGCACATGGTGCGTAAATATCGCATTCAACACCGTAAATTTCATTTGGTTCAACTGCTGATGCACCGAATTCTTCTACAGCACGTTGTACAGCTTCTTTATTAATATCTGTAACGATTAACTTTGCTCCTTCAGCGTGTAAATGTTTGCATAGATGATATGCTACGTTACCAACGCCTTGAACAGCAATTACTTTTCCTTCTAAATTGTCAGTACCGAAAGCTTCTTTTGCAGCTGCTTTCATACCACGATAAACACCGTATGCAGTTACTGGAGATGGGTTACCAGAAGAACCGAATGATGGTGAGATACCTGTTACAAAGTCAGTTTCTTCGTGGATAATATCCATATCATCTACTGTTGTACCAACATCTTCAGCTGTAATGTATCGTCCGTTTAGTCCTTGGATATAACGTCCTAGTGCACGGAACATTGCTTCGCTCTTATCTTTACGAGGATCACCGATAATTACTGTTTTCGCACCACCTAAGTTTAAACCAGCTGCTGCGTTTTTGTATGTCATCCCTTTTGCAAGACGCAATGCATCTTCAATCGCCGCTTCTTCAGAATCATATGTCCACATTCTTGTTCCACCAAGAGCCGGTCCAAGTGTTGTATCATGAATTGCAATAATTGCTTTTAAACCAGATTCTTTATCTTGACAAAATACCACTTGCTCATAATCATATTTTTCTAAGTATTCGAAGATTTCTAATGTCATTGTCGTTTCCCCCTAATGTTTTACCCTTTTTGGTTTATTTTGAAGCAGTCGCAACTGCCAATGCTAATGAATATACTTTTGTTTCTGCTGAATCAGCACGAGATGTTAAAACAATCGGTGCTTTTGCGCCAGCAATCATTGCTCCTACTTTTGCATCCGCAAAGTATACGAGTGATTTATATAGCACATTTCCAGCTTCAATCGTTGGGACGAGTAAAATATCTGCCTTACCTGCTACATCACTTACTATGCCTTTATGCTCTGCTGCAATTTGTGATACTGCATTATCTAAAGCAAGTGGTCCATCAACGATACAATCTTTAATTTGTCCGCGGCGATTCATTTGTGTTAACATCGCTGCATCAATTGTCGCCTGCATCGCTGGATTCACAACTTCTACTGCTGCAATTGGTGCCACTTTTGGCAAGTCGATTCCTATTGCCCGGGCAACTTCTACAGTATTTTGTATAATAGCAGCTTTTTGTGTTACATCAGGTGCGATGTTCATCGCTGCATCTGTAACGAAAATAAGACGATCATAATTTGGAACTTCAAATGCTGCTACATGTGAAAGTACGCTACCTTTACGTAGGCCCCACTCTTTGTTTAACACAGCCTTCAAAATATTCGCTGTTGGGATGTTCCCCTTCATAAGCACGTCTGCCTCACCATTTCTCACAGCTTTAACAGAAAGTTCTGCAGCCTCTGCATTAGACATTGCTGCAATCACTTCAACATGTTCTGAAGTTTGTAAACCATGTTCTTGTAGCATCCCCATTATTTTTTCTTGATTTCCATATAGACGAAATTGAGCTAGCTGTAATTTAATTGCTTTCGCTACAGCTTCAATTACTTCATGATCTTCAGCTACTGCTACAGCTACAGTTTTTTTAGGCTTTCCCGCTGCTTGATCAATTAAGTATTCTAACTTCATATTTTGTAATCAACCCTTTCCGTCGTCCCTCGTCTATTTATAAAGCAAATACCGTGCCAACTTTTAAAAGTGGTCTTACCAATAATGAAAACGCATTCAAAATGCAGTAAAATCAATACTTTGGAAAATAACAAAAGATTCTGTCTTATTTTGTCGCTTTTTGTATACCATGCAATAAATTGCACGGTACGCAATTTATTGCATGCTATTTTTTGCATGGTCATACTTTTCTAGCTTATAATATAAATTTCGAACGGAAATTCCTAACGCTTTTGCAGTTTGTGTTTTATTCCCATCAAATCTCTCCAAATATTCATGAATAATATTCCCTTCAAACTCTGTTACTAAATGTTCAAGTGGCTTTTCTTCTAATTCAGGTAATAAATGAGATTGCTTTGACTCCACCTGCTCTTCATTATGTAATGGTGGTAAATGTTGTACATCAATATAGATCTCATTATAATTCATAAAAATAATCGCTCGTCCTAAAATATTTTCAAGTTCTCTCACATTTCCTGGCCATTCGTATGATTGTAAATATAAAATAGCTGAATCAGTGAGCCCTTCTACATTACGACCATAATCTTGATTAATTTTTTGAATCAACCTGTCCGCAATTTTCGGTATATCTCCTTTACGTTGACGAAGAGATGGAATTTGAATTGGAATTTTATTTAATCGATAATATAAATCCTCCCTAAACTTCCCTTCTAGAATAGCCTTTTCTAAATTCACATGTGTCGCTGCAATTACTCGAACATTAATGGGTATCGCTTTCGTCCCACCAACTTTTACAATTTCTTTTTCCTGCAATACACGAAGGAGTTTCGCTTGTGTATTTGCAGATAACTCCCCTATTTCATCTAAAAAAATACTACCGTTATTCGCTTCCTCAAAGAACCCACGTTTCCCGCCTCTTTTCGCTCCAGAAAACGCCCCTTCCTCATAACCAAATAATTCACTTTCTAACAACGTCTCCGAAATGGCCGCACAGTTTACACGGACGAATTTATTGTATTTTCGATTACTTCCATTATGGATTGCATGTGCAAACAATTCTTTACCAGTCCCAGATTCACCGCGTAACAGTACCGTTGCTGGTGTATTCGCTCCTAGCTTCGCCTGTTCGATAGCTGCCGTTGTTTCATCTGAATTTCCGACAATATCATCAAATGAATATTTTGCTTCTAATGTGCGAATAATTTGCCTTGCTCTATTCAATTCATTTGTTAACTTTTGAATTTCCGACACGTCACGGATAACGCCAACGCTTCCTTTCAATATTCCATCCACAATAACTGGCGCTACGTTTACAATTACATCGCGCTTTTTTTGCCCAATCTTCATATGTATTCCGCGCACCGCACGACGTGTTCGAAGTACTTTCATATGCATACTTTCGCCTTCTACAATATCAGTTGTAGCAGGCTGCCCAATAATATCTTCTTCTGTTAGACCCGTTAATTTCGTATATGCCGGGTTAATGACTAAACCTCTTCCTTTTTCATCCACAACCGAAATCGCTTCTTCAGATGAGTTGATAATTGCCTCTAATAGTGTTTGAATTTCTTTTAAGTCTGTAACTTCTTCCGCTAAATCTACAACTTCTGTTATATCTTTAAAAATTGCAAATGCCCCTTGTACCTCTCCGCCTTCTTTTAATATCGGTATACGCGTTGTAATAATTTTCTTTCCATTCTCTAATGTTAGTTCATAATTTACTTCTATTTGTTTCGTACGTATAATGCGAAGTAATTTACTAGTGGGAATGACTTCTAAAATATATTTTCCTATCGCCTCTTCTTTTTTATATCCGATAATACGCTCTGCACTTTTATTAAAAAGACGAACTTGTCCCTCTCGATCAATTACGATCATGCCGTCATGCGTAGAATTTAAAATTAATTCTCCTTGTTGCGTCTGTTCCTCTAACCGCCCAATTAACCCTTCCTTCTCATGCGCTAATCCTGTAACAATTTTTGCAATATCACCTGGTATAAGAAGAGTGTCTTTTTTCTTTTTTTTCAATAAAATTTTATGTACATCATCTTCACCTGTCATATCAAATATTACATCGATATGCATAGAAAGAAATGGAGTTACACTTTCTCCAATTGAAATTCCATATTCCTTAGCAATTTGTAATCCTTTTGCCAATGGATTTATATCAATAATCCCTATAATTTGAAATATATTCGAACTTTGTAACAGATTCAGCAGTGCGCTCCCGCCTTCACCTGCACCAACAATTAATACTTTTTGTTTCATATATTACACTTCCTCTCGAAGTAACTCTGCAAATTTTTTCACACCCTTATCTTACTCGTTCAGCACCCTCTTGACAAACCCCCTTTCCGTATAACATCATTAAAATATACGAAATAATCTGAAAAGGAGAGTTATGTATGCAGCGTTACGTTGCTCTACTATTAGCACTCATCCCTATTTCATTAGCTGTGTTTGGTATAAAGTTAATGAGAGATACTGTATTCGGGATTCTATTTCCACCAATCTCTATACTGTGGTTACAATTTTTAATCGGCGCTCTCTGCTTCGGGCTCGGGTTTTATATCTTCGGTGGCTTCGTCTTGCACCGAGACCGTAAACGAAATAAAGTACAAGCTCGCTTTAGAAGATAGGAATGCCCCACTATTTATAAATAAAAAAATGAGACCGTTACACGCGGTCTCATTTTTTTATTGGCAACAACGTTCTTGCCGTTTCAGGGTAATCAGTAATAATCGCCGATATATTCATATCAAAATATTTACGCATAAGCGTTTCTTCATTAATTGTATAAGGGCGAACCTCTACACCACTTTCCATCGTTAGTTCGGCAATAGCATCTTGAAGATAACGATAATTCGGATGTACTGCTGTAGCCCCCATTTTTTTCGCGTATGCCCACGGACTATGCAAACCTTCGCGATATAAAATTGCTGTTTGAATATCAGGAGCCATCATATGACACCGTTTCATACTGTAGTGATTAAACGAAGAAAATATAACACGATCCTCTAAACTAAATTTCCGTACAAGCGTTATAACTTCTTCCTCTAAACCTCTGTATGGAATTTTATTATTTTTAAGTTCAATATTAAGTAGCAAACTCGTTTGTTCAAGCCATTCTAATACCTCTTCTAAAAGTGGTATTTTACAAAACCCTACTTTATCACCAAATTTATAACTTGCATCTAACTTGCATAAATCCTCATATACATAATTCCGAACCGCACCTTTTCCATTTGTTGTTCGGTCCACCGTTTCATCATGAATGACGACAACTTTCCCATCTTTCGTTAATTGAACATCAAGTTCAATTCCATCCGCTCTAAAAGACTCAGCCGCTTCAAATGAAATCATTGTATTTTCTGGGTACGTTCCAGCCGCACCACGATGTGCAAATATAAGAGTCATCCTCACTCCCCCAATCTTATGCTATACTATACGAAAAAGGAGGTACTTCTATGAGACCATTACAAATTTCTCCAGATACTGCAGTCCGCTTATCAAAAGCACTAGGTGTTCCACTTGAACAACTCATGCATATGCCGCAGCACATTTTAATTCAAAAGCTAGTTGAATTAGAAAAACAAAATAAAGACGAAGAGTAATACAGTCCTGTTTTGCAGGGCTTTTTATATTTTCTATTATATCACGGATGACTTCCTTGCTAAAATCCCTTACCGGATATACTATGATCCCATTTAATCTTTTCTTCAAACATTTAAATGAAGCCCCCTCTTTTAACAAAAGAGGGGGCTTCTCATTACTCGTTTTAGTTACTCAAATTATGCGTTTTTCTTTTCTTTGTTAAAAATCATAAACACTTTATACAATCCTAAAGAAGCTGGAATATTCATAAATGCAAATGCTTCATACGTATAATGAGGAGCTGTTTCCCATAGTAACAAGAAAGTAAATACCCCTAATGCACTAATCATCGCAATTCGTATAACTTCCGATTCATTTTCATCTTTCTTTTTATAAAGAATAACAGCCGCCAAAACAGCTATATAAACAAATAATTTGATAATATACGAATATATAGTAACGATTTTATAATTCGTTGTACTATAATTCGATACGTAATTAGTTACCATGTCATTCTTCTGTTCAAACCATTGCCCAATACGGTACATGGAGAACTGACTTGATACCCATTCTCTAGTTATTTTTTCATTCAAATGTTGCACATAACCCATTACACCAAGTTCACTGAAACGTTGCACTATAACTTCTTGATTGTGCTCATTCAAATCTTTCGTATTCTTTATGTTTTCATCATCAATATAATCTGCATCTGCCTGATTCCACACACCATACGTATCTTTGTTCAGGCCCATTTTCACCCAATGAGTGAATGGAATTTTTTCAATTTCATTATCGGTACTGAGATTTAGCTTTGTCGTTATACCTTTAAAACTTACAATAAGGATTAAACAAAATAAAACACTACTTAACACCTTTACAGAGTATTCCTTACGAAACTTAAAAATATTTTCAATTAAAATCGCTAACGCTACGGTTAATGCTGTCGGTCTTATAATATAAGTACAAGCTGCGAAAACCCCTAATAAAATCCATAAAATAATCTTCATTCTTTTTGTTTCCGCCGTTTTCAAGCACAAATATGTATACATTGTTGCTGAAATAAAAAATATTACCAATGTATGAGTATAGAAAACTGGTGCCTGCCAATATATAAAAATATTTAGCACAGATAACACAATCGATATGTGAGCAACTTTAAAGTTTGTAATTTTCCTTACAATCAATACATTTAAAATAATACTGCCTGTTATACAAGCTATTGGTAATATTTTTATCGCTAAATCTACGCTCCCTATCAATTTAGCAAAATATCCTCCTATTAATACAACATGTGTATTATATGGATAAAATAAAAGCTGTCCCATTTCTAAAAATTGATTATCTCCATTAAACACAGAGACAATTCCTTGTTTAAGGATAGCATAATCCCCAACAACAGGGTTAAATGCTATGGAAGTAATAATTATTTCCATCGTCAAAATGATTATGATACCTAAAGCAATCATAATATTTGTATACGTTCTTTTCATTTTATTAATAACCAATTTATAATACATAAAGAAGAGCACAAATAAAAGCAACGTCAACGCTATAACAGCAGCGACTTTTTTGGGAGTATACTCCTCAGTCGGATAAGGAAATTCACCACTCATCAAAATTGTTTTTGGGATAAAAAATTTACTTACTATCATTGAAAATATAGATAAAAACACCGTCATGACAATGATTGGGTACGCTCGATTTACTATTTTTTTTAAAGTCATTCATCCATTCTCCTATATCTCTAACTTTTCCAAATCAATGATACGTTATAGAGATTATGATGTCAAATCCACTTATTTTCTGTACATATCCGTATTTTCACTGCATTTTTCTATATAAATATGTATTCCTTCAAAACCCTTAAATCGAGGTAAATAAAAAACTCATTGATTTTAAATTTACTATCGAGTATAAATTGCAAGAATTATTAAGCTTTACTATAACTTCAATCCCTTACTGTTCCTACTCTCAGCTTATCCGCAACCATTGCGATAAATTCAGAATTCGTAGGTTTTCTTTTGACATGGATACTGTATAACCATCGCTATATCAAGGCATTGTATATTTCATAACTATCATTAAATGATTCTATTTATTGGTGCCCATCCTCAAATTGATAGGTCAACTTAATAAGAGTTCATCATTTTCTTCTATTTAGATGCTTTGCATCGCAATGAAGTAAAAAGTTTTCTACATTCATCTGAAAGTTATTCATACAACAAAAAACCTCCTAGCTATTGGAATCAAAATTTCAATCCAATAAATAGAAGGTTTTTAAATTAACCGCCAATTACCTATGTACTTTATTGCCTACATACGTAATTCGTTGGTTATTAAATTTTATTATGAAATACGCTTAACACCTTGATACTACAGCGTTTACGAAGCCTTATGTTCAAGTCTCAGCTTATCCGCAACCATTGCGATAAACTCAGAGTTCGTAGGTTTTGCTTTTGACATGGATACTGTATAACCGAATAAGGACGAAATAGAATCAATATTCCCGCGGCTCCAAGCTACTTCAATCGCGTGACGAATTGCTCGCTCCACACGGCTTGCTGTGGTATTATATTTCTTTGCGATATCTGGATACAATACTTTCGTAATCGATCCTAATAATTCGATATCGTTGTATACCATGGAGATTGCTTCTCGTAAATACATATATCCTTTAATATGAGCGGGTACACCAATTTCATGAATGATACTCGTAATACTCGCATCTAAATTTTTCGGTTTTCCATCTACTGTTGTTGCTGATCGGAATGATGGTAGTGGACGTTTAATCATAGCATTTGCTTTACCACTCACTTGACGAATATGACTCGTTAAATTCTCCATATCAAATGGTTTTAATATGAAATATGAGGCACCTAAGTCAACTGCTTTTTTCGTCACATCTTCTTGCCCGAATGCTGTCAACATAATTACGCTAGGCTGTTTTAACCTTTCAATATTTCGCATTTTTTCCAATACAGCTAAACCATCTAAGTGTGGCATAATAATGTCTAAAACGAGTACATCAGGTTGCTTATCTGTTAATAAGTTTAAACACTCTTGACCATTATAAGCAGTACCAATTACTTCCATATCATCTTGAGCAGCTACATAGCTCTCTAACATTGATACTAGTTCTTTATTATCATCCACAAGACATACTTTAATTTTCTCCACAGCTTTTCCTCCCTTACCGAATCGATTCTCCGACATGTGTATCCTTCTAGGCTACATGAATTGTTCGACAATTGTGTGAAAATTCCCTTTTAAAGTTTCTTACTTTCCGATAAAATCACAAAAAAATATGTTTATCGTTCATTTATTCCCTTTCGCAACACATTCCATCATAGAAATACAACGAAACGTTCAACCCTTTTCTTTTATTTTACAACAAAAAACACCTCTTGCGGAGCTTTTACAAAATTTCAACGAATTTTTCAACAGAAAAAGCGAGCTAATATGTATTAGCTCGCTTTTTTCTCTTGATCATAAATATTAATTCCAGCTTGATGTAACATCCATTCAATATGAACACCATATCCTGATGTTGGATCATTTACAAATACATGTGTAACAGCACCAATTACTTTTCCATTTTGTACAATTGGACTTCCACTCATTCCTTGTACGATACCGCCCGTTTTCGCTAATAGACGTTTATCTGTTACTTTTATTACCATACCCTTTGTAGCTGGGAATTTTTGCTGCACTGTACTAACGACTTCAATATCAAACGCTTCTACTTTATCTTGATCAATAACTGTTAATATTTTTGCCGGTCCTTCTTTTACTTGATGAGATAATGCGATAGGCATTGCTTTATCCATTATACCGTTTTTCATATTCGTATTTAATTTTCCAAAAATACCATATGGACTATTAATTGTAATATTGCCAATCACTTCACGATCTGGTGAAAATCTTGCTAATTTCTCGCCTGGATTCCCATGACTGCCTCTTTCAATTGATGTAACTGTCGAGCGCATAATTTGTCCATCTTCGACTTGAATCGGCTTTTTTGTATCATTATCAGAAATAACATGACCAAGCGCCCCGTATTTCATAGAATCCGGATGAACAAATGTCATCGTTCCAATTCCAGCTGCCGAATCACGGATATACAAGCCAATTCGATAAGACGCTTCACCATTGTCTTTTTGCGGCGTTAGCTTCGTGCGAATATATTTTCCATCTCTTAGCAATACAAGATTAAGCGGTTCACCTGTTTCTCCACTATTATGAATAAACGGTGCTACATCACTCATTCTTTCAATGGTTTTACCATTAATTTCAGTAATCATATCTCCAATTTGTACACCTGCTGTTTCACCAGGAGATATTTTACCTTTTTCAGTTTGAATTAAATGATGGCCTACAACAAGTACACCTTTTGTATTTAATTTCACACCAATTGATTGTCCACCTGGAATCACTTTAAAATCTTTTAACACTTTCACATTTACTTTTTTCACTGGAAAACCCGCAAGCTGAAATACCATATCAGCTTCACCATTTTGATGAGAATTTACCATAAGTCCTTGTTTTTGTTCATTCGAACTCACTGTAAATACATGACGATTTGTGGATGAAGCTTTGAAAACTGGTAATGATGTTATTTCTGATTGTTGTCCTTCAAAAACAACAAGTTGTTTCGGTGATGAAATAAACGTTCGAAGCGGTTTAAAACATCCAATAAAAACTAAAGAAACAAGGAGACAAAGACCTATTATTTTTCGAAATTTTTCTAATTTCAACTTGTTCACTCTCCTCGCTCCTACCCCACATTCAGCCTCTTGGCTTCACTTTTTAATCTCTCCTTGCAGTGCTTTATTTATAACCGGAAGAATTAAGAAATCGTCATTTGAGAAAAAAAGCTATCCATTACTGGATAGCCTCTGCTGTCTGTTTAAAATGATGCGCTTGCGTAAGTAATTCTTTCGCATGCTCCGTCGTTAAATCTGTGATTTCCACACCAGAAATCATTCGAGCTATTTCTGTTACTTTATCCTCCATAGTTAAAACAGTAACTGATGTAATTGTCCGATCATTCGCTACTTGTTTTCGAATAAATAAATGCGAATCTGCCATTGAAGCTACTTGAGGTAAGTGCGTAATACAAAGTACTTGCGAGTTTACTGATACTCGATAAATTTTTTCAGCAATAGCCTGTGCGACCCGGCCACTTACACCCGTATCCACTTCATCAAAAATAACAGATGCAACCCCTTGATGCTTAGAAAAAATGCTTTTTAAAGCTAAAATGATACGAGATAACTCTCCGCCAGAAGCAACCTTTGAAAGTGGTTTTAGCGGCTCTCCTGGGTTCGTCGAAATATAAAATTCCACATGATCGTAACCATCCGCCGTAAGTCTTACCGGCGCACCTTCCACAAGGGGCTCTTCTGCATTTCCTTCTCTCTTCATAATTCTCACTTCAAATTTCGTTTTTTCCATATATAATTCTTTTAATTCCTGATGAATTGCATTTGTAAGGTGTTCTGCAAGCTCATGACGCATATTACTTAACAACGTTGCTTCTTTCAGAATAACACTTTCTAATTCCTTCAACTGTTTCTTCGTCGTTTCAATATGAACGTCTTTATTTTCAATTGTAAATATTTCTTGTTCAATTTTATCTGCATACGCTAAAATCTCTTCTACAGTATTTCCATATTTTCTCTTTAGCATACGAATTTCATTCAAACGTGTTTCGATTTCATCTAAACGATTTGGATCATATTCCATCATATCGAGCTTTTCTCTCAGTTGATATGCAACCTCTTCTAATAAGTAATAACTATTTGCAATTGAATCATGATTCTCTTGATACATTTCATCTAAATGTGTAATACTTTCCATTTGTCCCATTGCGCTTCTTACATTATCTAATCCTTGTCCGTCAGCACTCAATGAACGATATGCATCACCTAATGCTTTATAAATCTTTTCAAAATTAGAAATTTGCAATCGTTCCTCAGTTAATTCATTTTCTTCATCCATCTTTAAATCAGCTTTGCGAATTTCTTCATGCTGAAATTGAATTAAATCTAAGCGATGTGCCATCTGTTGTTCATTTTCACTTAACGATTTCAATTGTTTTTTTAATTTTTCATAGTCAGCGTATACGTTTTGATATATGTCTAGTTGTTTAACGATTCGATCCCCATCAAAGTGATCAAGCATAAACAGATGTCGTTCTTCATTCATTAAATCTTGCGTTTCATGCTGTCCATGAATATCAACAAGTGTTTTCCCAATTTCTTTTAATATGCTAAGTGTAACAAGCTTCCCATTTACACGACATACACTCTTCCCGTTCGCAGCAATATCACGCTTTAAAATAATCATGCCATCTTCTATTTCTATATCTAACTCTTCTGCCTTTTCAATACATGGATGCTTATCATCTTCAACATAAAACAGCCCTTCAATCTCAGCCTTTTCTGTTCCATATCGAACAAATTCTGCTGACCCACGGCCACCTACAAGTAAACTAATCGCATCAATAATAATCGATTTTCCGGCCCCTGTTTCACCGCTTAAAACCGTTAAACCTTTTTGAAAAGAAATATTTAATGCTTCAATAATAGCAAAGTTTCTAATCGATAATTCCGATAACAATGCCCCATTCACCTCGTTATAAAATAATCCCTTACTAAAGGATTTTCTCATTTCTTCATTCAAATAATCATGCTATATATTTGTATGTATATACTCTTCTAACCCGCTTCATTGTACCAAACATTTGTTTTACGGGTCAATCCATCTATTTTCTAACTTTATGCAAACAAAATATTATATTACAATTGAAAAATCATATTTTTGACCAATAAAAATATCTTGTTCACTTCCCACTTTACGATGGAAAGCAAACAAGATTTTTTGTTACAACATATTTAAGAAACGATCAGAGACAACACCTGTATCGTCAGGTGTACGGCAAATAATTAAGCAAGTATCATCACCACAGATGGTTCCGATGATCTCATCCCACTCTAAATGATCAATAAGTGCTCCAAGTGAATGAGCGTTACCAGGCAATGTTTTTAGCACAAGCATATGTCCTGCCGTGTCTAATTTTACAAATGAATCCACTAGATTTCGTTTTAATTTTTGTAACGGGTTAAATCGTTGATCTGCTGGCAAGCTATATTTATAGCGCCCATCATGTAATGGCACCTTCACTAAGTGCAGTTCTTTAATATCGCGCGATACTGTTGCTTGCGTTACATTAAATCCCTCATTACGTAAAATATCAACTAATTCATCTTGTGTTTCAATTTCTTTGTTTGCAATAATTTCCCTGATTTTAATATGGCGCTGACCTTTATTCATACATTTGCACCTCACACTATCTCTTACCATAGTTTAAACATTGGTATACTTCACTTATTTATGTTAACTTATAATTCGTTTCTTGTACACAATTGTTTTTACAATCATTATACAATTACAGCAAAAAGAGGAACAACATATGTTATTCCCCTTTCCCTTTTTGTTTTAGAACGTCATGTGCTTCTGTAACAACTTGCTCTATAGAAATCGGAGAATGATTTTCGCCATTCTCACGTTCACCATGCCATTTCAGATGAATTAAAAATTCAATATTACCATCCCCACCCGTAATTGGTGAGAATGTTAAACCTTCCACATCATAGCCCTCTTTTAAAGCAAAATCGACAATCATTTCTACAACAGCTTCATGTACTTTTCTATCACGAACGATACCTTTTTTCCCAACTTGCTCTCTTCCAGCTTCAAACTGCGGTTTAATTAACGCTGCTACATCTCCGTTAGGCATAAGCATTGTTTTTAAAACTGGCAGTATAAGCTTTAATGATATAAATGAAACATCAATACTTGCAAATTGAGGTAAACCACGTTCTAAGTCTGCTGGTGTCACGTAACGGAAGTTTGTTCGTTCCATTACAACAACACGCTCATCCTGACGTAATTTCCACGCTAGTTGATTGTATCCTACATCTAATGCATAAGATAATTTCGCTCCATTTTGAAGTGCGCAATCTGTAAAGCCACCAGTTGATGAACCAATATCTATCATAACTTTATCTTGTAAATCAAGATGAAATGTCTCTAATGCCTTTTCAAGTTTATAACCACCACGACTTACATACGGCATAACTTGTCCCTTCACCGTAATCTCAGTATCTTGCGAGATTTTCTCTCCTGGCTTATCAAGTCTCATCTCATTTGCATATACGAGTCCGGCCATAATGGCGCGCTTTGCTTTCTCACGCGTTTCTATAAGTCCTCGCTCTACTAATAGTACATCTACTCTTTCTTTTTTTACGCTCATTTGTTACGCCCTTTTTTGTTTTGATGGAATCATTGTATGAATACGGTCTACAACAGCATCTGTCGTTAAACCAATTTCTTCTAATAATTTTGTTACACTTCCGTGCTCTATGAAGCGGTCTGGAATACCCATTCGTTCAACTAATGCACTATGGTAACCATTTTCAGATGCAAATTCAACTACTCCTGTTCCAAAACCACCGATTAAACAAGCTTCTTCAATCGTTAAAATCGGTATATTCTTCCCTAGAAGATCATGTAAATATGCTTCATCCATTGGTTTAATAAAGCGAGCATTCACTACTTTCACTGAAACCCCAGCTTTTTCAAGACGCTCAGCTGCTTCCATTGCCATTGGTATTGTCGTACCAAACGTTAAAATAGCTGCTTGTGTACCCTCTTTTAACGTCTCCCACGTACCGATTGGAATCGCCTTTAATTCTTCATCCATATGAACGCCAAGTCCATTACCACGAGCATAACGCAATGCGATTGGTCCATCTTCATATTGCATCGCCGTATAAACTAAATGTTGCCCTTCATTTTCATCTTTCGGCATCATAAGCACCATATTCGGCAAGTGACGTAAGAATGAGATATCAAATACGCCTTGATGCGTTTCACCATCTGCTCCTACTAATCCCGAGCGATCTATTCCGATGAAAACATTTAAATTTTGGCGGCATATATCATGAACAACTTGGTCATATGCTCTTTGTAAAAATGTCGAATAAATTGCTAAGAATGGCTTCATTCCTTGCGTTGCCATACCTGCTGCCATTGTTGTAGCGTGCTGTTCTGCAATACCTACATCAATCATACGATCTGGGAATTCTTTTTGGAATTTCTCAAGTTTTGATCCAACAGGCATTGCAGGTGTAATTGCTACGATACGCTCATCCGCTCTCGCCAGCTTAAGTACTGTTTCACTAACGACAGCACTCCATGCTGGTGCAACTTCTTTTGGCTTAACGAAGTCACCTGATTCAATTTTATAAGGTCCTGTTCCATGCCAAGTTCCAATAACGTCACTCTCAGCCGGTTTATAACCTTTTCCTTTTTTCGTAATAACGTGAACAAGTACTGGGCCTTTTGTTTTCTTTGCATATTGCAACGTTTCGAATAACTTTTCATAATCATGCCCATCGACTGGACCTAAATATGTAAAGCCTAACTCTTCGAAAAAGACACCAGATACTAGTAAATATTTAAGACTATCTTTTATTTTCTCTGCTGTCGCAGCCACTTTCCCGCCAACTGCTGGGATTTTCTTTAATATATACTCTAATTCATCTTTTACCCAGTGATATTTTCCTGCGGTACGTAAACGACCGAGTACATTATGAAGCGCACCAACGTTTGGTGCAATTGACATTTCATTATCATTCAAAATAACAATCATGTCTGTTTTTTCATGTCCAATATGGTTCAATGCCTCTAAGGCCATTCCACCTGTTAAAGCACCATCTCCAATAATTGGTATAACATATTCTTTCGTTTTCTTTAAATCACGTGCCAGAGCCATTCCCATTGCAGCCGATAACGAAGTCGAGCTATGACCAGTTTCCCATACATCATGCTCACTCTCGCAACGTTTCGGGAAACCACATAGACCTTGATATTGCCTTAATGTACCAAACTCTTTCGCGCGTCCAGTTAAAATTTTATGTACATAGGATTGATGTCCTACATCCCATAAAAATTTATCTTGCGGGCTATCAAATAATTTGTGCAGAGCAATTGTGAGTTCTACTACACCTAAATTAGGTGCAATATGTCCACCTGTTTGAGAGAGCTCTTCAATTAAAAACTTACGAATATCCTCACTCAATCCCTCTAGTTCACTGATAGACATATCTTTCAAAAAACTAGGGTTTTGAATTTGCGTTAGATCCACATGGATCACTCACTTTCATTTCATAATCTGTCAACATGTCAAATATTATAAAAAACATTTACACAAAACAAGAAATTCTCTTTTCTACTTTTCGTCTTGTCCCGCTATTAACCAGTCTATTGCGCCTTAATCCTATTATAAACCATATTTCTTTAGGCGATGAAAAAAATAGCCGCTAACACGAAGTGATAACGGCAATGTAATCTACATATATTTTTGCCAATAACAAGAAAAGAAAAACCTTTTCCTACATTTATATCATAAAATGATGAATGACTCAACAAATGAAAACGCTGTTATATTAGTTATTACGTTTTGCAATCAAATCGCAAATAGATAGTAAATATTCATCTTGTAATTGCAAGGAGCTAATTGCACCTTTTGCTTCTGCAATTGTTTCTTCTAAAATATCCTTTGCTCTATCTACAGTAAACAACGTCGTATATGTGCTCTTTTCATTAGAAAGATCGCTACCAATCGGTTTTCCAATCTCTTCTTCGGTGCCTTCGACATCTAAAATATCGTCTCGAATTTGGAAAGCTAGACCGATATATTTAGCAAACGTAAGCAACTTTTCTTCTTGCTCTTCTGTCGCATCAGAAAGTATCGCACCCGCAAGTACAGCAAATTCAAGCAGTTTTCCGGTCTTATGTTTATGGATGTACTCCAATTCATCAATCGTAAGGCGTTTCCCTTCAGCTTCCATATCTGCCACTTGTCCGCCAACCATTCCTTCTGGTCCTGCTGCTTTTGCAAGTTCAAGTACAAGTCTTACTTTTTTTTCTGCAGAAATTTCTTTTTGCTCATATGCCATAATAACTTGAAAAGCATACGTCAATAAGCCATCTCCTGCTAAAACTGCCATCGCTTCACCAAATACTTTGTGATTTGTGGGCTTTCCTCTTCTTAAATCATCATCATCCATACAAGGTAAATCGTCATGAACTAACGAATATGTATGAATCATTTCAAGAGCACAAGCTGCACCTACTCCAAGATTTCTTTCTTTCCCAAACGCTTGTAATGTTGCAAACAAAAGTAACGGGCGGAGACGTTTTCCACCCGCTTCTAAAGAATATGCCATCGCTTCACGAAGTACATTTGGACATTGTAATTCATTTGCATAGCTTACAAGTTTCTCTTCTACGAAAGTTTTACTTTCCTTCAAAAAAGTATCAAAAGCAATCGTCACTATGCTTCATCTCCTAAAGCAGTAAACGGTTCAAGCTCTCCATCTTCCCCAAGAATAACTGCCATTTGTTCTTGTACATTCTTCAACTTCTCATCACAAAGCTTAGATAATTCCATACCCTCTTTAAAATAAGAAATCGCTTCTTCTAAAGGTACGTCACCTTGTTCTAGCTTAGAAACAAGATGCTCAAGTTGCGAAATTGCCTCTTCAAAGCTTAATTTATTTTCCATTATTCAATTCACGCTCCTCTATGCCTGATACGCTACAATCTAGTATTCCATCTTGTAATTGAACTGAAACAGCATCTCCAAGGCTTACATCTTTCACACTTTTTAACACTTGCTTCTCTTCATCATATACAAGCCCGTACCCTCTCATCATTACTTTAAGCGGACTTAACGCTTCAAGTTTTTGAGCAGCTCTTACAAAGGCAAATTCTTTCGTTTGAAGTAACGTTTGCATTTCACGTTGTAATTGCTTTTGCAACGTTTCAACAGCTACCTTCGTTTGAATAATTTTTTGAGATGGGTGGTGCTTCTCTAAATAAAATGAAAGTTGCTTTAACTGATTCACCTTTTTATCAATATAGCGCTCGTTCGCTAAAACAAGCTGTTCTAGCGCTCTATCTAATTGCTCTTCCTTTTGCTCATATACTTGTCTTGGATAACGGAACGCATACGATTTTTGCAACACTTGTAGTTTTTCTTCTTTTTTATGTACTAACTCTTTCATTGCTCTTTGCAATCTCAGAGTTCTTTGTAATACCTTTTCTTGTAACTCTATAATATTAGGTGCTGCTAGCTCAGCTGCTGCAGTCGGTGTTGGCGCGCGTAAATCTGCAACAAAATCTGCGATTGTAAAATCCGTTTCATGGCCTACTGCCGAAATAATAGGAATTTCACTCTTAAAGATTGCTCTTGCAACCATTTCCTCATTGAAAGCCCATAATTCCTCAATAGAACCTCCACCACGACCAACGATTAGTACATCTATCTCTCCCATTTCATTCGCTGTACGAATCGCTTGTACAATCGAGGGAGCCGCTGACTCCCCTTGTACAAGTACCGGAAATACAATAACATTCCCAATTGGATAACGACGTTTAATCGTTGTTATAATATCACGAATCGCTGCTCCTGTTGGCGACGTAATCACACCTATTGTTTTAGCGTAAGGAGGAATTGCTTTTTTATAAACTTGAGAAAAAAGTCCTTCTTCTTCTAAGCGAACTTTTAACTGTTCGTACGCTAAATGTAAATTTCCGACTCCGTCAGGCTGCATGTCTTGAATATAAATTTGATAAGAACCACTCGCCTCGTAAACAGAGATTTTCCCTTTCACGAGTACCTTCATCCCATTTTCAGGTTTGAATTTAATATTACGATTATGACCCGCAAACATAACCGCTGCAATTCTTGCATTTTCATCTTTCAATGTAAAATACATGTGGCCACGGCTATGATTTTTAAAGTTGGAAATTTCACCTTTTAACCAAACAGACTGCAAATGCGGATCATATTCTATTTTTGTTTTTATATAGCGTGTTAACGCTGTAACGGTTAAATATTGCTTCTCCATTTCTCTCTCCTCATAGCCGACTCAAATTATTTACAAACGACACCTGCACGTTTGGCAGATTCAACAGTATTATGAAGAAGCATTGTGATTGTCATTGGACCAACACCCTTTGGCACAGGTGTAATGTAACCCGCAACATCTAACACGTTGTCAAAGTCAACATCACCACAAAGTTTTCCTGTTTCTAAACGGTTAACACCAACGTCAATTACAACCGCTCCTTCTTTAATATAATCCGCTGTTATCATTCTAGGTCGTCCAACAGCTACGATTAAAATATCAGCTAACTTCGATAACTCTTTCATATTTTGCGTCTTAGAATGACAATATGTGACAGTTGCATTTTCATTTAAAAACAATTGCCCCACTGGTTTACCGACAATATTACTTCTTCCAATTACTACTACATGTTTTCCAGAAATATCAAGATTTGTTTCTTTTACTAATTCTACAATACCATGCGGTGTACATGGAAGGAATGTATCTTGTCCCGTCATCATACGTCCCACGCTGATTGGGTGAAATCCGTCTACATCCTTTTCTGGTGAAATTCTTTCAATGATAGCTTTTTCTTCAATATGTTTTGGTAAAGGTAATTGCACCAATATGCCATTAATACGGTCATCGCCATTTAAGCGATCGATTTCAGCAAGCAAACGTTCCTCAGTAATTGTTTCAGGAAGTTCAATTAGCTCTGAGTAAATCCCTACTTGTTCACAGCCTTTTTCTTTTCCTTTCACATAAGAACGAGATGCTGGATCTTCTCCAACTAAAATAACTGCTAATCCTGGTACAATACCTTGCTCTTTCAACTTCACAACTTCTTCTGTTAATTGTGCTCGTTTTTTCTCCGCAACTTCATTTCCTTTGATGATTACTGCTACCATTTTAAGATTCCCCCTTAAAGAATTTACAGTGTATCTTTTATATTAGATAAAACGCCGTTAATAAAACGACGAGATTCCTCATCCCCAAATGTTTTAGCAATTTCAATTGCTTCGTTAATTGTTACGTTGTGTGGAATTTCTTCCATGTATTTCATTTCATACACAGCTACACGTAAAATACTGCGATCAACAATGCTAATACGCTCAAGCTTCCACTTTTTTAAGTTTTGACGAATCGCTTCATCGATTGCTTCTTTATTTTCTACAAAACCTACTACAAGTGACTCTAGAAACTCATTTGTTTCTTCGCCTTCATCTAGCGTGTTTTCCACTGCTACTTTCGGTTCTAATTCACCTGTAATATCCATTTGGTATAATGCTTGCATTGCTCTTTCTCTAGCCGTCCTACGTTTCATTGTAACTCTCCTTTATGCTTCAAGTCTTTCCTTATACTTTGTTATATTATTATAATTTATAAGCCGTCAATTCACTTACTCTTACAGTTTTCATTGATTTTCCAACCTTATAATACAATGATAATAACACAATTTATCGTTTCACACACGGGTTACAAGGCTGAAAAATAATAAAAAGATTAACTTCAAGTTCCATATCTTATCACAATGTACGTTTTTTGGAAAAACGACACATTTTCTTGTTTATTTCTTATTTTTTGAAATAGTATAATAATTAGAGGGTTGTAATTTGTGAAGAAATGAAACGATAAAAAAGATGCCTATGTTACTAGGCACCTTTTCATTCTTACACTGGTTCGATTTCTGTTTTTTGTGTTTCGAATGTTACGCCAACGATGTGAACATTCACTTCTTTTGGCTCAAGTCCTGTCATCGTAAAGAGTGCTTGGCGAATATTGTCTTGAATCTTTTGTGCAACAACTGGAATTGCTACACCAAAATACATTACAACATAAAGGTCAACGATAATATCTTCGTTTGCTAATTCAACCTTTACACCTTTACCATGATTTTTCTTACCTAACTTCTCAACAACATCTGTAGCAAAATTACCGCGCATTGCCGCTACACCTTCTACTTCAGCAGCTGCAATACCTGCAATTACTTCAATTACTTCTGGTGCAATTTCTACTTTACCAAGAGTTGTATCTTGACCCATATCTAACATATGTTCAGCCATGAAAAAAACCTCCTTTAATGTATCACTGCGTCACAAGTTCATGCTCTTCCAAAAATTTCGTATTAAACTCACCTTTTACAAAATCAGGATGATCTAGCAATTGCAAATGGAACGGGATTGTTGTATGTACGCCTTCAATGACAAATTCACTAAGTGCGCGCTTCATTTTTGCAATTGCCTCTTCACGTGTTTTTCCGTGAACAATTAATTTAGCAACCATCGAATCATAGAAAGGTGGGATTGAATATCCCGGATATACAGCTGAATCGACGCGAATACCAAATCCTCCTGGTGGTAAGTACATTTCTACTTTACCTGGAGATGGCATAAATTTTTTGGCAGGGTTTTCCGCATTAATTCGACATTCAATTGCCCAACCATTAAATTGTACTTCTTCTTGCTGTAACGATAACTTTTCTCCTGAAGCAACAAGAATTTGTTCTTTAATTAAGTCCATTCCCGTTACCATTTCAGTAACCGGATGCTCAACCTGAATTCTCGTATTCATCTCCATGAAATAAAAGGTTTTCGTTTTATATTCATAAATAAACTCAACCGTACCAGCACCTGTATAATCAACCGCTACCGCCGCTTTAACTGCCGCTTCACCCATCTGCTTGCGAATATCTTCATCAAGTGCAGGTGATGGACTTTCTTCTAATAGTTTTTGCAAACGGCGCTGAATTGTACAATCACGCTCTCCTAAATGAATGGCATTTCCGTGTGTATCTGCCATTATTTGAATCTCAACATGGCGGAAATCTTCAACGTACTTTTCTAAGTATACACCAGGGTTCCCAAAAGCGGTACTAGCTTCTTGCTGTGTAATTTGAATTCCTTTTATAAGCTCTTCTTCATGACGTGCAACACGAATACCTTTTCCGCCGCCACCTGCAGTCGCTTTAATAATAACTGGATATCCAATTTGATTAGCAAGCTCAATCGCTTCTTCGGTATTTTTAATAATCCCTTGTGAACCTGGTACAATCGGAACCCCTGCTTCTTTCATTGTATCACGAGCAACGTCTTTTGTGCCCATCTTTGAAATAGCTTCTGGACTTGGACCAATAAAAATCAAGTTACATTCACGGCATAACTCTGCGAAATCTGCATTCTCTGCTAAAAATCCGTATCCCGGATGAATAGCATCGCAGCCTGTTAACTTCGCAACGCTAATAATGTTCGTCAAATTTAAATAGCTTTCTTTCGAAATCGTTGGTCCTACACAATACGCCTCGTCTGCAATCTGTACGTGAAGTGACTCTTTATCTGCTTCTGAATAAATTGCAACTGTTTCAATATCCATTTCTTTACAAGCACGAATAATTCGTACAGCAATTTCCCCACGATTGGCTATTAATACTTTTTTTATCATCACAAAGACTCCCTTATTACGCTTTTACAAGAAATAGCGGTTGTCCATACTCAACAAGCTGTCCGTTATTAACAAGAATTTCAACAATTTCGCCCTCTACATCAGCATCAATTTCGTTAAATAACTTCATAGCCTCGACAATACATACGATAGAATCTTTCGATACTCTATCCCCAACACTTACATATGGAGGTGTATCAGGTGAAGAAGAAGAATAGAATGTACCTACCATCGGTGATGTGATTTTATGTAGGTTTTCATCTTGAACAGTTTTATTTTCTTCTTGTTTTGGCGCTTCTGCTTGCGCTGCTGCTACTGTCGTTTCAACTTCAATAGGCGCTACTGGTTGCATAGCTTGTTTTGCTGCAGGTGCTTGCACAGCAACAACTTCATTACCACGCTTTTTCATTTTGATTGTTGTACCGTCTTTTTTGTATTCAAATTCATCAATATTAGAGCTATCAATTAATTTAATTAATTCACGAACTTCTTGAATTTTAAACATGTAAAATCCACTCCCATACTCTTGTTTGTCCCGTTTTTACAGATTCTCGTCACGAAAACTAGATTGACTGTAAAAATACGATGTATTCTATTAGAAAATATATTTCATTAACTAATAGAAATATTTACTATTTCCATCTTACGATAAATTTTTTAAACATTCCAATTTATATTTCTTTATAATAAATCGAAACTCCTGTAAAAATATTATTCCAATAAAAATTTAATACCTAGTAATAATACCAAGTTTCACATGAAATTGGCAAGACCACTTCTTAAAAAACATTCACTACTTTAGCAAAACGTTACACAGCAAACATGCCATTCCCTCTCCACTCTTCACTACACCTATAGTCAATAACATATTTTTACCAAATATTATTTTTTTGTTTACACGCCGTTCATCATTCCTTCATATAAGAATAGTATGTTCAAAGTGTAGAAAATATATTGTGTCGAGGTGTGGAAATATGATATGGCTCATTCTCTTTTTACCTGCTGTAATCGTTTGGGCATGTGTTCTTTGCATCCACGTCAAATCCGGAAAAAGTAATCATCAGTACCATGAACCATTAATCTTTTACTCGCAACGTGTTTCTCCATTCCGAGTTGAACATAGTAAAAATAACTACAAAGACGAAATAGAAAAAAGCTATCGAAAATGATAGCTTTTTTCTATTCACACATTTACTTACATACTCTATTTTACTATTTGCATACCCTTTGCTTAGTAAAAGATAATAATCCGCAGGGAAATCCCTGCGGATTAAAGTTTCACCTATTTCGCTGGTGGATCAAATTTCACACCTACATCTTTTGATCCGCCTTCACTTCTTACAAGTTGAATAATTTTATTTGCTTCTTTCTGTGAATGTTTTGCCGCTTTAACCGTTACTCTAATGTCAGTACCATCAGCTCTTACAAGAGCATCTGGATATCCTCCTTGAGATTTAATTACTGTCTCAAGTAATTCTTGCTTCGTTTCCATTGTCGTAATGGCATCAAAATTTTCTTTTGCTTTATTCTTTTCTGTTGCTGAAGCTTTTGTTGAACTCATCACTTCTTGTAATTTTGCTTTTTGTTCACTACGCTGATCTTCCATTTGCATACGTAAAGCTGTGAAATTCTCATCACTTGATTGAACTGATACATTGCCCTCTTTTTTACTTGTTTCTTTTTTTGCATTTTCTTTTTTGTCTGTTTCTTTATTTGTTGTTTCCTTGCTTGTATTTTCTTTTTTCGGAGTTTCTTTAGGCGCTTCGTTTGTTACTGCTTTATCAGTACCTTGTTTTTCTTGTCCAATCTTTTCACCTGTTGCCGGCGATGCTGTATTCATTTTGTCAGGAGTTGTCACGTAATACACAGATAGTACAACAACTAAACTTAACATCGTTAATAACCAAACTGTTTGTTTTTTTAACACTTTATTTCCTCCCTATCAATTTTTCGGTGAAACTGAAACGCGATGGGCCGGTACATCTAGCAGCCTTATCACAGCTTCTTTTACCATTGCTTTAACTTGTATATTATCCACTCCCTTTGCTACGACAAGAACACCACGTACTTTCGGCTTCTCTGTTCGTAAAACAACAGGAGTTTCTTTGTCCCCTTCACGTATAATGACAGTCTTTTCATCAAGAGACTCGTCCTCTACTTCTCTCTTACCGCCTGTTTTATCTGTTTCACCTGTTGTTTGTGAGCGTTTCACTGTATTTTTTTCTAAAATTTTTTCTTCAGATGAATCTAAATTCACTTTAATCGTTACGTCTTTTACTCCTGCTATTTCTTCTAAAGCAGTTTTTAATTCTTGTTCATACGCTTTTTCATATTTTTCTACATTTGACATACTATCATTACTTTTTTGTCCGAAAGTTGGTACGTCTTTTTCTTGATTTTGAGTTTTTTGTTCTTTAAATACAGGTACTTCTTCTTTTTTACTTGAAAAGAGACTACTAGAAAACATAAGCAAAATTCCAAGTATGAGTAGGACAAGTAAAAACTTAGGTGTTACCTTTTTACCCTTCTCGTTGCTTTCTTTTTGATCCCCATTCAATAAGTTTCGAAAAAATGAGAACTTCGAATTTTTATCTTTATTGTCCATTTACTCTACCTGTCCTCCCTTCCATTTGAACTTGGATTTGTTTACCCTCTAGTTGCCATCTGCTTGAAAAGAAATCTTTCATTTCTACATTCGTTTCTTCCACTTTTTTTGGAGGCTCTTTCGTGTTAATTTCAATTGGCTTTACTGTTTCGATTGCATCATTTTTACTACGTTCTTTTTCTTTCAACGTCACAACAACAGATTGAATATCTTTCGCTGACTTTACTTCTTCTGTATTTTCTGCTGCGACTATTTGTATTTCAGAGACAGTCATACCATACTTTTTCTCAAACTCTTTTCCTACTTCTTTTTTCATTTTGGTAGCCATCTCTTCTAAACTATATGCACGTGTTAGAGCTTGTATTTCTTTTTTCTTCGAATCTATTGAATTTTTTACAGATCCTTCTGCTACGTACTTTTCTTCATTAAAATTTGCAATTACTTCATTTACATCTGTCTGCAATAGTTTAAAAAGGGGCGTTAAAATTAATACGACTAACAAAAGACTTACAACGAATTTAACGTATTTTTGCAAATTCGAATTTGGAAGAATAAGATGAAGCATTGTTGCTAAGAGCAAAAAAACGATAATATTTCTGATCCACTCTGTAACAAATTGCATACTCTTCACCTCCTACCGCATCATAAGTGTAATATTCCCCGCAGCAATAATAATTGTAATACTTAAAAAGAACATAAATGATACGATAGCTAAGCAAGCAAATACGTAAATGATGCTTCGTCCAATAATGTCTAAACATTGAATAATTGCTCCGCCGCCAACCGGTTGCAATACTGCTGCTGCGAATTTATAAATAAATGCAATACAGAAAATTTGAATCGCTGGAAAAGCAACAATTAAGCATAAAATGACGAGCCCAATAATTCCGACTGTGTTTTTCAATAATCCTGATGCGCTAATAACAGTATCTGCCGCTTCTGTAAACATCCTTCCAACTACTGGAATGAAGTTTCCTGTTACAAATTTAGCAGTTTTCACAGCTATTCCATCAGCAACAGCTGTTGCTGTCCCTTGTACAGATAATACTCCTAAAAAAATTGTTAAAAAGACACCGATAATCCCTACGCTAACGTTTTGCAGAAGCTTGGATAATTTCGTCACTTTATATTGATCACTCATTGTACTTACAATACTTAATATCGTTGCCAGTAATAAAAGTGGTAGAACGATATAATTCATAAGAAGCCCACTCGTATTCATTAAGAAAATGATAACCGGATGAAAAAATGATACAGATACAACCCCGCCCCCAGTTGCTATAAGCGCCAGCAAAATTGGCAATAACGCTAATATGAAATCTACCATTGTTTGTATCGTTTCTCTTGCATATGTCATAACGACATAAAAACTATTTAAAGCAAAAATAATAAGTACCATATACACAACAGCATCAGCAATTTTACTTACGCTACTTTTTGAAAAAGCGGATTGCAGTGATTGCAACAATGCACTAAAGATTGTGAGCATAATAAGTGTGCCAAGCAGTTTTCCATTAGCAGCAAGCTCATGAAATAAATATTTTAATAACCCTATCATCCACTCTTTTAGAGAGAATTCTTTTTCTCCCTTTACAAACTCCATAAAGCTCCCTTTTTGACTCTCTGGCAAATAGCCTCCATATTTTGTAACAAGCCCGTCCCAAAATTGCTTCACATCTTCAATTCCGAGCTTATCCAATTGTTGATCAACGACGTTTGTTTCTACAGGAGAAGCTTGTACAACAACCGGTAAAGAAAAGAAAAGGAAGCAAGCAAATAGCAGCTTAGCTCCAAACCTCCTCAACATTCACTCCCCCTTATCCCGTCGGTAAAAATCCGAGAATAGTTTCAATTACAACCGTCAAAATAGGAATCGCCATAACGAGAATTAAGATTTTCCCAGCAAGTTCAATTTTCGAAGCGATGGCACCTTGACCAGCATCTTTTGTAATTTGGGCTCCAAACTCAGCAATATAAGCAATTCCAATAATCTTTAGTAACGTTTCCACGTAGACGTTACTAACTTTCGCTTCACTTGCTACTCTCTCAATCATTTGTAAAATAGAATGAATTTGATCGATTAAAATAAGAAACATCACGCTACCTACGAACACAATAAATAAAGATGTAATACTAGATTTATGCTGATTCAAAACAGCAGCTAAAAACGTAGCAACGAGGCCTAATCCGACAATTTGTATAATTTCGATTCGAACCGCCTCCTTTACTGGAAGAGAAAGACACTTTTAATCTTGTCAAATAGCGTGTTAATTAAAAATGCAACATGAAATAAAATGACGACAAAACCGACAAGGATAACCCAATTTGCAATATCCTCCCGCTTTAATTCTTTTAGTACAGTATGAATGAAAGCTAAAACAATGCCGATTCCGGCGATTTGAAATATTAATCCAACATCAATGGACATCGCCTTTCTCCCCCCTATAGCAGTAAAATTACAATAAGTAGCCCTGCTAGTACCCCTAAGCTCTTAATCATTTTTTCGTATTGCAGTTGTAGCGCTTTCGCTTCTCCTTCTTCTCTCTCCAAATGTGTAATACATAAGCGAATATGTTTTTGTTGTGATTCACGATCATGTTGCCCGAGCGTTTCACCAAATTGCTGCAGTATTTCATACTCAGTTTGTTGAAATGCGGTTAACTTCCAGTTCTCTTTCAAACTATCTATCCACGCTTCTCTTACTGTTTGTTCCCCGCTTTGTAGTCTTCTGGCGAAACTTTGAAATATCCAATTTAATGGCTTTGGCATTTGTTTAACTAATCGCTCGGCAGCCTCAGATAAAGGTGTGTGTCCATACATAATTTCTGCTTCTAATGATTGAAGTGCTGATTTTAATAATCTAAGTTGCCTCGGCCTCTCACTATATCTTTTAGCGTATGAAAACCCGAAAAAGGTGCTGACCGCAACGATTAACACTGCACCGAATATTTTCACCATACGCCCTCAGCCTTTCTACTTGATAGCACTGGTTTTCCATATTTATCTTTCACCTGCATAACCGTTCCTGGACCCCTCGCTTTTGACAACTCCACAAACCTATCAAATATACCAAGCTCTAGCACTGCCTTTAGCGATGGACGTCTCACAACATCCTCATAGGAAAATCCGTGTGCACTTATAAAAAGCTGAACACCTGCATGCACTGCCTCCATAATTGCTTCACTATCTTCTTTACGGCCAATTTCATCTACGATCAAAATATCAGGACTCATAGAACGAATCATCATCATCATTCCTTCTGCCTTTGGACACGCGTCTAACACATCGACTCGGGTACCAAAATCATATTGCGGGATCCCTTTCACACAGCCAGCAATTTCTGACCGTTCATCAACGATCCCCACTTTACAAGAAGGAATTTCCGAGGCACTTACTCCTTGACTCATGCAACGAGCTACATCTCTTAAAAGTGTCGTTTTTCCCGTTTGCGGAGGGCCAATTACCATCGTGTTTAACCATCTTTTTTCATACAAATATGGCAAAAGCGGTTCAGCAATCCCTATTTTTTGACGAGCAATACGAATATTAAAGGAAGAGACATCACGAATCATTTTCACTGCGCTTTTTTCTGTAATGACTTTTCCCGCTAATCCGATTCTATGCCCCCCGCGAAGTGTCACATACCCACGTTTTAATTCCTCTTCCATCGTATAAATTGAGAATTGACTTAACTTATTCAGTAAGTAAATAGCATCCTCTGCAGTAGTGATATAGTCATAAAAAAACACCTTTCCGTGTGCAATACACTCTAGCGGTCTTCCAATTCGAACACGAATTTCCTCTAAAGCATCGTATTGCTTACATTCTTCAATTAAATACTTCATCGTTTTTGGTAAAACTTCTAATACCTCTTTCATCGGCTTCTCCCCACTATACTCGACTTACTATTTCAGTAATGCGATAAAAATACAGCAAATTCCAAGCGCTAGAAAAAAGAGCTTCAAGAAAGAAATTTCACTTGCTACACTCGCTATCCCAATTGTCATTGTTAAAATTAATACGGTAGGTCCAACAAACGCTAACATACCATTTATAAACAACGCTTTCTTCGCATCATTCACATAAAGCATAAGCAAAGCAGCAAATATCTCCGCACTACCTGAAAATAATCGAAGTGCTCCCATAACAAGCACGGATGTTTCCATTGCCGCTAGCCACTGTTTCATTCTTCCACCTTCTCCCGTAACAGTTACTAACTTCGTATTCTTAAAAAGAATATATTTGTACAACCATATGCAGAGGTTGTCTATTTCAGAAGTAAAAACATAATTTTTCTCTAAAGCCCGAATTAGAATCTGAATATTCATATTACTTTATGGTATATTATGGTATATTTAGTTTAAAAGGGGTATAAACCATGCAGCACGTTACTTTATTACCACTCGATTTACGCTATACAAATGTGATTTTCGAGCTATCAAGTGATCCACATATAAAAAATGCATTAGGGATAACGGTAGAAAACATCGAAGACACAAAAGCATTTCTTCTTTTCGCAATAGAAGAAGAACATCAAAAGAAATCCTTATCGAGAATGATTGTGAATGAAGAGAATGAAATAATTGGCCTCACCACACTTAAACATATTAATGATGAGAAGAAGCAATCTCACATTGGTAGTTGGCTCGGCTATCCGTACTGGGGAAAAGGCTATAACGAGGCTGCTAAAAAAGAAATCTTTAAAATCGCCTTTTTAGACTTACAACTTTCCTACGTATTTGCTGGTGCTAAAACGAATAATACCCGCTCGTTAAAAGCACAAGAAAAACTACCTTATATTTCATTGCATGTGGAAAACAAGTTTCCAGACGAACACGCTGCACTAGAGAAAGAAGTAAAGTCAACTTGCTCTTTGCATGTCGTGTCACGTGAAAATTTTTTAAACTGGTTGAGATTACAGAATGAGGGGGAAAAATATGAAGAAATTGAAAATTAGTTTAACCGTTGTAGTAGAATTAGCTCTTATTTATCTTTTTTCCTTATTGGTCGGTTGGTCATTTATAGAGACATTTTTCCTTGGTAGTTTAGGGATATTCGGTACAATTTGGCTCATTGCTTTAAATATAAACCAAAATGCCAATATTGATCACACTATATATAAAACAGGTGAAGTAAAACCTTTTCGTATGACATGGAGCCCTTACACAGTAGGTGCTGCTAGTCTTACAGCTTTCAGTTTTATTGTAACAGCTATTTACTATATACCCTATTTCCTATAAAAAAAGCACTCGTGAATTATCACGAGTGCTTTTCTACTATGCACGAGAAACGTATTTACCTTCACCAGTGTTGATGATAAGCATTTCGCCTTCGTTAATGAAGATTGGTACCTGTACAACAAGACCAGTTTCTAATGTAGCTGGTTTTGTTACGTTAGAAGCAGTATCACCTTTAATACCAGGCTCTGTTTCTGTAACTTGTAATTCAACTGTGTTTGGAAGTTCAACACCAAGTACTTCGCCTTGGTAAGTCATGATTGCTACTTCCATGTTTTCTTTTAGGAATTTAAGCTCGCGCTCGATTTGTTTTTCACCAAGCTCGATTTGCTCATAAGTTCCGTTATCCATAAATACGTGAGCCTCACCACTTGCGTATAAGTATTGCATACGACGGTTTTCGATGTGTGCTTTTTCTACTTTCTCACCTGCACGGAATGTTTTCTCCTGAACAGATCCTGTGCGAATGTTACGTAGTTTAGAACGAACAAATGCAGCACCTTTACCTGGCTTTACGTGTTGGAAATCAAGTACTTGCCAAAGGGCATTGTCCACTGAAATTGTTAAACCTGTACGAAAATCGTTTACTGAAATCATGTAAAAAAATCCTCCTGTGTATTACAAAATAATAAGTTCTTTTGGTGATTTCGTAATTACTTCATTACCTTCACTTGTCACAATGATATCATCTTCAATACGTACGCCGCCAATACCTGGAATATAAATACCTGGTTCTACTGTTACAGCCATACCGGGTTCAAGTACTGTATCAGAACGGAACGCTAAACCTGGCGCTTCATGGATTTCAAGACCTATTCCATGACCAGTAGAGTGTCCAAAGTATTCACCATATCCTTTTTCCGTTATGTAATCACGCGTTAGCGCATCAGCCTCGCGACCTGTTAAACCAGCTTTAATACCGTTCACACCACGTAGTTGTGCTTCTAAAACGATATTATAAATTTCTTTTAATTTATCAGATGGTTCACCGACTGCAATCGTACGAGTAATATCAGAGCAATACCCTTTGTAATAAGCGCCGAAGTCTAATGTAACGAAATCTCCTGTTTCTATCACTTTTTCAGATGCCACGCCGTGCGGTAATGCCGAACGAAGACCTGAAGCAACGATAATATCAAACGAAGAAGATGTTGCTCCTTGTTTTCTCATGAAAAATTCAAGTTCATTTGACACTTCAATTTCAGATACTCCCGGGCGAATGAATGATAGAATATGCTCAAAGGCAGCATCTGCAATCTGTGCAGCTTCCTTTAATATCTTAATCTCTGAATCAGTCTTTATCAAGCGTAACTTTTCTACAAGTCCAGAAGTTGGGATAAATTCAGCATCAATCGCTTCCTTATGCGCTGAATAAGAACTATATGTAAGAGTATCTTGCTCAAAACCAAGCTTTTGAATTCCAAGCTCTTTCACTTGCTTTGCCACTTCATCAATGATTAATCCTGCGTGCTGTACAATCTCATATCCAACCGCTTGTTTACTTGCCTGCTCGACGTAACGGAAATCTGTAATAAATTGAGCACGATCTTTTGAAATAAGAACTACACCTGCTGTTCCTGTGAAGTTAGCCATATATCTACGACTATGTTCATTTGTTAACAAAATACCGTCAATGCCAGCCTCACCAAATGCACTTCGTAATCTTTCAATTTTCTCCATTACTTTATGCCTCCCTCAATTTCTCCATTAATGCAAATAACGCTAACTTATAGCCATAAAAACCAAATCCAACAATTTGTCCTGCACAAACAGCTGCCGTCACAGATTCGTGACGAAACGATTCACGCTGATGAATGTTAGAAATATGTACTTCAATAACAGGAATCGAAATGCTCGCAATGGCATCACGAATCGCATAGCTATAATGCGTAAATGCTCCCGGATTTAAAATGATCCCTTCATATATATCTTCCGCTTCATGAATAATGTCGATAATGGCACCTTCATGATTCGATTGGAAACATTCTAACTCCACTCCCATTGTTTCCGCTTCTTGCTTCATATCTGCTTCAAGTGTCGCTAGCGTGCCCTTTCCATATACATTTACCTCACGAACACCGAGGCGATTTAGGTTAGGCCCGTTTACGAGGAGTAACTTTTTCATATTCTTAAAACTCCTTAATATTAAATATCTATACAATATTTTAACATAGGAGTTACTTATTTGAATAGTTCGTCTTCTCTCGCCCTTCTTGTTCTACTTTATTGCTATTTACTGCGTAAGAAACAGAATATGCTATAAACACACCATACAATATAAAAATACATATTGTCGTTACAATTGTCTCTTTTGGTAAATGGAGCGCACTTTTAATAACAGGAGCCATTAAACCCATCCCCAAAAACAGTAATGCCCACCAAAATAATCCATAAATAATTCCCGCAATAATCCCCTCAAACTTCGCAAAAAATGCTTTATACAAAAAGGCAATCAAAATTGAAAGAAGTCCCATACAAACTATTCCTGACACATTCCCCCATACACCTTCTTTCCAACTTCCAAACGCAAATGGTAAAAGGAAATAATTCGGTCCCGCCTCCGTGAATGAAAATATGTGAAGGAAATACCATATCCCGCCCCAAAAGATTCCACCAAACAAACCGATTTGTACAAAATTCCTTGTTCCTAATTGTTCTTGACTCACATCGACACCTCCGCTCAATAGTATGCCCGAAACTATTTTGAAGCATGTTTAAATCCTGCGAAATTTGTCTATAAAAAGAATAAGAAATGTCCGACTCTCATAACATTTTCCCTTGTCATCTACTTGTATTTGCCGATAAAATAAAGGAAACTCGGTGATTGTCTTATTTCAAAACGACAGAACCCAGTATGACAATTGCCTCTTTTTCTACATAAGAGAGAAACAAATACAGGTTGGTGTTAACATGGCAGAAGAGTCAAAACAAATATATGGCGGGCAAGCGGTCATTGAAGGAGTTATGTTTGGCGGTAGAGAATATACTGTTACAGCGGTTCGTCGTAAAGATAAATCGATTGAATTTTATCGATTACCACGCGTTCGTAATAAAGTATTATCTATCCTAAAAAAAATTCCATTTTTACGAGGTATTGCCGCTATTGTGGATGCAAGTGCGAATGGAGCAAAGCATTTAAACTTCGCTTCAGAACGATTTGACGTCCACCCAGAAGATGATGAACAAATTGCAAATAAAAAAGAAGAACAATCAAAATTAACGATGGTATTAGGAGTTGCAGCTGTTGGCGTTTTATCTTTCATATTCGGTAAAGTCATCTTCACAGCAGTTCCTGCACTATTAGCTGAATTAACGAGACCGATTTTCCCATCTCATACTGGGCAAATCATTGTCGAAAGTGTCATTAAGCTCATGCTATTATTGAGCTATATATACTTTATTTCTTTAACCCCACTTATTAAGCGGGTATTTCAGTATCACGGTGCAGAGCATAAGGTAATCAATGCTTATGAGAATAACCTTCCTCTGACTGTAGAAAACGTTCAAAAGCAAACTCGCCTCCATTATAGATGCGGCAGTAGCTTTATTATATTTACAGTCATTATTGGAATGTTCGTTTATTTCCTAGTCCCTACAGATCCTCTTTGGGCACGAGTTATAAACCGAATTTTATTAATTCCAGTAGTACTTGGTATTTCTTTTGAAGTATTGCAATTTACAAATCGATTAAGAGATATTCCCGTATTACGCGTACTTGGGTATCCTGGGTTATGGCTACAACTATTAACAACGAAAGAACCAACAGATGACCAAGTGGAAGTAGCAATTGCATCGTTTGAAGAATTATTACGTTTAGAGAACAAACAATAATTATTTAAAAATGGTGTTCAACTCCTTTCCTCATCGTTAATATACTAATTTTAATATACGTTTTTAGGAGGTGTCCCTTATGAACGGTCGTTCGTTTACTTTCGCTATATTTGTGCTTATTATTGGATTGGCAATATTCGGCCTTGTTTCATCTGTTATTACAAATCCCATGGGTGTATTAAGAAATATCGGGTACATGTTACTTGTTGTCGGTATCTTTTACTTGCTATACAAGATGTTTACAAATTCCAGTGGTTCTGCAAATTCGCAAAGCTCATATAAGCGTGCGGCAAAACAATCGAACCGCAAACATGGGAAACAAAATGTAGCACCCCTAGGCAATTCTTTCCTTAAGTCAAATACTTCTAATGACAAAAGTAAAAAAGGGAATTCTTCCACTTTGAAACGAAAAAGAAAACAGTCTCATTTAACTGTCATTGAAGGCAAAAAAAGCAAAAAGAAAGACCGTGCTTCCTTTTAGGAAATACGGTCTTTTTTTATACTTTGAAGCACTTCTTTTAAACTTTTCTCTCTCATACTTTCAATTCGAAGATGATGATTTTCAAATAATAAATTCCGTGTCACATCATTAGGTACAACAACGCATGTTAATCCCGCTGCAACTGCTGCTCTCAATCCATTTAATGAATCTTCAAATACAACAGCTTCAGATGGCTTAATTCCTAATTCTTCTATTGCAACTCGATAAAGAGCTGGATCTGGTTTTACCTTCTCAACATCTTCTCTCGTTTTAATTACTTCAAAATATTCTCGAATCTGTAGCTCTTCTAAAAAATGAATAACCCATTCTCTAGACGAACTAGAAGCTAGTGCGATTTTTAATCCCATTTCTTTCGCTTCTTCTAAATATTCTTTTACCCCGTCACGAGCTTCTGGTATTTTCATTTTCTCTTTATGTAAAGTTGCCACTTTTTCTTTTAATACACTTTTGTTAAACTTCTCTTTTAATTGATCATTTAAATATGCAAAAAGCACCTCATCTGTTGTTCCAATGCATTTCGCAAATTCCTCTAAAGGTAGCTCTCCGCCGTATTCACGAACAGCATCTCTGAAAGAGTGAAACCATATCGTTTCTGTGTCCACAATTAATCCATCAAAATCAAAAATAATTGCTTTCATAATTCTCCCATCCTTTTCGAATTGAAATAAAAAAGGAAACGCCATCCGTTCCCCTTAATTACTTTTCTCTTCATTTGCTTTTTGAACACCACGAAGTGTTTCCACTCGAACCTCATCTTGTTCAAAGTATTGTACTAAATCACCGATACGGTCAATTGATTCCCAACTTAAATGATGTTCAATTCCTTCTACATCATTATAAATTTTACTTTCATCCACACCGATAATGCGCATAAACTGTTCTAACAATTCATGTCGATATACGAGACGTTCTCCGATTTTTTTACCTTTTGATGTTAATACAAGCCCTCTATATTTTTCATAAATTAGATATTCGTCTTTGTCTAATTTTTGTACCATTTTTGTTACAGAGGATGGATGTACACTAAGCGCTTCAGCAATATCAGATACACGGGCATAACCCTTTTCATCAATCAACAAATAAATTTGTTCAATATAATCTTCCATACTAGGGGTAGGCATCGGTTTCCTCCATCCAATTTCATTTTGCTTATTCCGTACGAAGCAATCAATAAAATGATACACCAGAAAGAATAACGTGACAAGGTGGAAACGAGCCTAAATCTACAAAAGTGAAAAGAACCTGTATTCAAATACAAGTTCCTTTCATGTAAAATATTGAATTTCTGCGTCAGGAAAAAAGTGATGAATATATCCTCGAATCGTTTCCTCCAATACTTCTGCATCATCTTTTTTATATACATATTTCCCAATTCCATATCGTCCCCATTTATACTTTCGCTTCTCTTCATCCATTTCAAGCTTCGTATTTGGATAACGCTCTTGAATAACCTTTTTCGCTGGTTTCGTAAAACGATGCTGAATCAATTCAAACGTTAAATTTGGTATCGACATATCTTTCAGTGCATTGTACAGTCGTTCAAATAATTCGCGGTATCCTTCTTCCCATCCCTCATGCATATAAAGTGGTGCAACTATAAAACCAAGTGGATAACCTGCACCTGCTACTTTACGAGCCGCCTCAATTCGCTCTTCAAACGGCGATGTCCCTGGTTCAAAATTTTTAATTACATATCGTGAATTTATACTAAACCTGAAACGAGTTTTCCCATTATGCTTTGCATCTAATAAATGATCAACATGCGAATATTTCGTAACGAAACGTAAACGCCCATATTCACTTTCTCCAATGAATTCAATCGCCCGCTTTAATGCATGTGTTAAATGATCAATCCCAACAATGTCTGATGTACACGCCGCTTCAAATCTTGTTATTTCAGGTGCCCTTTCATCCATATATTGCTTTGCCTTCTCAAATATTTCATCAAGATTGACATACACACGAACGTAAGGCTTACTCCCAAGTGTCGTTTGCAAATAGCAATAATGACAATGTCCCATACACCCTGTGGCGAGCGGAATTGCATATTCAACTGACGGTTTTGACGTATCAAACTTTAGCGTCTTCCTCACTCCAACGACAAGTGTAGCCTTTGCATTACGATACTTTTGCAAATCATTTTCTCCTGGTAAATTTCTAATTTAATTATGTGATGTCGTTTCACGAATCTCTAATCCCATCTTCGTAAACTTCTCATAAAGCTCTTTTCCAAGCGGATATTCAAGTGCCTTTGGTTCAAAGTAAACGAGTTTTGGCATAAATGGTTTCATGTGCTTCCCTCCCTCTCGTTAGTATGGGAAACGTTGAAAAGTTAACACTCATTAAAGTTTTCCACTTCAGTAACTTGCGTTGCAAGTTACTGAATGTTATAATTTGGATAACGGCTACCTTGCAACGCAAGTTACCTGAGTAAAAGGTGGTGAAATCATGCACAGCCAAATGTTAAAAGGTGTACTAGAAGGTTGCATCCTATACATCATTTCACAAGAAGAAGTGTACGGATATGAACTGAGCACAAAATTAAATAAACACGGCTTTACATTCGTAAGCGAAGGAAGCATATATCCGTTATTGTTACGTATGCAAAAAGAAAAATTGATTGAAGGAACATTAAAAGCCTCCTCACTTGGTCCAAAGCGAAAATATTATCACGTAACGGATAAAGGATTAGGACAGCTTGAAAAATTTAAACAAAGCTGGGGAATGATTTCTACTACGGTAAATAACTTATTACAGGGGGAGTGATGAGGATGAATGCCCAAGACATGGTTGAATTGAATAATAAAAAACGTGAGCTTCTAACTTCCGAAAACGAAGCTGCTTATGGCGATATGTTAGTATATCTTCGAATATCAAACGTACCTCAGCAACAAATGGAGGAACTTTTACTAGAAATATTAGATCATCTTATCGAAGCACAAGCAGAAAATAAAAGTGCTTACGACATTTTCGGTAATGATTTACAATCTTATTGCGATGAACTTATATCAGCTTTACCAACCCAAACAAAGTTAGAAAAAACTTCTTTAATTGGATTTTCTGTTAGCTTACTTCTTGCTATACAGTTTGGAATCGATGCAATTGTTTCATTTTTTATGTTTCTCTTTGAAAAAAACAATACATTATCAAGTCCGCCTTTTAGCATCCTTGGAACTACTTTGTCTGTTTCAATAATTATACTAGGTATACTATTTATTTTATATTTGTTAAAGCGTTACTCCTTTGATCAGAAAATGAATTGGAAAAGAAGAATTCTATTTGGATTCGCATTTGCTACCCCATTTTGTTCCGCTGTATTCTTAAATATTTATTTCCAAAAGCAACCTTATCTCATTTATCATCTAACCTTTTGGCAAAATGCTTTAATTGCTATCTTATTTTTTATTTTATATAAATTACTATATAAAAAATCAAATTTTTAACAGCCCTTCAAAAGGCTGTTTTTTCTTCTGTCTAATTTTACAAATTGAAAAATTTCATAAAGAAAATAAGAAAAATGCAAAATAATTAAAGTTAATTGTTGACGTGATGCTTTTATTATCGGTATCATAAATCTTCGTGAGCAATTATTTTTCGTTATACGATTTTTTTATTATTACTGAATTTTTGAGAGGAGAAATTAGATGTCAGTTAAGAAGAAAACGCAAGTACGCACCGGCAAAATGGTACGTGAACTAATGTTAGCAGACGAAGATGTAAATGCTTCGCTAATTATGGTATATAGTGAAAACGGTGTAAACGCAGAAATTAAAATCGAGGGCTTAACGCCGAAATGTAACGAAGAATTATTTTTGAGCGGAAACGTGGATTGGAACAAGAGTGTTATTTATAAAATTGTTGATTTCACTGGAAACGCTGAAGTTGGTAAAGTTACATTAACAGCGATGAACAAAAACAATGTTTCTCTAGAAATTGAACGCGTTATGTGGAGTAAAGAAAATAAAGAAGCTGTCGAGCAAGAAGAAACACAGGTAGAAGCAGCACCGAAAAAAGAAGTAGTTGTAGAAGCTCCAAAAGCAATTACACCTGCTCCTAAGCCTGTTACGCGTGTGGAAACACCTGCTATGGCACCTAAACCTACTCCGGTACCGACACCGAAGCCAGTAAGCGTAGAAGCGGCTGTAGAACTAACTACTCCAGCACCTGTGAAAAAAGTAGTCCCTACTCCAGTTACAAAGCAAGAGACAGCACCGGTTGCTCCTGCAAAACCGAAGCAGCCTGCTTTGACTGAAACAAATTCAAAACTACAAGAAAATTATGTTAAACTCGTGAAAAAGACAATTGAAGTTTGTCAAGATTACGAGCTTGGCATCGACATAGATGATTCTATTGAAAGCTTAAAAGAAGAACTACAAAGCCAAGGTATTAGCGTTACATTTGATAAAGAAATTATGGACGTTGTAAGTCGTCTTCGTTCTTTACAAGATAAAGGAATCAAAGTAGAAAAAGTACTTAATTTACTATAAAAAAATAAGAGATGGCAATTGCCATCTCTTATTTTTTATAATTCCACTCATTACTTTCATACTTTTCTTTCGCTAACGTTTGAACTTCATGTAACTGTTCTTCTGTTAATTCATATGGAACAAGTTCTACATCCAATCCTTTTTCAAACCCAATTTCAAACGCTTTAATTAACTGTTCTATCGTAAATGTACGGTCTGTTAATTCATTAATTGCTACTGCTTTAGAAGAGAACATACTCTTCATACGTTCCTTCACACGTTCATTTGGGAATAAAAATAGATCATATAGTTCATCTAAATCAATTTCTAATGGAATCGATCCATGCTGTAAAATAACACCTTTTTGACGTGTTTGAGCACTACCAGCAATTTTTCTTCCTTCCACTACAATTTCATACCAAGATGGTGCATCAAAACATACACCTGAACGTGGATTTTTCAAATTTTCACGATCTGCTTCTGTTTTTGGAACTGCATAATATGCTTCTAACCCTAATGCCTTAAAACCATCTAATAAGCCTTGCGAAATAACACGATACGCTTCTGTAACTGTTTTTGGCATATTCGGATGATCTTCAGACACAATAACACTATACGTTAACTCTTTGTCATGTAGTACACCCCTGCCGCCTGTTTGACGACGAACGAATCCATATTTTTTTTCGTTAACTACATCCATATTAATATCTTTCTCAACACGTTGAAAATATCCAACTGTTAATGTTGGTACTTCCCATTCATAAAAACGAATTGTTGGTGGCATTTTCTTTTCACTTTGCCAACTTAACAAACATTCATCTAACGCCATATTGAATGCCGGTGAACATTGACCAGAGTTAATATAACACCATTTTTCTTTTCCCATCCTGCACCTCATATAACCAATTATTTTTCACATTCTCTAGTCTACCAAATTCGACAAAATTTGTGAAAGAATACGAAATTTCTTCTTATATGCAAATGAATCTGTTGCATAAATACATATGGGCATTATAATATTGAAAGTAGGATAAGAAAAAAGGGAGCGATAGAATCGTGTCAACAACTTGGATTATTTTATTAGCCGTAATCGTAGCATTTATCGGCTACACTGTATGGATGTACTTCTATCAGAAAAAATTAATTAAAACTCTTACAGAAGAAGAATTTCGCGCTGGCTACCGTAAAGCACAGCTTATCGATATTCGTGAAACAGACGAATATAACGCAGGGCACATTTTAGGTGCACGTAACATTCCGTTATCACAAATTCGCCTTCGCCATAAAGAACTTCGTCAAGATCAACCTGTTTACTTATATTGCCAAAGCGGATTCCGTACAGGTCGTGCAGCGCAATACTTAAAAAAACAAGGCTACAAAGATTTCTACCAATTACAAGGTGGATTTAAATCTTGGACAGGCAAAATTAAAAAGAAATAATAACATACAAAAAACTAGCTGAATAAATCGGCTAGTTTTTTCATTTCATCTTGTTCGCAATGTATAATAAATTCTGCTTAATCGTTTCTTTATCGTTCTCTTCTACATTCCGATACAATAGCTGATATTCAATTCCTTTCTCTTTCCATATAAGCGTAGCAAATTCGTCACCACGTTCATAATCATCTTTATTTTTAAAATAAGCAGACGTTCCATTATTCAGTTTCATTTGTTCTTGAAATCGCTTCTCTTCCACGAGATCCGGAAAACTATAAGGAAAGTTCGCGACATTTAACTCAATATACTCATTTCGACCTGGCTCCTGCTGTTTATATTTAATCGTTAAGACAGCGTTCTTTTTCCCAAGCGTTCTTACTTCACCCTTCACATCACTTGTAATGTCGTACGGTAAAAACGTTGGAACTTTAAACTTCACCGGAAAATATTTTGGAAGTTCCTTTAGCGGAATAGGATCCGTAACACGATCCATAGCTCCTCCTGTTGTTCCCACAAAGTGTTTTTCTTCTTGCATCGTTTGCTGAAACGAACACGAACTAAGTACAAAACTAGAAAACACGAAACAAATGATTCTTTTTTTCAATTTGTTTCCGCCCTTTCATACCGCTCTCTTAAAGAACGAAGCGTTGATATGCTCTTCATATTCGCTTTGTCATCAAACTCCACCTTTGAAAACTTTCCACGTTATTCTCCCACATTTTGACAACACTTTTTGCAAACAAAAAAGACCCCTATCATTCTTACGCCCAAGTGAAAAGGTTACGCGAATAAAAAGAAGTCTTATTAATACCATAGTTTGTGAAAAGCTTTTCAGGTCAAGATTTTTTCTTTCTTATTATTTTCCCTTTATAATAAGGGAAAGAGGTGATACATATGGCCAATATAAAACAAATTGCTAAAACTGCTGGTGTATCGATATCAACTGTTTCTCGTGTTCTGAATAATCACCCTTACGTAAAAGAAGAAAAGCGTAAGCGTGTTCTAGACGCTGTTGAAGAATTAAACTACGCAAAAAATATAAATGCTGTCCATTTAATAAGAGGGAAAACATATACAATTGGCGTTATGCTTCCTTTCATTAACCTCCCCTACTTCAGTACCATTATTGAAGGAATCGGTAACGAAGCATTATTAGCTGGATATCACATTAATTTATGCCAAACAAATTACGATAGCCTTGAAGAAATTCGTGTTCTTGAAATGATGAAAATGAAACAATTTGATGGGATGATTATTTGCTCCCGAACGAGCTCTTGGGAACAAATCGAACCTTTCGCAAAATTTGCCCCTATTATTTCATGTGAAAAAATGAAGCACCCCCTCATTTCATCCATCTACGTAGATCATTATGAAGGTTTCCGTCTCGGTACTGCCTATTTACTAAGTAAAGGCCATGAAAAAATCGGAATTTGTTTAGCAAGAAAAACAAGTGTAAACTCCATGGAGCGCGAAAAAGCGTTCGCCGATACCCTTCGTAACGAAGGGAAAACGTTGCATCCTGAATGGATTTTCCACCAATGCTATACAATGCAGGACGGAGCACAAATACTCCATCGTATTTTAAATATGAAAAATCGTCCAACTGCTATTTTTACAGCGAACGATCAAGTTGCAGCTGGTTTATTAACAGAGGCTCGAAAACATGGCATTCGAGTACCTGAAGACCTTGCTATCCTTGGATTTGATAATCATGAAATTTCAAAGGCATTAGAAATTTCCACAATTGAACATCCCGGTCTCGCAATGGGCTCACATGCTTTTTCTTTATTCCATAAGCAGATCCAAAGCGAGCAAATTGTCGGCAGCGCAAAAGAACTTTCATTCCATTTAATTGAGCGAGAGACTGTCTAAAAAGAGCGTTACCTATAACGCTCTTTTTCAGCTCTTCACCTATTGACATTATAGTTTTCATCTCATATAATTAACCTAACGAACGGTAGGTAGGGGATGAAAATGACAGCAAACCGCATTAAAGCTGTAGCACTTTCTCATTTCGCACGCTACGGCTATGAAGGAACTTCATTGGCAAATATTGCTCAAGAAGTTGGGATTAAAAAACCATCGATTTACGCACACTTTAAAGGAAAAGAAGAGCTATATTTCATATGCTTAGAATCTGCTCTCCAAAAAGATTTGCAGAGCTTCACAGGCGATATTGAAAGCTTTTCCAATTCGTCTACTGAAGAATTGCTTTTAAAATTATTAAAAGGCTATGCAAAACGCTTTGGTGAAAGTGAAGAATCAATGTTTTGGTTACGAACTTCTTATTTTCCGCCTGATGCATTTCGCGAACAAATTATTAATAAAGCAAATGTACACATTGAAAACGTCGGAAAACTTTTATTCCCTGTATTTAAAAGAGCAAGCGAACAAGATGAGCTGCATAACATTGAAGTAAAAGACGCCTTAGAGGCTTTTCTATGCTTACTCGACGGTCTTATGGTTGAACTACTATACGCAGGTTTAAATCGTTTTGAGACACGTTTAGACGCTTCTTGGAAAGTATTTTGGCGCGGACTTTCAAACTGACGGATTGCTCCTTTGCAATGCGTCGTTTTTAAGCCCTTTACCTAACGACTGGTAGGAAGGAGAAATGACATATGGCATGGATTTATGTAATCATCGCTGGTATTATTGAAATCTTTTGGGTGATTGGACTAAAAAAAGCAGAGGCACCACTTGAATGGGCTGGTGTTGCTCTATTAATTACAATTAGTTTCGTCTTATTATTTAGAGCTTATAAAGATTTACCTGTCGGCACTGTATACGCAGTCTTTACAGGAATTGGAGCTGGTGGAATCGTTCTTACAGAGATTTTCATCTTCGGAGAACCTTTCTCTATCGTAAAAGTTTTATTAATCGGTTTAATCTTCTTCGGAGTAATTGGTTTAAAACGAGTAACAGAAGAAAAAGAAGCGAAGGAGGCCGCATAAAATGGCTTGGGTATTTTTAATTCTAGCTGGTATTTGTGAAATTATTGGTGTACTCTTTATGAAAGTAGCCACTGAAAAGAAAGGCTGGGCACCAAAAGTTATTTTAATCGCTAACTTCGGCGTAAGCTTCTTCTTCTTATCTCTTGCGATGAACACGTTACCGATGGGAACTGCTTACGCAATTTGGACTGGAATCGGAACTGCTGGAAGTGCACTTCTAGGCATTCTCATTTTCCGAGAATCAGCGGATTGGCGTCGTCTTGCTTTCTTAAGCTGCATTCTATGCGGCGCTGTTGGCTTAAAACTATTAAGCTAACGTGAGGTGAATGTCATGTGGAAAGAAAAAGGAAAGAAAATATTAGCATGGATCACACTTGGTATCGTCATTCTATTACAAATAAGTTTTCATATAATAGAATGGTTGTTTCATAAAGTAGTATCCATTCTTACCTTCCTTCCTAGCATGGCACTTGAAATTGCATCTATTGCTTGGTCAATTATTGCCTCCATTGCAATCGTCATTATATGGAGTATCGCCAAGCTATGGAATAAGTTATTTAAAAAGGACAGTACTTCTGAAAAAGAGTAACTGTCCTTTTTTGTATTCATTCAGATTTTCTATAAAAGTTAGATGCAATAAGACAATGAAGACCAACTATGACAATACTTATACCAATTCCTTTATGCAAATTAGGAAACGGTGACGGTATGTCTAAATAAAAATTTGCTAATATGAGACCGATTGAAACAAAAAGTACCCCTATTCTATATAACCATTTTCTTTTGTTCATCATTCTCCCCTCCTAAAATTTTTCATACACTCCTTTCTTTTGGACATACTACCTAAAAAAGGAGTGAATAATATGCAAAATTCTATACATAAGCAAATCCTATTTTTATTTTTCCTATTTCTTATTCTCATCATCGTTTTCAGCTTTATATTACATACTCCGACAGATGTACCAAATAGCGTTTCTTTTTATAAACTACTGCTCTCGTATTGTCGTTATTGAAGAAGGTGCCTTTTTTAAGGCACCTTTTAAAATTCTCTTTTTTCATATATTTTTACTGAAACGAAGATAGATGCTATGAACATGCATATTGAACCAATGAATAACAAGCTGTTATATAGCTGAATTTGTTCTAAGTTGATTTGAAACAAAGCTTCTAAAACAATTATCGGTGCCATGAATATTACTATCGCAATAAAAATAGTTTTCTTATACCCTAGCCAAAAGGATAGCGGTAAAACCAAACTTAAATACACTAAAATAAAGCTAATACTAGCAACTATTGTCGTTTCAATAAATTCAAATAAGTTAACCCCGCTCTTCATTCCCATCGTGAAACAACCGACCGTTACACTTATAAAAAGAATAATAATTGCTACTATATATTTCGCATACACAATTTGTTTTCTCAATATTGGTAAACTATTTACTATAACTTCACTCTCATTTTTACTATCTGCTTCAAACGTTTTTACTGTTGCCCCAATTGTAATAATTACTGACATAATGATGAATAAATTTTCCGTATCTGTTAAGGCCATATAAAAGAAAACAGGATACAGTATGTACCAAATTAAAAATTTCCATTGAATGATGAAATCTTTTAAAATTAGTTGCTTGATCATGTATTACCCCTCCTAATATGAAAATGTCCCTTCTATAACTCTGCCTCCTGAAACATTTTCATTGAGAGAAACATTGATATGACTATACTTACTAACACTCCAATACCAAGAACACCCATTGCTAGTGTAGCCTCTTGAGAGTGGAGTACTTTTAGCATAATTGTTTTATCACCAAAAATATTGCACATAAGGCCAATCATACCTGTTAAAGGCAAAACCATAATAACATTCAAAACAGAAGTAGCCTTATATCCTCCAATGTAATTAGCGGGTATCGTTACAACACAATAGATTAAAGTTGCTACTATTGCTGAAAATACTGCATATCCAGGCATACCTATATCTCTGTTCAATAGAATATTTCCTAATATTATGACTATAAAAGTTATACTCAAACCAGCCATAATAAATAATGAACTTGCAATATATTTAGCTATAACTATCTCTGTTCTCGTTATAGGCAAACTCACTAATATTTTTTCTGTTTTACTTTTCTCTTCATAATAAAAAGAAATATATATGATCGTACTGCATGTTATAAATAATCCTATTGCAATCCCCATGGGTTGGACTGGATTCCTAAAAACAGAGAAAATAGGTATTAAAAAATATAAAAGAAACATCTTCTTCTGTAAAAAAAACTCCTTCAAAATCAACTGTTGCATATGAATTCTCCTCTCTATAAATCATGCGTTTCATAAATTTTAATTGTAAGAAACATAGAAGCGATATAGGCACTAGCTAGTGTGATTAATCCAACTATAAATATGCCAAAATGTAATGGATTCATAATCCAATCAATGAATGATGCCGTAGCACTTTCTCCGTCACCAATAAACATTCCAACAATAACACCTATTCCAGCGGCTCCACCTGTAAATATTCCACGTACTACTTTTGATTTTGTCCCATAATAACTCGGGAATAATGCTGTAATATAAACTAAAGAATATACAGCACCTCTGACTACTACATACCAAGGAATTTCAATATACAAATTGGGATGATAAGCTCCAATATCACCAATGACAGCGATACCTCTTATAAGAAAAACAACTAGCGTAGTAGAAATCATGCCACCTACAATAAATATTACACCCGAAATATATCTAGCAATAATGATATCCTTTCGTCCAACAGGTAAACTATTTATAATAACATCACTTTTATTTTTTTCATCCATCGCTATTAGTATCATAGAAGATGATATCGTTATGAGTAAGCAACTCATTGGAAATAACAATTCACCATCTGGATCTAATCCAAAGAAAACAAGAGGCATAATAAAATACACTAACCACATAACCCGAAAAAAGAACAAATCTTTATAGATTAGCTGACGCATAGGCACCTCTCCCTTTCGCAGTGTAAACGATAATGTCATCTAATGTAGGCTTTTCTAGTACAACCTCATTTCCAAACCAATCGATAATTCCTTGTTTATCCTTCGCTAAACCTTCGAAACCGAATTTATTTTTTCGTAATCCAACAAATAGTTCTTTTCCTTCTCGATCTAATAAATCATTGCTTCCCTTAACGATTACGTAGTTCTCCATTAATTCATCTTTTTCACCAGTAAATATAATTTCTCCATCGTTGATAAACGTAATATAATCTGCAATACGTTCTAAATCCGTTGTAATGTGGGTTGAGAATAATACAGATACTTCATCTTCCATTACAATTTCTTGCAACATATCAAGTAATTCACTTCGGACAACTGGATCTAATCCTGCTGTCGGCTCATCCATAATGATAAACTCTGCATGATGTGAAAGTGCGATGGCAATCGCAAACTTCATTTTCATCCCTTTAGATAGCTCTTTAATTTTTTTATACTTTGGAACTTGCAATCTGTGCATATACGATTGGTATTGATTTTCGTCCCACTTTTTATATAACGGTGCAATAATACGTTTCATTTGTTCACACGTTAAATCTTCGTAATAATGATTTTCATCATATACAAAACCAATATTTTGTTTTATGTCCTTTTCAGCTTTCTTATTGTCTTTGCCAAAAATTTTTATATCGCCGCTATCTTTTCTAATTAAATTCATAATCATTTTGATCGTTGTACTTTTCCCAGCACCATTTGGTCCGACAAACCCCATAATATATCCTCGTGGTAATGCAAAACTTATATTTTTCACTGCAAAATCTTCATAACTTTTACAAACGTTTTTTAACTCTAACATCTCTCTCATTCCCCCTTATATAAAAACGCAATCATCTGCTGCAATTCTTCAAGTGAAAGCTGCAACACTTTACTTTCTTTTACGATTTCTTCAGCCTTACTTTCCAATAGACGTAGCCGCTGTTCTTTTAATAGTTCATTATTTTTACGTGAAACATAAGTCCCCTTCCCAGCAACAGTTTCTATATATCCTTCTTTTTCAAGCTCCTCGTACGCACGCTTCGTTGTAATTACACTAATTTGCAATTCCTTCGCTAAGCTACGAATAGACGGTAATTGGTCTCCACCCTTTAAACCACCATTTAAAATAAGCTGGCTTAATTGTTTTCTTATTTGCACATAAATAGGGTCTTGGGAAGAATTCGAAATAATAATATTCATGTTTTCCTCCAGTGTGTGTATATACTGTATATACCTTATATATACAGTATATACACAGCATCCTATTTTTGGCAAGAAAAAAAGACCAACATTTTCCTGTTGGTCTTTCGTATATGTATCACTTTTCAAAGCGATCTAACATCTCGTCTCTCATTCCGAAACTTACTACTGCAATTCCTATATACATAAACAGAAGGAATGCCGGATGAACCGTGTTGTACCAGCTGCTGTCAACGATTAAGTAAATCGTTAATGCCACAACAAGAACAAACGCTAAGATAAACATATAAAAGTGTCTTGTACTACCCATGATAAACTCCTCTCTTCTCACTTCACCATTCAACAGTTTATTTTATCGAATAATTCGATATGACTCAAGGTTAACTTTCTGTTATGTAATCAAGTTCCACCTTTACAATGTCCTCACATGCTATTGAAATGATTGTTCCTTGTTTATCAATCGCCGTCACTTCTCTATTATCCATTACACGATTTGCTACTCTTTCTAACACTTTCCCTTGGTCTCGATAGCAAAATTCTTTTACATCTTTAATTGTTTCTCCATTTTCTAAATGGTATACCATTCTATAACATCGATATCCCACACTTTCACCCCCGTCTTGCTCGTTTTTTCACATATACATAAAAATGAGTAATTTTTGCCTCATCACATCTTCTTAATTTCAATAAAATTCTAACAAAAATAAATACTTTTATCAAACCGACTTTTTCAACAAAACTACCTATAAAACTACACCTTTACACCATTAGGAAACAAAAAATATAATTTTTTAACATTTTCTTCACTATTTCTGCACAAATTCTCCATACAAAAAAAGAACCCGCCGCAGCGAGTTCTCCTTTTGTTATTCTAATCAAACTTGTACAGGAGCTGGCTTTGCATAACGTAAAACTGGTTTACGTGCAGCCATCGTTTCGTCTAAACGTTTAATGACTGTCGTATGCGGTGCTTCTTGTACAACTTCTGGATTTTCTTCTACTTCTTTAGCGATTTGAATCATCTTATCAATGAAACCATCTAATGTTTCTTTTGATTCTGTTTCTGTCGGCTCAATCATAATACATTCTTCCACATTTAATGGGAAGTAAATTGTTGGTGGATGGTAACCGAAATCAAGCAGACGTTTTGCAATATCTAATGTACGTACGCCAAGTTTCTTTTGACGACGACCTGATAATACAAATTCATGCTTACAATGTCTATCGAATGGAAGATCGTAGAATGGCGCTAATCTTCTCATCATATAGTTCGCATTTAATACAGCATACTCAGTTACTGCACGCAAGCCATCTGGACCCATAGAGCGAATATACGTGTATGCACGAACGTTAATTCCGAAGTTACCATAGAATGGCTTCACACGACCAATTGCTTCTGGACGGTCGTAGTTGAAGTGATAACCATTTTCCGTTTTTTCTAAAATCGGTTTTGGTAAGTACGGAATTAAATCAGCTTTCACACCTACTGGACCAGAACCTGGGCCACCACCGCCGTGAGGACCTGTAAATGTTTTATGAAGGTTTAAATGCACAACGTCAAATCCCATATCTCCTGGGCGTGCTTGGCTTAATACCGCATTTAAGTTTGCACCATCATAGTATAACTTACCGCCTGCATTATGGACGATTTCTGCCATTTCTAAAATATTTTCTTCGAATAGACCTAATGTATTAGGATTTGTTAACATAAGTGCTGCTGTTTCTTCGTTTACAACACGTTTTAAGTCTTCTAAGTCAACAAGGCCATTTTCATTTGATTTTACTGTAATTGTTTCAAAACCAGCTACAGTTGCAGATGCCGGGTTCGTTCCGTGAGCAGAGTCAGGTACAATTACTTTCGTACGGTTAAAGTCACCATTCGCTTCATGGTATGCACGAATTAACATTAAACCTGTCCATTCTCCGTGTGCACCAGCTGCTGGTTGTAAAGTAACAGTATCCATACCTGTAATTTCAATTAAATGCTCTTGTAAGTCATACATTAATTCCATTGCACCTTGTACTGTCTTTTCATCTTGCAGTGGATGAATATTTGCAAATCCTGCGAAACGAGCTACACTCTCATTAATTTTCGGATTATATTTCATCGTACAAGATCCAAGTGGATAGAATCCAGAATCAACACCGTGGTTACGGTTTGAAAGTGCTGTATAGTGGCGCATAATATCAAGTTCAGATACTTCTGGTAGCTCTGCATCTTCTACTCGAATATAATCGCTCTCAAACACATCTTCTAGTTTCACTTCTTCTACATCTAATTTGGGTAAGCTATATCCTATGCGTCCTTCTTTACTCACTTCAAAGATAAGTGCTTGGTCTTGGTTCTTCATTGGATAGCCCCCATTTCGTTTACAAGTGTGTCAATTTCCTCTTTTGTACGAAGCTCAGTTACTGCTACAAGCATATGGTTTTCATGCTCTTTATAATCACGGCCTAGATCGTAACCACCGATAATATTCTTTTGTAATAATGCATCGTTTACTTCTTTCACTGGACGTTTGCAATCTACAACAAACTCATTGAAGAATGGCCCAGCAAATGTTACTGTGAAGCCTTTCGCCTCAAATTGACGTTTTGCATACTGTGCTTTAGAAATGTTTTGACGTGCCATTTCTTTCACACCTTGTTTGCCAAGTGCCGTCATTGCAACAGAAGCTGCTAATGCATTTAACGCTTGGTTTGAACAAATATTAGACGTCGCTTTATCACGGCGAATATGCTGTTCACGTGCTTGTAACGTTAATACAAATCCACGTTTACCATCTGAATCTACAGTTTGTCCAACAAGACGTCCTGGAATTTTACGCATAAATGCTTTCGTTGTTGCAAAGTAACCACAGTGCGGTCCACCAAACTGCGTTGGAATACCGAATGGTTGTGCATCACCGATTACAATATCAGCACCAAATTTCCCTGGTGGTGTTAATGCGCCTAATGATAATGGATTTGAAGAAACGATAAATAATGATTTTTGTTGATGAACGATTTTTTCAATATCAGCTAATTTTTCAACTTGTCCGAAGAAGTTTGGATATTGAACGATTACACAAGCAACTGTATCATCTACTTCACTTTGTAATACGTCTAAATCTGTTACACCATCTTTATGATTAATTTCAACAACTTCAAGATTTTGACCTTTTGCATACGTTTCAAGTACTGCTCTTGATTCTGGATGAACCGCGCTAGATACAAGAATTTTCTTTTTGCGAGTATGGCCAGCTGCTAACATTGCCGCTTCAGCTAAAGCTGTACCCCCGTCATACATAGAAGAGTTTGCTACATCCATTCCTGTTAATTCACAAATCATTGTTTGGAATTCAAAGATTGCTTGTAATTCCCCTTGTGAAATTTCCGGTTGGTATGGTGTGTAAGCTGTATAAAATTCTGAGCGAGAAATAACATGATCTACAATTACTGGAGCATAATGATCGTATACGCCTGCTCCTAAGAAAGAAGCGTATTCTTTTAAGTTAGCATTTTTACTAGCCATTTGAGATAGCTCTTTTAAAAGCTCTGGCTCTGATTTTGCTTCTTTAATTTTTAAATCCCCTTTAAAACGAACACTCTCTGGAATATCAGAGAATAATTCATCGATCGTTTGAACGCCGATCGTTTGTAACATTTCTTTTTTGTCTTCTTCTGTCATTGGAAGATAACGATGCAACATGAAATCTACCCCTCTCCCCGTTACTTTGAACGTTTGTAAAATGGTGTTGGAACAACTACTGCTTTGACGCGTTTATTACGAATTTCAATTTCTACTTCTGTATCAACTGCTGCGTATTTTACATCAATTAGTGCTAAACCAATGCTTTTCTTTAACGTTGGAGATTGTGTACCACTCGTTACTTCCCCAATTTTTTCTTCACCAATAAATACAGGGTAATGCGTACGAGGAATTCCACGTTCGATTACTTCAATGCCGACTAATTTACGAGGCGCACCGTTTTCTTTTTGCTCTTTTAACGTTGCTTTTCCAAAGAAGTCTGCTTCTTTATTTGTTTTTACCGCAAAGCCAATTCCAGCCTCAATCGGTGTAATATCTTTTGATAATTCTTGTCCATAAAGTGGTAATGTTGCTTCGAATCGAAGTGTATCACGAGCACCTAAACCACATGCTTTTAAGCCCTCTTCTGCTCCAACTTCAAGAAGTTTCTCCCAAAGTTTTGCAGCATCTTCACTCTTACAGTAAATTTCGAATCCATCTTCACCTGTATAACCTGTACGAGATACAAGTGCTGGAATTCCATCTACAAGAATATCGTTTTTAAATTTAAAGAACTTAATTTCTTTCAAATCTTCTGACACAACTTTTTGTAAAATGCCTTCTGCTTTTGGTCCTTGAATTGCAAGCTGTGCAACTTCACTAGAAACATTGACTACTGTCGCATCGCCAATTACATGACTTGCTAACCATTCGTAATCTTTCTCGATATTTGATGCATTGATTACTAATAAATAGTCTTCTTCACCACGTTTGTAGATTAATAAATCATCTACTGTACCACCATTTTCGTAGCACATAGCTGTATATTGTGCGCCCCCTACCTTTAAGGTAGATACGTCATTTGTAACAACACGTTGTAAAAATGCTAAACTATCTACACCTTTTACTTCAACTTCTCCCATATGAGACACATCGAACAAACCTGCAGCTGTACGTACAGCTTCGTGTTCTTCTTTAATGCTTGAAAATTGAACTGGTAATTCCCAACCACCGAAGTCGATTGTTTTCCCACCATACTTCGCGTATACATCAAATAACGGTGTACGTTGTAATGTAATCATGCTCTCTCCCCCTTATGCTTTGACAAATCAATAAAAGTTGCTTCCTTTTTCTAAACATTTTCATTCTGAAAAGATAGGATATACGGAATCTCATTATATTTTTTTATGAAAGCGTAAATAAAAAATCACTTTCTTGGATAAAATACGAAAGATTCCACACATTTCACACCATTATCCTAACATCATTCGCTATATTTCATCAATATTCTAGCATAAAAAATAATTTAGAATTTTTTATTTTAAAACACAATAAATACAGCTTTTGAGATTTAATACTTTATTATTGTCTATCATATAGCCTTTAATAACGATAATTATGCCTTCTTTTGAGGCAAATCATCATACATTAAAAAATAATTACTTTAGTTTATAAAAGGTGGGAGAGTCGTAATGAATGTCGATATTTCCGTAGATCGGACGTGGCAAAACAATTTTTTAAATAGAATTGATGAAGATGGTCCTTGGACAAACTGGGATTTATATCACTTAGCTTATGAAACAGAAAAATCGTTACTTGTTCCTACTTTTGATGGACTACAAGCACCGAAACATTTATCCCATTTCACGCCGCTTCCGCATCAATTAGAAGTCGCTCAAAATGTGATTGAACAAATGAATGGTAAAGCGATTCTAGCAGATGAAGTAGGTCTTGGAAAAACAATCGAAGCTGGACTTATTTTGAAAGAATACATGGTCCGCGGGCTTGTGAAAAAGGTACTTATACTTGTCCCAGCTTCTCTCGTATCACAATGGGCATACGAGCTGAATACAAAGTTTTTCATTCCCGCTGTAGCACAAAAGAAAAGCTACTCGTGGGAACAAGCTGACGTAATCGTATCATCAATTGATACTGCGAAACGTTCACCACATCGCGATATCGTGTTGAACTTAGAATATGACCTTATTATTATCGATGAAGCACATAAACTGAAAAATAATAAAACAAAAAACTATGAATTTGCACAACGATTAAAAAAGAAGTTTTGTTTATTACTAACCGCTACTCCTGTTCAAAATAAGATTGATGAAATTTTTAACCTTGTTTCTTTATTAAAGCCAGGACATCTAGGCAATCAATCCAACTTTGAAGAATATTACGCTTCCAAAAATCGTTCAGCCGAATCAGATGAAGACTTAAAAGCTCTCATTAACAAAGTAATGGTGCGAAATAGACGACATAATACCGGTATCGATTGGCCGAAGAGACATGTACGTACAATTTTTGTTGAGTTTAATGAACAAGAACAAGCTCTATATAATGATATCGAAAATTGGCGAGGACAAGACGCCTTCACATCTGCTTTCTCATCGTTAACTTTAAAACGGGAAGCGTGTAGTAGTCGTGAGGCTGTTTACTATTCATTGAAAAAGCATGTAGAAAAAAGACAGAAAGAAAATGAACATTATATAAAAGATCCACATATCGATGTGCTAATGGACAAAATTAATCATATTCCTTTCAACTCGAAAGCAACTAAAGCTCTAGAGCTTATAAAAGAAATTGACGATAAAGTCGTCATTTTCACGGAATACCGAGCATCACAGATGTACTTACAATGGTTTTTACAACAACACGGTATTTCTTCTGTCCCATTCCGCGGCGGATTTAAACGCGGGAAGAAAGATTGGATGAAGGAACTTTTCCAAAATCGTGCCCAAGTGTTAATTGCAACGGAAGCTGGCGGAGAAGGCATTAACTTACAGTTTTGTAGCCATATGATCAATTATGATTTGCCATGGAATCCAATGCGTCTTGAGCAAAGAATCGGACGTATTCACCGTCTCGGTCAAAAGAATGATGTTCATATTTATAACTTAGCTACAAAGCATACTGTTGAAGAACATATTCTGAAACTGTTATATGAAAAAATCAACTTATTCGAGCGTGTTATCGGTGAACTCGATGAAATTTTAACGAGAATTAATATGAAAAACATCGACGCGCACATTCAAGAAATTTTCGCGCAATCAAAAAGCGAAGGTGAAATTAGAATTAAGATGGAAAACTTAACATCTATAATCGACTTTGCGAAACGAAATGAAGCTGAGGTGCAAGGCTATGCAGCAACATGAAATTCATAATTACTTATACAATTTCTTTGAGGCGAATAACTGTGAAATTTTAGAACGTTCTCCTCATTTATTAGATGTACAGTTAACAATTGAGATGGATAAATTATTAATGAATCGCCCTTTTTATTGGCACTATCTTGAGAAAACAGGAGGCGTACCGAATCCGATGCGCCTTACTCTTATTACAAATCCAGAAAATGAAGAAAATGATGGTGAGCTTATTCACTACGGTTCACCACGTCTACATCAAATTTTCCAAACGACAAAAGAATTAGGCTCTTACATACGTTTATATGAGGATGTAAGACATAATGGGGCAACACATACACCGCTCCACCCTTGGCTCGGTATTAATATAAAAGTTTCCTATCAATGTGATCGAAAAAAAGACATCCTTCACTCGATTGGCATTCATCTCATTTCTGGAACAATGATGGCAAACTTTCATGAAACATTAACAAACATTAAACTTACACCAAAAATACCTGATTTTTGTTTTACGCTCTCGCCCATCATTAAACCTCAAAGTGGTTTACAACGCATAGAAGACGCTTTAAAAAATATAATTGCAGAAGATGACCATACGTGGGCAAAAGAAGCAAGAGTGCGTTGGAATCATGATCTAGACCTTTTAAACCGTTTTTATGAAGAAAGTGACGAACTTCCTGAGAGCTATGAAATTGAAAAACAAGCTCTGCAAGAACAGTATGAACCACGTATTACAGTGCAAATTATTAACGGTGGCCTTTTTTATGTTACCGCGAATCATTTTCTATCTTGAAGAAGCTCCTTCTGCTTTAGAAGGAGCCTCTTTTGAGCTATTTTCTACCCTACTCGCTATCGCCACTACGCTCTTGCTGCTTTTTCTGTGCCATACGTTTCTGCTGTGCACGATCCTTTGCGCTCACATGATTTGCATCAGTTGGAAGATTTTCTTTCGAACGTCCAATTCCATTGCTCATCTTTCCCACTCCTTTTTGCGTTTTTCAAAATACATGTTTATTTTCAGCTAGAGTTACAATCCTTATACAAAAAAATAAGAGCAGCCATTGGCTACTCTTACTCGCTCACATATTTTTGAAACATATCATGGATGCCTTTATTTACTAGGTTCGAGATCTGCTCGTCAGATTTATTCGGATAACGATCACGCAATCTGATAGATGCCTTCACCATTAAATTTTCTAATACAGAACGGCCACCTTCTCCATAAATAATTTCAGCATATTTAACAAGCCTTCCATCCTCTACTGTTGCTGGATTATGATTGAAGAAAAATTTACTCATTGTCTCCACCTCTCTCTTTTGATAACGTTTACATTTATATAGATTATTTATGTTATTTATTTCACAATATTGTATGCATGTATATTTAATTAGTTTCATTATAAAGCAACATATCGATAGTAAATATGTGATTTTCCGTCCATTTTGTGAACAAACTAAAAATGAAAGCGTTTCCTTTATTATATACTAAAAAAACTTACTACGCTAGGGGCAATTTTTTTCAATCTACTAATCCCTCAAAAATTGATATATTTTTTCTTTTCCCATTAAACCTTATACAATTTTCAGAAATTATATTATAAAATATATGTATGACTTAAGGAGGCTTTGTATGAATCAAAATAAAAAAGCTATATTAGATCTTGTCTTTTATCTCGTAATCCCATTCCTCATTTGGAAATTTGCAAAACCTTATATCGATCCTTATTACGCGATGTTACTTTCCTCTGTTCCGGGGATTATTTATACACTGTATACCTTTAAAAAAGAAAAACAGTTTAACGTGACAGGGTTCTTTATTTTAATTACACTCATTTCTAATACAACGGTAGATCTATTATCTGGGTCAGCTGAACGAATGTTATGGAACGATGCGTACTATCACATCGTACTCGGTATTATCGTCATATGTACAATTTTTATAAAAAAACCACTTATGTTATATTTCGCAGCAGATATTGCCGCACTTCAAGGTCATGACCGTGATAAAAGTCGTGAGCTTTATCGTGATAGTCGTATATATCCAGCACTGCAATATTTAACGTTATTTTTCGGGCTACAATTTATATTAAAAAGCTTTTTAAAAATTTATTTCATCTCTGTTTTTGGTGTAGATGGCTACGGTGAAATGAGAGCGATTATGACCGCTGTCGGCTGGGGCATTTCTATTTGTATCGGAATAGGGTTCGTATGGGTGAACAATAAAATACATGCCGTTACGGAAGAACAAGAATCCGTGCAGTAAACAAAGATGCCCTAGTGTATTACGACACTAGGGCATCTTTATTTTGCTAGACATATGACTAAAATTTAACTTGATTTTTTTCTTTTACTTTTTACATTTCGGTAAAACAAAGCAGCACTCAGCGGCATAACACCAAACCACTTATTCATAAATGGCTCTTTTTCAGCACGGCGTTGTTCTTTCTTTTGTTTTCGATCTTCTTTTGGAGCATCCATATACGACACAAACTGCTGCGTCACAAAGCGAACATAATCATTAGTAGACATATTATCATCACCTCTACTTGATTAGTATGTCCACTTTTTTATACATTAATCTTTTCCTTTAATTCATTCATAATTTGCTTTACAGACTTATTTGTCGTATCGATATGAATATGAGCCTCTTCATAATAAGCTCGGCGTGATTCAAATTTCTTTACGAATGCATCTATATCTTTCTTTTGAAATAGTGGACGTGTCGTATCTTCACGAAGCCTTTCTGCAATTACATTTGGATCACAATATAAATACACGACAGTTCCGTTCTCTTTCATCCACTTGCGATTTTCCGCTCGTTCAATAATTCCCCCACCAGTTGTAATAATGACATTATGGACTGGTAGCGAACGTAACATTTCGCTTTCATATTCCCGAAAAGTCATTTCGCCTTCTTCGGCAAAAATATCACGAATTGCCTTCTTTTGCTTCTCTTCGATTTTTTGATCAGTATCTACAACATCCATTTGAAGTTCTTGACTTAATGCTTTTCCAATTGTTGTTTTCCCTGCTCCCATATAGCCGGTTATGTATATAGATTTCATTTTCTGTCCTCTCAATCGTCATTTATTAATTGTTATTATAACGAAAGATGCTACTTTGTTTAATAAAAAAACGTTTTGTTCTTATACTATGAAGAACAAAACGTAACACTCGCTTTTACTTATAAGTACCTCTTCTCACCCACTGCGTTGCAATCCATTTCTCGCCTTTCGTTACAGGTGCCCCTCCATGTAACGTAAGCTCATTTAGTGATTGATCTTGATAAAAATACTCAAAGTATACTGCCATTCCCTTTCTAGGATGTACAGAAAGATTTAATTTCGGGAAGTACGTTTCCCCGCCTTCTTCTACATCATTTAAGTACATTACAAGCGTACTAATACGATTGTTAGCAGCTGATCTACTATGTTCCGCAAAATAATCATAGTGTGCTTTATATTGTTGATCCACTTCATAATTTAAAATGTGCAATCCTTCACCATGCGACGCAGGAACATTCATGATAGATGAAATTCGTTTTTCAATCTTTGAAGTAAGTTCATTGTCTTCCAAAAATGCACCGCTACTTGTTCGAATATCATTTACATCACGTGATGAACCAACTTTAGAACGCTTCATTTTATTTTTAGACATTTCAATTAATTCATCACACTCTTCATCACTTAGTACATTTGCTAATACGACAATAAGAGGTTCTTCGAATTTTGAAATAATGTGTATTTCTCTATCTTCTGTCATAATCGTATTTCCTTTATGATCAAAAATAGTTTGTTCCTTATTTTCACCTATTTGATTGTTGTTTGTCATTTCCCTATTCTCCCTAAAAATAATGATTGGATAGCATGAATATATCACATTCTTTCTACCTTTCTCTTTTTTGAGAAAATTTAAACTTTTAATCATTATATTTATCCATTTCTTCTAAAAAATCAATTCAATTTACAATAGAAATCCCTGGTTTTTCTTCGTATTTTTTACATATTATCCTTCTATCCAATCGACTATTTTTCCATCCTTTTTTCTATACCGAAAGCTCACCGTATAGAAAGCTTCCTGTTTGAGTGTACACTGCAACGCAACGAGAATTAAATCATTTTCAAAGATATAATTTCCACTCACTTCTCCCTTTTCATACTGAAAGAAAAATGCACCTTCTTTTTCTTTTTGCTGTAAGTCTTTTTTTATATCTATAATAGATCGGTTAAGTAGTTCATCCAGTAAAAACTTTTGTTCTATTTCTATATAAAAATTTTTATCTGTAAACAACATATTTGTTTCGTATATAAAAAAAGAAGTTAATAAAATAAGAAAGATGAGTGTTCCAGGCATTGTAAACCCATTTTGCCCTCTCATACATTCATTTCCATTTCACTATATCGCATAACTACACCTTCATATATTTTTCCGCTAGTATCTTTCACATTTATAATAAGTACATGAGGTGTTAGTTTGTAAGAAACCGTTCCAATATTTTGTAAAACAACTTCCCTCCCGCGCCTATTTACCTTTCTTATAAGACGACTATTCTCTTTTTCATACGATACTTCACTCCCATTACGCGATCGAAATCGTAAAATACTTTCTCCATTTTCAAATGCTAGCTGTTCTCCAGATGATACTTCACGAAACTCCAATTGCATTTGCCCTAAATACACATCCCACTCCCAATCATTTAACCCTTTCGACTGTTTATTTTCCATTTCAATGAAATGTAGGCGGGGAAAGAGCAAAAAAAATATTGATAATAGAAACAGACATACAATCATTTCTATTAATGAAAAACCAAATTCTAATTTATTTTTTCTCCTACATAAAAGCATTGTTCCATCACTCTGTCTTTCACATCTCTCCACATGGTACAAACTTCATTGCCTCCCCAATATGTGTAATACACAATTCCATTTATATTCTTTTCTATTATTCGCTTTTCTTCATTTCCATACATATATATAATTACTTCCTTTTTTAATAATCCAGATGCCTTATAACGAATTTGTATATTTTTTCTTTCTTGCATAACTAATACTGTTTGCGGTAGTAGTAACGATACAGCCATCATTAAAACACTTAACGATACAATCATTTCAGCCATTATGGATCCTTTTTGACATTTCACGATACGTAAATCTCCCTCTTCCAAGCTGAAATACAATTTCATATTTATAATTTCGATATGAAATTATAATCGTACCACCTCTATTAATATTTCCACTTGGATTATATGTCATCGGATTTGGAAACGTATGCAAATCAATTTGTATATCTTCTTCATACTCTCGCTTGACGATATAATACTTTGTACCTGACTCTTTTATAGCATACATATTTCTATCTTTATGCCAACGTAATGTATAGTGCTTTTGACGATTTATCGCTAATTGCTGCATATACAAAATATCATTTGAAAACTGTCTCAAAAATTGTTCAACTTTTTGTCGCTCGTATAAGGAATGAACACTAAAATACGTAACTACACTTAATACAGAAATAGCAAATAAAACGAGTAACATTTCTAAAAAAGTAAACCCCTGTTGTTTCACAATGCCCTAATTGATACTGCGCCATCATCTGAAATATGAATAGATTCGCCATTCGGGCACTTATCAGTTGTAATATACTTTTCATCTGTCAGTTCTTTTAACGATGGAATTTTATTATGTTGTAATTGATATACTTGTATTTGTGCTTCTATAGATTTCACGTAAGCTGCACACCCTTTTCCTTGGACCGATGAACGCTGTGTAACTACATTCGGAATAATTAATAGTAATAATATAGTTATGACAACCATTACTAATAGCATCTCTAACAGAGTAAATCCTTCCTCATTCTGCATACAAATGCCCCCTAAATAGAATTCATCATTTGAAACATTGGCATAATCATCGCTAAATACATAAGGACAACGATTCCTCCAATACATGTAAATAAAATAGGCTGAATGATAACTAACATATGTTTAATTTTCCGTTCCATCTTTTCCATAATAAGATCGCTATAGTCACCTAATTCAATCGCTAAATTGCCGTTTGCTTGTCCATGCGTAATAACATAAGAAAGTTCTTTCTCGTAATACCCACTTTTAGCAATGATAGATTGTAACTGTTCTCCTCCAATTAATTGTCTTTCAATCCGGCTCGCTTCATATTGAAAGAACGGATGATATCTTTGCTCCATCATTATTGTTAAAGCTTCGCATACTGATAGTCCACCATTTAATAAACCACTCAACTGAGTAGCAAAATAATGTGAATGCTTTAAAATAAGAAATGTTTTGATGAGGGGCATACGAAGCATGATTTTTACCTGGCTAATATGTGGAAGTTTCCTAAAATACAACATATACAAACTACATCCAATAATAACAGTTAAAATAGCGGTTAAAATAATGTAAGGTAGCAGTTTTATTGCACTTAAAATTTGTTCTGTAAGTAGTGGTGTATTAGAACCGAACGAACTATAAACCATTTCAACCTGAGGTAATAAAATGAGGTTGAAAATAAAAAGCATGATTAGTAGAAAAAACATTAAAAACATAGGATACTGCATGATTTTCATCATGTCTCTCCTATACTTATCTTTCTTATAAAGAAGTGCACTTCCTTGTTGCAAAGCAAAAGAAATATCACCATGTTGCTCGGCATAAAATAAATAACTTAACATGTCCTGATGAAACTTTAACTGATGAAAAGAATCGTGTAGACTTTTCCCATCTTTTAACCCCTCAATCATGTGCTGCAATTGTACTTTCTTTTCTACAGGTAATTGAAACTGTAAAAATTCTAATGCTTGTAAAAGAGAGTAGCCTTTTTCTAATAATTCTCCTAAACGTTTCAACAATACTACTTGATCACTTAAACTCCAAGTTTTCTTAAACATAAACATCATCTTCTAAAAAACCTAAAGCATATCCTTTTCTTATTGACGATTCTAAAGTCTCATGTTTGTAAGTAACACATTCTCCATCTGCTTCTTTAAGCGCTTGTTTTAACTCATATCCATATAGCAGCTCATAAATGCTTGCTTGCCTTACTTGCCTCATTGATTTACATAAAGTTGAGCACTTTCCTCTGCAAAACGGACACTTCAATTCGACAAGTCGCTGTGCAGCCACAGCCAATAAAGACTGTTCAATCTCTTGCCTCGTTATACCATAATCCATGAAACGAATGATTGCTCCTTTCGCATCATTCGTATGCAGCGTTGTCATGACTAAATGTCCTGTCAAACTTGCTCTTATAGCTATTTTTGCTGTTTCTTCATCACGGATTTCACCGACTAAAATAATATCTGGATCATGACGTAAAATAGCCTTTAATCCTGTTTCATATGTGAGACCCGCTTTTTCATTTATTTGAATTTGTAATACATCGTCACTTCTTTTTTCAACCGGATCTTCAAGTGTAATGATGCGACGTGTTTTCTTTTTTCTAATTACCTCTAATAATGCATACATTGTCGTTGTCTTCCCAGAACCAGTCGGTCCAGTAAACACGAGTAGCCCCTGTGAATAGCGTAAAAACGAGAGTAGTTTTGCTGCCGTACTTGGAAATAACGAAAGATGTGATAAGGGCTGCACAGATGCTTGTAAATGAAGGCGAATAACGAGACTTTCTTGATATACTGTTGGAAGTGTTGAAAGGCGTAAATACACTTCTTGTCCATCAATTTGCAAATACAACGAACCATTCTGTGGCTTCCGTTTCTCTCCTATGTCCATAGATGCTAAAAATTTAAAATGTGAGACAAGTTTTTCTCCAAACTCCTTTTCAATACAATGTCTCGTCATTAAATCTTTTCCTACACGTAGTTGCACTGCTACATCCTTCTGCCGGGGCACAATATGTAAATCTGACGCTTGTACCCTACACGCTTCTTTTAAAATTGTATTCGCAAAAATTTCAATCCCATTCATCACTTTTCCCTCCTCACTATGTATATAGCATGAAAACATGCGCAATAAAAATTTGGACTTTTGTATTTTCAATAGAGGAAAAAGGAAAAATATGTTTGTGAAATTATGAACAATTTCCGAATTATTGTCTGAAATTACCTATAATAATGTTTATCTGTATTATAATGTTATTATCTTGGATAAAGTGATAAAGGTGGAGATCCTCATGGAACAAGCTTTAAAAATTACAGGTGTATTATCTGACCCAACTCGTTATTACATTTATAAATATATTTCGCAAAAACATAGTTACGTAACGGTACAAGAAATTGCAGATGAGTTCGATATTCATCCAAACGTAGCGCGTTTACATTTATCTAAATTAGAAGATGTTCATATGCTAAAATCGGAAACGAAGAAAACTGGAAAAGGCGGAAGACCGAGCAGATTATATGTCTTATCTGAAGATGTTATCCAATTACAATTTCCATTCCGTGATTATCAATTGTTAGCAAGAATCGCATTTAATTCTTTACTTAGCCTTGGCGCTGCTGGTGAGAAAGCGCTATACGAAACAGGAAAACAATTCGGAGCTGAATTAATGCAACAACATATGCAACGTTTAAATGTGAGTGAAGATGCTTTAACAGTGGAACAAAAAGTTCAAATTGCAAAAGAAGCTTTCTCAACAGCTGGCTTATCACCTGCATTTGAATTAAGTGCAGATGGAACAAAAATTTTCTATGATGTACACAATTGTCCATTTAAAGAAGTTGCTGTTCATCATCCAACTGAAATTTGTAACATGCACGGAGATATGATGAAAGGCATTTTTGAAATCCTATTCCCTAACATGGAATTAACTCGACATGATAGTCTATTAGATGGATGTAAATCTTGTAATTATAAACTAACAATTTAATTTATCATATAAAAAGAAGCCAATAATAATTGGCTTCTTTTTATATGAAAGAATATTTACAATAGTAAGAAAAATAAACTATAATGAAAAGAGGTTTTACTTTTTCTAGAAAAGGAGGGAAATAGCATGGATCGCATGTTTCGCGTTCTCGGCTTTTGGACTGGAATTTTCTCGGTTATGTTTTACGTAGGAGATATGCAACAGGCTGCACTACTATTTTTAGGACAAACAGGTTTCTTCGTACTTTTAAGCTATTTAAAATTAACAGAGCGTATGTATATATACGTATTCGGGGCATATTTAACTGTTTTCTTCATAGGATTTACATACTACACGACATTTTTACTTGTCCCTGGGGCTGGACATTAAAAGATGGCATTTTGCCATCTTTTTTTTAATCCCGGAATTTCCTAGTTGACTTATAGGTTTTATTACCTTATATTCTATATAACAGATTGGAATTAGGGGGAATCAACATGAATACACTGCTTGTCGGAATTAACGTTGCAGTCATGCTCATCTTAGTTGGCGTATTATATTATATGCAACGTAAGCATGTATCTTTTAATAAACGTGTATTTACCGCTTTAGGAGTCGGAATTTTATTCGGTCTTATATTACAATTCATTTATGAGCCAACTTCTAAAGTAATTATTGAATCAAATACTTGGTTTGGCTTAATTGGTAACGGTTATGTGAAATTACTTCAAATGATCGTTATGCCACTTATTTTAGTATCTATTATTTCAGCATTTACAAAATTACAGTTAACGAAAAACCTTGGTAAAATTAGTGGTCTTATTATCGGAATTTTAATTCTTACTACAGGAATCGCTGCAGCTGTCGGTATCGCTGCAAGTGCAGGATTTGATGTATCTGCAACAGGCTTGCAACAAGGTGATGCAGAATCTGCTCGTCTGAAACTAGTTGAAGAAAGATTTACTTCTATTGAAAAGACAACAATTCCAGATAAATTATTAGAGCTATTGCCTACAAATCCGTTTCTTGATTTAACAGGCGCTCGTCCAACATCAACAATCTCTGTCGTAATATTTGCAGCCTTTATCGGCATTGCCTTTATAGGTGTAAAACGAAAATATCCAGAACAAGCAGAGCTATTTAAGAAAATGCTTGATGCTGTATATGCAATCGTAATGCGTATGGTAACATTAATTTTACGCCTTACTCCATACGGCGTATTAGCTCTTATGGCAAAAACAGTTGCTGGTAGCGATATAAATGCTATTTTAAAGCTTGGTAACTTCGTGTTAGCCTCTTATGTAGCACTTATCGTAATGTTTATCATTCACTTATTATTAATTGCATTGTCTGGTTTAAATCCAATTCAATATTTGAAAAAAGTGTTCCCTGTACTAACTTTTGCATTCACATCTCGCTCTAGTGCTGGTGCGATGCCATTAAATATTGAAGCTCAAAAAGAAAAGCTTGGTATCTCCGAAGGAATTGCAAACTTCGCAGCTTCATTTGGGGTATCTATCGGACAAAACGGTTGCGCAGGTATTTATCCAGCAATGCTTGCAATGATGGTCGCTCCAACTGTAGGAATTGATCCATTACAACCACAATTTATTTTAACTTTAATCGCTGTTGTTGCTATTAGCTCATTCGGTGTTGCCGGAGTTGGTGGCGGTGCAACATTCGCAGCTTTAATCGTACTATCTACAATGAACTTACCAATCGGTATTGTTGCTCTAGTTATCTCGGTTGAGCCATTAATCGATATGGGTCGTACAGCTCTTAACGTAAGTGGTTCTATGACAGCAGGTCTTATTTCAAGTAAATGGCTTGGTGAATTAGATCAAGATACGTACAATCAAGATGATACAAAAACTGGTGAAATTGCTTCATAATGAAAAAAAGACGCTAACATACAATTGTTAGCGTCTTTTTTATTCCGTTCCCTCTTTATAGATCTTATCTTGAGAATTATCACTCCAAGTATTCTTCTAATTGCTCTTTTAACTCTTCCTCAATCTCATAACAAGATTCATCAGCGAGTTCTCCTACTTTCTTACTACCCAAAATGTTTGATTGAATTGGCATTCCTAAAAAGATTCTTTCACATTCCCAAATTGGAATATTGTGAAATTTAATCATCTCTTTTTCTTCATCTAATATATCTATAGCAACTGTTGAATAATAACCCACCTCAAAGGGATTCTCTTTTTCTCTTGCAAATCCCATATCTAATTCCATGTTTTTTTCTATGTATAAATGCGAATACTCTTTATACAATTTAAGTGACATTCGCTCTATTTCCTTCTCCATACATTGAATGTTCTCTTTTAACTCCAACGTAAACTCCTGTTCTTTATATTTCATTTTCGCCTCCTTAAACATAGAAAAAGAGAATACAATAATATATTCTCTTTCCTCAAATATATTTCATTATCTCACAGCCCGTCCTTTTCACAAATAACCATTTTGTTCGCACCATTTATGAAATTGTCCTACGTCTACTCCAACTAACACGATATCCTTTAGCTCTACATCAATAATTTGTTCTCCAATTACAATAGCAAACTGCGATGCTAATTTTGTCTCGTTTTTCTTTACAATTCCAATTCGGTTCCGATGCGGTCCATCTTTTATATATGCTTTTTGTCCTACAATATCAAAGTTCAAGATTCTCACCTCTTTTACTGCGCTCAAATTGGAAATACGATCTCCACCTCGGAAAATTTCCTTTCATTGCACTATTTCTCTATATATATGACGAAACAATAAAAGAGTCCTTCCTTCTTTACAATTATTTTTTCTTTGTTTCATTTTTGTGATTGAAACGTAAAGTTTATAATAAAATACACTTGGAAGCGCTTTCTATGTAATTTTTTATGTTATAATATAAAAGTAGAACTTCGTAAAGAGGGTTAAAAAAATGAATACAAAAATGATTAAAAAAGTAATTGAAGCATTAAAAGTATATGGCTTTCAGGATGTATCATTCTGTGACAAAACGAGGCAATTTTTATTTCATAACGAAACCGATATTATGAGCGGCTATGCAGAAATAACATATAGTAGTCAATTTGAAAAATTCAACGTACAAATTCATCCAATTGAAACACATCACCAAGCAGAGTTACAAGAGGTTGAAAGACATATACAAGCTTGTATAAGAAAAGTGGAATATTTAAACGCACTTCTTACCGGGCAGACAAAACTAGATGATAAAATTATTATTATGTAAAAAAAGAACGTGATTGAATCACGTTCTTTTTTCATTATATGTTCATCTTTTCCTTTAGTTGTAATCCTGTAACAGATTCTAATACATCCATCGATTCTCCAAATGTCATATCAAAAATTGTATTGTCCTCTATGTACGGAAACTGTCTGAAACGCTTTTCTAACACCTTTACAGCATCTGATGTAAAGTTTGCACTATCAATGCCAAATTCTGTTTCAAGAAGAACGATCCAATCTAACACATGAAAACCTAATCCATTGACGAATGCAATAAGTTTTTCTTCTGGGTTTGAAGATAAGAATACTTGGCGTTCCATCTCACTAAAAAGTTCTTCTCCTAAGATTTCAGCTAACTCATCATCATGTTCACGTTCAACAAGTTCTTCGTAGCCGTAATCATCCACAAGCTCTTCTACTTCTTCACTATCCTGACAAAGCAATTGACTAAGAAGTGCCTCTTTCTTAAATTCACTATTTTGTACGACTTCTAAAAAGCTCGTTTCCCATCCATTTTCTAATTTCATATTATGTACTCCTTTATATACGTTTCTTATCATCACTGTACCCAAAAGATCACTTTTATAACCTTTTAGGTAGTTACTATTATTTCACATGATTCATAACATAAGATGCAAACTCAGCTACATCTCCTTCAAAAATATTTATTTCTGGCAAGTGATAGAACGTTGTTTGGAGCGGGTTTCCTGCATGATATACATATATCGTTTTCTCTAGTGCAATCGCCATTCCAAACTCTGTATGGCTCCCGTTTCCGCCATCTAATATAAGTAAAAACACATCCGCTTCTTTTACAGCATTTTTTTCTGCCTGACCAATTTCTCTTAATTGTTCTTGATTCACTGCTCTTTCGTTTTTGGTCCAATCATATGTATGGTGCCATCCTGCATGTTTCAGTTCATTTGCTACGGAACATACAAGATGTTTATTTTGGAAACCTGAGGCGATATAAAAATTCATTTATATACACTCCTTCATTATGTATCGAGAAACTCCTTTTTAGCGTTATTTGTTATAGCTATAATAAATAACAACTTCAAAAAAAATCCCCATCTTTAAAACTTATTTGCGTTTAAATGATGGGATGCTTCATGGTCTTCTTTTATTTTTTGTTTTTTATAACTTTCATCAGCTAACATTTCTAGTTCAGCTGTTATCTCTGATTTTTCAAGCTCTCTTTCTTGCGAAAATTTCCTTGAAATATAAACAATAACACTACCAACGTACAACACAAAGCATATAATAAGTGCAGTATTTTCATAGAGACTTAGCTCCAACACAGTCACTCCTAATCCATTCGTATTTTCACGCTTCATTAATTGGAATTTCCCTATTAACCCATTTGTTATCCCGCTATTTGAGGGCAGTAAAACCCCCTCCTCAAATTCCAGTGAAAGCAAAGAAGTTAGATGGAGGATGCCCCCAACTGATTAAAGTTTCACTTTATTGTAACATAAAAATATCAATTCTTGGAATCTTTCACCCTACTAAAAGAGGCATGATTGTTTCATCATGCCTCTGAAATATTTTGAATGATTGTTTTAATTGCTTCTTTTCCATTATATTTTTTTAGTGCTGTTTTATACTTCTCATTATTTTGATTCAATTCTTCGACATACTTTATAAGAGATTTTACAGTTACATCTTCTTCATATAATACGGAGGCATACCCTTGCCTTTCAAAGGACTCTGCATTTAATATTTGATCTCCACGGCTTGCAAATTTCGATAATGGAATTAAAACCATCGGCTTTTGTAATGTTAAAAATTCAAAAATTGCGTTGGAGCCCGCGCGTGAAATAACAAAATCTGTTACTGCTAATATATCTGGCAGTTCTCCATGTACATATTCAAATTGTCTATATCCTTCTTTATTTTGTAAACTTTCATCAAGGTTACCTTTTCCGCAAAGGTGAACAATTTGATACTTTTTAAGAAGTTCTGGTAATGCTTCTCGAGCAGTATCATTAATTTTTTTCGCGCCCAAGCTACCTCCCATAATGGTAATAACTGGCTTTTTACGTGAAAAACCTAAAAATGCTAAACCTGTTTCTCGATTTCCCTTCAGCACTTCTTCACGTACAGGAGATCCCGTATATATTACTTTTTCTTTCGGTAAATGTTTCGCTGCTTCTTCAAATGTAACAAATATTTTCGAAGCAAAACGAAGCGCAATTTTATTTGCTAGTCCTGGCGTCATATCAGATTCATGTAATAAAACTGGTACTCTATTTAGCCATCCTCCAATTACGACTGGTACAGATACGAAACCGCCTTTTGAAAAAATCACATCTGGTTTTAGTTTTCGAATCCTTACATACGCATCCATAACACCCTTCATTACAAGAAAAGGATCTTTTATATTTTTCAAATCAAAATAACGACGTAGCTTTCCACTCGCAATACTATAGTAGGGAATGCCTTCCTTTTCTATAATCGTTTTCTCAATACCTTGATGAGAACCAATGTAAGAGATATCCCAGTTGTCTTCTTGTAAATATGGGATAATGGCTAAATTAGGTGTTACATGTCCTGCCGAACCGCCACCTGTAAAGACTATTTTCTTCATACGTCTCCCCCTTCTAGACTATAATACACTAAAATATCTTGCCTCAGGGTGAGAAAATACCATAGCCGTTACGGACGCTTCTGGCTCCATCATGAATCCTTCTGTTAATGAAATACCTATTTCCTCTGGATGAATTAAGCGAAATAGCTTTTCTTGATCTGCAAGTTCTGGACACGCCGGATAACCAAATGACACGCGTATTCCTCTATATTTCGTACGGAAACGTTCTTCCATCGTCAGTTCAGGTGAGTCTGGAATGCCCCAGCGGTCACGAATGAGCATATGTGTTTTTTCAGCAAGTCCTTCTGCTAATTCAAGCGCTAACGATTGAATGGCATGACTACGTAAGTAATCACCTTTCTCCTTCCACTCTTCAGCAATGTCCCGAACTCCTTCCCCAACCGTAACAGATAAGAAAGCAACATAGTCCATCTCATCTCCAATTGGGCGCAAATAATCGCCTAAAGTACGATAGGGAGCCTTTCCTTGTCTAGGGAATGTGAAACGCTCTATAACACGCGTATGATTTTCTGGATCATATATTACAATGTTTTGTCCGTCGCTTTGCGCTGGGAAAAATTGATACACTGCTTTCGGCTTTAACCAAGATTGTCCTTCCTGCAATAATTCATCTATTAAATCATTTAATTCATGTGCTCTCTTATCTCCCTCTTTCAAAAGCTTCTTCACATTTCCTTTTAATCCAAGGTGATGCCCAAGTAGCATTTGTCTATTTAAAAATGGAGCGAGATGAAGAGCCGGAATATCACGTAATACAATTCGTTTTGTTGAATCAGGCACCATAACCTCAGCCTTCGGTAATGGCTCAATTACTGTTGGAATTTCTACTTTCTTCTCCTCTTTTTTTACGATATGAAGATGACGTTCTTTTTTATCCTGTTTCATCTTCTCACGCTCTTCTTCTTTTTGAAGCTTATTAATAATATCGAGCCCCGTCATCGCATCACTCGCATAACAAACGAGCCCTTTATATGATGGTGAAATTCGATTATCTGTAAACTTTCTCGTTAACGCTGCACCACCTACAACAATGGGCACATCAATATTTGCTGCTTTTAAATCTTCAGCAGTCGTTACCATTTGTTGCGCTGATTTTACTAATAAACCTGAAAGGCCTATAATGTCCGGCTTCTTTTCTTGTACTTCTTGAACAATTCGATCCGAACGTACATTAATTCCTAAATTAATAATCTCATATCCGTTATTCGCTAAAATAATTTCAACGAGATTTTTCCCAATATCATGCACATCACCTTTTACAGTTGCTAATAATACTTTCCCTTTTTTTGCACTATCGCTAGATTCCATATGTGGCTCTAAATAACTTACAGCAGCTTTCATACTTTCGGCACTTTGCAATACTTCAGCAACAATAAGTTCATTATTATTAAATAGTCGTCCTACCTCATCCATCCCTGTCATAAGCGGACCGTTAATAATATCAAGAGGTTTTCTTCCTTCTTCAAGTGCAAGACTTAAATCCTCGTGTAATCCTTGTTTCGTACCTTCTACAATATAATTTGCTAGTCGTTCATCTAGCGTTAACGTTTCTTGCACAACGACATCTTTCTTTTTAGCGACTCGGTAAAAGTTTGTAAATTCTTCTAACGTCTCTTTCGTCGTTTCAAACAGTAATGCATCTGCAAGGTGTTTTTCTTCCTCTGGAATCGACGCATAGCGTTCTAATTTTTCCGTATTAACAATCGCGTAATCTAATCCAGCCTTCGTAGCATGATATAAAAAGACGGAATTCAATACTTCACGTCCAGCCGGTGGTAAACCAAATGATATGTTACTTACACCTAAAATCGTTAAACACTCTGGTAACGCTTCTTTAATAAGGCGAATGCCCTCTATAGTCGCTGCCGCTGAACCAATATATTCTTCATCACCTGTCCCTACTGGAAACACAAGTGCATCAAAAATAATATCTGACGGGCGTATCCCATATTTCGTCGTTAATAATTCGTAACTTCTTTTTGCAATTTCTAATTTTCTTTCAGCACTTACTGCCATACCATCTTCATCGATTGTACCAACTACAATTGCAGCACCATACTTACGAAGAAGCGGTGTTACCTTTTCAAAACGCTCTTCTCCATCTTCTAAATTAATAGAGTTGATAACAGCTTTTCCTTGAATATAAGTAAGTGCTCTTGCCATAACATTTTCATCCGTTGAATCAATCATAATCGGTACTTTTAACACTTTCGTAACTTCTGTCAAAAATTTCTCCATATCTTCTATTTCATCACGATCAGGATCTGCCATACAAATATCAATAATATGAGCATTTTTCTTCACTTGCGCTCTTGCCACTTCAGCAGCCTCTTCAAATTTCCCTTCTGCTACTAATCGTTTAAATTTACGTGATCCAATAACATTCGTTCTTTCACCTACAAATAACGGTCTCATAGACTCATCATATTGCAGTGCCTCTAATCCACTAATTCCATGTCCTTCTCTCTCATGATGGTCACGAGGCTTAAGAGATGCTAGTGCTTCTTTCATTGCTTTTATATGTTCTGGTGTCGTGCCACAACAACCACCGATAATATTAACCCATCCTTCTTCAGCAAATCGCTTCACCTTTTCAGCGAGAGAAGATGGAGACTCATGGTAATGTCCATCTTCATCAGGAAGACCTGCATTTGGATAACAAGAAATGTAACACTCCGATAAATCAGATAGTGAACGAATATGGTCCCTCATAAACTCCGGACCAGTCGCACAATTTAACCCAACAGATAATGGTTTCATATGTTCTACTGATAAATAAAAAGCTTCAATTGTTTGCCCAGCCAGAGTCGTTCCCATTGGCTCAATCGTTCCTGAAATCATAATAGGAACCGTTTTTTTCAGTTCTTCAAAAGCAGCTTGAATTCCAATATAAGCTGCTTTCACGTTACGCATATCTTGACTCGTCTCAACGAGTAATACATCAACTTCTCCTTTTAATAATCCTCGTGCCTGCCTTGTATAAGCCTCAATCAATTCTTCAAAAGTCACACCACCAGTAACACTAATTGCTTTCGTTGTTGGTCCCATCGCTCCCGCAACATATACTTCCTTACCGCTTTCTTTAACAGCTTGCTTCGCCAAAAGTGCTGCCTTTTCATTTAGTTCTTCATCTAAATGAGACAGCTCATAATCACTTAGTACAATATTCGTTGCCCCAAATGTATTTGTTTCAATAATATCCGCTCCAGCTTCAATATAAGCTTTATGAATCTTTAAAATAACGTCTGGTCTTGTTTCTACTAAATATTCATTACAGCCCTCGTACTCTTCTCCTCCGAAATCTTCAGCAGTTAAATCCTCTTGCTGAATCATTGTTCCCATTGCACCATCTAATATTAAAATGCTATTTTGTAATTTTTCTTCTATACACTTCATCAATTAATACCTTCTTTCACTTCTTGCTTTTCTCTTACATATTTAACAAGATGTTCTGTAATTTCATATTTTAAAAATGGTGTAATAAGATAAATACCATTAAAATATTTCATCGCTGCGTCGATCAATTCTTGCGAAATGCGAATCCCTTCCTCAATTGCCGCCTCTTTCGTTTCGTGTCCATCCATTCTCTCTCTTATTTCTTCTGGAAGAGTAATACCCGGTACCTCAAAATGAAGAAAATCTGCATTCCGCTTACTTACTAACGGCATAATTCCAATAAAAATAGATTGTTCCAAATGCTTTGTCGCTTCATACACTTCTTCAATTAACGCGATATCGTAAATTGGCTGAGTTAAAAAATATTCCGCTCCAGCATCTATTTTTCGTTCCATTCGCTTAACCGCTGCTTTTAAGTGCCTCACGTGAGGATTAAATGCGCCGCCTACAGAAAACCTTGTCGCCGGTCCAATTGATTTCCCTAAAATTGAACGTCCATCGTTCATTTCTTTAATCATTTTAATGAGCTCAATAGAGGACAAATCGTATACAGAAGTTGCACCAGGAAAATCACCAACGCGCGCTGGATCACCAGTTAAAGCTAACACTTCTTCCATCCCTAACGCCGATAAACCTAACAAATGAGATTGTAGTCCAATGACGTTATGATCCCTACACGTTAAATGTGTCAATACCGGGATATCATGCTTCGTTAATAACGCACCCATTGCCATATTAGAAATACGAGGCGATGCTAATGAATTATCTGCTAGAGTAATAGCATCTGCTCCCGCTCTTTTTAAAGCTCTTGCTCCTTCAAAAAACCGCTGTGTATCTAACGTTTTCGGTGGATCTAATTCCACTACAACTGTCGTTTGTTTTTTCGCTTTCTCTGCTAGAGTGACGTGAGCCTTCGAACGTTTCTCATGCGTATGAACAACTTTCGGCCTTTGAATGGTGTCTTTTTCTATTACAGGTGTAACATTCGCAACAGCGTGCTTCATACTTTGAATATGTTCTGGAGTCGTACCACAACAACCACCTAATAACCGAATACCTTGCTCAATAAATCTCGGCGTCATCGCCTCAAAATAAGCTGGGCTTCCCTCATATACGTAACGTCCCTCCACATAATTCGGGAGACCTGCATTTGGGTATGCTGATAAATAGCCATTTTGCGGAATCGATATCATTTTGAAAGCCTCCGTCATATGAAGCGGCCCTAGTTGACAATTTAATCCAACAACATTTGCACCGTAATCTATAATTTGCTTTAATATTTCATTAACATCATTTCCATTTTGAGTCGTACCTGCTTCATGTAACGCTAATTGAGCAACAATTGGAATGTTCGTTTGCTTACGCAATACTTTAACAGCATGAAGTAATTCAAATTCATCGTAAAAAGTTTCTAATAGTAATCCATCAACCTGTTCTTCTAGTAAAGCCCCTGCCTGTTCAAGTAGCATAAACTCCCTTTCCATATCAGTCGTTGTAACGGCTCCGATATGTTTCATACCACCAATTGTTCCTAAAATTGCATTTTTATCTGTAACAGATGCTTTCGCCAGTTTTACTGCCGCTCTATTAATTTCTGTAACTTGATTTTCTAAGCCGTACATACGTAATTTCGCCTCATTTGCTCCATACGTATTCGTTTGAATTACATCTGCTCCAGCAGCTACATATTGTTTATGAATCGATATAATTAAGTCTGGATCCGATACATTCAATTCTTCAAAGCTACTTTGCAAGCCATGTGAATGCAATAACGTCCCAACCGCACCATCACCTATTACAATTCCTTTTGATAATAAATCTAGTAATTTCACGAATCTCCCTCATTTCTATCAATATAAAAACCCCCTCTTCACTTTGAAGAGGGGGACATAATCGTTCCTCCTCTTATTATGCAAAACATTCGTTTTGCAGGTATTAGCACCGTTTCAAACATTTCGTTTGAAGGTTGCCGGGTTTCACAGGGCCTTTCCCTCCACCGCTCTCAATAAGAGTTGTCTTTATTATTTTATTTATGTAGCTAAAAGGAAATGCGTTCCCCTTTTAACAATGTTTGTTAATTTTTTAATAAATTTAGCATGCACAAAAGTAAAAGTCAATGACACTTGCGGAAAAATAAAAATTTTTCAAAATAAAGTTGCAATTCAATTATCTTTTGTTGTAAAGTTAAAAACATAATAAAAATTTCATACGAACATTCTTATCTAGAGAGGTAGAGGGACTGGCCCTGTGACGCCTCAGCAACCATTAACATTTTGTTAATAAGGTGCTAATTCCAGCAAATTGTGAAAGATTTGACAGATGAGAAGAAGACTCTATTCAAACCGAAAGCCTTCTTCTTAGAAGGCTTTTTTTATTTTATATTCACTTAATGTTTCAATTTAAAAAGGAGGAATTTTCACATGTCAACAATCGAAACAAAACTAGCACAAATCGGCAATCGCAGTGAAACTACAACTGGAACGGTTAATCCACCAGTTTATTTCTCAACCGCTTATCGTCATGAAGGAATTGGTAAATCTACTGGCTTTGACTATTCACGAACTGGCAATCCAACTCGAGGTCTTTTAGAACAGGCAATCGCAGACTTAGAATATGGCGAACAAGGTTATGCCTGTAGTTCAGGGATGGCGGCTGTTCTCCTCGTCCTTTCTCTATTCCGCTCTGGAGACGAACTTATTGTATCTGAAGATTTATACGGTGGAACGTATCGATTATTTTCTGAACATGAAAAAAAGTGGAATGTTCGATGTAGATACGTAAATACACAGTCTATTAAACAAATTGAGCAAGCTATCACAACTGAAACGAAGGCTATTTTCATAGAAACTCCAACTAATCCATTAATGCAAGTTACTGATATTGCTGCTGTCGCAACTGTAGCGAAAAGGCACGGACTACTTCTTATTGTAGACAACACATTCTACACACCTTATATACAGCAACCATTAACAGAAGGTGCTGACATTGTACTTCACAGCGCAACGAAATATTTAGGGGGACATAACGATGTACTAAGCGGACTTGTCATTGCAAAAGGAAAGGAACTTTGTGAAGACATCGCTCATTATCATAATGCATCAGGTGCAGTTTTAAGCCCATTTGACTCATGGTTATTAATTCGCGGTATGAAAACGTTAGCGCTTCGCATGAGACAGCATGAAGAAAATGCGAAAGCAGTTGTTGCATATTTAAATGATGAAGACGGGGTGACAGATGTATTTTATCCTGGAAGAGGCGGCATGATTTCATTTCGCCTTAAAGATGAAGCTTGGATTAATCCATTCTTACAATCTTTATCCTTAATTACATTTGCCGAAAGTCTTGGTGGTGTAGAAAGTTTAATGACTTATCCAGCAACGCAAACACATGCTGATATTCCTGAAGAAATTAGAACAGCAAACGGTGTATGTAATCGTCTTCTTCGATTCTCCGTTGGCATTGAAAATAGTAACGATTTAATTCAAGACTTAAAGCAAGCCATTAAACTTGTAAAAGAAGGTGTAAGAATATGAGTTATTCTATAGATACACTCTTACTACACAACCAATATAAACATGACTCGCAAACAGGAGCTGTGAACGTTCCTATCTATAACACATCAACTTTTCACCAGTTTGATGTAGATACGTTCGGAAAATATGACTATAGCAGGTCAGGAAATCCAACTCGTGAAGCTCTTGAAGATATCATTGCTTTATTAGAAGGTGGAACAAAGGGATTCGCCTTTGCATCAGGCATTGCAGCGATTTCCACTGCATTCCTCCTTCTTTCACAAGGTGATCACGTACTCATTTCAGAAGATGTATACGGAGGCACTTACCGAGTGATAACTGAGGTACTCTCCCGTTACGGTGTTTCACATACATTTGTTGATATGACCAATTTAGAAGAAATAAAACAAAACATGAAACCAAATACAAAGCTCTTTTATGTAGAAACACCTTCTAACCCACTTTTAAAAGTGACAGATATTCGCGAGGTTTCTAAACTCGCAAAATCTATTGGCGCTCTTACTTTTGTTGATAATACATTTTTGACACCACTATTCCAAAAACCACTTGAACTTGGAGCTGATGTCGTTCTTCATAGTGCTACAAAATTTATTGCTGGTCATAGTGATGTTACTGCCGGATTAGCAGTAGTAAAAGATGCCGAACTCGCTCAAAAGCTTGGATTTTTACAAAATGCATTCGGTGCTATTTTAGGACCTCAAGATTGTTCTCTCGTACTTCGCGGTCTAAAAACATTGCACGTACGCCTCGAGCATTCAGCTAAAAATGCCAATAAAATCGCACATTATTTACAAGAGCACGCTAAAGTACAAAATGTCTATTATCCGGGATTACAAACACATCTCGGATTTGATATTCAACAATCTCAAGCAACATCAGCTGGAGCGGTCTTATCGTTTACTTTGCAGTCAGAAGATGCACTCCGCCAATTTTTATCAAAAGTAAAATTACCTGTTTTTGCAGTTAGTTTAGGAGCTGTAGAGTCAATTCTTTCTTATCCAGCAAAAATGTCACATGCAGCACTGTCGCAAGAAGCTCGTGATGAAAGAGGAATCTCTAATTCATTACTTCGGTTATCAGTCGGTCTTGAAAATGTTAACGATTTAATATCCGATTTTGAAAATGCCCTTTCTTATGTAGAAGAACCTGTAAATGCATAGAGAAAAAGAAGATATGAGATTAGGTTTTCATATCTTCTTTTTCTGCGTTTTAGTTATATTCATTTGAATTTCTTCTTTTCTTATAGTCCATAAAAAAATAAAAGTATATCATCTATTTCTAAATAAGGGATTAATTGATATATTAAGAAATAAAAAAGGGGTAAAAATAATGGATACTTGTGCAGATATTTTAATCGTTATCGATTTACAAAATGGCGTATGTTATGGCGGAGAGCATTTATTTGATTTACAGAACTTACTAACAAAAGTAAATAAAAGAATTTCTTCATACAGAAAATCAAATAAACCAATCCTTTTTGTTCAACATTGTGATGATGATTTAGTACCCGAGAAAGAACTTTGGGCTATTCATACCGATCTTGATGTTCAAGAACAAGATTTTTTTGTAAGAAAAACACATGCAAATTCATTTTATAAAACAAACTTAAAAGAAATTTTAGATCAATTATCTGTAAATCGCATTGAATTTTGCGGTGCCCAAACAGAGTACTGTATGGATGCTACGATTAAGTTTGCCCACGGACTGGGATACGAAAACTTTATGGTACAGAAAACAACCTCTACGTTGAATAATCCTTTTATGTCCGCAAAAGAGACAATTGATTTTTACGAGAACATATGGAATCACAGATTTTTAACGTTGCTAAAAGATGAATTTTAGAATAAATGACTAATGACTTGATTATCCTAAGATTTATCAGCCGTAATCAAATATTTCATTATCACCATAAAGAAGCGAATTACATTCAGCTTCTTTTCTTTTAACCTGTTTTATATTCTATATATATCATTATAATTCCTTTGTCATATTATTTTAAAAATTTCGTATATTCATTTGAAAGAATAAGAAAATCATGATAAAATTGTGTTACAAATATATCTATATCTTTCAATTTTTAAAACGCATCGAAATTTTCACCCAAAAATGTCATTTTACAAAAACGTGCTAATTTACCTATTTTATTTACATCATGGTCTCTTTTCTTACAATTTCTTTACTTTAGGACTTTTTTTCTGCAACAACTATTTTCTTTTCTTTAAATTTTTGGTATGTATAGTATGGTATAATAGCTCACACGGAGGTGGAAAAGAACATGTTAGAAACCTTTCAAAAAGAATTAGAACTATATGAAAGTAATGCAGAATTATTAAAAGTGCTGGCTCATCCTGTTCGTTTATGTATCGTAAAAGGATTAATTGAGCGCGGTCCAAGCAACGTTTCTACAATGTACACTGGCTTAAACATGCCACAATCTACAATTTCACAGCATTTAGCAAAATTAAAAAGCGCTAAAATCGTTTCTAGTGAAAGAAAAGGATTAGAAATTTATTACAAAGTAGAGAACGAAACAATAATTCAACTCGTTCGCGTATTATTAGGTTAGGGACTAATAATCGAAGAAAAAGAACGTATTCTATATTTTTTATCTCATATCTTTAATATAAATATATATCATGAGAGGAAATATATAATACTACATAAGTCGTATTAAAAAACAAGACACAGTATATACTGTGTCTTGTTTTTTATATTGTTACATACCGCTCCAAATGTAAATGTTGCATATCTTTTGTATGTATAACAACATCAAACGCACTCCCTACTCCTCCATTCAAAATCATAGAACGAACTGCTCGATTTTGTTTTTGCGTTTCAGAAAAAGGATTCATATCTTGATGGCTCGTAAGCTGTTCTAATATCCCTGCAGCTAACAAGAACTCAGATTGTTTCTTATGCCATACCGCACTCATTCCTTGCATACTAAACATCTCCTTTAGCTCGTCCCAATGAATATGAGTAGTAAGATCCATTTCACCTGGATGCGCTAGTGGGTTACGTATTAGCTTATGCTGATAATAACCTCGCAAACTTCCTTCACGATGTGCTGGATGCATCCATTCTTCTTTTGTGTATCCGTAATCAACTGTAATACATATACCTTTTTGAAACCATTTCGCGATTTCTTTTATATACTCCTCCATCACAATTGGTACTTCAAAACGTTGCCCTTCAGCAATATGAATATTATATTTCAATAAATATCGACCAATTCTTTTATCTAACGGCCTACATACTTCTGAAAGGTTTCCTTCCTCTGTATATGTAATACGTACTTCATACAACATACCATTTCTTTTCTCAATTATTTCAACAGGAAATGCATCAAACAACTCATTCGAAAAGAGAATTCCCTCGAAAGAATCTCCTATTTCACTATAGGAGGTATAGTACGATACATTAGAAAATGAGCCAAGTTGCTCCTGCTGTAATTTCCTATGAAAAGGGCTCACTTCAATCATTGAATAGTTTAAATCAATAAAGGTTTTTGGAGATAATTGCTTCCATTCTTGTAAAACATCATAGGCAAACTTTCCAGTTCCCCCACCAACCTCACAAATATTCGAAGCAACTTCACCATTTTCAACAAGACGAATAAAAAGTTTAGCAAAAGTTTTTGCAAAAACAGAGGATACATTGCTACTTGTAAAAAAATCCCCTTGTCTTCCAATCTTTTCACGTTCTTTCATATAATATCCATGACCTTCTGTATACAATACAAGGTTCATATACGTACTATATGAAATTGAATAATCCTTTTCTTTCCCCATCCATTCTCTTAAAATGAGCTCCATTCCCATAATGACTCCTTATTGTAAAAACGGATTATTTTCTTTTTCAAAACCAATGCTTGTTTCTGGACCATGTCCACATAACACCGCTGTCTCATCTGGTAATACAAATAATTTCTCTTCAATACTTCCAATTAATTCAGCAAAACTTCCACCAGGCAAATCTGTTCTTCCAATGCTCATTTGGAACAATACATCTCCTGAGAATACAGCATTTGCCTCTTTACTATAATAAGAAATACTTCCTGGAGAATGTCCTGGCGTCTCAAAAATTTCAAAATTAAATGATCCAATTGTTAATGTACCTTCTGCATCAATAATATGATCCGCTGGTTTTGCTGTAATACTGCGGTTCATCATAAAAATTTGAGAGCCGTTTACAGTTGCATCTCCTAACCAATCTGCTTCTTCTTTATGTACGTATACAGGAATATGAAAAGCGTCTCTTACCGCATCAACAGCACCGATATGATCAAAGTGAGCATGCGTTAATAAAACAGCCAATGGTTTTAATTGTTCTTCTTGTAAATATGTAACGAGCTTTTCACCTTCGTGCCCAGGGTCAAAGATAATGCACTCTTTTTGATCGTTCATTAAAATATAAGCATTTGTTTGTAATGGGCCTAACGGCATTTGTATCCATTTCATATGAAAATCTCCTCCAGTTATTAAACTTACTTTTAATGATACAACATTTCTTTCTCTTAGGAAAAGAAAGGATGCTATCTCGACAATCATTTTTAAAACATGTACAATATAAAAGAGTAAATATTCCAAAAACTCATAATAAGAAATGGGTAGACAGAGGAGGATATTGCATGGGCCTTGTTATTATTTTTACACTTGTCACTCTGTTAGCTGTATTTGCTACGCTTAGAACACTTCGTGAAAAAAACTTTTTCGCGAGCGGCTTTGCAATTGCAACTGTACTCGTTTTCGGATGGTTTACGATCATGACTGTTCTTTATAACGGGTATCCACCAGCAGCTTAATTCGTTTACACTTTATTCTTCATCGAGATTTCACACAAAAAGAGGAAGGGTTCCCCCTTCCTCTTTTCATATTTCAAAACTTATATCATCTTCGCTTCGTATTTGTGCTTTTTTACAAGCCAAGCTCCTCCGATAACACCTGCATCATTACCAAGTGTTGCAATAGCTAACTTCGTGCTCTTTACAGCACGTGAGAAAGCGTATTGCTCGAAATAGCGTTGAATTGGTTCTAATAGCGCATCTCCAGCTTTAGACACGCCTCCACCAATAACAATTTTCTCTGGGTTCAACGTACTAGATAGGTTCGCTACAGCTAACCCTAAATAAGAAGCTACTTTTTCTACTACTTCGCCTGCTAATTCATCACCTTGTCCAAGTGCTTCAAAGACATCTTTTGATGTAATACGTCCTTCTTCAGCTAACATAGAACGCAACATGCTTTCTTTATTAGTCTCTTGTATTTTTTGCATAGCAACACGTACAATACCTGTCGCAGATGCTACTGTTTCTAAGCAACCAGACTTCCCGCAATTACATGGGAAAGCATTTTCTGTAACTACTGTAATATGTCCAATCTCACCAGCAGCACCACTCACGCCGTGTACAATCTCACCATTGGCGATTACACCACCACCAACGCCCGTACCAAGTGTCATGCAGATTAAATCTTTTGCACCTTCACCAGCACCTTTCCACATTTCACCAAGCGCTGCTAAGTTTGCATCATTATCAATAACAACAGGTAATCCTGTTTCTACTTCTAATAAATCTTTTAGCGGATAGTTTTTCCACCCTAAATTAACCGCTTCATAAATCATTCCAGATGCCACATGTACAGGGCCAGGAGCTCCCATACCAATACCAATTAACTTGCTCTTCAATTCGCCTAATTCTTCTAGCTTTTTATCAATTGCTTTCGCAACATCAAGTGTAATATGTTTTCCTTGCTCACCTGTATTTGTAGGGATTTCCCACTTATGTAAAATTTCGCCGTACACATTAATAAATGCTAATTTAATCGTTGTACCACCAAGGTCAACACCAACTAACCATTTCTCTTCCATGTTGCTTACCTACCTTTATCTAATTCTTATTTAGCTCTTTTTGAATTTCTTGCTTCAATAAAAATAAAGCTGTTTGATAGTCTTGTGGATCGATTAGCTGTGATTGATTTAATTCACGCAATTCATCTTGCATTAATTGTAAATCTGCAATTCGATCTCCCGTATAAATAATCGTACCAAATTTCTTTAGCAATTGCTGAATATCATAAATAGATACCATTTCATCACCCTCTATGCTCACTTACTATAAAAATTATAATAAGAAAACGTTCACATATTTTATTATAATCAAGAAGAAAAAGTCTCGTCAATTTTTATTTGTCTATACAAGCTCATTTATAAGCATTGTTCCTTTTTCTGTAATAATTTTTTCTATATTTTTATCAAATGGCTCTACCGGAATGTGTTTTACCATTTGAAAATCATATGCTAATGATAGCGTTTTCCCTTTATAATGCACGAGATAACGATCATAATAGCCCCCGCCGTATCCAATCCGTTCTCCTCGCTCTGTATAAGCTACGCCTGGCACAATTTGAAGATCAATGTCATCCGCACTCACTTCTTCCGTAAGTCCCGGAATCGGTTCACGTAAATTCATATACACCGTTTCTAATTGATCAAAATCACTAATTTTCCGGAAGGACATCGTTCTTGTTCCTTTATTACACTTAGGAACTACAACTTTCTTTCCTTCTTCCCAAGCTTTTTCGATAATAGGATATGTATTCACTTCATTTTCCATTGAGAGAGTAATTCCAATTGTTTTAGCTTCAACCCACTCTTTTTGCGCATACAACGAAAATGCAATCTGTTCTGATAAAGTTGTATATTGTTCTTCTGATAAAGAATTCATGTGTTCTATTATTTGTTTACGCAAACGCACTTTCTCTTCTTTCACACATTCTCCTCCTTACAGTGACACTTTACTCTATGATGATAGTGTATCACTTTTAACATAGGAATCGAATAAAAAAAGAAACAGTAGGAAAATATTCCTACTGCTTACTTTGTTTCACGGTGTAACGTAGACTTCTTGTCACGCTTGCAATACTTTTTAAGCTCGATACGCTCAGCGTTGTTACGTTTATTTTTCTTTGAGATATAGTTACGATCTCCGCATTCTGTACATGCTAGAGTAATATTCACACGCATTCTTATTTCCCTCCAGTACTAATAACTTAAATCAGACTATACTATAATACCACTTTTAAAATAAAAATTCTACACCTTTTGATATTGTCTAATTTTTTCTATAAGATTTTTCATGTTTTCCCTTGCTATTACTGGGTTTCTAGCATGTGAATACACTAAAAATTTTGGTTGTTTTGTGTCAGAAACGATATAAGACCACTCTTTTTCAGTATATTTGAACTGTACTCCTTCAAATATACCTTCTCCCTTCCTTTCAATATCATCCAATAATTTCCTCATAATTTTCCCTTTTTCATTCCATGAACATACCACTTCATCATAAAGTAAATAGAGCGGAGGTGATTGCTCTACTATGCTGAGAAACGTTTTTCCTTGCAATGCTATTAGCTCAAATAATTTTCCAATTCGATATAAAATATCTCGCTTCCACCTTACTTGAAACGACTTCCTTTCATCCTGCGTATAAAACAGAAGATAACATTCTCCTAATTTCAAAGACATTGGGTAAATATTTCCTGTAGATTCGAGTAAGAAATCTGGAATAGCTACCTCTTCCAAATCTGTACCCTGGTAAATATTACTATGTTTATCGTATAACTCGAAATGATTTCCTTGCTCAGAAAACATAAGAGCCATATTCGCTTTACTTGATTTCATCAAAGCTTTCACATGATCTTTTTGTTCGCTTGCATAAATCCATGTAACTGTACAACCAAGTCTTTGTAGAAAGAGCATAAGTAAATGTTGCAACGTATCATTTCTCTTATTAATAAGAAGATGAAACTTCTGCATCTGTATTTTCTCGATATCAATATGCCCCAATATAACTTCTATATACTCATTCATAGAAACATGAACCAGCTTATTTCGCCCCATCTCTTTCTCATGCACGTAATAAAATAATTCGGACATATATACTTGTTCTATCTCTTTTTGCTGCTTATACGTTAACGGCATGCCAGCTTGACCATACAACTTTATAACAATCTCATTCTCATTCTCCACTTGAATGAAAACCCCACCTGCACATTGCAAATGATGAACACTATATTGAAAAAGTGACTCGTTCATTTCTTTGCATTCCATCGTATGAATCCCTATACCATGAATAGCATGTAAAAATAAATTTTTATAAGAGGTTGTTTCTATATTTTCTTGACTTCCAATTAATATACTTTCTCCTTTTGTAAAAAGAGAGCCATACGCCATCGCAATCTTCACTATAAACTGGGGAGTAATTTCAACATTCCCTCTTCCTACAATGCGGCTTTTTTGTAACCACCCTGCACTCATTTCACTCTCTTGAATACCAGCCGCTCCTACTATCGAATGACTATCAATCGCCTTATAAGGCCATAGTTTTCCTTTTTGCTTAATTATCGTACTTCTCCCGATATGACAGTGATCCGCTACAATGCTTTTTTGAAACAGTGTAACGTCATCTTCAACTATTGTACGCTCTCCTATTGTCGTTTCTAATAGTTCACAATACTTTCCAATATGGGCATTTGCAAAAACAATACTTTTTTGAAGATGAGAATAATTTGAAACGATACTATTTTTTCCAATAATAGAATATGGCTCAATTACAGCTCCTGTACCAATCTTTGCTCCTTCTCCAATGAAAGAGGGGCCATGAATTTTTGTCCCTTTCCCAATCGTCACCCCTTCTCCCATCCATACCATCGGTAATACTTCCGTATAAGGAATAGGTACTTGTAACTTTTTCGTTAACAAATCAAATTGTGCTTGTCGATATTGATTAAATGTGCCGATATCTAACCAATAACCTTCTGACAAATATGCGAATAACACATTTTTGTTTGCCAATAACGGAAACACATCATGACTGAAATCAAAAAATTGTCTAGGCGGTATGTAAGAAAAGATTTCTGGCTCCATAATATATATGCCTGTATTCACAACATTAGATACTACCTCATTCCAGCCCGGCTTTTCTATATATCGTGTAACCTCCTGGTCTTTATTCATTACAACCAATCCAAATGAGAGTGGATTTTCTACTTCTTTCACAAACATTGTTACCATTCTTTTCTTTTGTTCATGAAACCTAATTCCTTCTGATAATTGAAAGTCAGTTAATGCATCCCCGCTTATTACAACAAATGTTTCATCTAAAAATTGTTCTGCTTGTTTAATACTTCCTGCTGTACCAAGCGGAGGAGAGTCTTCAAAATAATACAAGTTAACTCCCCATTTACTACCATCACCAAAATATCGCTTAATCGTCTTACTCATATATTGAACAGTAATTGCAATTTCACGAATACCATGCTGGCGTAATAACTCAATATTGTATTCTAAAACTGGTTTTTCTAATAATGGTAACATCGGCTTTGGAGTATTACATGTTAATGGTCTAAGGCGTCTTCCTTTTCCTCCAGCTAAAATAACCCCCTTCATATACTTCAGCCTCCACTTATATAATGTTCAGTAGCTCCATATACCATATGTATATTCTCTATCCCACATGAACTAGCAGCATAAACTTGATTAGTTAAACGAATCCTCATTTAAAAGACCCTATAATTAAATTTTCCACCTATAAAAACGTACGTTTAAAACGACAAGAAAGCGCTTACTATTAATTGATAAATAATACTTATTAACAAACAACATATATACTAATTTTCCCATTACATTATGATACATCTTATCATCATAAACTAAAGGAAACAACGAGCTTTTTTTGTCATGTTTTGACTAAAAAAAGCAGGTGATTTCTCATCACCTACTTTCATTCCTACTCATTCAATAAATAATGCTTTCCTTTTACTAAATAAAATACATTTTCAGCGATATTTGTAATATGGTCTGCTACACGCTCAATATATCTCGCCACAAATGATAATTGTGTAATTTGCGTAATTGCTTCTGGTTGTTCCGGAACTGAAGATATAAACTCACGAATTGCTTTTCCATATATTTCATCAACGGAATCATCCATTTCAGCAATTTGTTTCGCGAAAGTTAAATTTTCTTGTTCATATGCTTCTAACGCTAAATGCAACATCTTATTTGCAACCGCAAACATTTCATCCAGGTTGTGCAAACTAACAGCCACTTCTTTTTCCCCAAGACGAATTGTAGCCTTTGCAATATTAACAGCATGATCTGCAATACGCTCTAAATCTGTCGCTGTTTTAATTGAAATAAAGATCCTTCTTAAGTCACTTGCTACAGGTTGCTGCTTCGTAATGAGCATAAGCGCAAGATCGTTTATTTCCTCTTCTAAATTATCCATACGGTAATCACCATCAATGACCTCTAACGCTTTCTCTACATCCCTTGTATGCAGACCTTCCATAGCAATCAATAAAGCCGCATTTGCTAATTCGCCAAGCTCAATCACCTTTTGCTGTAACACTTTTAAATCACCTTGAAACTGTTCTCTTACCATTTTTTCTTCCCCCTCAATATTATGTGCCATTATATACAAAGTGAAACTTTAATCACCCCTCATCAATCGGACTTTTACAGACCGCCCGCCCACCTAACTTCTTTGCTTTTGCTGAATTTTGAGGTGGGGTCTTACTGCCCGCAAATAGCGGGATAAACCTCCTACATAACCTCTTACGCTTGTAATAAACTTTAAGATAAAGAGAAGGTATTACTTCCCTATTAAAGTGAGATAAAAATAAGAAATGCCCTCTGTTAAGAGGGCATTTTCTCTTAGCTTTGCAACGATATCAACCAAAGCGACCTGTAATATAATCTTCTGTACGCTTATCTGAAGGCGTCGTAAATAATTTGTTTGTATCTGTATACTCCACAACTTCCCCGCTTAAGAAGAAAGCGGTTTTGTCTGAAATACGCGCTGCTTGTTGCATATTATGCGTTACGATAACAATACTAAAGTCTTTCTTTAACTCTTGAATTAATTCTTCTACTTTTAATGTTGAAATTGGATCTAGTGCCGATGTTGGCTCATCCATTAAAATAACGTCTGGCTCAATAGCTAAGCAACGTGCGATGCATAGACGCTGTTGCTGTCCACCAGATAAACCGTATGCATTATCGTGCAAACGATCTTTTAACTCATCCCAAATCGCTGCTCCGCGTAAACTTTTCTCAACAATTTCATCTAATGTCTTTTTATCACGAATACCATGGATTTTTGGACCGTATGCTACATTCTCATAAATAGATTTTGGAAATGGATTTGGCTTTTGGAACACCATTCCTACGTGCGTTCTTAATTCTTCAACTGGATATGATTTATCAAATATATTGCGTTCTCTATATTCAATTACACCTGTAGTTCGAACGATCGGTACTAACTCTACCATGCGATTTAACGTTTTTAAGTACGTTGATTTACCACAGCCACTTGGACCGATAATTGCTGTAACTTCATTCTCATGAATACTTAAATTAATATCTTTTAAAGCATGGTCTTCCCCATACCATAAATTTAAGTTTTTCGTATCAAATACTACTTTCTTTGGCGCAGTCTCGATTTTCTCTTCGTTTTTCACCTGTACATTTACTACTGTTGCTACCATTTGAATTCCCCTTTCATCCACTTCCAACTTATTTTCGATTTCGTAACCATAAAACAAATATATTGATAAATAGCAACAAACCTAACAAAACAATCATCCCAGCTGCTGCTACATACTGAAATTCTTCTTGTGGCCTACTCATCCAATTAAAAATTTGAATTGGTAAAACTGTAAATCTATCAAACATACTAAATGGAACATAATTTGCAAACGCAAGTGCCCCAATAACTAATAGTGGTGCTGCTTCTCCAATTGCTCTTGATATCGCTAACGTACAGCCCGTTATAATCCCCGGGAAAGCATATGGCAATACAATTTGATACATCGTTTGCCACTTCGTAGCACCTAATCCGTAAGAACCCTCTAATAATGCACTTGGTACTGATCGGATTGCTTCTTGACTCGCCACAACAACTGTTGGTAAGACGAGTAAACTCATCGTCAGTGCTGCTGCAACTATACTCTCTCCTAAATGAAGAGCATATACAAAAATAGTTAAACCAAGCAATCCAAATACAACGGATGGTACTCCTGCTAACGTTTGATTATTAATCTCTACTATTTTTTTAAATAGAGATTCCTTCGCATATTGCTCTAAATAAAGGGCTGTTCCAACTCCAAATATAAAAGAAACAGGTATAACAATACTCATAAATAATATTGTCCCTGACAAAGCCGCAGCAATACCAGCTTCTTTCGGATTACGTGAAGCGAAATTTGTAAAGAAATCTATTGAAAGATAGCTTATACCTTTTTCAACAATTTGAAACAGTAACACAAACAAAATTACGATTGAAAATAAAATTGCTATATAAAATAACAATTTGTAAATTCGATCTTTTAAAAAGCGTGATGCCATGTTTTTTTGTATTTTTTTATGATTCAACATCCGCATATTATGTCATCCTCCTAAAACGGCGCATAATTGACTGCGAAATGATGTTCATAATAAAAGTAAACAAAAATAATGTTGCACCTACAGCATACATGCTGTAATACGTAATCGTTCCATGCGGAGCATCACCTAAACTTACTTGCACAATATAGGCTGTTAACGTTTGAATAGAATGTGTCGGATCAAGCGATACATTTGGTGTGGATCCTGCCGCAATTACAACAATCATCGTTTCACCAATTGCACGCGAAGCCGCTAATATAATTGCTGCCATAATCCCTGTAAAAGCGGACGGAAACACCACTTGTTTTACCATTTCAAACCGCGTCGCTCCGAGTGCTAATGAAGCTTCTTTCGTCCCTTTCGCCACAGCTCTCATCGCGTCTTCAGATAGAGATGCAACTGTAGGCATCATCATAAATCCGATAACGATTCCTGGGCTAATCGCATTAAAAAACTGTAAATCTGGTATAATCCTTTGTAAAAGCGGCGTAACAATTGTTAATGCAAAAAAACCATATACAATTGTCGGGATACCTGCTAATAGCTCTAACATCGGCTTTAATATTTTCCGTGCACTATTTGAAGCATATTCGCTTAAAAATACGGCACACGCTAAACCGATAGGAATTGCTACAAACATAGCGATTGCTGTTACAAGGAACGTTCCACATATAAGTGGTAATATACCGAATTTAGGATTTTCAAAAAACGGTAACCATTCTTTCTCCGTCAAAAAGGAGTACAATGATATTTTTTGAAAAAACATGATTGTTTCATTAGAGAGCGTAAAAACAATTCCAAGTGTCGTAACAATAGAAACGCTAGCAATTATTTTTAGTAACAAAGGCATTATTCGATTGATTCGCTGCGTTTTTTTTCTTTGTTTTGTATTTCTTTCAATCAAATGTTGTACAGAAAATGTAATTTGACTTTTGTCATTATGAGCCAAAGATGAAAACCCCTTTCCACCCTGACATTACCTTTTTATTTCTGTTAACATACGCAGCTGTTCATTGTATTTTTCTTTTCTTAATTTTACATACCCGACCTCTTCAGCGAGGTTACCAACATGCTGAATCATAAACTCAACATAGTTTGCTACATTCATTTTATTTCGGATAGATGCATTATTCACATAAGTAAGTAGCGGCCTAGATAACGGCTTATACTTCCCTGACTGAATGGTCTCTTTCGTCGGAAATACACCATTCACTTTTATTGCTTTCACCTTATCTCGATTAGCCATATAATAAGCATATCCTACAAAAGCAATGGCATGTTTATCATTCATTACCCCTTGCATAATAACTTGATCATCTTCAGACAAAGAGACTTTTTTTACAATGCGATGATTTTGTAAGATGACATTTTGAAAATAATCATAAGTACCAGAGTCTACGCCTGGTGCATAAAACTTCACTTGTTCACGTGGCCATGTTGAATGAATTTGTGACCATCGCTTCTCTCTTCCATCTTCACTCCACAGTAAACGTAACTCGTCTACTGACATATCGTCTACCCATGTATTGTGCCGATTCACGACAATTGTAAGACCATCGTTAGCGACCTCAAAAGGTGTGAACTGAATAGAGTTTTTCTTCATCTCATTTTTCTCGACTTGTTTCATTACTCTCGAAGCATTATTTATATCTACTTCTCCTTTACTGAAACGATTAAATCCTCCTCCAGTTCCAGAAACACTGATGGAAATTTTCACGTCTGGATGCACCTTTGTATATTCCTCCGCTACTGCTTCTATAATAGGAAAAACCGTTGAGGATCCATCAACTCTCACTTCTCCCATTTCATTTAAAGCAAATGCAGTAGACATTTCAAAACAGAGGAACCATATCGATAGTACGAAAATTATAATCGGTGTACGCATCCATTTCACGTGTTCTTCCTCCTAGAAGTAACCGGAAATAACAGGATTACAGATATAAGAATACTGCTAAACTATTAATTCGGTTTTAATTGTTTGTAAAAGTTTTGTAAAGTTCCACATAAATCAACATACGGTACAATTTTAATTCAGTAGTAGCTATTCATTTCCTCTGATGATTCCCCTATAAAATATTTATCCCCTATCCCACCATATACAAGTATCATTTATACGGCCGCGTTTTTTCAATGTTGTATACTTGTCCACATTTATTACACGATATGCATAAACCATAAAAAAAAGCACACTATCTTTTCAGATAGTGTGCTTTTTTACAACTTTTTTATTCATCATCTTGCTCTTTATTTTTATTGTCTTTATCATCTTTTGGAGCTTCACCATTTACTTCTTTGTTTTTCAAATCAAAGTAAGCGTCCATAATTTCACGACCAATATATCCATTAATACCAGTCTTATCATCATGTACCCACGGAACGACAACAGAGAATGCTACTTCTGGATCTTCAAGTGGCGCATAACCTACTAATGTTAAGTTATATGTTTCCACACGTTCACCGTTTGCCTTTCTACCAATCTCTTTATCTCCGCCATACACAGTTTGCGCGGTACCTGTCTTCCCTGCCGCTTTATATTTTGCACCTGTAAAGTATTTTGTAGCTGTACCACCTGAATCATTATACACTTGTCTAAATCCTTCTTGAACACGTTTAATTTGCGATTCTGGCATATCAACACGATTTAATACTTTCGGTTCCATAGATTGAACAACTTTCCCAACTTCATCCGGTTTCACTGCCGGTTGACGAATTTCTTTTACAACTTGTGGTTGCATACGATATCCGCCATTGGCAATCGTCGAAATATATTGCGCTAATTGAAGCGGTGTATACGTATCATACTGTCCAATTGATAAATCTAGTAAGAAACCTGGTTGACTACTTCTACCCATCTGACCAGCAGATTCATTCGGTAAATCAATTCCTGTTTTTACACCAAGTCCAAACTGTCCGAAATAATAACGCATCGTATCAAATGCTTTTTGAGGTATATCTAACGTACCACCTCTCACATACTGAACACCGGCGATATTCATCGCTGTTTTAAACATATAAACGTTAGAAGACATTTTTAAAGCTGTAAGATCATTAATGTATCCCATCGTTTTCCAAGACGACTTCGTAGGTGTACCTTTTAATTTAATTGGTTCATCCAATTGCACCGATCCTGGTTGAATCGCACCAGTTTGATATCCAGTAAGTACTGTTGCACCTTTTACAGTTGATCCCATCGGATAAGAACTTGTCATGGTACCTAATGCAAAGTCATTTACTTTCGTTTGACCATCTTCGTTAACTAATTGTTTCCCCGCCATAGATAAAACTTCGCCATTTTTTGGGTTCATCATTACAACGAATGCGCGATCTAAAAGAGGTTCGCTTCCTTTAAACCTCATTAAATTCTTCGCAAGAATATCTTCCACGCGCTTTTGTAATTCCATATCAATTGTTAAGTTCAGGTCATTACCACTTTGTCCTTTTGATACATTAATCGTTTCTAAAATATTACCGTTTTTATCTGTAACATTTCTAACTTCTGCTTTCGTACCGTGTAGGCTATCTTCATACTGTTGCTCAAGATAACTTTTTCCTACTCGGTCATTTCGATTATAATCACGAACAAGATAGTAATCTAGTCTTTCTCTAGGTAAGCCTTCATCAGATGTCGACACCCCACCAAGTACACTTCGGAATAAATCATCGTACGTATATTTTCGATCCCAATCAACATTCGTATCTACACCTGGTAATACTGCTAAGTTTTCACTAATAATCGAATATTCCTTTTCTGTAGCATCCTTTTTAATAACTTGAGGTGTCATTGCATATCCGCCATCCATCTTACTCTTAATCGCTAGTATTTCTAGATCTTTTGCGGATAATTGATTAACCTCTTCTTCTGTTACACGACTTCGCTGGCGCTCGTCTAATTCTTTATCATCAATTTTTTTATCTTTAAACTCTTGACGATCTTTATTCGTAATTTTTTCTTTAGCTTCCTCTTTATGCATAGCAAGCCAATAATCCTTTTTATCGCGATCCGTTAATTTATCTGTCGGTACTTCAATCAAATCTGCTAGCTTTTTCGCTGTTTCTAAGCGATCTTCTGCAGTTGATCCTTTCATTTTTGTAAATGTAATAGTACGAATGGCTACATTATCTACTACAGCTCGCCCATAACGGTCAAATATTTTCCCACGCGGTACAGGATTACTTATCGTTGAGTTTTCTTTCTTCTCCACTTCATTCTTATATTCTTCACCACGAACAATTTGTACATATCCGAGCCTTACAATAACCGCGGAGAACATTAAAAACACGCAGAAAAACAGCACGTTTAACCGAAAAGGAACGTGGGTCTTTTTCTTATTTTGCTTCTGTTTCTTGCTCATACAAACCCCCTCTACCAACAGCTATGTAATGTGAAAGGGACACCTTCATACAGGTGTCCTCACTGCTGTCTTACATCTTTTTCTATTCTAGCATAAAACAAACGAGAAGTTAACCTTCTGGTTCAGTTTGGTTTTGCGCGTTCCCTTGCGTTACAACACTTGCTTTACTCGCATTTCCCTCATCATATTTGACATTTTTAACTGCAAAATAAATAAGAAAATGTCCAGCACCTAAAATACATAATAAGTAAGGTAAACTTTTTTCAGGTGGAAAGAATAGTACAGCACATAAAAAACTTAAAATGGAACAGATTCTTCCGGCGTTTAGCCACAGCTCCCGAACAACGACATATTCCACACGCCATTCTCTCGCATTTTTCGCTCTACCAATTACGTCATATGTCATTGATCCGTACGGAACAAGTAAAATAGGATATGCAATTGCAATACATGCCGCATAAATAAGTAATTTCGTGTATGTAACATTGAAAATAACTAAAAAGACGACAGCATATAAAATAATGCCTCCAAGTAAAATTGCTTTTTTTCGCCACTCCTTCTTTAACATACGAGCAACTAAGTAATAACATACAAAGGATACAGCAGAGTTCACTAAACTGTATTTCCCTAATGCAAACTCACTATTAGTTGCTAAATAAACATATACTGAAATGACAAAAATAAACGTTCCTTCTCTCAATCCTTGGAAAAAATGAGCTCGTGTAATCTTTCCCCAATTTTTATCAATCCGTCGTTCTTTCAATACTTGCACGATTTCATAACGCCCTTCACATTCTCTTTTAGATAAAAAGAAGCTTAAGACGACAGCAATTGCAAATAGAACTAATGAAAGAAAGAATATAACAGTATAACCACTCCATTTCTCCATACGTGAAATTGTGTATCCTGCTGCTATTGGTCCGATCATCCCAGAGAAGGATGTAAGAAGTCCAAGAAACCCATTAAAGAAATCTCTTGTTTCTGGTTCTGTAATTTCAAATGTCAATAAGTTAAAAGCCAACCAGTAAAAACCGTATCCTACTCCTAAAAGAGCCCCCATTAATAAAATATACTGAGAAGCACTTTTCCCCGCTACTAAGACAACAATAAAAAAAATTGCGAGCGTTCCTACTCCTATTCGTAATAAAATCGAGCGATCGATACGTTTCGCTAATTTTCCCCCTACAAGAAATGTGAGAGGCTGTAATATAACGCTGGCCAAATTATACAAGCCAAGATTCACATAATTTTGTGTTTGTTTCCATAAATAAATATTTACAAACGTATTCGATAAAGAAATTGCGAGCGTGTATAAACCTCCTATAAGGAGCAATAACACTAAATCCCGATTCACTTCAACGTCACCAATTATATGTTTCCACTTCATACACAACTCTCCTTTACTTCATGTTCTAGTCTTCCAAAGACAAGCTCAATTATGTAAAAGGAAAGCATAGAAAAAAGCTAGGGGTTCTCCCCTAGCTTTTTTCTATATTTATTACAATTATTTTGCTTCTTGGTAACGTTTTTCAGCAGCGTTCCAATCTACAACGTTCCAGAATGCACCGATGTAGTCTGGACGACGGTTTTGGTAGTTTAAGTAGTAAGCATGCTCCCAAACATCTAAACCGATAACTGGCGTTTTACCTTCAGTTAAAGGAGAATCTTGGTTTGGAGTGCTTGTTACTTCTAGCTCACCATTGTTTACTACTAACCAAGCCCAACCAGAACCGAAGCGAGTTGCGCCAGCTTTTGCGAATTCTTCTTTGAATGCATCGAAGCTACCGAATTTTGCTTCAATTGCAGTTGCAAGTTCACCTACAGGTTGTCCTCCGCCGTTTGGAGATAGGATTGTCCAGAAGAATGTATGGTTAGCATGTCCGCCACCATTGTTACGTACTGCTGTACGGATTGCTTCTGGTACTTCGTTTAAGTTTGCAACTAATTCTTCTACGCTTTTGTCAGCTAATTCTGCATGACCTTCTAAAGCAGCGTTTAAGTTTGTAATGTACGTGTTGTGATGTTTTGTATGATGGATGTTCATTGTTTCTTTGTCAAAGTGAGGCTCTAAAGCATCATACGCATAAGGTAAATTTGGTAATTCGTGTTTTGCCATTGTTATATTCCTCCCAGTTTATGTATTGCCACTTAAGTGACATACAACTTCATTCTACCCTAATTGCCATAGGGTGCAAACAAATAAATCACATTGTCTTGCTATCATTAAAGTAGCAAAATTCCCACTTCTTTTCAATTAAAATGCTCATATATTCCGTAAAAAAAGCTTCCTTCTACAAGGAAGCTTCCTGCTAACATAATAAACATGCGAAATGGATATGGACCCTGTAGGACTCGAACCTACGACCGGACGGTTATGAGCCGTCTGCTCTAACCAGCTGAGCTAAGGGTCCACAATTATGTATGTAACAACATATCAAATAAAGGAATTCCTATCGGATATGCCCTTTAAGAAATGTAAGATAAATTTACCATATAGAAAAGAAAAGTGTCAATTGTATTTTTCTTATTTAAAAGAAGAAAGTTAATAAAAAGAAATTTAGTTATCTCCACTATATGTAAATATAATATATCTTGAGATTCTCTAGATTCCTACGTTACAATGATTTTATACATACATAAAGGAAGTGAATCTATGTCCATATTTACCCAATTCGTAAAAAGCATATACTCGCCTAAAGATATGGCGCTATTCCGTTTTCAAAAAATCGGTAAAACCATTTTGTATATTATGCTACTTTGCTTAATTACTACTATTCCAAGAACTTTTTTGTACGGTAGTTTTATCCAAGATGGTGTAGGCATGGTAAATCAAGTCATCGATAAAGATTTACCTGATTTTAAAATTGAAAATGGCGAACTAAAAGCCGATATTGATCAGCCTATTGAAAAAGAAGAAGGAAATGCACTTTTCGTATTTGATCCAAATTCAACAGACCTAGAAAAATATCAAAATAAAACAGGTTTATTTGTTTTAAAAGATAAAGTAGTCTCTATGGGAAATGGTCAAACACAAACGTATTCTTATAACGATTTGTTAGGTGCATCTCTTGAGAAAAAAGATCTACAAGAATTTATTTCTTTATTCGATAATATTTATCCAATTTTATTATTTGTTATTGGATTCTTAGTGTACCTATTCCAATTATTCATCACTTTTGTAGGCGTGACTTTACTTGCGTTCATCGGTTCTGCTATGAGCGGTCAACGTAAACTATCCTATAAACAAGTTTGGACACTAACTGCATACAGCTACACAATCCCAACCATTTTCTTCATGATTATGGATTTATTCAAAATCGTCGTACCTGGGGCAACATTCATTTATATCGCTGTTGTTTTAATCGTTCTATACTTAACGATTAAAGAGGTACCCCAACCGAAAGAAAAATAAAAAAATGCCTAAATAGGCATTTTTTTTTTGGACAAGCATATATTCCTAGCAAAGGAGTGAAGAATATGAAGAGGTTAGGTATATTCCTATTCGTGCTTGTTCTCGGTTATATATTTTATTACGATATAAAAATCGGTACTTTACCGATGTTAAGTTCATATAAAAAAACAACTGCTGCCCAAACGATTAAAAAAGAAAACACAGACAGCCAACAAAATAAAGAGAATAAAACAGAAAAAGAAACGGATACATCTTATAAAACAATTGAAGTAAAAACTGGCGAGACAGTTCTTTCTATTACAGAACAAATTAACAAGAAAAAAATTCCTTCCATAGAAAAAGTCATTGACGACTTTAAACAATTAAACAAAAGTACATCTGCTACAAAAATACAAATTGGAAAGTCTTATAAATTCCCGTTATATCAATAAGCCATCACTTAATCCTTGTCAATTACATAAAGGCGCTGATACAATAGTAAAAGTGAAACCGAGCACTTCGGTTTCTATAGCCCTATATCACGTATACTATCATTGATATGAGGGACTAAATAAGAAACTTCTTTTATAAGGAGAGCGATCTATTCGTGAATGAAATGACTCATCGTACAAAAACACGTCCAGTTAAAGTCGGTAATTTAACAATTGGCGGTAATAATGAATTAATTATACAAAGTATGACAACAACAAAAACACATGATGTTGAAGCAACAGTTGCCGAAATCAAGCGTTTAGAAGAAGCTGGCTGTCAAGTCGTCCGTGTTGCCGTTCCAGATGAACGCGCAGCTAATGCTATTGCTGATATAAAAAAACAAATCAACATTCCACTTGTTGCTGATATTCATTTTGATTATCGCCTTGCTTTAAAAGCAATTGAAGGTGGCATTGATAAAGTACGTATCAATCCAGGTAATATTGGTCGTCGCCATAAAGTAGAAGCTGTTGTAAATGCAGCAAAAGAGCGCGGTATTCCAATCCGTATTGGTGTAAACGCTGGTTCATTAGAGCGCCACATTTTAGAAAAGTACGGATACCCAACTGCTGATGGTATGGTTGAGAGCGCGCTACATCATATTAAAATTTTAGAGGACTTAGATTTCCACGATATTATCGTATCTATGAAAGCCTCTGATGTTAACTTAGCAATCGAAGCATACGAGAAAGCTGCTCGCGCTTTTGATTACCCATTACATTTAGGTATTACAGAATCTGGAACATTGTTTGCTGGAACTGTAAAAAGTGCCGCTGGTCTTGGAGCAATCTTAAGTAAAGGCATCGGAAATACACTACGTATTTCATTAAGTGCTGATCCAGTTGAAGAAGTAAAAGTTGCTCGTGAATTATTAAAATCATTCGGTCTTGCTTCTAACGCAGCGACACTTATCTCTTGTCCAACTTGTGGTCGTATTGAAATCGATTTAATTAGCATCGCTAACGAAGTGGAAGAATACATCTCTACACTTCAAGTACCAATTAAAGTTGCAGTACTTGGTTGCGCTGTAAATGGTCCTGGTGAAGCTCGTGAAGCTGATATCGGTATTGCTGGTGCACGTGGAGAGGGATTATTATTCCGTAAAGGACAAGTCGTTCGTAAAGTACCAGAAGAAACAATGGTAGAAGAACTGAAAAAAGAAATCGACGTAATTGCTGCTGAAATGGCTGCTGAACGAGAAAAAGAAAAAGAGACACAAGAACAATAAAAAGAAGGTTGCCACAATATTTGTGAGCAACCTTCTTTTCTACGTAAAAAAGCTCGTCAGTTATATAACCGACGAGCTTTTACTTTGCACATTTTGGACAACGACCATATATTTCAAACTTATGACCCGTTACTTCATAACCAGTAAAATCTTTATTCATAAAATCCATTGGGCAGGAAGTAATCTCTTTCGTCCCCCCACAATCCAAACAAATAAAATGATGATGATGTTCCATAATAGAACAAGTGAAACGAAAATGTTTTTCACCATTTAATTCCGTTTGTTCTAAAACACCAATCTCAGCAAAAACTGTTAAGTTACGATAAATCGTATCAAAACTAAGCCCTGGATAATCGTCTTTCATATGCTCTAAAACGTCTTTCGCAGTTAAATAACGATTATGTGCTGCAAATAATCTGAGCATCTCTTCTCTTTTTCCAGTATGTTTGTATCCTTTTTCCTTCATTAGGCGTAAAGCTTCTGTTAGATTCATACCTATCCCTACTTTATGCAGTTTTTTTCTTCTTCCATAAAATCGCACCGATTAAAATAAGAACTGCTATCATAACAATTGTACCACCTGGTGCTAGATCAAGTTGATACGAAGCAAACATTCCACCAATTACTGCAATTTCACCAAATAAAATGGAAAAGAAAATTGTTTGTTTAAATCCTTTAGCAATACGAATACTTGCTGCAACTGGTAACGTCATTAATGATGATACGAGAAGAACCCCTACTACACGCATTGATACTGCAATGACAAGAGCAACTAATATAATGAAAATAAAGTGAATCCATTTCGCTCTTAAACCAGTTGATACTGCGTATTCCTCATCAAATGATAGTAGAAACAGCTCTTTATATAATAAAATAATTGTCGCAACAACAACAATTGCTACAATCCCAATAATAATTAAATCCGTACTTGTTACAGCACTGACACTACCAAATAAATAACTAAATAAGTCTGTGTTAAATCCATTTGCAAGTGAAATGAAAATAACTCCAACTCCCATCCCTGCCGAAAGGATAATCGGAATTGCTAATTCTTGATAGTGCTTATATACAGTTCTTAACTTTTCGATTAATAGCGCTCCACCAATCGAAAAAACCATCCCCATATATAAGGGGTTTAAAAATCCACCTGTAAAAATGGTTTTTTCAAGTAATAAACTTGCTGCAATACCTGATAACGTCACGTGACTTAATGCATCCGCAATAAGAGATAAACGACGAATAACAACAAACACACCTATTAGCGGTGCAACAAGTCCAATTAAAATACCTGCGTATAAAGAATTACGTAAAAAGTCATATTGTAAAAAATCTTGTATCATTGTATCCTCCCGTGATGCTCATGTTCGTGTTCTAAACGATGAACATGATGCCCATATAAGACGGACATTTCTGCATCTTCTAACTCTCGGAACTTCTCTACATTTCCATGGAAATGTAGATGTTGGTTTAGGCATGCAACATGTGTTACTTTTTCGGTAACAGCTCCCATATCATGAGTAACAAGAATTAATGTGATTCCCAACCTTTTGTTTAAATCCTCTAATATTTCGTAAAAACTTTCCACATTTTTTACATCGATTCCAACAGTAGGCTCGTCTAAAATAAGCAATTCAGGATCACTAACGAGCGCACGAGCAATAAATACACGCTGTTGCTGTCCACCAGAAAGCTCTCCAATATTACGACCTTGAAACTCACTCATCCCTACATCAGCAATTGCTTTTTCTACCTTTTTCTTATCCTCTTTTGTGAAAAAGCGAAAAAGCCCTTTTTTCGAAACAAGTCCCATTGACACAACTTCAGAAACAGTTGCTGGAAAACCAGAATTGAAACTATTTGCTTTTTGGGATACATAACCAACTTTATTCCATTCCTTAAACTTCTTACTATCAACGCCAAACACACGAATGCTTCCTTCTTTTGGCTTTAAAACGCCTAATAAACACTTAAGTAAAGTTGATTTACCTGAACCATTCGGTCCCACTAAACCTAAAAAAGCTCCCTTCGGAACTTGCAAATTAATATTTTCTAACACATTCCGATCTTCATACCGGAATGTTAAACCTTCAATCTCTAATATATTATTCATAGCATCTCACCTATTTTAATTCAGAATGATTCCGATTTATATCTATTTGAATTATAGTACAGCTTATTATAGTTGTAAACCAATCTGCCTAAAATATATCTATTTTTTCAAGAAACCTTACTATTATAACAAAAAGCAGAGAAAAATATTCCTATATATGTTTAGTGAATAGCCGATTTAAACTTACCACCATTTGTCTCTTGCGTGCTCATAATCGTAACAAACGCATTTTCATCAATTTCATGCACAATTGACTTTAACTTCGTCACTTCTAGACGCGTTACAACTGCATAAATAACTTCTTTTTCTTTATCTGTGTAACCACCTTTTGCTACAAGCTTTGTAGTTCCACGGCCGAGTCGATGTAAAATCGCATTTGATACTTCCTCATATTGATCAGATACAATTAAAACTGCTTTCGTTTCATCTAGCCCTTGAATTACTGTATCGATCGTTTTAAATGCAATATAGTACGTCATAACAGAATACATCGCTTGTTCCACACCAAACACAAATGCTGCCCATGCAAAAATAAATAAGTTCACAAACATTACGAATTCACCAACAGAGAACGGTAATTTCTTCGTTAATAAAATCCCCATAATTTCAGTTCCATCTAACGATCCACCATGACGAATTACAAGTCCTACACCAAGACCTAAAATAAGACCACCAAACACAGTCGCTAAAATAGGCTCTGTTGTAAACGGTGGCACCGCATGTAACGTTGACTCAATGAATGCTAACGCTACAATACCAAATGCCGAAGATAACATAAATGTTTTTCCAATTTGCTTATAACCCGAATACATAAATGGGATATTGAGAACAACGACTAAAGTAGAAAAACTTAACCACCAAATATTAGGAGTAAGATAATCTAATATAAGAGAAATACCAATAATTCCACCATCAATAATTTTATTTGGCATTAAAAATAGTTCAATCGCTACCGCTGCGCATGCTGCCCCAAAAATAATCATAACTAAACGATAAATGAGATGAATAACACTTTCTTTTCGATGTTGCTTTTGCTCCATAGGTCCTCCCTTTACTCTTTTTCTGTAGTTTTGTCCTTATATTATAACATACGCTTCTTTTCCTCATGAAAAAAGAAACTCTATACGAATATGTACAAGCTATATGCTCATATATTTCGATAGAAGAACGCGTGAAGGAGGATAACAAGATGAACCTCATTAAACAAATTGTTAATAAAAAATTAAATCATATTTCTACAAAAGAGTTATTAAAATATAGCAAAGAATATGAAGTTTCTATTACGACTGCACAAGCTGACCAAATCGTTTTACTTATGAAAGGTAAAAATATTAATATTTACGATAACAACGAGCGACTAGAGCTCTTAAAACAGATCGCAAAAGTAACTTCCCCTGCCACTGCCCAACAAGTAAATACCTTATTTCAGCAATTACTAAAATAAGGAGGGGAAATCCCCTCCTTATTGTGCTTTAATTTTTTCAAGAAGCCCTTCATCAAAAGTACCGTTTTTCAGCATTTCGATTTCCAATTTGTATGGTGGCTTCTTATCTTTTTTATCTTCCCCTACATACGGTGTTTCAAGAATTTTTGGTACATGCATTAACTGTGGATGATGTACAATGTGATGCAACGCTTTATACCCAATGTGACCAAATCCGATGTTTTCATGACGGTCTTTTCCTGCTCCGCGTACATTTTTACTATCATTAATATGAAGTACTTGTAAACGATCTATACCAACGATCTTATCAAATTCGTTTAATACACCGTCAAAGTCATTTACAATATCATATCCTGCATCGTGCGTATGACACGTATCAAAGCATACAGATAGCTTTTCATTATATTTTACGCCATCAATGATTTTTGCAATTTCTTCAAAGCTACGACCACATTCTGTTCCTTTTCCTGCCATCGTCTCTAACGCAATGTTAACCGTCTGTTCTGGCGTTAGTACTTCATTAAGCCCTTTAATAATTTGTTGAATACCAGCATCTGCTCCAGCCCCAACGTGCGCTCCTGGGTGAAGAACAATTTGTTTCGCTACACCTAATGCCGATGTTCTTTCAATTTCCATACGAAGGAAGTCTACACCTAATTGGAATGTTTCTGGCTTCGTCGTATTCCCAACATTAATAATATACGGCGCATGGACGATAATTTCCTCAATACCATTCAGCTCCATATGTTTTCTTCCTGCTTCTATGTTCAATTCTTCAATTGGTTTTCTTCGTGTATTTTGCGGTGCACCTGTATAAATCATAAACGTTGTTGCACCGTATGAAACAGCCTCTTCACTTGCTGCTAATAACATGTTCTTACCACTCATGGAAACATGAGATCCAATCTTTAACATACAATCACCTCTTCAATATACAATAGATATAATGATAGCATAATTTGTAGAAATATGTAGTGAATTGTTTGTTCACAAAAGACGCACTACACAAATTTATATGAGTATTTAAACAGACTATACTCTTCATTTAAATTAGCGGGATTAAAAAAAGATAAGGGAAACCCCTTATCTTTTTTTATTGCTATATTTTCTCTTCACTTTGTCACGTTCTGTTGCAAGTTTACGTTTATAGTTTGGTTTTACTTTTTTCGGTTTTTTAATAACTTTCGTTGCCATAACATCAAGTTCGTCATTTGGTTTTTTACGGCTCTTACGACGACGACGCTCACCTAAATCCGCCCACTCATCTCCGCGTAAATCTACATGTTTAAACTCGATATGACGTTGTTTTTCTAAGCTATCTAATGCTTCTTCGTTTGCTGGATCATAAATCGTCACTGCAATACCAGAATGCCCCGCACGTGCTGTTCTTCCAACGCGGTGAACGAAGAAATCTAAATCTGATGGTAGCTCATAGTTAATAACATGGCTAATTCCTTCAATATCAATACCACGTGCTGCTAAATCAGTCGCAACAATATATTGGAATTCAAGGTCACGAATTTGTTTCATCATTTTTTTACGATCACGTGGTGATAAATCCCCGTGAATTCGTCCAACTTTTAAGCCGCGTTCCATTAATCCATCAGCAACTTGATCTGCCATTTTTTTCGTATTCGTGAAAACAACTGCTAAATACGGTTTAAATTGAAGTAGCATTTTATTCACTAAATCAATTTTATTACGATGTTTAGAAGGCACTAAATAGTGTTCAATGTTTCCAGCTGCAACTTGTTTTGGATTGATATGAATATGCTCTGGATTCTCCATATATTTCTTCAGAAACGGTTTTAGTTTTTGAGGAATTGTTGCAGAGAAAACTAGCATTTGCAAGTTTTTAGGCATGCGTGCTGCAATTTTATCTACATCGTGAATGAATCCCATATCAAGCATTAAGTCAGCTTCATCGACAATAATCGTATTTGCTTTATGAACAAATAATGCTTGTTCTTCTACTAAGTCTTTAATACGTCCTGGTGTCCCGACTACGATATGAGGTTGTTTTTTCAACTTTTCAATTGAACGTTGTTTATCAGTTCCACCAATTAAACAACGCGCTGTAATCATTTGATCTTCCGCACAGAATTTTGTTAATTTCACAATCTCTTCGTAAATTTGTTGTGCTAACTCACGAGTAGGTGCTGTAATAACAAGTTGTACTTCTTCACGGCTTGCATTAATTCTGTTCAATGTAGGAAGTAAGTATGCATGTGTTTTCCCAGAACCTGTTTGGGATTGTCCAATTACACTTACACCTTTTTTCACGACCGGGAAAATTTTCTGCTGAATTCCTGTCGGCTCTGTAAAGCGTAGTTCACGAACTGCATCTATTAAAAATGGTTTAAAATCATACTGTGTAAAAGTTTGTTGTGTCATAAGTTACACCTTCTTTCTAAATTTCTACTGCGCGCACAAATCAGTCAAGTCTACATTATATCGAAATCTACAAGTAAAATCCATCTTTAGTTTAGGTTTTCCCTTCAAAAACTAACCTTCTTCCCCCTTATTGCATATTGTATGTGTATATACCTAACTGAAGAAAGGAGGATTTCTCACATGTTTCCAAAATCCCCCACAAGACAAATGTATCCAAATCAAGGGCAGCAACCTTATACACCATATCCAATTCCACAACTACCACCGATGGCACAAAAAAAGAAAGGGTTCCTTGCTAAACTCTTTAAAAAACACGATCCAACCGAACCTTACATGCAAATGGTTCCGCCTTATCGACAAATGGAAGGACCGCCACCAATGATGCACCAGCACCAGCAACCGCCACCTCAATATCGGCAACAATATCAACCCCAATATCAACAGCAATACCCACAGCAGTACTCACAGCAATATCAACCATACATGCAGCAGCATCCAGAGCAAATGATTCCCCCTCAAATGTACGAATCAAACGAAACGCGCGGCGGTGCAACAACTACAGCAGCATCCAGTAGCGGCATCGGCAGTTTTTTTGCGAATTTAATTTCGAATCCAACTAATATGATAAACAATATAGAAAAAGTATCCCAAGTCGTTCAATCTGTAAGCCCTGTCGTCGAACAGTACGGCCCTATTATGCGTAACCTACCAAGCATTGTTAAAATCCTCACCTCTGGAAAAAGTACGGAAGAAGATTCAACTAAAAATCAGGCTGAAGACATAACAGAAAAGGTTGAGGTAGCAACTCCACCTCCTCCACAAAAAAAAAGAAAAAGAAAAAAAATAGTGATTGAGCCAGTCATAGAAAAAGAATTACGAGAGGAGCCTGTTCAAAAAACAGCAACAAAACCAAAACTATATGTGTAACAATCCTTTGTTTTCTATCCACTCCTCCTTTATAATGTAAAAGACTATGCACAAAAGTATCCCTTGTTTAGAAGGAGAGGATTACTCATATGAAAATTGTTAAAATTTCCCCTCGTGGTTATTGCTACGGTGTTGTCGATGCAATGGTAATTGCACGTAACGCCGCATTAGATAAATCATTGCCGAGACCCATTTATATTTTAGGTATGATTGTTCACAATAAACATGTTACAGACGCTTTTGAAGAAGATGGAATCATCACATTAGACGGTCCAAGTCGCTTAGAAATTTTAGATAAAATTGATTCTGGTACTGTTATTTTCACTGCACACGGTGTTTCTCCAGAAGTTAAACAACGCGCAAAAGAAAAAGGTTTAACAACAATCGATGCCACTTGTCCAGATGTTACCAAGACACATGACCTTATCGAAGCTAAGAAAGCGGAAGGGTATCATGTCATTTATATCGGTAAAAAAAATCATCCAGAGCCAGAAGGCGCAGTTGGTATTGCACCTGACATCGTTCACCTTATCGAAAAAGCCGATGATTTAAAAACATTAGAAATCCCAACAGATAAAATTTTAGTAACGAATCAAACAACGATGAGTCAATGGGATGTTCAACATTTAATGGAGGACATTCAAAAAAAATTCCCAACAGCAGAATTCCATAAAGAAATTTGTTTAGCAACTCAAGTTCGCCAAGAAGCTGTCGCTAAACAAGCTGATGTTGCAGACTTAACAATTGTTGTCGGTGATCCGAAAAGTAACAACTCAAACCGTTTAGCACAAGTGTCACAAGAAATTGCTGGTACGAAAGCATACCGCGTTGCAGACGTAAGTGAGATTAAATTAGAGTGGCTACAAGGTGTAGAAAACGTAGCTGTTACAGCAGGTGCTTCTACTCCAACTCCAATTACAAAAGAAGTTATCGCTTTCTTAGATCAATATGACCCGATGAATCCCGCTACATGGGAGAGAGTTCGAAAAGTACCGTTACAAAAAATATTACCTCGTGTAAAAGTGAAAAAAGAACAATAATAAAAACCGTTGCCTATATGAGCAACGGTTTTTATTTTTCTTATACAAATGTAAATGGATCTGTATGTAATTGCGAAGCATGAATGTGTACATTGAGTTTCTTTGCATCCACTTTTTCTTGTAATTGCTTTTGCACACCTTGCTTCATTACTTTTTCAACGTTATGTCCTGGGTCAACTATATTTAAACCGAGCATCATCGCATCATGAGCAACATGATAATACATGTCACCTGTTACATATACATCTGCTCCTTTAAATTTAGCTTGATTGATGTATTTGTTACCATCACCACCAAGTACAGCTACTTTGCGCACTTTATCATCTAATTTCCCAACAACTCGTGCACCCTTTACATCTAATGATTGCTTTACATGTTCTGCAAACTGTCCAAGTGTCATTTCTTCTTTTAAGTATCCTATTTTCCCAAGCCCTAATGTTTCGCCTTTGTTATCAAGTGGATACACATCATACGCTACTTCTTCATATGGATGTGCCGTTACCATTGCTTTAATCACTTTTCGTTGTAGTGAAACTGGAATAATCGTTTCGATCCGCACTTCTTCTACGCGCTCTAACTGTCCAGTTTCCCCTACATAAGGATTTGTCCCCTCTTGAGGTACAAACGTACCTGTACCCTCGCTACTAAACGTACAGTGGCTATAATTGCCGATATGACCAGCACCTGCGTCTCCTAATGCTTTTCGTACTTCCTCTGCATGAGTTACTGGCACAAACACAACAACTTTTTTCATTTCTTCTGCATATGTCGGTGCCAAAACTTCTGTATTTTGCAACCCTAACGCCTCAGCAAGTAAATCATTTACCCCGCCCTTGGCAACATCCACATTTGTATGCGCTGCATAAATGGCAATATCATTTTTAATACACGTTTCAATAATTCTTCCGTACGCTTTATCTGTATGAATCGCTTTTAACGGATTAAAAATTAAAGGATGATGCGCGATAATGACATTCGCCCCTAATTGAATCGCTTCCTCCACAACTTCCTCCGTTACATCTAATGCAATTAATACGTGTTGTACAGATTTATTAAGCGCTCCAATCTGCAGACCAATTTTATCTCCTTCCATCGCCAGATGCTTCGGATACATACTTTCAAATAAAGAAATAATTTCATGGCCGTTTGGAATTTTACTCATGATAAAATCTCCCCTATCATTTTCATTTTCGCTTCTACTTCTGCACGTTTCGCTTTTGTTTCTTCAGAATTAGCCGCACGTTCTAACTGTTTTAAAATATTTTGGAAGTTTTTCAATTCCCCTTCCCATTTTTCAACGAAAGCTTCACTTTTTTCTTTTATTAAAAATGGCCCCATAAACAATCCCGCTTTTTTATTTTCCGAGTAAGGTGCTTCGACATTTCCTCGCTCTCCTACTAAAATCTCATAAATTTTCCCATCTTCTTTTACGATTTTTTCATGGATAAGCTCCCAACCATTTTCAACAAACCATTCACGAATATGATGTGCTGCAATATTCGGCTGTAAAATTAAACGTGTTACACCTTCTAATTTTTCTTTACCACTTTCTAAAATGTCACGAATTAACGCTCCGCCCATTCCAGCAACCGTAATTACATCTACTTCTCCTGGCGCTATAACAGCTAATCCATTCCCTTTACGCACATCTACTTTATCTTGCAAGCCACTTTCAGCTACAGTTGCTTGTGCAGAGCGAAACGGTCCATCTACAACCTCTCCAGCAACTGCTTTTGTAGCAATATTATTTATAATTGTATAACACGGTAAATACGCATGATCCGATCCAATATCAGCAACTGTAGATCCTACCGGTATTTCACGCACAACTTCTTCTAATCGTTTTGAAAGCTTTACTTCATTCATGTATTTCCATTACTCCTTCTCTTGTCAGTCTGTCTCCATGATAATGAATTTATAGTAGTTGTTGCAAGCCTATAACAACAATTCACTTCTCTATCATTCATCGTATTTTAGAAAATATAGAAAAACAAGCCCTTTGCATAAGCAAAAGACTTGTCATACGGAACTTTATTTTTTCTTCGATAACCAATCAGCTACTTTAGTGGCTTGATCAGCTGGAACTATATTAGCAGGCATATTGCCCTTTCCTTTCGAAAGAATTTCTTTAATTTCATCCTTTGAAAGTTTCCCACCAATTTTTTGTAAGTTAGGTCCTACTGCCCCTTGTAACTGATCACCGTGGCAGCTCGTACAGCTTTGCTTCACAATATCCTCTGGTTTTGATGCTGTTTGTGCTGGCTTCCCGCCATTTTTTGCATCAGCTAACTCTTTAGATTTATTTAGCCCCTGAAATGAAAATACAAACATAACGATAATACCCAATGCTGCAATAAGAGCGAACGGAATCAGCGGATTACGTTTCATATCTCTTCTCCCCCCTCTATACCCCTAAATAGTTAGATGATTCAGTCATTTCCATTGTACTTGAAAACGCTCTATCAGAAAAGAGAAAACTACTACTTGTTAAAAATATTCCATAAATTCAGTTTATTGTTTTTTATTGTCATATAGCTTATTATTTCGATAATTATTAACGTTTCTCATCATATTTTTCGCTTTTCTACATATATTTTTGTATAGAATAAACAAAATTAATCGAAAAATCGAAAAATGAGCATTTGCAAATCAAAAGACAATTCTGTAAAATAAATTACAAGAAATTGTAATCGTTGCCGATAGCTAAATTTTAACAAAAATTAACAAAATAAAAAAGTTTACTTCACAAAGGTGAAGTAAACTTAAAAAATAACCTATTCTAAGAAATCCTTAAGACGCTTACTACGACTTGGATGTCTTAATTTGCGAAGTGCTTTTGCTTCAATTTGACGGATACGCTCTCTCGTTACGCCGAATACTTTCCCAACTTCTTCAAGCGTACGAGTTCGTCCATCATCTAAACCGAAACGAAGACGCAGAACATTTTCTTCACGATCTGTTAGTGTATCTAACACATCTTCTAATTGTTCTTTTAGCAATTCATAGGCTGCATGGTCCGCAGGCGATGTTGCTTCTTGGTCTTCAATAAAGTCACCTAAATGGGAGTCATCTTCTTCACCAATTGGTGTTTCAAGAGAAACTGGCTCCTGTGCAATTTTTAAGATTTCACGTACTTTTTCTGGAGCAAGATCCATTTCTTCACCAATCTCTTCAGGAGACGGTTCGCGACCTAAATCTTGTAATAATTGACGTTGTACACGAATTAACTTATTAATCGTTTCAACCATATGAACTGGAATACGAATTGTTCGCGCTTGGTCCGCAATCGCACGTGTAATAGCTTGGCGAATCCACCAAGTTGCATACGTACTAAATTTGAAACCTTTACGATAATCGAACTTTTCAACAGCTTTAATTAGACCCATATTACCTTCTTGAATTAAGTCTAAGAAAAGCATACCACGGCCTACGTAGCGCTTTGCAATACTTACTACAAGACGTAAGTTTGCTTCTGCAAGACGACGTTTCGCTTCTTCATCGCCTTCTTCAATACGCGTTGCAAGTCGAATTTCTTCTTCTGCAGATAGTAAGTCTACACGACCAATTTCTTTTAAATACATACGAACAGGATCGTTGATTTTAACCCCAGGTGGTACACTTAAATCATTGAGGTCAAACTCTTCTTCTGTTTTTGTAATTTGGCGATTATTAGGGCCTTCTTCGTTGTCATTATCACCAACTAAGTCAATGCCTTGTTCACCTAAATATTCATAGTATTCATCCATTTGATCGGATTCAATTTCAAATCCATTCATGCGTTCTGCAATCTCTTCATATGTAAGAACGCCACGTTTTTTTCCGAGCTCAGTGAGTTGTTCTTTCACTTGCTCAAGGGTCATTTCAGTTTCAATTTGTTTAGAACGAGCTGGTTTGTCAGCCATCTGTTCCCCTCCTTACGCGAGATACAAACATTCATTATACTAAAACTTTATCAAAAAAGCTATTTTCTCGCTTTTTGATTTTGTAAATATGCTACATAATATTTAGCAGCCTCTACAGGATCTGTTTTTTCCATTTGTTTCACTTTAAAGATGATCTCCATCTTTTCAAGTTTTTCCTGATGCCGTCTAAGCGTCTCCAAATGGCCTTGCAACACTTCTTCTGTGTATTCTGGATTAATAAATTCATCCGTCGAAATATCAGTGATAATATTTTTCAACTTTTCATCAGAGAGCCAACTTAAAAATGTTCCGACTGAAGGTTCATTTCCCTTTTCATAATATGCGTATAGTTCATATAAAATCCCTTTATGTTCTTCTGTATGAAAATCTTCTATATGGGATTCCATACGAACAGCTACTTCTGCACTTTGCAACATATGGTAAATAATTTCTCTTTCCGCTCTTTCAAAACCTGTTAACTTCGGTTTTGTTTGAACGACTTGAGACGGTTTAGCAACCTGCTTTATTTGTTTTTGCTGTACCTTTTGTTCTTTGCGATATTGGTGCAATTGATTCAAAAGTGTTTCCATTGAATACGAAAATTCTTGCGATAATGACTTCAAATATGACTCTGCCTGCATCGCATCTTGTAACAACGATAACTCTTTTAAAACACTTTTCACATATTCTTCTTTGCCAGACTCATCTTGCAAATTTTTCCCTAAACGCAAATAATTTATTTTAAAACCAACAAAACTCACACTTGATTTCACAAGATTTTCAAAAGCGGTAGTCCCATATTGTTGCACATATTCATCAGGATCAAGCTTATCTGGCAAGGATGTGACTTTCACTTGGCAACCAACTTTTAGCAATAATTGCCCTGCTTTCATCGTCGCTTCTCGCCCTGCTTTATCACCATCATAGCAAAGAACAACAGTTTCAACGTTACGTCGCAGAAGTTTTGCTTGTTCTTCAGTTAAAGCTGTTCCCATTGTCGCAACAGCTTCTTCCACACCACTTTTTACCGCAGCTAGTACATCGGCATATCCTTCAAAAAGAACCACTTGCCCACGCTTTCTAATAAACGGTCTTGCTTGGTGGAAGTTATACAACAATTTACTTTTGTGAAAAATCGGTGTTTCAGGGCTATTTAAATATTTCGGAGTGTCATCTCCTAACGCCCTTCCACTAAACGCTATCACCTTACCTTGTAACGTATAGATCGGGAACATAACTCTTCCACGGAAGCGATCGTAATGACTACCATCCTTCTCACTTCTTATTAGAAGGCCAGCTTGTTCCATACTAGACAGCGATAAACCTCTTTTTTGTAAAATTTTCGTCGCTGCATCCCAAGCAGGTGATGCATAACCAATTTCAAACTTCTCAATCATCTCTTTCGTAATACCACGGTTTAATAAATATGAAAGTGCTTCATTTCCCTCTTCCGTATTTACTAATAAATGATGATAATACTTTTTCAATAATTCATGAGCTTGTTGCATGATGACAGTGTCATCAGATATGTCTTCTTGTTGTCCTTGTCCTGATGTGTACTCTGCAACCGCAATTCCATTTCTTTCGCCTAGCTTTTGAACAGCCTCGGTAAAAGCCAGTCCTTCCATTTTCATTAGAAAGGAAAATACATTTCCACCTTCTCCACATCCGAAGCAATGAAAAATTTGCTTATCAGATGAAACAGAGAATGAAGGAGAATTCTCACCATGAAATGGACAAAGGCCGAAATAGTTACGCCCCTGTTTTCTAAGTTGAACGTATTCACCAATGACTTCTACAATATCGGATGATGTCCGAATCTGTTCAACAACTTCTTCGGGAATTCTGTTCCCCATAACTCCATCTCCGTGTCGTATTTTGTATTCGATATAAATTAAAAAATTCCTTTATAATTCGACAATATTTTTCTAAACTTGTTAGAAAGTGTTGCCGATTACATTGTATAAACGATTTTGAACCTTTCCTATAGGTCCTTTATCTGCATAAATCGCATATACATACTTGCTATATAAAATTGTATACATTTGCTCATCTGTTACAAATGTATCTCTTAGAAACAATACATATACACCTTTTTACAAGAAGAGTAGCAAGCCACATATACTGTTTGATCTTGAGATCTGTAACTTTTTCATGTTGATCCATATAACAATCAACTCCATTTTGTTCAGTATCTACAATGATCCAATTGCCTTGCTATTTCCTTAAAGGATGAGCATATGATGCGACAAACAAAATTCCGACATGAAATTCCGCTCCAACTTGCACAATTTCAGCCTTCACGGGATATACATCTACACCAACTAATATGTTGTTGATGTTTTGCATATTTCTGTATTCTACATCCCTTCTGTGAATCCTTCCATAATGTGCGTTTTCTTGTATAGATTTTGTCGATTTAACGTAATTACATGTCTTTTTCGTAAATCCTATCCCTAGTTTATTCTGAAAAATTAAAGTCTAAACGTAAAATATAGGTTTTTATCACAATTTTTTATTATAATATATTTTCTTCAACTACGCTACATATCCCTTTATTTTTTCAGCTTACATTTCAGGATGACAAACTCACACCTTGAATATACTAAAAGACAAAGGAGTATAAGTATAACCATTACACTACAATCTATTACAAAATCCATAGGTATCATATTTCACACGAGCGAAAAAAGCACATTCACCTTTGGTAAATGTGCTAAAACATTTTTTGGTTTTGCACTGCATTCACAATAATATTTGCTGTTTCTTCAATCGCTTTATTCGATACATCGATTACTTGGCAATTTATTTTACTAATTACTTCCTCAAAGTGATCAATTTCTTCTTGAATACGATTAATATTTGCATATGTTGCTCCATCACTTAATCCAAGTGATTTTAATCGTTCTTTTCGAATATGATTTAACTTATCTGGCGTAATTTTCAAACCGAAACATTTTTCTTTTGCCACTTGATATAGTTCTTCAGGTGGGTCAACTTCTGGCACGAGTGGTACATTCGCAACTTTCAAGCGTTTGTTATGAGCTAAATATTGGGAAAGTGGTGTTTTTGATGTACGCGAAACACCAATCAACACGATATCTGCTTTTAAGATACCTCGTGCATCTCTGCCGTCATCATACTTCACAGCAAATTCAATCGCTTCAATCTTTTTAAAGTATTCTTCATCTAACCTACGGACAACACCTGGCTCATATCTCGGCACTTGCCCCGTAATTTCTTCAATTTGATCAATAAGAGGGCCGATAATATCGTATGCCTCTACCCCTTCTTTTGCAGCCTCTGTTACTAAATACTGGCGCATATCAGGCTTAACTAACGTAAAACATATAAGTGCTTGATTACTCTTAGCAATCGAAATCACTTCTTTTAATGTCCCTGTATCTTCTACATACGGTACACGTCTAATATCAGGAGCAAACGGGAATTGCCCCATTGCTGCTCGAACAACCAAATCAGCCGTTTCCCCTACAGAGTCAGATACGACATATACGATTTTATTATCCATTACATTACCTCACTTTAAACAAATTACACTTATTCGTTATTTACTAAATTTACAAACGCACGTGTAATATTTGTTTTTGTAATTCGCCCAATCACTTCTAAACCTTGTTTCGTATCTTTTACAACTGGCATTGCATCAATCTGTCTTTCTATTAATTCCATCGCAATATCATATAAAGAATCCTCTCTACGACACATCGCAATGTTTGGCATCCTTGTCATGATAATATTAACCGGAAGAGAGGTTAAATCCTGCTTTCCTAAGCTCGCTCTTAATAAATCTTTACGAGACACAACACCAACTAATAGAGTCATCTGATCTACAACGAACAATGTACCAACGTCCTCTAAAAACATCGTACAAATTGCATCGTATACGGAAACATTTTTATCAATTACAACCGGTCTAGATTGATAATCTTGTACTTTAATTTTCTTAACAGCTTCAGATAATAGCTGCCCCCCAGTTTTACCCGTATAAAAATAACCTACGCGTGGACGTGCTTCTAAATAACCAGCCATCGTTAAAATTGCTAAGTCTGGTCTTAGCGTCGCACGTGTTAGACCCAATTGCGCTGCAATTGATTCCCCTGTAATAGGACCGTGATCTTTTACAATCTGAATGATATGTTCTTGCCGTTTATTCAGCTCTATGATAATCACCACCTTTAATGCACAACGAAAAAAGTTATACTATCTCTTAAATATTATATACTAAATATGCTATTCGAAAAAGAAAGTATGTAAAAAGGACCGTATACGGCCCAAAATTATATTTGAAACTTATCAAGTTGTTCTAAAAAACGTCTTGATTTCAAATAAATTCCGCAATATTCATCATAATATGTATTCAATACTAAACGCATTTGTTTTTTTGTGCTATCCTTTACCGATACATTTCCGAGCCTATGTAAATCGAAATGGAAGAAAAGACGTAATAATTTATGAACAGCTTCTCCTACCGGTATACGATATGGGTCTTGCTCTGCATGACGTGAGCACAGAAAACCGCCTTCCCTTACGGAGAAGGCGACAAAGTCTGTTTCTTGATGACAAATCGCACATGTATCAAAGTACGGGCGCATCCCTAATACCGGAAGCATTTTCGTTTGATAAATTAATGATAATACTTCTGGATCAACACCCTCACACATATAATGCAACGTTTGATATAACATTTCAAATAAATACGGATTATGTTTTTTATCTTCTGTTGCTTTATCAGTTAACTCAACAATAAATGATGCATAAGCAGTTAAAAATATATCCTCGCGAATTTCTTTCATAGTTGAAATAATCTCGCCTTGTTGCAATGTTCCAAGCCCAGATCCCATTTGAATAAGAAAATGGCCATGTGTCATTAATTGCGACACAGATGCTAATCGGCTTTTCGGTTTTTTTGCCCCTCTTGCCATTGCACTTACCTTACCAAGTTCTCTTGAGAATATTGTAACAATCTTGTTCGTTTCTCCGTAATCTGTCGTACGGATAACGATGCCCTCAACTTTTTGAAACATGTTCGTCACCATCCAAGGTTTGAACAAAACGGGTCAAGAAATTGGAGAGTCTAGATGCGCTAGCTCCTCTTCATGTTGATCCATCTCATCGTTTACGTCTTTTTCCATTTCTTTCAAAAGCAAGTACGTTTCAATGCTTCCTGTTTTGGAGAAAAACTTCCAGGTAAAATCTAGCATAAGAATCCACCTTTCTCAATAAGCGTAGCCTATAAACCAATTTCCTTTGTTGTTATTAAATTGACCCATTTTGTCCATTTTCATGTGAGAAAAATTTTTCCTAATTTATCAAAGTTCATAAAAACCAATAATCAGTGGATGAACCAACCATCCACTGATTACAACTTTACTCTATTTTAGTACTCATCCTCGCGGAAACCTAGGTCACGAAGCTGAGACATTTTATTACGCCAATCTTTTTGCACTTTTACCCATACTTCTAAAAATACTTTAGAACCAAGTAGCGCTTCAATATCAAAACGAGCTCGCTTACCAACTTCTTTTAACATTTTTCCTTGTTTTCCGATGATGATTCCTTTTTGTGATGCACGTTCAACAACAATCGTTGCATTTATATAAACTGCCCCGCCCTCACGCTTTTGAATCGCATCGATAACAACAGCCACAGAATGCGGCACTTCTTCACGTGTTAAATGTAGTACTTTCTCACGAATAAGCTCTGCAATAATAAATCTCTCCGGATGATCCGTTACTTGATTCTCTGGATAGTATTGTGGTCCTTCTGGTAAATACTTTTTAATTGTTCCAATTAAAGCGTCCACATTATTACCGTCTAACGCAGAAATTGGTACAATCTCTGCAAACTCATGTAGTTTACGATATTGATCAATTAACTCTAGTAATTGCTCTGGATGAAGTTGGTCAATTTTATTAATGACTAAAAATACTGGTTGTTTCGTTTCTTTTAATTTCTCAATGATGAATTCCTCACCACGACCAAATCCTTCAACTGCATTAACCATAAACAGAACAATATCAACTTCTTTTAATGTCGTTTGCGCCATCTTTACCATGAAGTCGCCTAATTTATGTTTAGGTTTATGTATTCCTGGTGTATCAATGAAAATAACTTGTGCATCATTTTCTGTATATACACCTTGAATTTTATTACGAGTCGTTTGTGGCTTATCACTCATAATAGCAATTTTCTGGCCGATAATACGGTTTAAAAATGTAGATTTTCCAACATTCGGTCTGCCAATAATAGAGACAAAACCTGATTTATAACCTTTTCTATTCATGTAAATCCTCCGCTAAAAATGCTCCTGGTAACAATTCTCCGACTGTCGTCTCTTGAACGTCACCATGTAAGTTTGATAAGTATACTTTCGTATCCTGTTTACATAATTCTACCATAACTTGTCGACATGCTCCACAAGGAGGTACTGGGCGCTTTGTATCTGCTACAACCGCAATGGCTACAAATTCTTTATCTCCTTCAGAAACCGCCTTAAATAAAGCTGTTCTTTCAGCACAATTACATAAGCCATATGATGCATTCTCAACATTACATCCACGATATACTTTTCCACCGCGCGTTAATAATGCTGCACCTACTTGAAATTTAGAATATGGTACGTACGCTTGTTTACGCGCTTCGATTGCTTCTAGAATTAATTGTTTACTATTCATATTCCCGCATCCTTCCTGTTCACAGCTATGAAGAGATACACTCTCTCATTAAAGGCCCTTACAGCACTTCCAAAGCTTAATAAAAGCTTCGGAATGCAACTATACCATATACGGTAAAAAGATAATAGCACCAATTATAACAGCTATAATTGCAAACAATAAAACCGCTCCTGCCGCAACATCCTTTGCAATTTTTGCAAACGGATGAATATCGGCAGTCGCTAAATCTACCGTTTTTTCCACAGCCGTATTTACCATCTCTAAACTCATTACACTCCCTATTACAATAAGTAATATCATCCACTCTATTTTCGTAATATGGAAATAAAAGCCGCAGCATATAACAATGACTGCGGCTAAATAATGGATTTTCATATTTCGTTCATGACGAAAACAAAAGAATATACCAGCTATAGCATATCCAAAACTATCTATAAGTTTTCCTTTTTTCATCGTCCTAATCCAAAAGCTTCTAAAATTTCTTTTTGTCTTCCGAACATTTCTTTTTCATCTTCTTCTGTCATATGATCATAACCAAGTAAATGTAAAAAGCCATGTAACGCCAAAAATCCAAGTTCACGATCGAAAGAATGTCCGTACTCTTCAGCTTGCTCTTTCGCCCTTGGAATAGAGATAATAAGATCCCCTAACATGCGCGGCATCTCTGCACCAACAATCTCCATTTCTCCTTCTCCCATCTCTTCCATGGCAAAGGATATTACATCTGTAGGTTGATCTTTATCTCGGTAATCACGATTAATTTCTCTAATGCGCTCATTATCTACAAATGTCACCGATACCTCCGCACCATCCTCGATATTTTCCATTTGAGCTGCTTTTTCTAACACTTCACGAATTAAACTCATATACTCTTCTTTTACTTCTTCTGTTTCATCAATAAAATCAATTAACAAACTCATTCTTTCTCCTTTTCTTCCGGAGGTTCCGGATATGTAATACGCGAATGGAAAATACCATTTAACGTTTCACACAACGTTTTTCCAACGATTTGTAGTTCCTTAAACGTCAAATCACATTCACTAAATTGACCGTCTTGCAGTCGATCTTTAATAATACTTTGCACCAAATTATTAATTTGTTCTGGCGTTGGGTGATTCATAGAACGTACCGCAGCTTCTACACTATCAGCAATACCAACAATTGCCGATTCTTTCGAAGTTGCTTTTGAACCTGGATAACGGAACATCTCTTCTGTATATTTTTCTTTATCTTCTTTAATAGCTTTATAATAAAAATATTTCAGTAACGTTGTACCGTGATGTTGCCCAGCGATATCAATAATTTCTTGTGGAATATGATATTCTTCGAGCATTCTTACTCCATCCGTTACGTGAGCAATTATAATATCTTTACTCGTTACAGGATCTAATTTATCATGCGGGTTTTTAATTCCCATTTGGTTTTCAATAAAGAATTGCGGTTGTACTGTTTTTCCTACATCATGATAATATGCCCCTACACGCGCTAATACACCATTTGCCCCAACTGCTTCACAAGCAGCCTCAGAAAGATTCGCTACCATTACACTATGATGATATGTCCCTGGCGCTTCTAACAAAATTCTGCGTAAAAGCGGATGATTTGGACTTGATAGTTCCATAAGCTTCATACTTGATACGATTCCAAGTCCACTTTCTAAATATGGTAAAATCCCCATAGCCAAAACGGATGATATAATCCCTGAAAGTGAAGCCATTAATAATTGCGTACCAATTTCAAGAGGCGAAAAATTCCCATTACGTAATAATAAGAGCGCCGCTAATACGACTACATTTAATACAGAAACGAGTATACCAGCTTGTAAAATCATTGTACGACGATTTTTTTCTCGCAAGAAAATACTAACCGATAATGAACTTAACAATACGTAAATCCCTACACTATAATTTAATGTACTCGTTACTCCTTCATTAAACATAATACTTCCGCATACAGAAAAAATCATACTCGTTAAAAAGACAAATCGATCACCAATCATTAGTTTTACAAGTATTGTTCCCATCGCAACTGGGACAACATATGCAATCCCTGCGTATTCAAGTTTTTGAAACAAACTAATGATTTTCATTAAGACGATTGTGATAGACAAAATTGTAATATACGCTAAAACATACGGTCTATCTTCTCTTTTTCTCTTTAAAAATAATTCAAATTGGTTATGCATAAAGTATAGTAATACACCAATGAGTACCGCTAATCCAACATAAGGTTGAAAGCCGTTCCCTTTTTCTAACAAACCAACTAATTTCAACTGATTATACACATCACTTGAAATCGTTTCACCTTCTCTAACAAGAACTTGTCCTTGAAGAATATAAACAGGTGGAACTAAATCTTCCTCTGCTTTTCTCTTCTCTTTCGTTAAGATCGGGTCATAAAAATAGTTCGCTGAAATTGCATATCTTCCTAGCGCCTTAATTGACTCTTTTAAACCATTATCAACATTAACACTATTCATCTCACTTACATATCGTTCTTTCGCATCTTTCAATTCGTCCATTTTAATATGCTCAGTCATGATACTATTAATCGCTGTGACCGCAGCATCTTTCGCTAATACTAATTGGCTCGAATCTGCATTAATCAAATTTAGTAAGTTTGAATCAGATAATTCTTTCGTTAAGTCAGCGGGTAGTTTCTTTTTTAACTTATCCACTTTCTCAGCATCAGTCATCTTTTTTTGATCATCCGGTCCAACAGCTTTAATCTCTTGCACCACTTCATCCACTTTAGCAAAGACGTCATTCACAATATCAACTTTGTTTTGTTTATACTCACTTTTATATGTATATTGATCTTCAACTTTTGTAGCGGCTTCTTTTTTCTTTTTATCCGTTGTAACTTTATCTTCAATTTTTATAGGAGAATGGATTGTCTTTTTCGCAATAGAATACATATTAACATCTAATTGTTCTGGTTTTACATTATTCATAAGCGCAAAAAACAGCACTGCTCCTAACACAACGTAAGAAATCCAACTTAGTTTTTTCGAATGTTGTAAATTACGAAACCACTTAGAAATTTCTTGAGATCTTGACATGATTTCAATACCTTCTCCTCTCCAGAAATAAAGTGAAACTATTTATAGCTTTCATTTCTTCTACCCAACGATACTTTGAGGCAACATTTTACACACCAGTACCTATAGTTTATTTTCCTTATCTTTCATAATAGTAAAAAATATGACATTCGCCAACCTTATCATACAAAAAGAAATGATCCTGACAAATAGGATCATTCCATTTTATCATATGCCTCAATAATACGTTGCACCAATGGATGTCTCACAACGTCCGTTTGTTCTAATGTAATAAATGACAGACCTGATACACCAGATAAAATATTAGCAGCTATAGATAGCCCTGATTTTACCCCTTTTGGCAAGTCTACTTGTGAAGGGTCCCCTGTAATAACCATTTTAGAGCTAAAACCTAATCTTGTTAAAAACATTTTTATTTGAGCACCCGTTGTATTTTGAGCCTCATCTAAAATAACAAATGAATCATCAAGCGTACGCCCCCTCATATAAGCAAGCGGAGCTATTTCAATTACTCCCCGCTCCATCATACGCTGCGTATATTCTTGTCCAAGAATATCATGTAAGGCATCATATAATGGACGTAAGTATGGATCTACCTTCTCTTTCAAATCCCCTGGTAAAAAACCTAAATTTTCTCCAGCTTCTACAGCAGGTCTTGTTAAAATAATTTTCTTTACATATCCTTGTTTTAAAGCTCTCACAGCCATTACTACAGCTAAGTATGTTTTTCCAGTTCCTGCAGGCCCTATCCCAAAGACAATATCATTCTTCTTCATCGCATGAATATATCTTCTTTGCCCCATTGTTTTTACACGAATGGATTTACCTTTTGCAGTCTTGAAAATTTCTTCTTCATATAACTCTTCAAATTGAGCAATTTTCCCTTGTTGCGCGAGCTGAATTGCATACGCAACATCTCTCTCTGAAATTGATATACTTTTACGAATTACAACAAGTAATTGCTGTAAGATTTTTTCTACGAGTGTCACCGTTTCAACTGCTCCAGATACATGAACAGTTTCTCCTCTAGTTACGATCGATACATTCAGTTCTCGTTCAATTACTTTTAAATGTGCATCATTGACTCCAAAAAGAGCGATTGCTTCGTTAGTATTTTCCAATTGTTGGTTCATTTCTACTAATTGTTCTGCCATTACTCAGTCTCCTTGAATATCGGATTCGGATATTGGTTGTGGCTCTGCAATATTTTCAACCACAGTATAATGCAATGTGACTTTTAGTTGATCCGCCTCAACCTCTTTACTCAAAATCTTATCACTTACAATCATAGCATGTTCATCCAATTTTTTCTTTAGTTCTTTTTCGGCCATCTCCTTCGCTACTTTCAGCGCTTGCTTTTCTGTATATTCTCGATTCGCTTCTTCCTCTTCTCTCACAACATCTTTTTCATATGCAATCGGCAGTGTAAAACCAAATAATTTCACATCATGCTTTACACTTTCAGTACGAGAGCGTTTATACTTATCATGCTGAAATCCCCATATTTTTATTTTCGTATCCCCGAATTTAAGAAAATGTTCATTGTATACATTACCAGTATACACTTGGAATTGCGTCTTTAGCGGAACATCTACCTTAGATGTATACCACGTTTCGCCATACACAATACCTTTCGCTGAAACAATCGTCGGACTTTCCTCATTACCATATATTCCCGATACGAGAATCTGCCCTTTTTCTACATGATCATTCTTCAGTACAACCGGCTTTCCAACTTCTACAAACGTTTTTGTAATAATCGCTTCTTTTTTTGCTACTAAATTTTGCGGCCTTTGTTCCTTTTCTTTTTTTGGTTCGTTTTTTTCAACAATTTTAAAATGATACGTCGTTCCTCTTACTTCTAGTCCCGCCCAAGTAATGGCATTAATATTATCTGTCAAATGGCGTTGTACATCTTCTACATTCGGCATTTGAAATTGTAGTTTCCCTTTTTTAATACCCATTTTATCCAATTCTTTCATCAATATATATTCTGTTTCGGGTTTTGCTCCTGTAATTTCAATTTTCCAAACCATATTTGACATTGCAATCACGCCAAAAAAGAAAATTAAAAACCCAATTAAAAATCCACTATTTTTAATTAAACGCTTATTCCAAAAAGGAAAACCATAACGTCCAATAAAATATAATTTACATTCATTTTTTCTATAAATTGGTTTTATTTTTTTCACATCGCGTAACAACATACAAAAAACTAACGTTTCATCAGCTATTTTCTTAACATCCCAAACTAACAAATTCCTCCGTACACATTCATTAACAAACCGTTCCGCTCCTCTACCTTCAATCCGCACTTTTACATATCCAAGCCACTTTATAAACCATTTATTTTTCATTTACCACCTTCACTGCCTTTCTAAAAGTAGATATACTACTTTTTATTTGAAGCATTAAAATAGCTCGTACTAAAATGAAACAAATTAAAACTGTAATCGGTCTCTATCAACGAAACTTTTACAGGATAAAGAAGAAAAACTTCACAAATGGAAGTTTCACTTCAATCACCTTTTTTTTCATTTTCTAAAAATGTTACTTGCTCAATTATCCCTTCGAGCAAAAGCTCTTCTGGAAGAATCGTTTTAATAACAAAGGATTGTCCTTTAATTAGTAATTGACCATGTTTTAAAAGCAATCGCACTTCTTTATCTGAAAACACTAATAGCCCCCGATGATTTTCTATATAAATATGTATTTGCCCAACAAGAGTAATCCGAGGCAGATCCATTAATACATCCACTGGTAGGTCTACTTGTTTTGTTAACCAATTTTTCATTTGTTCTAATTTCTTCATCTCGAAAGACCCCCTCCTCATCCCATATATATGTATTTCTTCACAAGTGCCTATCGTGTTATAACGACTTCACTAACATAACTATATTCTGTAAGAGTTCATCTCATGTTAATTAAAACAGTCGCTATATGAAATCATATTTATCAGGACAATGATGGATCAGAGAATGTTACCCATAATAATAGAAGTATTAATACAAGAATATGCGCCCTCAGGGGATATCAGTACAAGTTAAATTAAGAAATTGAGCCTAGCAAGAAGTTGGAAACTTGAAAAAACCTGTTACAATTCGTTCTGGACGTGACATACTGACCATAGAATAAGTAGTTGTCATTCATTAGACAAATGAGATAAAATCCGAAAAAGGAAATTGCTCCACTCTGAATTTTGCGGTGTAAGTAAGAATATTTTATAGGTGGTTGTTATATGAATTTCAAAAAATATTAGGATTCATTAAAAAACAAAAAAATGAATTAATAAGCGAGGAAATACGAAAGGAAATTGGATTTAGTCAAGAAATTTTGAATGTTATAAAACAAGTTACTAACAGCAGCATCCAGCCCTTTTATGCAACTGAGTCAAAATCTAAAATAGCCGGAGTCTCTTTCGTTACCTTTGAGGATTCTGCTGAACAGCAAGTTATAAAACTTCAATCTGAGGTTCAGAAACTTGGATACTTAGCTTTTATTTGCGAAAGAAGTTTTAGTCAAGGAAGTAAGAGTGAGTGTAGAATTGCAATTACACAAGGAAATGACCAATTTGATATCCATACAATCCAACAAACAAATGGCGTTAATTACGAAGTTAGCAATATAGATGTTATTTTTAAACTAAGAAAATGGAATGATCGCTATCCTTTTATCATAATCGGTGCAGATCATGACTGGGTTGATGCCATTTTTAGCGCGTTACCTACAGACGAAGAAATGCAATCTTTCGCGCAAGAAATGTATGAATTTTGTCCAGATATAGTGGAACAAGGAACAGAAAGCATTGAGGAGTTAGTCGAAGAAATTAAGAAAACGAAAAATCTTTTTTTATGGTGGGATTAATCATAACTAAGGCCGTTACTTTTTTTACATACCAGAGACGTTTCTATCACTTACAGAAACGCTTTTTAAGCAATATAGCGTTTTTCCTTAATAAGAACAATAAAAAAACGTCTCATACGAAATGAGACGTTTTTTTATGCTAATAGCTGGATAACCAGCTTATTCACAAGTGATCCGTCTGTTTTACCTTTTACTTTCGGCATAACAGCAGTCATCACCTTACCCATATCTGCTTTAGAAGTCGCACCAACTTCAGAAATAACTTGCTTGATTACATCAACTAGTTCTTCTTCAGTTAATTGCTCTGGCAAATATGCGCTTAAAATCTGAATTTCACTTTGCAGTTTATTAACAAGGTCTTCACGACCAGCTTTTTTAAATTCAAGGAGGGAGTCCTTATACTGTTTTACTTCACGAGCTAAAACTGTTATTTCCTCTTCTTCAGTAAGAGTATGTTGCAGTTTAATACCTTCATTTTGTAAAGCAGCCTTAACCATACGAATAACGGTTAATTTTTCTTTTTGTTTATTCTTCATCGCTTGTTTCATATCATCGTTTAAACGACCGAGAAGACTCATAACTTACACCCTCTCTTAGAATTTACGCTTTCTTGCCGCTTCAGATTTCTTCTTACGTTTTACACTTGGTTTTTCATAAAACTCGCGCTTTCTTGCTTCAGCAAGTGTACCAGTTTTAGAAACCGATCTTTTAAAACGGCGAAGTGCATCCTCCAAAGACTCGTTTTTACGAACGACTGTTTTTGACATTCTCTTTCCCTCCCTCCGAAACATCACACTTACATACTAACTTCAGCATGCAAAAAGAAACACTTCTTCAGCATGTCTTTTACGATTATAATACATTTTATCACTTCAGGTCAACTATTTGGCAGAATAAAAGAAGAATAGAAGCATTTCCTTTTCAAAAGTTATACAAATAGCTAGTATCCTTCTTTCATGAAGACAACTATATTTTTATCATTTCAACTTTTTTCATACAGGGATGCACGAAACGCCTCCCCACCTTCTAGTACTTAACCGCTTCAAATAAAGAAAGCATGCAAACCGTTTCCGGTTGCACGCTCTTTTTTATGCGCTTGCTGATTCTTTTTTCACATCATCTTCAAGAACACGAACAAATTGCGCTTCGTTATATGGATAGCCAGCTTTCGTAATTTTCACTTTCACTAGCTTACCAATTAATTCTTCTGATCCTTCAAATACAATTTTCAAGTAGTTATCTGTATACCCTACATATAACCCTTCACGGTCGCCGTCTTTAAATTGCTCTTCTGGAATGATTTCAAGCACTTCACCTTCAAACGCTGATGCATATTCTTTCGCTAATTGATTAGATAGCTCAATTAAACGATGAACACGATCGTTCTTCACATCTTCAGGAACTTGGTCTTCCATGCGTGCTGCAGGTGTTCCTGTACGTTTTGAATAAGGGAACACGTGTAACTCAGAGAAGCGGTTCTCTTTAATGAAATTGTATGTTTCCATGAATTCTTCTTCTGTTTCACCTGGGAAACCAACGATTACGTCAGATGTAATCGCAAGGCCTGGTAACGCTTCTTTCAAACGATCTAAACGCTCTTGGAAGAATTCCATCGTATATTTACGACGCATACGTTTTAATACAGTATTAGAACCAGATTGCAACGGAATATGCAAGTGACGTACAACTACTTCAGATTTATCTAACACTTCAATTACTTCATCTGAAATTTGACTCGCTTCAATAGAAGAAATACGAAGACGTTTTAATCCGCCTACTTCCGCTTCCATATCACGAAGTAATCCAGCTAAGTTATAATCTTTTATATCTTCGCCGTATCCACCTGTATGAATACCCGTTAATACGATTTCTTTATAGCCTGCATCCACTAATTGTTGTGCTTGTTTAATAACCTCTTTTCCATCACGAGAACGCATTAAACCACGCGCCCAAGGAATGATACAGAATGTACAGAAGTTATTGCAACCCTCTTGTATTTTTAAAGACGCACGTGTACGATCCGTGAAATAAGGTACATCAAGTTCTTCGTACACACGTGTTTTCATAATATTACGGACAGCATTAATTGGTTGACGCTCTTTACGGAATTCTTCAATGTAACCTAACATCTTTTCACGATCCTGTGTACCAACTACAATATCTACACCTGGAATCGCCATAATTTCAGCTGGAGATGTTTGTGCATAACATCCCGTTACGCAAATAACTGCATCTGGATTTTGACGCACAGCACGTCTGATTACTTGACGGCTTTTTTTGTCCCCAGTATTCGTTACTGTACATGTGTTAATAACATATACATCAGCTTTCTTTTCATATTCTGTTCTTTCATAACCACCTTGTTTAAACAATTGCCAAATGGCTTCTGTTTCATAGTGGTTTACTTTACAACCTAACGTATGGAACGCAACAGTTGACATTGATCATCACCCCATCAATTCAAAATGATACGAAGCAGCACTTAACGCGTATAACGGCGCCGTTTCTGTTCTTAAAATTCTTGGTCCTAAACTACATGGTACAAATTTATGTTCACGAAGCGCTGTAATCTCTTCCTCAGCTAAACCGCCTTCTGGGCCAAATACAATCAATAGCTTTTGACCTGGTTTCATTGTCGTTAAAGCTTTCGCAAAATTAGATTTCTCGCCTTGTTTCGCTTCCTCTTCGTAAGCAACAAGACAAACATCATACTCACCACTCATTGTAAGCAGTTGCTTAAATGATGCCGGAGCATGTACTTCCGGAATTTCACTTCTATGTGATTGTTCCGCAGCTTCTTTCACAATTTTTCTTAAACGCTCAACTTTTTTATCAGCTTTTTTCGCATCCCATTTTACGATAGAGCGAGATGCTTGAAATGGTAAGAATGCAGCTGCCCCAAGCTCAGTTCCTTTTTGAAAAATCAACTCTAGCTTGTCTCCTTTTGGCAGTCCACTTGCAATCGTCACGAAAACAGGAAGTTCACTTGACGCCTCTACCCATTCTACAATAGCCGTATTAATAAATTCACTGGTAATTTCATCAATTGAACATACTGCTGTTTTTCCGTTTACACAGCAATAAATTTGATCGCCAGCTGTCATACGCATTACTCTCGCAATGTGATGTACATCATCACCTACAATGCGAATTTTTGCTTCACTTACATGTTTTTCTTCTACAAAATAACGTTGCATATAATCACCTTAGTAGAGTTTCGTTCCTTTCGTAAGTCAACACTTACGAAAAGAGCGAAACATTATCATTTTTCATATAACAAACGGCAAGTCCCTCACCTTATAGTGAGAGACTCCCCTTTTCATTATAGACTAAAATCTATATTACGCATTTCGTGCAATAATTGCTACCCAATCTTCCATTCGTAACACTTCTTCAATTGTAAATCCAGCTTGTTCTAACGCCTCAGAAATTACTTTTTCCTTCGCAGCAATAATGCCCGATGTAATAAATAATCCACCTGACTTCACAACTCTCGCTGCATCTTCAGGGAATAAAAGAATAATTTCTGCTAATAAGTTAGCTACGATTAAATCAACAGGACCTTCAATACCTTCTAAAAGACTATTTTGCCCAACAGACACGATATCATCTGTTTTATTTAAACGCACATTCATTTCTGCACTTTCAACTGCAACCGGATCTAAATCATATGCTTGAACAGAAGACGCACCTAATTTTGCCGCTGCAATACTAAGCACACCAGAACCTGTTCCTACATCAATGATAGTGTCACCTGGCTGTACTGTTTTTTCTAAAGCACGAATACACATCGTTGTTGTTGGATGAGTTCCTGTACCAAACGCCATACCTGGGTCTAATTCAATGATTTTTTCATCAGGAGAAGATGGTGTATATTCTTCCCACGTCGGTACGATTGTGAATGTATCAGAAATTTGTACTGGATGGTAATATTTTTTCCAAGCAGTAGCCCAATCTTCTTCATTGACTTCGTTAACGGTAATATTTCCAGTACCAATTTCAATGTCGTAAGATGGAAGCACATCAATAGATGATTTTACACCTGCAATCGTTTCATGTAAAGAATCCGTTTGCGGGAAATATGCTTTTATTAATACACCTTCCGCCGGATATTCATCTGGATTCAATGCATAAATTTCACCATATTGTTGCTCGCGCTCTTTCGTTAACTCCGCTGGATCCTCAATCGCAACTCCGCTAGCACCAGCTTCATGTAAAATATGAGAGACAGCTTCTACTGCTTCTTCTGTTGTATGAATACTAATTTCTGACCATTTCACAATTTACCAACTCCATTTTTTATTTCCATTATTCCCCTTTGAAAGCACGTTTAAGCTTTCCGAATAAACTATCATCCTGCTCTTCTTGTCCTGCAAATTCACGTAATAAATCTTTTTGCTGTGAAGTCAATTTCGTCGGTACAACAACACGAACGACTACATATTGATCTCCTTGGCCGTATCCACGTACGTTCGGAGCACCTTTTCCTTTTAAGCGGAATTCTGTTCCAGTTTGTGTTCCTGCTGGAATTTTCAGCTTCACTTTACCATGAACAGTAGGAACTTCCACTTCATCACCAAGCGCCATTTGCGCAAATGTTAATGGCATTTCGCAAATAATGTGATCTCCTTCACGCTCGAAGAATTCATGATTTCTTACATGAACGACAACATATAAGTCTCCTGCTGGTCCGCCATTTACGCCGGCTTCACCTTTTCCAGACACACGAATTTGTTGACCATTATCGATACCCGCTGGAATTTTAACATTGATTTTTTTACGCTTACGAACTTTACCTGAACCGTGACATGTCGTACATTTTTCTTTAATAATTTGTCCAGTTCCTGAACAATGACCACAAGCTTGACGGTTTACGATACGACCAAACGGTGTGTTTTGTTCTACACTCACTTGACCAGAGCCTGAACAATGTTTACATGTTTCTTTTGAAGTTCCTGGTTTTGCTCCACTACCTTTACAAGTATCACATGGATCTTCTACTGGAATTTCCACATTTAATTCCTTACCAAAAATAGCTTCTTCAAAATCTAAAGTGACTTGATATTGTAAGTCAGCACCTTGGCGCGGAGCATTTGGATCACGACGTCTGCTGCCGCCGCCGCCAAAGAAAGAACTAAATATATCTTCAAAACCGAAGCCACCGCCGAAGTCTCCTCCGCCGCCAAATCCACCGAATCCTTGATTTGCACCAGCATGACCAAATTGATCGTACTGCGCACGCTTTTGATCATCACTTAACACTTCGTATGCTTCTTGTACTTCTTTAAACTTTTCAATTGCATTTTCTTCTTTGCTTACGTCTGGATGGTATTTTTTAGCCAAACGACGATACGCTTTTTTTATTTCATCTGTTGAAGCGCCCTTGCTAAGTCCAAGGACCTCATAATAGTCTCGTTTACTCATAAATTTACAACCCCCGAATCTTTCACATAAACGTAATTTTAACACCGAAAGAAAGTGCTTTGCAACAAAGTTTCCTCACTTACAGTATGCAAAGCGAAAAACTTAAGATCCTCACACATCGCTTCTCATTCGTGAAAAAAGCCAAAGTCAAGGCACGCTTGACTTTGACTTTTTGTCATCTTACTTATTATGTTTACAGTTGAATTACTTGTCTTCTTTTACTTCTTCAAACTCAGCGTCAACTACATTGTCTTTCTTCGTGCCAGCGTCTTGTGCACCTTGCGCACCTTCTGCTTGGCCAGCAGCTGCTTGAGCTTGCTCGTATAATTTAACAGTTAATTGTTGTACGATTTCTTGTAAAGCATCTTTTTTCGCACGAATTTCTTCAAGCTCGTTTTTCTCAATTGCAGCTTGTAATGCTTCTTTCGCTTCTGTTGCTTTTGCAACTTCAGCTGCATCTACTTTACCTTCTAAATCTTTTACAACTTTGTCTGTTTGGAATACAAGTTGGTCAGCTTCGTTACGAAGTTCAACTTCTTCCTTACGTTTTTGGTCAGCGTCAGCATTTGCTTCCGCTTCTTGTACCATACGTTCTACTTCTTCATCAGAAAGACCTGAAGAAGATTGGATTGTAATAGCTTGCTCTTTGCTTGTTCCTAAGTCTTTCGCACGTACGTTAACGATACCGTTCGCATCAATATCGAATGTTACTTCGATTTGTGGAATACCACGTGGTGCTGGTGGAAGGTCAGTTAATTGGAAACGACCTAACGTTTTGTTGTCAGCTGACATTGGACGCTCACCTTGTAATACGTGAATGTCTACTGCTGGTTGATTATCAGCAGCTGTCGAGAATACTTGTGACTTACTTGTTGGAATTGTAGTGTTACGCTCGATTAATTTCGTGAACACGCCACCCATAGTTTCAATACCTAAAGAAAGTGGAGTTACGTCTAATAATAGAACGCCTTCTACATCACCAGTAAGTACGCCACCTTGAACTGCAGCACCTAATGCTACAACTTCATCAGGGTTTACACCTTTATATGGCTCTTTACCAGTTTCACGTTTAATAGCTTCTTGTACAGCTGGGATACGAGTAGATCCACCAACAAGAATAACTTTATCTAATTCGCTTGGAGCAAAACCAGCGTCTTTTAATGCACGACGAGTTGGCTCTAATGTTCTTTCAACAAGACCTGCTGAAAGCTCTTCGAATTTCGCTCTTGTTAACGTTAATTCTAAGTGTAATGGACCAGCAGCTCCAGCACTAATGAATGGTAATGAAATTTGAGTTTGTGTTACACCAGAAAGATCTTTTTTCGCTTTTTCAGCTGCATCTTTCAAGCGTTGAAGCGCCATTTTATCTTGGCTTAAATCAATGTTATTTTCTTTTTTGAACTCAGCTACTAAGTGATCGATGATAACTTGGTCAAAGTCATCGCCACCAAGACGGTTGTCACCAGCAGTTGAAATAACTTCGAATGTGCCGTCTGCTAACTCAAGGATAGATACATCAAATGTACCGCCACCTAAGTCATATACTAAGATTTTTTGTTCTTCGTCTTGTTTTTCTAAACCGTAAGCAAGTGCTGCTGCTGTTGGCTCGTTAATGATACGCTCAACTTCTAAACCAGCGATACGACCAGCATCTTTCGTTGCTTGACGCTCTGCATCGTTGAAGTATGCAGGTACTGTAATAACAGCTTTCGTTACTGTTTCACCTAAGTATGCTTCAGCAGAAGCTTTTAAGTTTTGTAAAATGATTGCAGAAATTTCTTGAGGTGTATAATCTTTACCTTCAACTTCTACTTTGTAGTCTGTACCCATATGACGTTTAACAGACATGATTGTATTTGGGTTTGTAATTGCTTGGCGCTTTGCAACTTCCCCAACTTGACGTTCTTCATTTTTGAAAGCTACAACAGAAGGTGTTGTACGGTTTCCTTCTGGATTTGGGATAACCTTTGGTTCTCCACCTTCCATAACAGCTACACAAGAGTTTGTTGTACCTAAGTCAATACCGATAATTTTACTCATGGCGAATCCTCCTAGTTTTATGTAAATTATTGATTTACTTTTACCATTGATGGGCGAATCACACGGTCTTTTAATTTATAACCTTTTTGGAATTCTTCCACAACCGCGTTTGATTCAAATTCACTATCTTCCACTTGCATAATAGCTTGGTGTTCATTAGGATCAAACTGTTTACCAACAGCTTCAATCACTTCCACACCTTCTTTAGTCAGCGCTTCTAACAATTGACGATGCACCATTTCCATACCTTGTAACAAGGATTTCGTTTGCTCATCAGTCGCTTCCACTTGCATTGCTCTTTCAAAATTATCAAGAGCTGGCAAGATGTCTGAAACTAGACTTTGTGCTCTATATTTTTCAGCAGCCTGTTTATCCATTTGGACACGGCGCTTATAATTTTCAAAATCAGCTTGTAGACGTAATGTGCGACCTTCCGTTTCCGTTAGTTTCGCTTGTAACTCATCTACTTTTTCTTGTAAAAGAGCAGCCTCACTTTTTTCTTCTACAGTTTCTTCACTGTTTTCTGGCGTGACAGCTTCTTCAACTTGCGCTTCTTTTACTTCTTCTACCACTTGTTCGTTACGCTCTTCCACAATATTCACCTCCTTAAAAGGTATTAGGTATCATGCATAGCATGATTACCTAAGCATTATATATTACACACAGCAATGAAAATTTCATCACTTGAGCGAATGTATTACTCTCATTTACTTTTTAAGTCCATCAGTAAATTGTCTCGTAAATAACTGTAACAAACTAATTACACGAGAATATTGCATTCTCGTAGGACCTAAAATAGCAATTGTTCCAAGTTGCTCTTCGCCGATCGAATATGTTGCAGAAATTAAACTGCAATCCTCCATAGCCGTCGAAGTGTTTTCCCTACCAATTTTCACTTGAATCCCGACTTGTTTATGACGCAAAATGTCATAAAATTCGGCTTCATTATCAATCATGGTAAGCAAAGATCTAACCTTTTGAATGTCATGGAACTCTGGCTGCGAAAGCATATTTGCTTTTCCTCCAAAGTATATCTTTTCCGATAACGGAACTTGAAATGTACCATCTAACATTTTTATTGCACTATCGTAATTATGAACATACCCACGTAAAACTGTAACAATTTCCTTAAAGATTTTATTATGAAGTTCTTCCATCGGTACGCCAGATAGCTTTTCATTTAAAACATTAACCATTTTTTCTAAATCTGATAAATCAACAGATTCCGGAACGGTAATCGTTTTACTTTGTACATGCCCTGTATCAGTTACAATAATAGCGACTGCAGTTTGACGATCAAGCGGCACAATTTGTACATTTTTAAGTTTATTTGTACTTAACTTCGGTCCAAGAACAATGGCCGTATAATTCGTAAGTTCTGATAAAATTTGAGCAGATTGCTGTGCAATTTTTTCCGCTTCAAAAATTCTTTCAGCAAATAAATCTTTAATTTGTACAATTTCAGCGTTCGGTAAGTTTTGCGGCGCTAAAAGATGGTCTACATAAAATCGGTAGCCTTTCTCAGAAGGAACACGTCCAGAAGAACTGTGCGTTTTTTCAATAAAACCTAATTCTTCTAAGTCCGCCATTTCATTTCGAATAGTAGCTGAACTAAATGTAATTTCATCTTTTTTAGCCAACGTTCTAGACCCAACAGGCTGCGCTGATCCAATAAAGTCATCAATAATTGTTTGTAAAATTAAGAGCTGACGTTCCGTAAGCATCTCATCATCACCTCTGTTAGCACTCTTTGTCTTTGAGTGCTAAATCTATTAATAACTTACCAAAATTGACATTCAATTGTCAACGGAAACGTCACGAAATAATGAAACTTTTTCACGCCTATGGAACATTTAATTAGTCAATCAAAAATGATTGGAATACTTCATTCCCTAATAATTTTCCTTTTCGCGTTAAACGCACATGTCCATTTTCCTCTTCAAGTAATCCTTGTTCTTGATTGCTTTGTAACTGCTTCGCGAAAACTTGATCCATCTCCACATTAAATTTATTGCGGAATGCTGTTTTAGAAACACCTTTTGTTTTTCGAAGTCCTAAGAACAGTTCTTCTTCCATTCTTTCTTTCTCCGTCACCTTATGAACATCTAAATACGGAAATCCTGTTTCATCAATTTTATTAAAATATTGCTTCAGCGGACCTACATTTTGAATACGTTCCCCATTCACATAACTATGAGCTCCAGCTCCAAAGCCATAATACTCTTCATTATTCCAGTATGTGAGATTATGTCTACTTTTATTGTCACCTTTTGAGAAATTACTAATTTCATACTGGTTATAACCGTGTTTCTCCATTTCATCCATTACCATTTCATACATTTTAGCTTCATGGTCTTCACCCGGAAGACGCAATTTCCCTTTATTCATTAAGTTATAAAACACTGTTTTAGGTTCCACAATTAATGAATATGCCGAGAAATGTTGTACACCAAGCGTAAAAGCAATGTCTAATGTTTCCTTCACATCTTCTATCGTTTGTCCTGGCAAAGCATAAATAATATCTACATTAATATTTTTAAAGCCTACTTCCTGAGCTTCTCGAATTGCTAGGAATGCATCTTCCCTCGTATGCTTGCGCCCGATTTTCTCAAGCAGTTCATCACGGAACGTTTGCACACCAAAACTAATTCGATTCACTCCACCTTCTAGTAGTACATTCAACTTCTCTTTCGGTAGATCTCCTGGATTTGCTTCAAATGTCAATTCACAATTCGGAGCAAACGGACGCAAATGACGATTAATAATCTCGAGTAATTTTTTTGTCTGTTCCATATTTAACGCTGTCGGAGTTCCACCGCCCACAAAAATCGTTTTCATACTATCAAACGGAACTTTTTGAACCGTATTTATTATTTCCTTCTCTAAATAATCTAAATATTGATCAACCGGTTGGCGTTCAATAAACACTTTATTAAAATCACAATAGTGACAAATGTGCTGACAAAACGGAATATGAATATATGCAGCTTGTACCAAATATAACTCCTACCTTTCTAAAAAGAAAACCTCCGCACTCCGGAGGATTCTCTACTTCTCTAACGTATTACGAATTTGTTCCATTCGCATTTTTCCCCAATCATACATCATTTCAACGATCGGTAAAAGTGACATGCCTAGTTCCGTCATATAATACTCAACACGAGGAGGAATTTCGGGATATACTGTTCGATCAACAATCCCATCTTCCATTAACTCTTTTAATTGGTTCGACAAAACTTTATGAGAAATGCTTGGGAATAACCGTTGTAATTCACTAAAACGATGAGGCCCTTCCACACCAAGATGCCACAGTATCACAACTTTCCACTTTCCACTAATAATAGAAAGCGTCAATTCCTTTTCACAATTAAAATTGCCATTTTGTATTTTATCTTGAATATCTTTTCGAATATTTTCGGACATTAACAATCTCCTAACTCTATATGAACTAAAAAGCTCTCTCATTATTGTAAATGAGAGCTGCTCAGATGTCTAAAAAGTAATTATACAGAAAAAAGAAGCCGCACAAACGACTTCTTTTTTATTTCAAATATTAGTTGTCATCCATTTTCAGTACAGCCATGAATGCCTCTTGTGGCACTTCTACAGAACCAACAGACTTCATACGTTTTTTACCTTCTTTTTGCTTATCAAGAAGTTTACGCTTACGAGAAATGTCACCGCCGTAACATTTTGCAAGTACGTTTTTACGCATCGCCTTAATTGTAGAACGTGCTACAACTTTATTTCCGATAGTCGCCTGAATTGGTACTTCGAACTGTTGTCTCGGAATTAATTCTTTTAATTTCTCTACAATTACTTTACCACGGTCATACGCTGAATCACGGTGTACGATAAATGATAAAGCATCCACTTGTTCATTATTTAAAAGAATATCCATTTTCACAAGTTTAGATGGTTTATAACCAATTAACTCGTAGTCAAATGATGCATACCCTTTCGTATTTGATTTCAATTGATCGAAGAAGTCATATACGATTTCTGATAACGGGATTTCATATGTTAATGTAACACGCGTTTCATCTAAATATTGCATATCAATAAACGTTCCACGTTTACCTTGGCAAATTTCCATTACAGCTCCAACATAGTCATTCGGAACCATAATTGAAGCCTTCACAAACGGCTCTTCTACACGATCGATAGACTGTGGATCTGGCATATTAGATGGATTATCAACAATAACATCTTCACCGTTTGTTAAATAAACTTTATAAATAACGCTTGGCGCTGTTGTAATTAAGTCAATCTTAAATTCACGTTCAATACGTTCTTGAATGATTTCCATGTGAAGAAGTCCTAAGAATCCACAACGGAAACCAAATCCTAACGCTTGAGATGTTTCTGGTTCAAACTCAAGAGCAGAATCGTTTAACTCTAATTTTTCTAACGCATCACGTAAATCGTTATAACGAGCAGAATCAATTGGATACAGCCCACAGAATACCATCGGGTTTAATTTACGGTAACCTGGTAACGCCTCTGCAGCTGGACGTTTCGCATGTGTAATCGTATCACCAACACGTGTATCACCTACGTTTTTAATAGATGCTGCTAAGAAACCTACATCACCTACTGTTAACTCGTCACGTTGCGTAGTTTTCGGTGTAAATACACCTACTTCTGTTACTTCAAATTCTTTACCCGTTGCCATCATACGTACTTTATCGCCAACTTTTACCGTTCCATTTACAACACGGATATAAGCAATTACACCACGGTACGGATCATATAAAGAGTCGAAAATCATACATTGTAACGGCTCTTCTGAATCACCTGCCGGAGCTGGTACTTTTTCAACAATTTGTTCTAAAATTTCTTCAATACCAATTCCAGCTTTCGCAGAAGCAAGTACCGCTTCTGATGCATCTAAACCAATTACATCTTCTACCTCTTGACGTACACGTTCTGGATCCGCACTTGGTAAGTCGATTTTATTGATAACTGGTAAAATTTCTAAGTTGTTATCGAGCGCTAAGTATACGTTCGCTAACGTTTGAGCTTCAATACCTTGCGCTGCATCTACTACAAGAATCGCGCCTTCACAAGCCGCTAAACTACGAGATACTTCGTACGTAAAGTCGACGTGTCCTGGTGTATCAATTAAATGAAGAATATACTCTTCACCATCTTTTGCTTTATAGTTTAATTGAACTGCGTTTAATTTGATTGTAATACCACGCTCACGCTCTAAATCCATAGAGTCAAGCAACTGAGCTTTCATTTCGCGTTGTGTTAACGCATTTGTTTTCTCTAAAATACGGTCTGCTAACGTTGATTTTCCGTGGTCAATATGAGCAATAATAGAGAAATTACGAATTTTGGACTGTCTTTTTGCTCTTTCTTCTTTGTTCATCTATGTTCTCAACTCCTAATAGTCTCGCCAATATACACTAGCACTGATTATATCAATAGAGCAACAAAGATTCAATGAAAACTCGTGCTGCTTACGATACAAATCATTCTATCTATATCTTATGCGAATAAACCATAAGAGACAAACCCTTTTCAAATTTTAAAACGGTTGTCTTACAAATCAGTAAAACAACCATCTCCCATGCTACTCTTAGCTAAAAATCCCCTTTATTTTCCCAACAACTATATCCGTTCCGAACTTCGTCATTTCATAAGCTACACTTGCTACCGCCATCCCAATTCCTTCTACAACATTAAAACTTCTTAAACGTTCTAATTGTTGTTGTTTTTCTGAAGCTGAAAACGAACTACCCAAAATTTCTGATTCAGCACCTGTACTCTCTGTCCCTGTCATATGAGCTATTTGTTCATACGACAATTGCCGATAACCTTTCATACTTTTCAAACCATGATTAGCAAGTGACACTCCTGCTATCATCATAAGTAAACATAAAGCTACACTACATATACACAAAAGCGCAAAACGACTCAAACTATTATCATCTTTCTCCCTCAATGTGTATACGCTCCCGTATTATCTTGATCAATTTGATGATGCAGCGCTGCATTTAAACCACTCGCTATTACATTCGCCATATCCTCAATAAAAGTATCTACTTCTTTTGGGGTCACCATTAAGTTATGACCAAGAGGCGATAGCACTTCATAAATCAACCTTCTTTTTTCTTCTTCTTCTAACGTACCAACAGCACCTAAAAACATATTTCGGCTCTTTTCATCTGGCATATCTTCTTCTGTTAATTTTTTCTTTTCTCCAAATGAAAATCCCGCTGGTAACAAAGATCTTGAAGGTTTGTTTCCTTCTTTCATCTCTCGACCAAAATGTTTCAAAATAAAATCAATCGTATCACTTGTAATCGAAACGGCATCGACCACAGTCGGAACACCAATTGCGATAACAGGGATACCTAATGTCTCTTTACTTAGTTCCTTACGTTTATTCCCAACCCCTGATCCAGGATGGATTCCAGTATCAGAAATTTGTATCGTGCTATTTACTCGTTCAATAGAACGGGCAGCTAATGCGTCAATCGCAATTACAAAGTCTGGATTTGTCTTCTCAATAATCCCATAAATAACATCGCTCGTTTCGATGCCTGTAATCCCCATTACCCCCGGCCGAATTGCACTAACAGGCCTGAATCCTTCTTCTACACTTTCAGGCTGCAATTGAAACAAATGTCTCGTTACTAATACATTTTCTACAACTATTGGCCCAAGAGCATCCGGTGTTACATTCCAATTCCCAAGGCCTACAATTAAACAGCTCGCTTCTTTGGTAACACCAACCTCTTCTAAGAAATAAGAAAATTCTTTTGCAAAAATACGCTCCACTTTTTGTTGAAGTTCTGTATCTTGCTGACGTATACCTTGTACTTCAAGCGTTAAATAATTTCCAGGTTTTTTACCCATCGCTTCAGAGGCAGCTTCATCAATTGTTACTTTTGTAATTATAGTACCTTCTTCTTCCCTCTCTTTTACAATTACCCCCTGTATCCCTTTTTGTTCTTCTTGGCTTTCTTGCAACATTTGATGAGCTTCTACAGCAAGGTCAGTTCTAACGCTATATTTACTTAAATCCAATGGTTCTTTCATCGTATCTCCTCCGTAATTCATAGTAAATATCGTTAGATTTCCCAAAGTTATATAAGGTCATTCTTTCCTTTACGTGAAATTTCATGGATATACTATTGCAATTCTCTTCACCGTTTGATAGAATATCACTTGTTCTATGTAAGAATCGAGTCATTCGATTGCACCAGGGAGGTGAAAAGTATGGCAAACATCAAATCTGCTATCAAACGCGCTAAACTTAGCGAAGAGCGTCGTGCACATAACGCTTCTATCAAGTCTGACATGCGTTCTGCTGTTAAAACTGTAGAAGCTTTAGTTACTAATAACGATCTTGAAAATGCTAAAGAAGCTTTCAAAACTGCTTCTAAAAAACTTGACAAAGCAGCTCGTAAAGGTCTTATCCACCAAAACGCTGCATCTCGTCAAAAATCTCGCTTAGCGAAACAAGTAAACGCGTAAGGCGTTTAAAAAACGATCCATTTGGATCGTTTTTTTATATACAAAAAAAGTTCATGCACTAGGTACATGAACTTTTTTTGTGTCATCACATATGATTTAATCGCATTAAGAAAAACTCGAGCACAAGTTTCTTATCCATCTTTCCCGTCTTCATACTATAATCAGCTTCTGCTAATTCTATAATCACTTTTTTTAATTCTTCAAAAGAGAAAAATTTCGTTTGATTCATCGCCAATTTTACACGATACGGATGTACACCAATATGAGATGCAATTTGATTTTGCCCATAACCACGTTGCTGTAACTCTTTCACTTGATACAACAAACGGAATTGACTCACTAATAACGCAAGCAATTTAATCGGCTCTTCCTGCTGCGTAAATAATCCATCCAAAATTTGCATTGCACCTGCAATATCTTTTTTCACCACTTTTTCTGTCAAAGCAAATACATTTTGCTCAACTGATTTTGGCACAAGCTCTGCAACAAGTTTCGTCGTAATCTCTCCGCCCATACCAACGTATAACGTTAACTTGTCCATTTCCTTCGCCAACATCGTTACATTACTTCCCACAAGCTCTAGCAACAAACTAACAGCCGCGTTATCAATGTGCACATGCACTTCATCTGCACGAGCAATAATCCACTTCTGAACATCCTGCACTTGCATCGCATTCGCTTCTACTACATCTGCTGTTTTCTTTAATAGTTTTGTAATTTTTTTTCGCTCATCAAGTTTTTCGTAAGGCGCAACAAAAACAAGAATAGAAAATGGAGAAGGTTCACCAATGTATTCTTCTAAAATTTTTATATTTTGCTCTAACTTTTCTTTTTGCGAAGTCAGAAATAGCGGTGATTTTATTAACAGTACTTTCCGTTCTCCAAAGAAAGGAAGCGTACGCGCATCCTCAACCACATCTTCTAAATATGCTTCTTCCAAATCGTATGTCACAACATTAAACTCTCTATCTTCTTCTTCAAGTGCTTCTGTCGTAATAAGCTTTATCGTTTCACTTATAAAAAAAGCTTCCGTTCCATATAGTAAATATAACGAAGCAAACTGTTTCTTTTTAATTTTTTTATGTATATCACTCATACTTTTTCCTACTCCCTAACTTGGCAATATATATTTATACTAATGCCCTAGCTTTTGTTTTACAAGTACAAAGGAACAGGCTTTATAACCCGTCCCTTTATTTATATTAAACGCCACGCAATAAGCCCCGGGTTTCTTATTGGTGTGCGGTAATCACCTTCCCTTTATTATTCACAATAAAAATTCGAGTATAAGTGCCAACTGTTAACATGCTTGGAAACAAAAAACTCACGTTACTTCATGATCTAAAAGTAGCAAAAAAGCTCATTTTCTCTTCATATGGAAATTGTAGATTTTTTTCTGACAATATTTTATACTAAAGTGGAATGTTGGGGAGGGATTCTAAATGAATGATTTTGAACAAAACGTTCAAAGTAAACGCAATGACGCTATTGATTCAGGGGTAGGATTTATCGTCTCATTTGGTTTTTTCGCAACACTTTTCATCATTGCAACTGTTATTAAATTTATCGGTTCTTAAAGGCTGCCACTTCATGGCAGTCTTCTCTTTTTCACCTATTATATGTCTTATCGTATGTGATTTTACTTTGAAAGGTTCCATTTTCCCCTTTAAAAACATAGGAAATAGCACCTTGCTTGTCCGTGCGCCATATCACACTCCCCATCTTCTCCAAACGCTCTATCACTTCTTTATGTGGGTGTCCATATCTATTCTGCTTACCAACAGATATAATCGCTACACGGGGCTGTATAACGTTCAAAAAAGACTCTATAGATGACGTGTTACTTCCATGATGAGCAACTTTTAAAACATCTACTCGCAAATCTGGATACGCAGATACTAAAAACTGCTCTCCTTCTTCTTCTAAATCGCCTGTAAATAGCCACGTCAATCCTCCAAATTTTGCCCATATTACAATTGAAGCATTATTTTCACTTTTTTCTTTTCCTTTTGGAGCTAAAACGAAAAATTCAGCTTCATTTACACTCCAACTTTCCCCTTCCCCCACTTCAGTTATTTTCATTTCCTTTTCTAATGCCTGTTTCTTTACTACTTTTTCTAATACTGCATCTTTTCCCTTCCGGCCAAACACAACTTCTTTTACAGGTATATATGATAATAATTCTTGCGCAGCACCTATATGATCTGCATCTCCATGCGTTACGATTAATTTATTAATTGTTTTAATACCTTCTTTTTGTAAATAGGGTATTAAAACATCATTTCCAACAGAAAATTCATGCTTTTTTTGTTGCCACTCTTCCTTATTGACACGAAGCGTTCCACCTGTATCAATAAGATAAACCCCTTTATCATACGGAAGGCGAATTAATATTGCATCACCTTGTCCAACATCAATAAATGTTACACTTCCACTTCCTCTAAAATATGGATATACATAATGACACGTGCTAATAAAAAGAAATATACTCACAACTATACAAACCATTTTTTTCGGCGCTCTCCTTTCCCAAACCATCAATATACTGACAATACTCGCGCAATATACAGCTACAAGATTGAAGGACGTTTTCCCGAAAATAAGCTGGTTAAATGGTAAACTTTCACAATAACTTAGAAAAACATTAGACATACTCAAGCCTATTGATAACACATCCGCAAATCCTTTTGCGAGAAACGGGACAATTGGCATACACAGTAAAATAATAATGCTACATGGTAATACAATGATAGATAAAAACGGAACGTATAAAAGATTGAGGAAAATGCTATATGGAGAAAAATAACCAAAGTGATATAACAAAATCGGAGTACTAACGAGCTGTGAAATGATAGAAATATAAATAGAATTTCGGATTACTCCGTTGCTACTCACTAACAATAACGGAGCAGACAAAAGTAAAGCGAAGCTACCTACAAAAGAAAACTGAAATCCAATATTAAAAACAAGATAAGGGTCATATATAAGCATACATATAGCTGTTACACTTAAAGCATCTAAACTAGATAAACGAATCGAGCACATAAAAGCAATCAACGTCAAAACTCCTGTTATAGAAGCCCTTATAACAGAGGGTGACGCCCCTGCTAAAACCATATACAAAGGAATACAAATGATAAGGCAAATTGTTGCTACCTCCCTCGTCGCACCACTTCTTAGCAAAATAAAATATACTATCACCATTAACAATACAATGTGCGAACCTGAAATTGCTAACAAATGTACAAGACCAAACTGTTGATATTGCTCTTCCACTTCAAACGTCATTTGTTGTCTATCACCAAATAGTAACGCATTCATAAAAGCACCTGATTGCTCTGGAAACATCTCTGTAACTTTCGAGATTACTTGTTGCCTCAAAAGGAGAATCCGTTGCATGAGCGACAGTGATGTTTTATAGCATTCAGAAATATATGTAGCCTCAAATGTGAAATGAATATGTTGCTTGTATAAATAATCACGGTAATTAAAACCATGAAAATTCCGAGCTGTTTGCGGTTCTTTCCTCTCACCCTCGAATACACATGATATCCCTGCGTATAATTGCTGCATTTTTTCCTTTTCCAAGGCTGATTTTATTCTATAACTTAACTGCACTATATTTTTATTGTGATCTTCAAACTGAAAAGATAGGCGATCCCCATTAACAAGCGGTGTATTTTGTATAACCCCTCTTGTAACTCCATAGGGCTCTCCTAGAGACTTATTCCACCCTTGAACATAGGAAGTGTATATAACGCCACTAAAGCACGCTACAATGCAAAAAAAGAAGGTTTTACGCGAAGTGCGATATAAACAGAAGAAAACATTTAAAAAGAGGCAAAAAACTATCAATAAAAGTGACGAGGAAAAGGCAATTGCAATCCCTATTATAAACGAGATTGCAACATAACCCCATTGTTCCTGCAACTTATACTCACTCCTTATAGCATCATTTTTGCTTTCGTGAATACATGCTGTAATTCTTCCATTGATAAATTATCTTTTTCTAAAGACGCAAATAATTCTTTTAACTCCGTATAACGTTTTTGCTCCTCTAATGCAGCGATATCATATTCTAGCGGAACGTGCTTCACTGTTACATTCGCTTGTTCAAATAACTCTATGGCGTATGGATGATTTTTATAATCCTGCGCATAATAAACCGCTGTAATACCACTTTGAATAATTGCCTTACAACATTGTAAACAAGGGAAATGCGTAACGTAAATTTCTGCTTCCTCTGTTTTCGCACCAAACTTGGCACATTGTAATAAAGCATTCATTTCGGCATGAATTGTCCGAACACAATGATTATCGATTACGTAACAACCATCATCTATACAATGTACACCACCTTTAATCGAACCATTATATCCACCAGCAATAATTCGTTTATCGCGAACGATTGTCGCTCCTACCGCAAGCCTTGTACATGTACTACGTAACGATAGTAGATGGCTTTGCGTCATAAAATATTGATCCCATGAAATTCGTTCCATATTTTTCACCTACTTTTTTGTCTACTTGTAGTGTAGCGAAAGAAGAAAAACTTCGTCAATCTTTTACGGAATAATAATTTGATCTTTTATCTTTTCAAGAGACTTCGCACCAATCCCATCAATCTCTAATAAATCTTCTATTTTCTGAAACGGACCATGTTCTTCTCGATATTTCAAAATACTTTCTGCCTTTCGAGAGCCAATCCCTGTAATTTTTTCCAATTGCTCTTTCGCTGCTGTATTTATTCGAATCTTGCCATCTTCCTTAGAAGAAGTAAACATCCCTTGTTCTGACTCATTTTTACTCGGTATATAAAGAAGCATTTGATCTTGTACAATTTGTGCTAAATTCACTTTTTTCATATCTACTTCTGATAAAAAACCACCAGCCTTTTGAACCGCATCCTTTACGCGATCCCCTTCCTTCATTTCATATACCCCTTCTTTATTAACCGCTCCTTTCACATCAATTATAATTGTTCTTTTCTGTTCCTTTGTATCCGATATTTTCGGTTTACCCTTTTTTTCTATCTCCTTCTCTTGCACATTCATTGTAATAGGCGTTCGTTCTACACTCTGATTCGTTTTCCAAAAAACAAGAAAAAGTAAAGTTCCAATAATAGCTACTAAACCTAACCACTTTTTCGGAAAATCCCACATCATTTTACACCTCTAATCATAAATTTATAACATCATTCATATTGTTTAGGAGAAAGCTGTTACGAAGGAGGGATGAAACTTTGAACATAGGAATTATAGGGACAGGAAACATGGGGAATATACTAATCGATGCATTTTTAGAAACCCGTGCTGTCAAACCTTCGTGCCTTACAATCATTAATCGGACGCCTGCCAAAGCATATCATATAAAAGAAAAATACCCTTCTGTTCATATAGCAAAAACAATCCCGGAAGTAATCGAACAATCACAACTTATTTTTATTTGCGTTAAGCCGATAGATATATACCCTATCCTAAAAAAATACGCTGAACATTTTTCTGATGAAACGTGCTTAGTTTCTATTACAAGTCCAATATCTCCATCACAATTAGAGACTCTCGTACCGTGCCACGTCGCACGTATCATTCCAAGTATCACAAATCGCGCCCTCTCTGGCGCCTCACTATTTACATTTGGAGATAATTGCTCTGAAGAATGGCAACAAAAACTACTTCGTCTATTCAAAAATATTTCTACACCTCTTGTAATAGAAGAAGATATAACACGTGTTTCATCTGATATAGCAAGTTGCGGTCCTGCTTTCTTTAGTTATTTACTACAATGCTTCATTAACGCTGCTGTAGATAAAACAAATATTACACACGAAGAGGCTACTACTTTAGTAAGTGAAATGGTCGTGGGGATGGGGAAATTACTTGAAAAAGAAATCTTCACATTACCTACCTTACAAGAAAAGGTTTGCGTGAAAGGCGGCGTTACCGGGGAAGGCATTCGGGTTTTAGAAGAACACGTTGGAGATATGTTCCATAAGTTAATCGAGCGAACACATGAAAAATTTGATGAAGATTTAGAATGCGTTGATCAGCAATTCAATAAACACACATAATAAATACGTCATTTTCATTCCAAATCCTTTTTATAAATACTTACTTTTTTACAATACATTTTCACTTCAACTACTATTCCCACACTTTACGCATACGATCTTCAGATTATGCTAGAACTAAAAATACATCTTCTTTATAAAACAAAAGCAACCTTCTCGGTTGCTTTTGTTTTATTTGTTTTATCCGTTTTTCTTTGCCATGAAGAAAATACGCTCTGTTTGTTCTGTAACTTCAAGTCGCTCAAAATCACCTGTTACACGAAGAACTGTAAAACCTGCTTCTTCAAGCCATTTCGTTAACTCTTCCACTTGATATGCACGTTGCACGTGACATTCGTCAAACCGATGGTACACATCTTCTTCCGGATCTTGAACAAAGAATGTCAAATCATGCTCTACACTATTTGATTCTTCACCAGGGAAGCAATTCCAAATAAGAGATATTTCTTCTGCATTCACTGTATACGTTTCATTTTGAAATACATGATGTATTTTATATAAAGAATGTACATCAAATAAAAACAAACCATCTTGACGCAAATGGTGAAACACTCTTCTAAATGTTTCTTGTACTCCATCTTCTTGCAATACATAATTTAATGAATCACAAAAGATAGTGACACAGTCAAACTCACCTGGAACATCAAGCTCTCGCATGTCTTGTTGGTAAAAAGGAATAAAGTATCCCTCTCCTCCTAGTTTTTGCTGAGCGACTGTTAACATTTCTTCTGAAAGATCGACACCTATTAAATCGTAACCCTTTTGCACAAGCGGAAGGGTTACATTACCCGTACCGCATGCTACATCAAGAATTTTTGCATCTTTCATATCTGCCTGCTGCAGGCTTTCCTCTGTGAATTCTACCCATTTATCATAAGGGACATCATTCATCAGTTCGTCGTACAACAATGCAAATTGTTCGTATTTCATTGGCCTAGCTCTTCTGTTATATCTTCACGTGGCACATCGCCCCATAGACGCTCTAAATTATAGTGATTACGCTCATCTTTATGGAATACATGGGCAACTACATCTCCAAGATCAACTAATACCCAACGTGCTTCGTCAAAACCTTCCATACGTTGTACGTCGATTTGGAACTCATGTGCTTTTGATTTAATTTCACGTGCAATTGCTTGCACTTGTTTATCTGAATTACCGTGACAAATAATGAAATAATCTGCAATTGGTGAAATACCTTGCATATTTAGGACAACCATATCTTCTGCTCTTTTATCATCAGCTGCTTTTGCCGCTAACACTAATAAATCTTTATCGTTCATTTACTCATTTCCTCCTTGATAACTGCATTGTATGTTTGGAATGTTAATGGATAAATCGTCTGATTTTTTTCCATTAAAAATTGAATTGTTCTCTTTAACGCAAATAATAAAGCTTGATTTATATCCGTATATGCGAGTTTACGAGCCTCTTCCACACCCGGAAACTTTCGCCCTGGCTCAATGTAATCAGCTACATAAATCACTTTATCTAACATCGTCATGTTCTCATGACCACTTGTATGATATGTAATAGCTTGCAATATTTCAGAATCCGTAATGCCTACCTCTTTTTCTACTAAGTATGCCCCAACAGGCGCATGCCACAACTCTTTATTATAGCAAAGTAAATCTTTCGGCAAATCTTCACGTTTAATAATCTCTTCCATCTCTGAAATCGCTCTACATTTCGCATAATCATGGAATATAGCTGCCATCTCTGCTTTTTTCTCGTCTACACCGTATAACTTAGCAAGCTCAATCGCTGTCTCCATTACACCAATTGTGTGTATATAACGTTTTTCATGCATTTGTTGTTTGACAATATGCAGTGCATTCTCACGATTCATACAACCCATTCCTCTCGATATATACCTGTACTTTTTCAGGAAGTAAATATTTACACGTTTTCTTCTCCTTATATCTCTCACGTAATAAGGATGAAGAAACTGCAAATTCCGGAATTTCCACTGTAGTAATCTTATATGTTGTATGCAATGTATACCCAGGTCTTGCAACTCCAACAAATGTTACAAGATTAAGTAAAGCTTCAATGTTATACCACTTCGGTAAATACTCAACCATATCCCCACCGATAATAAAGTGAAACTGCACATCCGGATACTTCTTCGTCAATTGTAACATAGTGTCATACGTATAAGATGGGCCCTTCCTGCTTAGCTCTTCTAAACAAATAGAAAAGTGTTCTTCTGCCTCAGTCGCAAGCTCTAACATATGTAAACGACTTTCTATACTTGTAATATTACGTCCTTGTTTATGTGGCGGAATCTGGTTTGGCAAGAACCATACTTCTTCCAATTCCAAAGCGTGATATACTTCATTTGCAATTAGCAAATGTCCATAGTGAGGCGGATCAAATGTACCGCCAATGATGCCAATTTTCCTCAAAAGAAACGCCCCTTCCTCTTACATACAGCAACTCTCCTTGGTTAGGAACGAAGAGAGTTGCTATTAATAAAAGTTCAATTGGTTTCGCTCTCTACATCATTACGCATCAGCGATAAAAAATAGCGCATGCTAATCTTTTTATCGAGGAAGCTTAATTTGTTTATTTTCTCTTGATTCTTTGTATAAAACGATTGTGCTTCCAATTACTTGAACGATTTCAGCACGTGCACCTTTTGCAAGTTCTTCCGCAACCTCACGGCGATCAAATTCACAGTTTTGTAATACGCTCACTTTAAATAGTTCACGAACTTCTAACGCTTCTCCAATTTGTTTTACCATATTTTCATTTACTCCGCCTTTTCCTACTTGAAAAATTGGTGTTAAATGATGTGCTTGTGCACGTAAAAATCTTTTTTGTTTTCCTGTTAACATATATGTTAGCCTCCAAGCTTTTCTATAACTAATTGTTTCATTCGATCAATATTTGGTACACGTCCTGTCCACATTTCAAATGCAAGTGCTCCTTGATAAACAAACATATCAATACCATTTTGAATGATTGCGCCTTGCTCTTTTGCCTCACATAAAATTTTCGTTTCAAATGGATTATAAATTATATCTGATACAATCGTTCCTTTTTTTAACAAACACATTTGTAATGGCGTATGTTCGACGTGTGGATGCATACCTATCGTTGTCGTCTGAATGATAATATCATAATTTCCTTGTTCTTCTGTCGCTTTTTCTAACGACAAAGCAACAGAATGAACATCGGCCGTACGTGCAGCAATAAGTTCTTTCGCCTTATCAACTGTACGATTGGCTACATCAATCTCTTTTACACCTACATCAGCAAGAGAAAAATAAATAGCTCGGCTAGCACCACCTGCACCAAGTAACAAAATACGTTTCCCTTGAAGTGGTTCATTACTAATTGACTGCAGCGCTCGAACAAAACCAATTCCATCTGTGTTGTAGCCAATTAACCTTCCATTCTTATGAACCACTGTATTTACTGCACCGATTTTCCTTGCCAATGGATCAATCTCATCCAAATACTCCATGATAGCAACCTTGTGCGGAGTTGTTACATTAAATCCTGAAATACCTAATGCTTTTAAACCTCTTACTGCTTCCCCTAGCGCTTCCTCTTCAACAAGGAATGCATGATAATGGGCATCCATATTCAAGTGTTCAAATGCATCGTTATGCATAACGGGTGATAATGAATGTCCAATTGGATTTCCGATTACACCATATAATTGTTTCATAAATCCCTCTCCATATTAAATTAAAGATTTACGTAGTGAAACACTTACTCCTTTTGGTACGTGTGCAACAATTTTCGCGCCTGGTTCGTTCACAGTAACCCATCCTAATCCAGAGAATACAACATCCGTCTTTGGTTCACGAATATTAAATTCGTATTTCACTAACTCAGGCATATTTGCTAATTCTTCTGGCGTTGGCGGGCTTAGTAAATCTCCAGCATGATTTTTATATAATTCATCTGCTTTCTCAAGCTTTGTACGATGGATTGTTAAACGATTCGAGAAGTGACAAGTAAACGCACGACGACCACCACTTACATAATCAAAACGTGCCAATCCACTAAAGAATAACGTTTGTTCTTCATTTAATTGGAATACCATCGGCTTAATTTCTTTTGTTGGTGTAATAAGCTTTAAGCTTTGCTTCCCAACATAATGAGCCATTTGGTGGTGGTTAATAATACCTGGCGTATCATATAAAGAAGATTCTTCGTCTAATGGAATATCAATTAAATCCAGTGTTGTTCCTGGGAAATGAGATGTTGTAATTACATTTTCAGTCTCATCACTAAATTCTTTAATCATACGATTAATAAATGTCGATTTCCCTACATTCGTACATCCAACAACATAAACATCTTTGCCGCCGCGATAATACTCAATAGCATCTGCTAGTTCAGCAATTCCTTGTCCCTTCGCTGCACTAATTAAAAAGACATCTTCTGGTTTTAATCCTAGCTGCTTTGCACTATAGCGCATCCAATGCTTTACTTTATCATGTTTTACTGACTTTGGAATTAAATCAGCTTTATTTCCAACAAGTAATACTTTATTATTCCCTACGAAACGATGTAAGCCAGGTAACCAGCTACCATTAAAATCAAAAATATCTACAATTTTGACTACTAATGCATCTGATTTTCCAATTCCATTTAAAATGCGTAGGAAGTCATCATCTGTTAACGATACATCTTGAATTTCATTGTAATGCTTCAAGCGAAAACAACGTTGACAAATGACTTGCTCTTTCTCTAAAGATGAGGTAGGAGCATACCCCACTTCGTTTTTATTTTCTGTTTGAATTTCTACACCGCAACCAATACATTTAATTGTTTCAGTCAAACTTTATTCCTCCCAGTTAATTAAACCTTTTTTCTTCATATTTTTCATGATTCTTCGTTCAATTTTCCGATTAAAGCGCGTCACTAATCCGTCCGTTTGTGCTACCGGTACAACTAAAATTGTATGAAGCCCTACTCGGTTTCCACCAAGCACATCAGTCAGTAACTGATCTCCAATTACTACAACTTCCTCTGCCTGCAGATGCATCTCTTGTATCGCACGCTTAAACGCTCGAACAAATGGTTTACGTGCACTATGAATAAATGGAATACCTAATGGGTCAGCAAAATCTTTTACACGTTGCTCATTATTATTTGAAACAACCGTTACTTGGATGCCTTGCTCTTTCATTTTTAAGAACCATTCTTCAAGTTGCGGGGTTGCATTTGGACGATCCCATTCAATTAAAGTGTTATCTAAATCAGTAATAACACCTTTAATCCCACGTTTTTTTAAATCTTCTGGTTGAACATGATATACATTTTTCACGTATTCATTTGGTAAAAATAGTTTCAATTTCTTTCACCTCTTTGAGGATTTTTCATAAAATTTTTCGACAACATTTTTCGATATATAACCTGTGGATAAAATTGTACACATTTTCCACATTAATTTTTCAGTTAATTTGGAATTTACTAACAAACTATACACACTTTATCCACCTAGGTATGTGGATAACCACTCGTTTGTGACTGTCATATTTTTTTGGTACATTAAATGCATCAACGAATCAATCCTTATATTATTAGGAGGTGACTCACCTTGAAAACAAAACATATGGAACAGTTATCCACTGAGTTACTCACTGAGTCTTATTATAAAGCAAAAGAACTAAAATTAAATCCCGACTTCATTTTACTTATAAAACAAGAAATCATTAGACGCTCATTAGAGGACAAGCTTGTCAAATCTTCTTGATTATATATAAAGTGAAAGTTTAATCAGCCCGTACCAATCAAACAGTTACAGGATACATTATTGAATGCCCTGTAAAAAGAGCCATCCTACGATGGCTCTCGAATAAACAAGTACTCCCATCTAGGGGATTTCATCATTAAGTATCTTTGCCCATAACTCTTACTTACGGTTATAAAAGCGTTTCTTTATTTATGAGCTAATCGAGTAGCTATTTTTTCACCAAGACGCAGCTCTTGCCCACTCTTTAATTCCTGCACTACTTCTATCATATCTTTTTCAAACAATAACACAACTGTTGAACCAAATGTAAAGTATGCCATTTCTTCACCTTTTTGAACAGTGTCTCTCTCATGCAAAAGCTCAATACTATTAACAAACATGGCCCCTACTTTTACAAGAGCCATATGTTCGCCATCACTGCTTACTTCTGTAACAGAACGATAATTTTTTGACAACGGTTCTTTCCCATATTCCATACCAGCTGCATTTACCGGATACGATTTTCTACCGAGTGCAAATCTTTCATTCACAGAACCAGAAAGCGGACTATGAATGCGATGATAGTGACTTGGACTCAAATAAATTACCATATATGTACCGCCTGCATATCGCGTTGCACGTTCCTCATTACCTAGCATATCCACAATTGAATAGCGCTTTCCTTTAATATCAAATGTTTTTGTATCCTCAATAGGACCATAATCTGCAAAAACACCATCAACAGGACTAACAATACTCGATGCATCTGTATCAATACTACGCTTTCCTTCTTTTAGCTTACGCGTAAATAATTCATGCAACGTTCTATATTCCTTCAAACCCTTTTCCATCTCATCTTGATTAATTTGAAAAACTTTCGCATACGATGGAATAATGATAGAGCTCAAACGAGATTGTGCAAATTTACGTAATATATAAGAAGTAAAGCGACCATTTGTAAGTTCTATCATAAGTCGATATAATGTACGTCGCAAATTGCGAAACCCCCTAATCAGTCTATAACTTTAGTTTTCCCTTATTTTCTTTCTATATCATACGTAAAATTGGTTCTTATTCCCACATATCATATAAAGCAGCCTTATTATACATACAGAAAACTAAGTATGGTATTATTCTTAAATTATTTAGCACCTTCTAATATTACAGATAGAATCCGTCATTTTCAACAGTGAACATGTATTTCTTCTTAGCATAACGCGTTTTCTTTTCTTATTTACAATAAGAAAAGCAGCCTATTTTAAAATATGGCTGCTTCTAATACACTTTACTCTTTCGCTTTTTTCTCTTTCTCTGCCCTTACAAACTCGTGGAACATTTTCATTAAAGCACGCTTTTCGATCCGTGATACGTAACTTCTAGAAATGCCAAGCGCCTTAGCGATTTCCCGCTGTGTTTTCTCCTTATCTAGCCCAAGTCCAAAACGTTTCACAATCACTTCTTTTTCTCTTTCGTCTAAAATATCGATATACTCTTTAATTTTTTCTAACTCCATACTAAGCTGAATCATATCAATTACATCTTCAGACTCTGATTTTAATATATCAATAAGCGATATTTCATTGCCCTCTTTATCTTGCCCGATCGGATCATGAAGTGAAACATCTTTTTTCGTTTTCTTTAGTACACGTAAATGCATCAAAATTTCATTTTCAATACAGCGTGCTGCATACGTCGCAAGCTTCGTTCCCTTTCCTGCAGAATAGCTCTCGATCGCTTTAATGAGCCCGATCGTACCAATTGAAATTAAATCTTCTGCATCTTCTCCTGTGTTCTCAAATTTTTTAACGATATGAGCTACAAGCCGTAAATTATGTTCAATTAAAAGATTTCTCGCTTGAGCATCACCTTGCTCCATTAACTCTAAGTACTTTCTCTCATCATCTGATGATAACGGCTGCGGAAACGCATTATTTTTCACATAAGAAACAAAGACAAACACTTCTCGAACCATATATCCAATTGCGGCGAATAGACTCAAACCTTTCACCTCCGCCAAAATAGTGGTCTTTATTATGTGTATGTGGGCTTGAGGTTGTTTGTGTCTGTACAGTTTATTTATAAAACTCAACACTTCCAACATTTAAAATATTTTATTGTTATATTATAATTATATAAAATTGTTATTTATATATGAATATGCTATTAAAGGGGAAACTATTCATGCTTACATTAGATCGATTATTAAATGTAACAATTTATTTAGGGGTATTTTTACTTTTCATTTCGTTCATTACTTTTGTTATTAAGAGAGGGCCTGATTTATTATTTTTTCAATTTGGAATTTCTTTGTTTTTTGGAGCTCAAATTATAATTGGAATGAAATTTTTTCATAATTATGGTTTCTCCTTTCACTCAAAACTAGAACTACTTATCTTTATTTTCTATGTAATTGGATTTATTACATGTATACTACTGTTCTTTAACTTTCAAAATCCGTATCGAATTTTTTTATTAATTTGTAGTTTTTTATTTTTAACTGGATCCAATTATTACTTTAAAGAAACATTAAATTTTAGTAAAAAAACTCCAAAGCAACATAAAACTTTTTTAAGTACACAAGAAGACTCTTTTCCAAAAGAAGTCCGTAAATTTTCAGAGGATTACAATAACATAATAAGGAATGATTTTTATGAAATACCGATGATTCCTACTGAATTACAGATTACAAGCAAAAAACATTCTTCCCATAGTACATCTTTCTTAGTTGAACTTTATAATAGCGAGAATGAAATTACTGATGACTCTGTACAATTAACTCCATCAGACCGTTTTTATATACTGTTAAATACACAAAAAACAAAAATATCAAAAATAGTATATGAAGGGCAAAATTTTTTCACATTAACAGTCACACTAAAGGCTCTTAATTTACAGCAAGAACCAGAAATTCATAATATGTTTTTAGAAATAGATAAACGTAGAGCGATGAATCTTCTTAATTTTGAAATTAAAGCCCATACTAAAGAATGGAAAGTAACATTTAAAAGTGATAATTCTTCTTCCAATCTTCCTATCACATTTAATTTTGAAAAACGAACAGACAAATTATAAAAATAAAAAGAGTTATTTTCTTTGAAAAATAACTCTTTTTATTTTACTTACTCCAAATCTTTCTCCCAGTTTGGGCATCAATATAACGAATTTCCCGACTACAATCAAAAAGTTCTTTATGTTTTTCATCTGTCGTTTGTTTGTACAGTAGTTTGTATTTCGTTTCCTCTGCATGATGATCCACAAACCATTCTAATTTAACTCGGATAGCCTCTCTGTATATTTCTAACGCTTTTTCTTTTGTTACTTTTGGTGTTGTTTCATATGTAAGTAATTCTTTTATAAAGTTGCCAGACTCTCCAGAGTAGTGCATCACAGCACCATTTTCTGCATTGATGTTGATCATAATATATTTCCGCTCTACATGAATGTCATTTACATAGATTGAAAAGGAAAACCTCTCTATCCCCTCTTCCTCCTCATAATTATCCCAAAGTTGAACATACTTTGTCGCATCTGGGATAATATGCTCTAAAAATTGAAGTGCCTTGCTTAAACATTGCTCTCTTGATAAGATTGTTTTCCTTTTTTTCTCATTCTTCCACATAAAAAAAGAAAGCAATTGATTTGTTTCTTTATCTAGAGTAATTATAACGAATTCATCATGTTTCAACATTGGAAAATGTTTTTTATAAAACTCATCCATTGAATATGAATCCTTCTCTTCTATTTCTTTTTGTAATTCTTCTTTTAATACAAATTTTATCCGGACTTCATCCTCATCTACTTTTTCATCTATTTTGACAAACTTCCCCTTGTCCCAATCAAATAAATCAAACACATCTTTTTTTTGACTACTCTTTAGCAGTTTATCAACAAGTACTGTAGAAGGTAATTTATAGTGTTCTGGCCCATATAAATCTTTACCTGTACTTGCATCAATAAACGCATGACTAGGTTCTGGTTCATATACAAGATGGTACCCTTTTACTTCTTCCCCGTTTTCATACTCACATGAAGAGTATGTTAAATCTACAAATACAAGTCTCATATCTTGTCTAGCTTTCAAATTTTCTAAAACGATATTCTCCCCAACAATTTCACTTGGCCATAACGGTTTTTTCTCTATGGCTTTTTGTCCATTGTAATGAAAATGCACAACATTACCTGAAGGGTGCACTCGCACAACACACCCAGTATTCGGCAATGGATAGCTATTCACTTCTTGCATATAATTTACTTCTTTCCAACCGCGCCTGTCGTCCTTAACCGTTACATATGTATAGAATTCATATCCTTCTTTTGTATATTTTTTTAAGAATGTATTTGCAACCTCTCTTGCTTTATTCTCCTCTACCGCTCCCTTATCACTCGAAAAAGAATTTCCATCATCTATCCTAAATTCAATTAAATTACCAGTATGTCTATTTAATGTAATTTGTATCTGTTTCTCCTCATCATCTTTATGTCCCCACCATAATAGATGATACGGGTCATCAACCCCTTCTTGATCATCTACAACAAGCCTATATTCATCTGGAATTTCAATAATATGAGCTACGTGCTCTTTTCTTTCTTTATCTTTTTGATTCACCATATCCTCTCCTTCGTTACAATTTAAGGTAATTATAACAAAGAAAACCAAAACTTATTAACAAAAAAAGACTAGAGATATCTCTAGTCTTCTACTTCGTCTCACGATGTAACGTTACTCGCTTTAATCGTGGACAATATTTTTTTAGTTCGATGCGTTCTGGATTGTTTCGTTTATTTTTTTTAGAAATATAATTACGATCACCGCACTCCGTACAAGCTAATGTAATATTTACACGCATAGGTAATTCTCCTTTCTTTCAAAGATCGCAAACTAAAACGTAATGATTACGATTTACATATTATAAAACTTCATTCTATTTGTCAATTGCAAAAACAAGAAGATTCTATTTAGAATCCCCTTGTTTTTATAGTTAAATAAATTTTATTAAAACGATTCGTATGTAACAAACTCACTAATTGGCTTTCGATATCCTCTTGGACGAACTTTAGTCGTATCACTTTTCCCTATCGTAATCATTAAAACAGGTATTACATGCTCTGGCATATTTAATTCACTTTGTACTGCTTTTTCATCGAAACCAATCATTGGACATGTATCATATCCATAATATTTAGCTGCGTACATAAAAGTCATCGCACTTAACGAAGCATTTCTAATCGCTTCATCCTCCATGAAACGCTCTCCTTTTCCTTCATATAACCCTTTCGTTTGCCTAATGGTATCTTCATATTCGCATTCATCAATCATTTTTAAAACTTTCATACCGAAGTAAATATTTTCAACATTTTGGTATGCTCTTTTATCACCACAAACGAGCACTACCGCTGATGCACTCGATACTTTATATTGACCAAACGCTAATTCTTTTAATCTTTCTTTTCGCTCTTGATCACGAATTACAACATAATGTGTGTGCTGCAAATTATAGCAAGATGGAGAAAGCTTAGTTAACTCAAATATTTTTTTAAAATCCTCATCAGGGATTTCTATACCTTGTATAAATTTCATTGCAGAACGTCTAGCAATTGCTAATTCTTCAAAGTTCACCGTATATCCTCCTTAATAACTATAAATTTAAATATACATTAATTTATACAAATGGATAAATCAAATAAAAACACTTTAAATCCGAATAATAATTATGATTAACAGCAAAAAAGACAAAAAGCTGAAACAATTAGTTCATACGAAATTCACACGAATCTATTACTATAGAAATTGTACATAGTGAACTTATTAACAATCACGTTTATTTATATAGAATCTTACTCGAAAGGAGTTGAAAGTATGAAAACTAAATATCGCTTTATGATCTCATCATTTGCTGCTTGTGCTTATATGATTTGGTATTTAGTATAATAACAACCTCACTTGTAAATAGGAAAAGGTGTGTATATAAATGGAATATAATCAATCAACAGTTAACTACTGGAAAGCTTTTGTATTACCATATACATTTGCTTTAGAAGAGTTAAAAACTAAATTTGAAATTATGAACCGGGAAGCTCAATTTTTAGAGGATTACAACCCGTTTGAACATATAAAAACAAGACTAAAACAACCTGAAAGTATTATTAAAAAGCTTGAACGTAAAAATTTATTACCGACAGTTGAAAATGCCCAAACGCATTTACAAGATATTATTGGTATTCGTATTACATGTTGCTTCGTAGAAGATATTTATCATTTAAAAGAAGTCATTCAAAAGCGTGAAGATATGGAAATCATAGAGGTAAAAGATTATATCGCTAACCCAAAACGAAACGGTTATAAAAGTTTACACATGATTATTAAATATCCTTTATCACTGAATTCTGGTACAAAAGATGTATTTGCAGAAATTCAGTTACGTACACTGGCAATGGACTTTTGGGCAAGTTTAGAACACAAACTTTATTATAAATATGAAGGGAAAATACCGGAGTATTTAAAAGATGAACTACATGATGCAGCAATGAAAGCTGAAGATCTTGATAATAAAATGGCCACAATTCGTCAAGATATTGATGATATTGAGGCATGCTCAAATCAAATTATGCTACCACTATAAAAAAAGGTTCTCGCCAATGAGAACCTTTTTTTATACCATTTTTTTTGGAGGTGTGACTCCCACACTTATTAAAGTTTCACGTTATTTTTTCTCTATCGTGCGAACCTCTTCAATCTTCCATTTCTCATCTTCTTTTCCAAGAGCGTACTGTACTTTCTTTTGAAGAGTGACACTATCGTCTACTTCCTTTTCTTTCGTTTCAACAATAACATACCCTACTTTACTAGCTTTCATATCTATATGTTCCAATTCAATCTTCTTATTTCCCTTTTGAAATGCGGCTTCTTTTTGTGTTTTTAAGTCTTCAGCACTAGGCATCTTCTTTGAAAATAACTCCATATGTTCTGCAAGATTTTTTTCATTCGTCGTTCGCACAAATGTAGTAATAACATCTTGAATAGATCTCTCTTCTTCTTTTGTTATTTGTACCTTTTCCTCAGATTTTTTAGTAGTAGATTTTTGTTCTACGTTATTCTCTTCTTGTTGACATCCAACTAGTAATACTACAAACACTATAAAAAATCTTAATTTTCTAAATAATTCCCCCATATTCCCAACTCCTAAAAAGAAAAGTGAGGCATTTCGCCTCACTTTCGCTCTTAATTAACGTCTTCCTTTATTCGGATCGCCGCCGCCAACAATATCAAAGACACGTTTCGCTATATTTGTATTCTCCTGAACGCCTGAGAATAAGTATTTACCTGGACCAAATGCATACACGTTCACATCTTCCCCTGTATGTCCACCAGTTGTCCAGCCTGTAACCGAGCGCTTATTGAAAATATCTTCAATTGCATTATCAATCTTTGTTACATCTTTTGACGGAGCTATATCATTTACAGCTTGAATTTCTTCTGGAGTTAATTGTAAATCAATATACTTTTTCAATGTTTCTTCTACATTTGCACCTTTTGCAATCTCATTTGCCATAAAGTCTGGTGTGCGTTTTGCAGCTTTAATTGGATCTACTTTAAAGTTATACTCGCCATTGGCACCTAAAGATAATCCACCTGTAGCGTGGTCTGCCGTTGCAACAACTAACGTATTTTTATCTTTTTTCGCAAACTCAATCGCTGCTTTGAAAGCTTTTTCGAAGTCTTCCATTTCACTCATTGCACCAACGATATCATTATCATGTCCAGCCCAGTCGATTTGACTTCCTTCCACCATTAAGAAGAAACCATTTTTATTTTTGTTCAAACGCTCAATTGCTGCATTAGTCATTTCTTCTAATGAAGGTGTTTTATCATTACGGTCAATCATTTTATCTAATCCACCTGGTGCAAATAAACCAAGAATTTGATCATTTTTATCATTTAACAATTGATCTCGATCCGTTACATAGCTATAACCAGATTTCTTAAACTCTTCTGTAAGATTACGATCTTTTCTAACAAAGTTCTTTACGCCGCCGCCAAGCATAACATCTACTTTATGCTTCCCTTTAATTTTCTCATCAAAATAATCATTTGCAATTGCGTCCATATTTTTACGGCTAATGTCATGCGCACCGAAAGCAGCTGGTGTTGCATGTGTAATTTCAGAAGTTGCAACAAGTCCCGTTGATTTCCCTTTTTCTTTCGCTTGCTCAAGAACCGTTTTCACTTCCGCTTTATCATTATCAACTGCAATTGCAGCATTATATGTTTTAATCCCTGCTGACATAGCTGTTGCTGCTGATGCAGAGTCTGTAATATTTTCATGCTCATCTTCTGGGTATGTTTTTTGTGTTCCTACAAGATGCTTATCAAATTCTGTAGATTCCATTTCAAAGGTTTTTGGATTATCTTTCATATAACGGTGAGCCGTCATATATGAAGGGCCCATACCATCCCCAATTAATACGATAACATTTTTAATCTTTGCATTGCTTCCGTTCTCATCTGCATTAACCTCACTAGAACGAGTAAAATTCCATGTTGCTACCGAAGTAACTGCTAATGATGCCACAACTGCAAATGGCCATGCTTTTTTCACAAACTTTTTCACTGTCTTGTCCCCCTAATTAGGTTATTCATTTCCCACTATCAAATTTAATGGAAGACTATTAAGAGAAAATTAGTTGTATGTAAATTTTTTGTTAACTTATGTAAATATCAGTTATAATTTGTATAACTTTGTCTCTTCGTATCAGCCATCCTGCCCTTTACAATTTAAATATAAACAGGTTGGATTTCATTTAACGTAAATCTCTTTTTTTTACATTTTGACTCTATTTTTATGAAATTAAATAGAAATGCGGTGAGCCTTTATGAAAATAGTAAAGCTAAATGAGTCTTTTATTTTTGAATTACTTAATCTTTGCAAATCTGTTGGATGGTTACACGATGAAATTTTTATGAAAAAGCAATTCGAAATGTATCTTTCTATCGGCACACTTGTAGGTTATATTCATGAAAACAAACTCATTGCGACTGGAGGAGTATTTCCTTTTACAAGTAACTTCACTTCCATTGGTATGTTAATCGTTCACCCTAATTTTCAAGGACGAGGAATAGGGCGCATGTTGCTAAATCATTGCTTGGAACAAATTCATCCAAAACAACCAATTGCACTTATTGCGACAAAAGCTGGCGAACCTCTATACACATCATGTGGATTTCAAACAGCAACAACAATTCATCGTTTTGAAAAGCAAACTACTAAGACGTATCCTTCTCACTTACAACAAGTACGAGAAGAAGACCTTATATCTCTTACTTCTCTCGATCAAATTGCAACTGGTGTGAATCGTTCTCTACTTTACTCTTTGCTATTACCAAGGGCCATACACGCTTTTAAAATTGAAAGAAATAACCGTATAGAAGCTTTTTCATTATGCATACAAAAGGGCAATATATTATGTATCCATCCACTTATCGCCAAGCAAGAAGAAGATGCTATTCAATTATTAAAAAAGATATGTGAATGTTGGAATGGTATAGTACGAATTGATGTCCCACACTCACAATTTATATTTCGTAAATTTCTTCAAACAGAAAATTTCCAAGAAACGCTCCTTTCACCTCTTATGATAAAAAATGGTAGCCAACTTCCTGGAAATCGTAATATGCTATTTGCTATGATAGATACAGCGTTATGTTAGAAAGGAGACACCTAATTGAAGCGATTTAGCTATTTTATGGTAGGTTGTCTTACTCTTACACTATTAGTAGGATGTAGTGCAGCAGAAAAGCCAGTAGAACAAGTAAAGCAAGTGAAAAATACAATTACAGCTAAACTAGCTACCGAGGAAAAAATGGTAGAAATAGATGGTCAAACCATTTACTTTAAAAAGATTGGTAATGAAAAACCACCTTTACTTATGATTCATGGCTTTGGAGGGTCATCAGATGGTTTTCAAAAGATTTACTCCGATTTAGCAAAAGATCATACAATTATTTCTGTAGATGCTTTAGGATTCGGGCGCTCATCTAAGCCAATGGATTTTTATTATTCTTTTCCAACTCATGCAAATTTGTATTATAAATTAATGAAAAAACTAGGGTATGATTCATTCGCAATACTGGGGCATTCCATGGGGGGAGAAATTTCTCTAAATTTAACATATTTATATCCTGAAGCAGTTACTCACCTTATTTTAACTGATGCTACAGGTGGTCCTCATACATTCGTTACTAAACAAGGCTCACCAAAACCACAATTGCCGACTGATTTAAATGCCGTTTCTTCTATTACTGATTATGATGAGAGCAAAGTGAAATTCAAACGTAACGATGAAGAGCATTATAACAAAATGAAACTATGGCCTAGACGTCTTAAAATTAATGCGAATGAAATGAAACAGCCGACTTTAATTATATGGGGCAGAAATGATAGTAGCGTTTCTTGGAAAGAAGGAGAAACGTATCATCAATTCTTAAAAAATAGCACTTTACATATTATTGAAAAAGGTTATCATGCACCATTTCGCCAAGAACCACAAGAATTTGTCGGGTATGTACAAGACTTCTTTAAGAACAATCCGATCAAAGTTGAAAAATAACATAAACGGGTATCTCATTTTGAGATACCCGTTTTCATATATTAAGCAGCTTGCTTTTGGCGTTTTTGAGTTTTTGATCCTAATACTTTTGGGATAACAAAGCCATCCATTCCAAATTTCCCAGCGTTCATACCGGCAACAAGAACAAACATAGATAAGATAACCATCTCAGGGTTCACACCAATTGACCCACTAAACATATAGGAAAAGTTCATTACAAGACCAAAAAAGACCGCTGTTTTTGTTAAACAGCCTACAATTAAACCAATTCCGACTAAAATTTCTCCCCATGTTACAAGCGTATTAAACAAATCTACATTTGGAATTGCAAATTCTTGTAGGAATGATGCCCACCAAGATTGAACAGCCGGTTGTGCACCTTTAGATTTTTCAATTGCGCCTTGCAAATAACCTGTTGCATCGAATCCTTTTCCTTGTAGTTTACCGATTCCAGCCATTAACCATGTGTAACCAAGATATACTCGAATTACTGCTAATACAAAAGAAACTGCTTTGTTTTCTCTTAAAAATTGAATAACCATATCTTCCTCCTAAAGTTGTAATTAAGTTAGTTACAGTTAATATAATAACATTAGTTACTCATTTTTCAAACGTTAATTATGAATAATTCATGACATGTGTATGAAACATTAAAAACTAACGTTTATATAGTAACTTTTATTACCTGTAAAAACTTGAACATATCATACCACAGGTGATAATCATTTTCATTGAAAAAAATGCAAAAAAATTGTGAGTTAAATGTGAAACACGTTTATTCGAATATAGAATAAACGTGTTTCACACTAATTATAGAATCGAAATGTATGTGTCTCCTCATCAATTAAACTCGCTTCTTGAAACGCTTCTTCTAACGTTTTCCCATGGTTAATAACCCCATAAAATAAGCGTATAGTAAACATAAGTGCTGCATTTCCATCTACATAATCAATCGATCCAATATATGATTTTGCACCACTATGTAAAAAAGATTTTGCAAGTTTTTGCTCCCCTAATGTGCACCCGCTATTTACAATATGTGTATTATGCAATTTTGCATATTTATAAATTTCTGCTTTACCAAAATACCCTCTCGGTTCATCTTGTTCATATACTTCTTCGCCTAACTCTTCCATGACAAACTTCCCTTCTTCACCATGAAAGCAAAAAATAATATAATTAATATCGTTAAATAAGTTCTTTCCAGAAAGAACTTCCACAAAATCTTTCGGTCTACCAATCCAATATGTCACAACTCTTGCACCAAAATACTCAAGAGATGCTCGTATTGATTGCGCCTCTAAATCCGAATTAAAACCAACTACTAATGCAATATTCAACAAACAACCTCCATCCTATAATCAGCCCTTATCAATCAGACTTTTATGGGATAAATCCATTTCATATATACCTGTTTCTTTCAAAAAATCTGATCTAGTTAAAACGACTTTATGTAAATATTGCCTATATGCTGTAATTGTTCCATCGTGAGATACAATGCAAATTCTTTCCGCACCCAGTTCATAACACCAAAGAAGAAATTCATCTACTATTTGCTGAAAACTATTCTCTGAAATAGTGTTTATACCTTCCTTCCATAACTGATTATTTGAGCTTTTCTCTATCGAAAAATGCGGAAATAACTTTGTTATCATTCCCTGATCTACTATATAATCGCACGGTAATGTTTTCGCTCCTTCTCGATAAGGAAAAATACGCGGAGATACATATGGATGGACTATTTTTTGACAAGCTACTTTCGCACTCCATATTGTCGCCGTTTGTAAAGTTCTAAGTGTAGGACTAACAATTAATATATCCGCTTCTTGTAATGATACATCACGTTGAAGTAACTTAGCTTGAGCCTTTCCTACTCTCGTCAATGGTGGGTCAAACACTTGTAAACTTTCTGGTAAATCCGTTGTATGTTCACCTTCACCATGCCGAACAAAAACGATTTTCATATTCAGTCTCCTCTTACTATAAAATCCTCACACATATTTCTTCCCTATTGCATTCTTTATTCCTGCTGTATAAAAACCGATATGTAAAAAAGGTTTGACACGAAGGTTTGTAAAATATTACAATATTACATGTAAAATACTTTTTACACCGAAAGGAGAATTACATATATGAAATGGATAATTGTCTTTATTGGAATGATTGTATGGGGATATATAAACGGCTTCTTTAGTAGTGATAAAACTGCTAATCCTTGGATTACAGATGATGAACGTGAAACAAAAATTAAACAAAAAGCAATTACGGCAAGCTGGTCCGGTGTTTTTATGTTTTGTACCATTAGCCTCTTAAATAAATGGTTAGGTTTAAGCACAAATGATAAATCACCGTACTTACTAGACCCTATCGCAGCTATTTTAAAGGCAAATGTAGAGTTACAAGTTTTACTCATGCTATTTGTTATGTATGGAATATTTTACTTACATTATCGAAGAAAATTAAGTGCCTAACTTCTAACTCATGATTATCCTCCTAAATGGTTATAGTAATCATGACAAAATGAAAGGAGAGATATAAACATGAGTAACTCGAATGAATTTTTAGATACACTACATGAAAAACAAGCAAAAGATGAACGAAATAGAAAGCGCCAAGGGAACGGAAACCCAGCGAAAAAAAAGCCAAATAAAACACATAAATAACAGTAAAAAACTGCCTAAAACAATCTTTTAGGCAGTTTTTTATTCTTCTTTCACCGAGATAACATTTTCCCAATTCCATTTCTCATAATACCACTCTGGTATATCTACATTTTCAATCCACTTTTTTTCATGTTTTCCATCACTATGAGCTATCCATATATTAGCTTTCTTACGATCTGAATGTATCCATATTAATTGATTGCTCTTCTTCATGAAAATTGGATGATAATCGCCTTGCTTATTAGATGACTTTGTAATTTGATATTGTTTATCGCTTGTGCTATTTATCTCATATAAAGATGGAAATGGCCTTTTTTCTGGCAGAGTTTCAAACCCTCCCTCTTTTGCTCGTGAAACGATAATTACATTATCGTTCTTCCATGTAAAATCCCAATCCACATATCCTTTCGGCGTAAATGTTTGCTGCTGGAGTGCTGGCAGTTCTTTTATTTTTAAATGTTTATTCTCTAATGCAACTCTCCCGCTTCCTTCAATATAAGCCAATATGTTTTTTGATGGCGCCCATTTGAACCATTCTGTATTTAATAGCATTTGATCTACTATTTCAAACCGACTACCATCTGCTCGAACTAAGCAAAGCGTATTACTATCAGCTGACCATGAAGCTGTCGGTACCGCTAAAAATGAAATCCACTTTTGATCTGGTGACCACTTAAAGCCACTTGCTACTAGCGCTAGAAAATCATCATGTTCATTTGGCAATGCATACAAATGCTTCATTTTGTGAGGATTCATATGTGCATCTTTTTGCACTTCATATAGCTGAGCCCCTGTCCATCCTGTTGGAAGTAAGTGCGCTTCAGAGGATACAAGAAAGTTCTTTCCATCAGGATACCATGCATAATCACCCACACCAGCCGATACATTTTCAAAATCTGCATTCTTTTTTTCTACATCAAATGTATTCAATGTACCTGTAAATATAAATGCAATTATATTTTCTGTTGGTGACCATTGATAATTCGATGCTTCTGAGTGAAACGGCGTAACTTTCTTTCCATCTTTCAGCCGATATAACTCAAGAATATTTTGTTTCTCCCCTTTTACATATGCCAGCCATTCTCCATCATGTGACCACTTTGGCCCTGTTATGTTCTCTCCTTTTGTAAGTTGTTTTTCTTTCCCATCAACTTTAATCCAAAGGTTATGATGACGAATAAAAGCAACTTTCACACTATTATTTTCTGCGCTAGTAATAGCGATAGAACATAAAAACATAAACAACACTACACTACCACTTACTATTAGCCTTTTCATACCATCACTCCATTTCCCTCATAGCATTCCTCACTTTCTTCCTACAATATGTGAAAAATATCGATTCGACATAATCAGAAAAAATTTCCCAAGAAATTTTCAATTCATAGAGGATTGGTATGAATTATATCGAAAGTATAGTTTAGCCAACATTTATATTTATAAGTTCTAACTAAAATGTAAGATTCCATTTCTGAATATTGGCACTTTTTATTAGGGGGAGTATCAATGAAAAAAACTACATCTACACTATTAAGCATGGCGCTTGTCTTTTCTAGTTTTGGAGCTTTAAGCACTCATGCTGAATCACTACAAAAGGAGAAGCAATTTAGTCCACAATTAAAAACAACGATTGAACAGTGGGGAGAACATAAAATTGCTCAAAATGTTGAAACGAAAACAACAAAAGAAATATCAGTAATTGTAGAATTGCAACATGCACCTCTCGCTGCTCAAAGTAATATTCAGCATGCTCCAGATTTACAAAATAGTAATGCGCAGTCTTATCATGCTGAACTAAAAAAAGCACAAGAAGATACGACTAAGAAAATAAAAGAAAAAGCACCTGGTGCAAAAATTAAAGAAGTGTATAATACGTTATTTTCCGGATTCTCTATTTCAGTTCCTGGAGATCAAATTACCTCTCTTGCCTCTTTACCTGAAGTAAAAGCAGTCTATCCGAACTTAACATATAAATTGCATGAAACATCAAAAAGTACTACTAACGAAGAAGCACCAAATATCGGTGGACCGACAATTGGTGCACCTGACGCGTGGAATTTAAAAGATCAATCTGGCAAACCGCTTGATGGAAAAGGCATGAAAGTAGCCATTATCGACTCTGGCGTAGACTATACACACCCTGACTTAAAGGCAAATTATATCGGTGGATATGACACGGTTGATGAAGATAGCGATCCAATGGATGGTAACGTACATGGTACTCATGTAGCTGGAATTATTGCGGGTAATGGAAAAATTAAAGGCGTTGCTCCAAACGCTTCTATTCTAGCCTATCGTGTAATGAATGACGGTGGAACTGGTACAACAGATGATATTATCCAAGGGATTGAGCGAGCGATTCAAGATGGTGCAGATGTGTTAAATCTCTCCCTTGGGCAGGATTTAAATGTACCTGATCAGCCTGTAACATTAACGTTAGAACGAGCAGCGAAACTTGGTGTTACTACTGTCGTTTCAAATGGAAATGACGGACCAAAACCTTGGTCTGTTGATGCTCCCGGTAACGCAAGTAGTGTCATTTCTGTTGGAGCATCTACGGTTTCTATCCCGTTTCCAACATTCCAAGTAGCTGGTTCCAGCAAAACATATCAAGGGTTACCGTTATCAAAATCCGATTTTCCAATAGGAAATGATTCCCCTCTTGTATACGTTGGTTATGGCAATCCAAGTGATTATGCAAAACAAGATGTGAAAGGGAAATTCGCACTTATTTTACAAGGTACTTCTAGTACATTAGTAAAAGCAGAACAAGCGAAGCAAGCTGGGGCACTTGGTGTGTTATTAATCTCTAGCGAAAAAGAAATTAATATGATGCCGGAATATTTTTCACGTGAACATCTAGCTGTCCCAGTAATGCAATTATCAAATACAAATGGGGAAGAATTAAAAACTTTAATTACAAAACGAAAGAAAAATATAAAAATTGGACAACCAAAGCAAACAGAACTTATCGGTAACTTTAGTTCAAGAGGACCATCACAAGGAAGTTGGCTAATAAAGCCTGATGTTGTTGCACCTGGAGTACAAATTACTAGTACAGTACCGCGAGGCGGCTATGAATCGCATAACGGAACAAGTATGGCTGCTCCGCAAGTAGCTGGAGCGGTTGCCCTCTTGCGTCAAATGCATCCTGATTGGACGACAGAACAATTGAAAGCGGCTCTTGCTAACAATGCAAAAACATTACATGATGTCAATGAAAATACATACCCTGTTATGGCACAAGGATCAGGTTTAATTAACATTCCGAAAGCAGCTCAAACAAATGTATTAGTAAAACCTAACAATGTCAGCTTTGGTCTTATTAAGCCAAATAGCGGAAAAGTAAAACTGACGCAAAATGTTACATTACAAAACCTTTCTAGTAAAAAGAAAAGTTTTTCAACTCGTGTGGAGTTACTAGATGCAAACACAAAAGTAAAAGCTTCTGTCCCTTCATCGATTAGCATTCAACCGAATAGTAGTACCGAAAAACCATTTACTATCACTGTAGATAGCTCACTACCACAAGGTGTGTATACTGGAAATGTATATGTAAAAGAACAAGGGGCAAAAGAAGAAATTCGAATTCCATTCACATTTAGTATCGATCCTAAAGATTATAAACGTATCGATGGACTTGAAATTATTAATTCTACTTTTAGCCCAAATGGCGACCACGTACTAGATGATAATCTCATCAACTACTATTTAGTTGCGCCTGTGGATGATGTAACATTGCATGCAAATTTAGTTACGAAAGAACGTGTAACGTATCAAGGGATTATCCATCAAGCTAAAAATGCAACTCCTGGATACAAACCTTTCAAATGGAATGGTACAAAAACCGATGGCACTCCTTTAGCTGACGGGCTATATCAAATCGAAGCAGTTGCTTCTAATTCTGGCGGAGAAACAAAACAAACAGCTGCTGTATTTCTTGATCGAACTGCACCTAAGTTAACATACGAAGTTGACCAAGAAAATCTCGTAATTAGAGGAAAAGTTGATGATATTCTACTAGATTGGATGTCAGAATCTGGTTGGATAGCACCTGGTATTCCAGTGAGAATGCAATATGAAATTAACGGAAATGGTGTATGGGACCAGGCATTCCTGAACCCTTGGGATAAAAGCTATGACATTTATTTCGATCGTACTCAATTACAAGAAGGAAAGAATACTATTCACATTGTAGCAACTGATGCAGCTGGCAATACCTCTAATTTAACTGTTAATTTAGAAGTGAAATAAAGTGAAACTTTAATCAGTAGAGATTTCGTTCATCCCCACTGATTATTACCCTTCACCAATCGGGAGTTACGGGCAGTTAATCTCCCATCTCACTTCTTTGCTCCAACCGAATTTTGAGGTAGGAATTTTACTGCTCATTAACACGGGATAAAAAATTTTTGTTGACAATTTTTTTAATATAGTTTTATAATACAAAACATAGTTTAGTTGAACGAATTATATATCGGCTTTGAAGGAATACTAGTAGCGACTTATATCACTGTCTCAGAGAACTGATGGTTGGTGCGAATCAGTACATATACAAGCGTGAATTACAATTCTGGAGCTTCTTTCCCGTAATGCTTTTTATGCATGAAGAGAAAGACGGATCTTTCCGTTATCGTAAAGTGAGTGGTAAACAATTAGTTGTTTACAAATAGGGTGGTACCGCGATTTTTATCGTCCCTATCGGATTTTCCGATAGGGACTTTTTTGCGTCCATCCTCTTACACAATTTCATATATACGCGTTGAAAGAATCGCAGTAGTATCTTATATCCCTGTTACAGAGAGCTAATGGTCGGTGGAAATTAGCACATATATAAGTATGAATTACAATTCTGGAGCTTCTTTTTCGTAGTGCTTTTATGCATGAAGGAAAAGACGGAATTTTTCCGTTATCATTAATTGAGATGTAAGTATATTTTCACTTACAAATAGGGTGGTACCGCGATTCTTTCGCCCCTATCGGATTTTCCGATAGGGGCTTTTTCTATTTCTCACAGAAACAGATGTTAAATAATTCCGAATCTTATGATAAAATTTTATAAGCGCTTACAAATAATGAAGGGAGGTGATACAAGCTATACGAAATCGATATTCAATTTTATAGAAAAAAAGGAGGATGTCTAAATGACAAAGAAAACAGAAATTCCATCGCATTTAAAACCATTCGTATCCACACAACATTATGATCAATACACACCGGTGAATCACGCTGTGTGGCGTTACATTATGAGACAAAATCATAGCTTCTTAAAAGACGTTGCTCATCCAGCCTATGTGAACGGACTACAATCATCTGGTATTAATATAGATGCAATTCCAAAAGTAGAAGAAATGAATGAGTGTTTGGCACCAAGTGGCTGGGGCGCTGTAACGATTGACGGACTTATTCCCGGCGTAGCATTCTTCGATTTTCAAGGACACGGATTACTACCGATCGCAACAGATATTCGGAAAGTAGAAAATATCGAGTACACACCAGCTCCAGATATCGTACACGAAGCCGCAGGACACGCACCGATTTTACTTGATCCTACATATGCAAAATATGTGAAACGTTTTGGGCAAATTGGTGCAAAAGCTTTCTCTACAAAAGAAGAACATGATGCATTTGAAGCTGTTCGTACATTAACGATAGTAAAAGAAAGCCCTACTTCTACTCCTGATGAAGTTAAGGCTGCTGAAAATGCTGTAATTGAAAAACAAAACTTAGTTTCTGGTTTATCAGAAGCTGAACAAATTTCACGTCTTTTCTGGTGGACAGTAGAATATGGATTGATCGGAAATATAGATGATCCAAAGATATATGGTGCTGGTCTCCTTTCTTCTGTTGGCGAAAGCAAACATTGCTTAACAGACGCTGTAGAAAAGGTTCCATTTTCTATCGAAGCATGTATAGGGACAACTTATGATGTAACAAAAATGCAACCACAACTATTTGTTTGTGAATCCTTTGAAGAATTAACAGATGCGCTTGAAACATTTTCTAAAACAATGGCCTTTAAAACAGGTGGAAAAGAAGGTTTAGAAAAAGCAATTCGCTCTGAGAACTATGCAACAGCTGAGCTAAATAGTGGATTACAAATTACAGGTACATTTAGCGAGACAATTGAAAACGATGCAGGTGAATTAATTTACATGCGAACAAATTCGCCAACGGCATTAGCGCTTCATAATAAACAGTTAGCAAATCATTCTACTTCTGTACACAGTGACGGATTTGGAACACCGATTGGATTACTCACTGAAAATATTGCATTAGAAAATTGTACAGACGAACAACTACAATCATTAGGAATTACAATTGGAACTATCGCTGAGTTTACTTTTGCAAGTGGTATTCATGTAAAAGGAACAGTAACAGATATTGTAAAAAACGATAAGAAAATTGCTCTTATTTCCTTTATCGATTGCACAGTTACTTATAACGCCCGCGTTTTATTTGATGCTTCATGGGGCGCATTTGATATGGCTGTTGGCTCACAAATCACTTCAGTATTCCCAGGTGCCGCAGATGCCGCAGCATTTTTCCCAATGGATGAAGAAGTTCACGAAATTCCTGCTCCACTTGTACTGAATGAACTTGAACGTATGTATCAAACAGTTCGAGATATTCGAAGTGAAGGGATTTTACACGACGCGCATATCGATCAATTAGTAGCAATTCAAGAAGTATTAAATAAATTTTATGCGAAAGAATGGTTGCTGCGCCTTGAAGTATTAGAGTTACTTTTAGAGCATAACAAAGGGCATGAAACATCGGCAGCATTACTACATCAACTTTCTACTTTCACAACTGACGAAGCTGTAACACGCCTTATTAACAATGGTCTTGCGTTACTTCCAGTAAAGGATGTGAAAAATGATGCTAAGATTAACTGAAGAAGAAGTTCACGAAGAATTATTGAAGGTAGATAAATGGATGGTAAAAGATGAGAAATGGATTGAACGAAAATATATGTTTTCCGACTACTTAAAAGGAGTCGAATTTGTCTCTGAAGCCGCCAAACTATCAGAAGAACATAATCACCATCCATTTATCCTTATCCAGTATAAAGCAGTTATTATTACTTTGTCATCTTGGAATGCAAAAGGTTTAACGAAACTAGATTTTGAGCTTGCAAAACAATTTGATGAACTATTTTTACAAAACGAAAAAGCAATTTTAAGAAAATAAAAGGAGAAGCCTTTTTAGGCTTCTCCTTTTATTTTGAAATGGATACAATGTCCAAATGGATCCTCGACTTGTAATATTCCATCTTTGTACGTAGCAATCTTGCCAATATTTTTTAAGCTTTCACATACTTGCTCTTTTTGTTTTTCATTCGCTAGTACAACTGTGAAATATTTCAAACCAACAGAACCTGGCATTTGCGGTGGTACCCCTTCACCTTGCCATGTATTTAAACCGATATGATGATGATAACCACCTGCAGATACGAACAATGCTCCATTACGAGCTGGAATCGTTACTTCAAAACCAAGACCATCAACATAGAAACGTTTCGCTTCCTCTAAATCAGCTACATGAAAATGAATATGCCCCATCACAGTACCAGCTGGAAAGCCATTCCATGTACTTCCTTGCTGTAATAATTCTTCACCAGCTAACGGGTTACTAACAAATGGGAGTTCTCCATTCTCATCACGCCAAACTTCTTTTTGTCGATCATGATAAATTTCAATCCCGTTTCCATCTGGATCAGCTAAATAAAGAGCTTCACTAAAGTAATGATCGGCTCCGCCATGTAGTGGATATACCATCTCTACAAGATGACGAAGAACATTCGCTAAATCCTGTCTACTTGGTAATAAAATTGCGTAATGATATAACCCTGTTCTTCCTCTTTGCTTCGGAAAAGCTTCTTTCTTTTCTTCAATGATAAGAAGTGGTTCATCATTTTCATTCCCAAATGTAACGACTGCTTCTTCTTCTCTTAGCACCTTCATACTTAGTACTTCCGTATAAAACTCTAGTGATTTCTTTACATTAGATACGTATAAATGAACAACATCAAGTGTTGTATCGGGATGAAGTTGAAAACTCATCTTGTTAGCCCCCCATTTAAATTAGTTCTTCTTTGACATTTTTTCTTTTAAGAAATTATCTACAAAACCATCAGCTTTTGCAATAAATAAGTATGCACCCATTGCTAATAATGCAAGTTCTAATTCGAAACCAGGATTTTTTCCATCTCCCAATAAACCAGCTGACCATTTCACTTTTACGATTGCTCCAACCATAACAAGTGCAAATAATAATCCAATATATCTTACACCTAAACCTAGAATTAATAATAGACCTCCAACTAATTCAAACGTTGCTACACCGTATGCAAGTCCTCCTGGTAAACCAATACTTGTAAACCATCCTGCAATATTGTCAATTCCTGATTGGAATTTTGTTAAACCGTGCATAAAGAATGTTACCCCTAACACGATACGAATAATTAAGTTACCAATATGTTGATTCATTTCATTCTCTCCTTTATAGTTTTCTTATACAAAACTTTTATTTACATTACAAAACATACACTAATTTTTTTTATTCGTCAATTCATTTTCACTGGGAAAAAATATATTTTTTTTGCTATGATACAAATAGTTGTTTACAAAAAGGAGCTTGATTTTATGAATATTGGTTCTGCAATACGTGAAATTCGTCAACGTAGAGGCATAACAATTGCACAAATTTGCGAGGGAACAGGTCTTTCTAAAGGATTTATGAGTCAGGTTGAAAATAATAAAACATCACCATCTATCTCAACTTTAGAAACGATCTCCAATTTTTTAAACGTTCCCCTTCCCTATTTATTGTTAGAGCAAAAAGATCGATTAAAAATTGTCAAAAAAGAAGAACGGAAATACAGTGTATACGGCAAAGATGAGCAAAGAATTGAACATGTTGCGGAGCAAGGGGGCCTTCGCCTATCTTTAGTAGAAATCCCTACTGGATTCCCGAAAGAAAACTCACCAAATGCCCATGAAGGGGAAGAATGTCACCTTGTATTACGCGGAAAACTAGAAGTTCAGCACGGTGAAGATATTGCAATTGTAGAAGAAGGTGATTCTTTCTCATGGAATGCATGCGTTCCTCATATTGTTCGTAATATAGGAGAAGAAACTGCATTATTACTCATCTCGAGTTATGCGGAAAATCGAAAACGTGTTTATTAAATAATAAAAAAAGAAGCCTGTTAAACAGGCTTCTTTTTTATCCCCTTATAATTCCATAACTTGTCCCAACTAGTACAGTCTTTTCATGCTGATTGCGATAAACTGACTCGATTGAAACTTTTTTATAGCCTTCCATTTGCTCAACATTTGTTAAAGTTAGTTCACAAGTGATCGTATCTCCTGTGAAAACTGGTCTAATAAACTCACTTACTAATTCTCTTGCTATGTAATGTAACTCTTCTCCCACTTTCGTCCCAATGCTAGCAGTCAATAAACCATGAACCATTAATCTTCCATTTTCATCGTATTCCACATGGTGTCTACCTTTATCACCGGTAATATTTGCAAATTCAAAAACTTCTTCCTCAGTAAATCTTCTTTCATATTTAAATACATCCCCAGCTTTTACACTCATTTTTATCCCCCTAATAATAAACAGAATTTTCTTTTATTTTATCATAAAACGAGCCTCAATCCATTCTCTATTATCAAAAGTCTCAAAATTACCTCGCTATACTTTTTTACTTTCCATTCATTTATCGGTGACCATCTCTTTTCGCGACTTGGTATCCATAATACGCACATGTTCCATTTCTCGATAGCTCTCTAACTTCAAATCCACAACTTCTATAAAAATCAAAATTGTTCGCTGATGTATGCGCAAACCAATCACCGTGGGGAAGTTTTTGCAGGCAAAGAGCTACAAGCTTCTTACCTAATCCCTTCCCTCTATATTCACACTTCACAACTAAATTTACTATGTTCGCAATCATAATTCCATCAGAAATGACTCTAACCATCGCAACCATCTCTTCCTCATCCCAAATTGTGAAAGCCCATGTTGAATTTTCGAATGCTATCGTAAATTTTTCAATTTGCCAAGAAGGGATATTATCATTACTCCAACCGGCATCTTCAAACAAAGCTTTAATTGCATATGCTGGTACGTTACTCGTTCCCTCACGAATAATAAGTCCATTATGATAAATGTACATGTAACCCCTCCCTTTATTTTCATATACCATTCTTCAAAAAATGCAATTTACCTTTAAAAAAGTAATTTTTTCATCCAACACGCTTAATAGAATAAACTAGAACATCGATTCCATGAAATGACGTTGTTTTCTCATAGCTGAGCCCGGTTTTTCTAGCAACAAATATTGAGGCGGGATGATTCGGATTAATAAGAGAAATTAATTTATTCATTCGTAATGCTTGGAAACCGTAGTCACGAAATGCTGCCGCCGCTTCTTTTGCATACCCTTTTCCCCAATACTGAGGAAGTAACCAATAACCAATTTCAATTTCCTCTTTTCCATCTATCTTCTGCTTTACCAGCCCTGCATGACCAATTCTTGTTCCCGTTTCCTTTTCAATCAATACAAATAAACCGAGACCGTTTTTATAGCTAGGAATCACCCATTCCTCCAGACTTTTTTTACACTGCATATATGTTTTTAACGTCCCATTTCCAATATAACGCATTACCTTCTCGTTCCCCCATAGTGAAGCGTAGAACTGTAAATCATCCATTGTATATTTGCGAATTTGTAAACGTTCTGTATGAAACATGCTGGCACTCCTTTCCACTAATTTTTTCTTCATTTCACGATCACGTTTTGTGTGTATACGAAATGTTACTATTTATTATAAAGTGAAACTTTAATCAGTGGGAAATTTTGTTCATCCCCACTGATTATTAGCCTTCACCAACTAGGCGTTTACGGGCAGTGGATCTCCCGTCTAACTTCTTTGCTTTAGCCGAATTTTTAGGCGGGAGTCTTACTGCCTGGAAAATAGCGGGATAAATGAACCAACGATAAAATACAGAATATTCATTCTTAATAACTAAAAAAAGCAGTAGACAAATATTGTCCACTGCATCCATATCATAACTAGCATAAAGAAAACTACAATTGAGGGGGGTGTAGGATTTTCAAATATACTAGATACTTATCCCGTTCTAACGGGCGGTAAACTTTCCAATTGTTTCAAGTGAAAAGTTTACCGCACATAAGAACTTCCTTCGTTCATTAAGATAGTATTGCTAAATAATCATATACACGCTTAGATTTCTCTCCACCCATTCGTGCATGTTGAAGAAGAGAAATACCATGAGGGCCAGATGCACGCAATGCTTCTGGTTGAGCTACTAAAATAGCTTGTACAACTTCTAATTCACCAAGCATAGCTGCTGCAAAAATATCCATCCGAGCACCCTTTTCTAGTAAATAAAGAACAATATCTTTACGACCTACATGTGCCGATGCGCCTAACGCACTTTCCCAATCTGATCCACCCCAATTATAAGAGGCGTGAAGTAAGCTTGGTGATTCAACCAATAGCTCTTGTACTTTCTCTAAATCCCCGTGAGCTGCCATAACAAATTCTCTTACTAATTCAGTGGTAATACGCTCTTCTGTTTGCATCGCTCTTCTCCCCTTCTAGAAATTCGTTTCGGTGTAAAAAACGGTTTGTCATTTCCTTGAAAAATATCTACATCTATGCCAAATACATGTTGAAACATTTCATGGCATAGTACTTCTTCTGGTATACCATCATACTGAATCTTTCCTCGCTTTAATACGAGTAAACGATCGCTATATTGAGCAGCTTGGTTAATGTCATGTAAAACCATTATAATTGTCATTCCAAACTCCTCATTTAATCGTTTCACAAGTTCCATTACTTCCAACTGGTGAACGATATCTAAAAAGGTTGTTGGTTCATCCAATAATAAGACATTTGTACGTTGCGCTAGCGTCATCGCAATCCAAGCACGTTGCCGTTCCCCTCCTGATAAAGAATGTAAAAGACGATATTCATACCCTTCAAGATTTGTAACAGACAATGCCCAATCAACAATTTCTTCATCTTCTTTATTTAAGCGGCTACTCCATGATTTATGTGGACCTCTTCCGAACTCAATTAGTTCTTTCACTGTCAAATCTAATTGATGATCATGCATTTGTGGTAACATCGCTAATTGCTTCGCTACATCAGCACTCTTCATCATATGAATATTTTTCCCATCTAAAATGATGTCCCCTTCGCTTTGTTTCAGTAGCCTTGCTATTAAACGAAGCAAAGTAGATTTTCCCGATCCATTCGGACCAATTAAACTAACGATTTCTCCAGCCTTAATATGTACATTCATATTTTGCATTTGAAATCTTTCAGAGTGTGCATAAAACACTTTGTTAACGGAAATCACGTTGTTTTCCTCCTCTATGAATTAAATATAAGAAGAAAGGACCACCTAAGAAGGACAGTAAAATACCAACAGGCAATTCGATTGGGTCAAACCAACTTCGAGCTATTGCATCCGCAAAAACAAGTAATACCCCGCCGCCAAGGCATGATAAAGGTAGCAAATATCTATAATCATTTCCAACTAATAAACGTAGCATATGTGGTACGACAAGACCGACAAATCCAATAAGACCAGACACACTTACCGCAATTCCAGCTAATAATGTACTTACTACGATTAAATAAAACCGACTTTTTTCCACATTATGTCCTAATAGTTTTGCCATTTCATCTCCAAGCATTAACACTCGAATATGCTTAATACCAAAGAAAGCTAATATAATGGCGAATATTGCATAATAAATAATCATGTTTAAATGTGCCCAACTTACACCACCAATGCCGCCCGCTAGCCACGGTAACACGGATTGTACTTTGTCACTATGTAATAACATTAAAGCTGACGTTGCTGCACCAATTAATGCATTGATTGACACTCCTACTAAGACGATTCTTGAAGGTGGTGCCCCTTTTTGCCATGATAAAGCATAAATAACCATCGCTGTTATGAAAGCTCCTAAAAACGCCCCTAGTGGTAAAAAAGCTAGATGCTGTGGGAATAAAATCATGATGACAATTGCTACAAGGCCTGCCCCAGATGAAACCCCGATAATACCAGGATCTGCAAGAGGGTTTCTCATAACCCCTTGCAGCAGTGTACCAGATGCAGCTAAACATGTTCCTACTATAAACCCAACGAGAACTCTCGGTATGCGAAGATCCCATACAATTCGATGAACTGTCGAACCTTCATCTTGTATACCTGTTAGAATGTCTCGTACAGAAAAAGATAAACTTCCTGCGAAAAGTCCGTAAAAGAGGCCTAGAATTGTTAATACAACTAAAGTAACTGCTATTATCCATCTTTTTTTCGCAAAAGGATGTTCCTTTTCTCTTACTACTTCACTACTTTCCATACGTATCATTTCCTTACATCTTGTATACTTTTATACATAAAGTCCATTGCTTCTGTAACTTTTGTCCCAGGATTAGATCCAAATAAATCAGGTGGCAAAATAACTACGCGGTTTTGTTTTACTGCATCTAAATTTTTCCACGCTTCATTTTTCATCATTTCGCCTTCGAATGCTTTTTTCACACTTTTTGGATCTCCGTGTGTAATTAAATAAATGACATCTGGATTCGCCTCAATAATACGTTCTACACTTAGCTGTGCATATTGCGGATATTCTTTCGTTTCTGGAAAATCAGAAGCAATATTTTTCCCGCCTGTTTTTTCTAAAACATCACCTGATAAAGATGTTGGTAATGCCGCTAAATAAGTACCTGGTGCGCCATACACTAGCAATGCTTTCACATCGCTCTTTTTCTCATATTTCTTCATTTGATCATTGATTTTTTGATTAAGTTCTTTTGCTTTATCTTCTTTCTTCATTACCGTTCCATATAATTCAATATTCTTTTGAATATCTTGTACAGAATTCGCAGAAGAAATGATTACTTTCGTTCCCTGTCCTTCAACCGTTGGCACATTCTTTTGGAATCCATTGTTAGCAACAAGTACATCGGGCTTTAAACTAGCAATTTGCTCAAAGTTCGGTTGATGTGCATTCCCGATTACTTTTGCTTTCTTTAACTCCTCTGGAAGAGTTAATTTCGTATCCGAACGACCTACTACTTTTCCACCTAAAGCATGAATAATATCCATGTCTCCCATACTTAATGTTGCAAAACTTTCTGGTACTTTATCGAATGTTACCTTTCTCCCTGACAGGTCGGTAATTTCGATTTTTTCTTTTCCTTTTTCTGTTTTGGTTGCAGACGCTTTTTCGTCCTCTTTGGCACTGCAACCTATTAACAAGAAAAAAATAGATAAAAACGCTGTAAATAGCGTAATAGATTTTTTCATTCCTTCACCTCTAATTGATAATGATAATCATTAACCACTATTCTACTTTAATTGATAAGGATTATCATTGTCAACATGAAACGCATACATTTTTCTACAAAAAACAAAAAGCGCGACAAAAAGATTCTTTCTTTTCGCCGTGCTCTAGTTAACAATATTATTCACATTCATTTTCCTCTAACTGGTCACGCATCACTTTCACACGCTGAAAGAAAAAGAACGATAAACTTAAAAATATAACGATGCTCCCCATCATAACAAAAAATTGGATTGTCTCTTTTGCTCCATCCGGAATCAACAAGCCAACCATTAACAATGTACTTACAGCGAGAAGAATTTGTCCGAACCTAGTATAATCTTCTATTTTCCCTTGTAATTCTTTCATTATATTCTCACTCCTCCATTTCACTTTATCATATTCTATGAAACTGAAAGACCAGTAAATACAGCCATTCTGGGAGATGTTTTCCAACAAAAAAAGAGCCGCTTTACTGTGGCTCTTTTTTAATCATTATTCACCTTTATATGCTTCCATATAAATTTCTTTCAGCTCTGAAATAAGCGGTAACTTTGGATTAGCAGTTGTACATTGATCTTCAAAAGCTCTTTCTGCTAATACTCCAACAACCTCTTCAAATTGCTCTTTATCTACCCCTTGTCCGGCAATACTCATATTAATATTTAAGCTTTTTCCAAGCTCAATAATTGCTTTGACGAGTGATTCCACACCTTCTGCTACTGAGCTTGCTGGAAGCCCGAGCATTCTCGCAATATGTGCATAGCGTTCATCTGCTACAAAGTGCTCATATTTTGGGAACAATGCGTGTTTTCTTGGCTTAATAGCATTATAGCGGACTACATGCGGCATAAGAATTGCATTTGCACGTCCGTGCGGAATATGGAATTCTGGACCAATTTTATGTGCTAAGCTGTGATTAATACCTAGAAAAGCATTTGCAAATGCCATCCCTGCAATTGCAGAAGCGTTATGCATTTTTTCCCGTGCTTCTTCATCATTTCCATCTTTATATGCTCTCGGTAAATATTTGAATACGAGATCAATAGCTTTTAATGCTAATCCATCTGTATAGTCATTTGCCATAACAGACACATACGCCTCAATTGCATGTGTTAAAACATCCATACCAGTATCTGCTGTTACATGTGGCGGTACTGTCATTACAAATTGCGGATCAACAATTGCTACATCTGGTGTTAATTCATAATCTGCGAGCGGATACTTTATATTATTTTTCTTATCTGTAATAACCGCAAATGGTGTCACTTCTGATCCTGTTCCTGATGTTGTTGGAATCGCAACAAACTGCGCCTTATTTCCTAATTCCGGATATTTACATGTACGTTTTCTTATATCTAAAAACTTCTGTTTAATGCCATAGAATGTCGTTTCTGGATGCTCATAGAATAACCACATTCCTTTTGCTGCATCCATAGCTGAACCACCACCAAGTGCGATAATTACATCTGGCTTAAAGCTTCTCATCATTTCCGCACCTTTAAAGACAGTTTCATCTGATGGATCTGGTTCGACCTCAAAGAAAACTTCAATTTTCACATCATTTGCATGCTTGTTTAAATAGTGCGTGACTGTATCCACATAGCCATGTTCAACCATTCCAGGATCCGTTACAATAAATGCACGTGAAATGTTAGGCATATTTGCTAAATACGCTGTAGCATGTTTTTCAAAATAAATTTTTGGCGGCAATTTGAACCACTGCATATTCTTTTTTCTATTTGCCAGCCTTTTTATATTTAATAAATGAGTCGCTGTTACATTTTGGGAAACTGAATTTTTTCCGTAAGAACCACAACCAAGTGTAAGTGATGGAATAAATCCGTTATATATATCCCCTATTCCACCTTGTGATGAAGGTGCATTTACAATGAGACGGCAAGCTTTCATACGTAATCCAAATTGCTTTTGCACTTCTTTATTTGTAGAATGAATAACTGCTGAATGTCCTAAACCACCGAGGTTCAACATTTCTTCGCAATATGTAAATCCTTTTTCTAATGAATTCGCCTTCACACAGGCTAATACTGGGCTCAGTTTCTCACGAGATAACGGGTATGCTGCTCCGATACCTTGAATTTCAGCTACAAGCATTTTTGTATGTTCAGGAACAGTAATCCCAACTAATTCGGCAATATACTGTGCTGATTTTCCTACAATATCACTATTTACTGCACATGTATTTTCATTTATAACGAGCTTTTCTAATTTTTTTCTTTCTTCTTCTGTTACAAAGTAACAATTGTTTTCGATCATTTCTGTTTTAACATCATCATAGATTTCTTTATCGACAATGATTGCTTGTTCCGATGCACAAATCATACCGTTATCAAATGTTTTCGATAAAATTAAATCATTAACAGCTCGTTTTACATGTGCTGATTTTTCTATATAACACGGTACATTACCAGGACCTACACCTAGTGCTGGTTTTCCAGTAGAGTAAGCTGATTTCACCATACCAGCGCCTCCAGTTGCTAGAACGAGTGCCACACCCTCATGGTTCATTAATTGTTTTGTCGCTTCGACAGACGGTCTTTCAATCCATTGAATACAATGTTTTGGTGCACCAGCTTTCATTGCTGCATCATATACGGTTTTCGCTGCTGCCACCGAACAATTTTGTGCAGAAGGATGAAATGCGAAAATAATTGGATTTCTCGTTTTTATCGCAATCAAAGCTTTAAACATTGTTGTCGACGTTGGATTCGTTACTGGTGTTACCCCAGCTACTACACCGACAGGTTCTGCAATTTCTATTATTTCTTCATGAGGATCTTCGTGAATAATTCCTACCGTTTTATCTTGCTTTATACTATGCCAAATATATTCAGTGGCAAAAATATTTTTAATGCATTTGTCTTCATAGACACCACGGCCTGTTTCTTCAACAGCCAATTTTGCAAGTGGCATATGTTGATCAACACCTGCTAATGCCATTTCATGAACAATGTTGTCAATCTGCTCTTGTGTAAAACTTTCTAATGCTTGTAAAGCTTGTTGACCGTTATTTACTAACGTATCAATCATCTCTTTTACCTCTTGCATTTCATTTACAACTTTCTCTTTGACTACCATGTAAATTTCCTCCTATTCTGTTATCACGGTCTTTATAAGTCCCTACAGGTCATAATAAGTCCCGATTAGCGAAAAAAAATAGAGTTACCGTCCTACATGAACCCCATTGTTTGTGAAACATTTCACAAGTTTACTCGTGAATAACATTTCATGAATTCAATATACATGAAATCATTTCATTTGTGTATGTCTAATTTGTGAAATGTTTCACAAATTAACATAATAAAAATGCACTGCTCCACATTAGCAGTGCATTTTTTATTACGCTAGCGCTTGTGCTAAATCTTCAATTAAATCTTCACCATCTTCAATACCGACAGAAATACGAATTAATGTATCTGTAATTCCTAATTCTTTACGGCGATCTGCTGGGATTGATGCATGTGTCATTTGAGATGGGATAGAAATTAAACTTTCTACTGCTCCTAAGCTTTCAGCAAGTGTAAAGTATTGCAGTTTCTCAAGTACTTTATTTAATGTTTCCTCACTATCTACATCAAACGAAATAATAGCACCAAATCCATTTGCTTGTTCTGTTGCTAATTCGTGGTTTTGATGTGATTCAAGACCTGGGTAATATACTTTATTTACTTTTGGATGATTATTTAAGAATTCAGCAATAGCGCGTGAATTCGTTTCATGTTCTTCCATACGAATTCCTAATGTTTTTAAACCGCGAAGTAGTAAGAAGCTATCTTGTGGTCCAAGAATACCTCCTGTTGAGTTTTGTACAAAGTGAAGGTCTTCTGCTAGTTGTGGGCTATTTACCACTACTAGACCTGCAACTACGTCACTATGACCTCCTAAATATTTCGTTGCACTATGAAGTACAATGTCTGCTCCTAAAGAAATCGGCGACTGCCAATATGGCGTCATGAATGTATTATCAATAATTGTTAATAAATCTTTCTCTTTAGCAAGAGTAGATATTTTCTTAATATCAGTAATTTTTAGTAATGGGTTCGTTGGTGTTTCCACATAGATCGCTTTCGTATTTGGACGAATTGCTTCTACAACTTCCTCTAAGTTTGTTGTGTCTACAAATGTATGTTCAATACCGAAGCGGTTTAATACTTTCGTAATAACACGATACGTTCCACCATAAACATCATCTGTTAAAATAACGTGGTCACCTTTTGAGAACAACATAATTGTCGCTGTAATAGCAGCCATTCCAGAACCGAATGCAAATCCAGCATGACCATTTTCTAATACAGCAATCATTTCTTCTAAAGCTGCACGTGTTGGGTTACCTGTACGTGAATATTCATATCCTTGATGCTTACCAACCGCTTCTTGTTTGTACGTACTTGTTTGATAGATCGGTACGTTTACAGATCCAGTTGAAGGTTCTCCTATGCGAATACCATGAATTAACTTTGTCTTTGCTCTCATTTTTTATTCCCATCCTTTGTATATGTCTTTACTTAAATAGCGCTCACTACTATCAGGAAAAATGGTTACAATATTTGTACCTGGTGCTGCCTTCTCTGCCTCAAGTAAGCTCGCATGAAATGCTGCTCCTGAAGAGCTCCCAACGAGAAGTCCTTCTTTTTGCGCTAATTCTTTCACTCGTAAAAATGCATTTCGATCAGAAATCGTATGAATTTCATCAAAATAAGATGTCTTCAAAAATGGCGGGATAAATTCCAGTCCAATTCCTTCGGTCTCATGTGAACCAGCCTTACCACCATTTAAAATAGATCCTTCTGGCTCTACGATAACTGTTTTAATATCTATATTTTTTTCTTTCAAATAAGATGCAGTCCCCATAAACGTACCGCCAGTTCCTGCTCCAGCAACAAATATGTTAATCTCTCCATTCAGTGCATCCCAAAGTTCAGGACCTAGTGTTTTGAAATAGGCACGCGGGTTTGCTTCATTCGCAAACTGACTTGGAGAGTATGAATTCGGTATTTCATTTACTAATTCTTTTGCTTTTGCAATTGCACCGGTCATTCCTTGCTCAGTCGGTGTATGCACGACCGTTGCACCTAGTGCTTTCATTAATTCTTGTTTTTCAATACTAAATTTCTCTGGTACACAAACGATAACACGTAAATCATGTTCTAATGCTGCAAGTGCCAGTCCAATACCAGTATTCCCAGCAGTCGGTTCAATAATTGTTCCACCTTGGGTAACAAGCCCTTTTTCTAGCGCATCTTCGATTAATTCTCTTCCTAAACGATCCTTAACGCTTCCGCCTGGGTTATAAAATTCAAGCTTTGCAAATAAGCGGATCCCTTTCGGAAGTGAAAAACGAGTAATTTCTACAATTGGTGTATGACCAATTAACTCATGAACTCCACGATATACATTCATCGTGTTCTCCCCCTTGTTTGCCAATAAAGAAAAGGCAACTGTATGTATTTTCTTTATATGAGACAGTTGCCTTTTTGTTACATTACTTTAACTCTTCTAACACTTTTACGATAAAGTTTGTAGAATGAAGAGCTGCTTGATCTAAAAACTGATCAAATGAAACATTTGATTCTTTACCAGCAATATCAGAAAGTGCGCGAATGATAACAAACGGAACTTCATATTGGTGGCATACTTGTGCGACAGCTGCTGCTTCCATTTCTACCGCATAAAGATTTTCAAATTTATCACGGATGGCTGCAACGCGGTTCGGATCACTCATAAATGAATCGCCTGTTGCAATCATGCCTTTTACAACTTGAATATTTTCTTCAGTTTGCATACATTTCTCAGCTAATGCAACTAACGCCTCATCAGCTTTAAATCCAGGCGGCATTCCTGGTACTTGACCATATTCATAGTTAAATGCTGTTACATCTACGTCATGGTGACGAACTTCAGTGGAAATAACTACATCACCAACGTTTAGAGAATGATGGAATCCACCAGCTGAACCAGTATTAATTACTTTTTCAGGCTTATATTTTTCTAATAAAATTGTCGTTGACATCGCTGCATTTACTTTACCAATACCAGACTTTAACAAGATTACTTCATGTCCTGCTAATAGTCCTTTCGTAAATTCACAACCTGCAACCGTTTCTGTTTCTGCTTGTTCTAATTTGTCACGTAAAATACGTACTTCTTCTTCCATTGCTCCAATTACAGCAATTCTCAATCTAATCCCTCTTTCTATTGCTTAGTTGCCTCCATTACCCAAACGAAATGATTTAATCTCGTAAACGTTACATGGAAGCCATTGTTTTCAAAAATAGTCTGCATAACTGGAATACGTGTATAGTATTCCGTTTGCAAATCGTTTGCTAACTGGTGAAAACCTCTTTGTTTTGCTGTTTCAACAGTTTTATCATATGCATCTTGATCTGCAAATATCGTATCAGCAAACACTATTTTACCACCTTTGTTTAGCAATTGACTATACTTCGCAACCGCTACATTTTTTTCATCATCTGTTAAATGATGAAATGCATAGGTGCTTACAATGGTATCAATTGAATTTGGGACTTCAAACGAAAGAAAATCACCTTCTGTAATCGAAAATTCTTTTGGCAATTTCTCTTTTGCAATCATACGCATTTCACGCGACGGTTCTATACCGTAAACTGTGCGGCCAGCAAGTAATAATTTATTTGTTAAATTACCTGTACCGACACCAAATTCTAATACATTACCAAATGACTTGTTAACTACATCCTCTAGAATATCCTCATAATGGGCGAAAACTTCTTTATATTGTATATCTTCGCCTTGTACGAATGAGTCGTACGTATGAGCCCACTCATCAAATAAACCATTAAATTCTGTGCCCATAAAAATTCCCCTTTTTCTTATCGGTTTTATCAGTATGATATTCCCTCTTTCTAAAAATGTCAATTGAAATGTACATGGTATTTCCTTCTTTTCTTTGTTACACTATAGTTGATTACATAGGAGAGGGGCCGTCTTCATGTCATTTACCTTTGAAATGTTAGAAGATAAAGTAGAATTTTTTGAAGCGGGAGACTTAGCTTCTTTAGAACGAAAAATTAGTGAACAAATCGATAATAATAAAGCACTTATGCTTGAAGTTCATCACATCTCACATCAAATGGTTATGGATCCTGAAAGCAAAAGACCGTATTATAGCGCGGTTGTTCATTTTAAATTAAAGAAATTGCGTTAACTAAAAAAGAGAAGCTCCTAAGGAGCTTCTCTTTTTTAGTTTAGAGTTTGAACAAGTACTGGTTTCCAGCCCTCATTGTCTACCCAATCAATATTTACGTAATATCTTTTTCCACTTTGCTTATCTTGAACGTCACCATAAGCTTTACTCTTTCCAGTTTTGTCTCTTCCAACAAAATGGAATACTAATTGCTCCTTCGGTACTTCAATACCTGCAGCAATTGCACTTTGCATCTCATTCCAATCTGATGACCCCTGTTTAAACGTCATCGCTGGTGATGAACCTTGTTCTGTTCCTACAGCTTTCCAAGAAGGTTTTGTATAAGCCTCTTTTGCCTTGGATACAGTTTTTTCAGCTGATACTTTCTCGTTAGCTTTCGCTTCTTCTTCAGCTTTTTTCTTTTCTTCCTCAGCCTTTAACTTCTCTTCTTCAGCTTTTTGCTTAGCTTCTGCTTGCTCTTTTTCTTTTTCTTTTTTCTTAGCAGATTCTTTATCTTCTGATTTTCCAGCTTTCTCATTCTTTGTTGTTTGTTGAGAGACTTTCTTATCAGTAGAAGATGCTTGCTCTTTCGTACTAGGAACGAACAATTGATATGCTACAATAGCTACTAATAGTAATACAATAGCGATTGCAATATTTAAAACACCGTTTTGACGACGTTTTTGTTGTTTCTGTTGGAATCTTGATCCTCCTGCCATTCTCCAAACCTCCATGCAGTTTTTCCTAATTGCTATTGTAACATTAAATCTAGAAAGGTTGAACATTTACAATGATATTTTCATGAAATGAAAACAATTCACTATAAATTGCAAGATTACTTTTCATTCTCCAATTGATAGATTGCTCCTACCATATCTTTAAAAATAGGTGTGACTTTATTCACTTTGTTATCAGTCTCTAGATCTACAACAACTAAAGCATATCTTGGATTCTCATACGGAAAATAACCTGCAAACCAGCGATTCACCCTCGTCCCTTTCCCTGTTTGCGCTGTCCCGGATTTTCCAGCGACACTGAGCGGTAACGAGCGGAATGCCGTTCCTGTTCCTTTCTCCCTTGTTACAACGCCTCTTAATAACTCTTGTAATGTTTTCACTGTTTCATACGAAAGCTGTTTTCCATGTAACGTATGGTTCTCAAATGTAAAAAAATCCGCTCCATTTTTATATACTATTTTTTCAACAGCTTTCACTTCCATCTTTTCTCCATTCCTCGCAATCGTCGCCATCATATTAGCAATTGCTAGAGGTGATATACGTACATCTTTCTGTCCAATCGCTGTTTGCTCTACCGCTTTTTTACTATTTTTGTTTTCTTCATTCCCCCAAATAGTAGTGCCTTTTTCTTCTGGCATTTGCTCGAAATGAGGTGTATGAAATACAGAACCTTTCCATCCGACCTTTTCATTTGCTCCTAAAGCTGCTACGTATGTTTCTAGCACCGTCCTATCCTTTTGTAATAGCTCGTTACCTAACTCGGAAAATGTCCTGTTACAGCTCCTAGCAAAGCTCTCTTTGAAGTTAAGTGTACCCATCATAACTTGTGGGTCGTTTTCACCATATAAATCTTTATTACAATTAAATGTCCGATTAAACAAATTTACTTTTTGATCAATGACTGCAGCTGCAACTACTGTTTTAAAAACAGAGCCTGGAAAATGCGGCGTTAACATTTGATTTTCAAGTGTAGTCTTATATAAATTCTTATCTCTTACTTGTAAAGACGGCTTACTGACCATCGCTAATATTTCATTTGTCTTTACATCAAGTAATACTAATCCACCCTTCTTTATTTCATTTGCTTCAATCACTTCTTCTGCTTTTTGCTGCAACCCTTTATGTAAAGTAGTTTGAATCCTAACTGGGTAAAATGGATTTCCTGGTGAAGTATATTTCGCTTGCTTTCCGAAAATTGGTTCTCCTTGCCGATCTACTTGATACAATACTTTTGCCTCTCCATCAGTCAATAAAAATTCATCAAATGATTGCTGTAATCCTGAAATACCTATCGGCGTTTGTTTTGAAATTTTTTTCACTTCTCCATATCGCTTTTGAAATTCTCTTTCGTTCTCCCCTACATCACCAATTAAATGATTTATCTCCCCAGTTTGTTTTAATCGCACTTCAGCTGCTACAATACCTAATACATGTAATCGATTCACCTTCTCCATCTGCTCTCGTGTCACTCGAAATGGAGCAGTTTCCCCTTGCAGTATAAATGCATTTTTTTTATTTTTCATTTGTCTTCTGATCTCTTGTCTCGACACACCAATGATATGCGCGATTTTCTCTAACATGTCATTTTTTATTTGTAAAAATGGAAAAACAATTAAAACAGGATACTTTTCCTCACCTATTTCTTTACCACTACGATCTATAAACTGCCCACGTCCATCGTCTACTGCAATGGATTGCGTACGTTGCGTAACACTTTTTTCAATTAAATTTATTTTGCGATCAGTAAATGATTCTGTATCTATAATTTGGATTTGAATTAAACGACAAAGCAATAAAAACATAATGCCCATAAAACAAATTAAAACAATTGTAATTCTCCGTTTTATTTTCATAAAAAAACACCTCGTCTATTATAGTTTGGACGGAGTGTTTCATCTTTTATACAAATAAAAAAATCACTCGTTTTTACACGAGTGATTTTTTTATTATTTTACAGAGACAATCTCTACTTGCATTTCTCCGCCTGGTGTTTGGATTGTTACTTTCTCACCAATTTGCTTACCTAATAAGCTTTTTGCGATTGGAGAATCGTTAGAAATTCTTCCTTCAAATGGATCAGCTTCCGCACTACCTACGATTGTGTACGCTTCTTCATCTCCATTTGGTAATTCTTTAAATGTTACTGTTTTACCTAATGTAACAACAGTAGATACTTCGCCATTATCTTTAATGATAACTGCGTTACGAATCATATTTTCTAATTGTGTAATACGTCCTTCTACGAACGCTTGCTCATCTTTTGCTGCATCGTACTCAGAGTTCTCAGAAAGGTCCCCGAAGCTACGTGCGATTTTAATACGTTCCACTACTTCTTTACGTCTTACTGTTTTTAATTGCTCAAGTTCGTTCTCTAGTTTTTGCTTACCCTCTTGCGTCATAGGGTATGTTTTTTCTGTTGACATATTTTCCACTCCTTTTATATACCAATCCCCCGAAAAAAAGAGGAGTTCCATATGAAAACTCCTCCGCTTCCATTGTTAGCGGAGGTTTCTAGTACCCTTGCACTAGCGGAGTTGTCACATACAACCCCGTATTTCCAATTCTTCTTTATATAAAGAAGATATGTATGGAAAGTTGATATAAATATGCCCTCACCTATATATAGATGAGGTTGCATGTTTCATTGTATTCGATGGGAAGGGAAAAAATCCCTTCCTACCGTATATCTTTTACTATGCTATTACAAATTTACTTTTTGTTCAAGAATTGTTGCAATTTTTGTCACCATAATATCAATTGCAACATGGTTTTGTCCACCTTCAGGGATAATAATATCCGCAAACTTCTTAGAAGGCTCAATAAATTGATTGTGCATTGGACGTACAACAGTTACGTACTGATCAATAACTGAATCCATCGTACGACCGCGCTCTTTAATATCACGCTGCATGCGGCGCAGAATACGAAGGTCAGCATCTGTATCAACGAATAACTTAATGTCCATCAACTCACAAAGACGTGGGTCTTCTAAAATAAGAATTCCTTCTAAAATAATTACATCTTTCGGCTCAACTGGAATAATTTCTTCTGAACGCGTATGCAATGTATAGTCATATACAGGCTTATCAATTTGCTCATATGCAAGCAACTGCTGCAAATGTTCAATTAACAGATCATTATCAAACGCAAGCGGATGATCATAATTTGTTTTTAAACGCTCTTCCATTGGTAAATGGCTTTGATCTTTGTAATAATAATCTTGCTCCAAGATTAAAATGGAATGACCTTTAAAATGGTCAAAAATCGCTTTCGTTACACTTGTTTTTCCTGATCCTGAACCACCAGCGATTCCAATTACAACAGGCTTATTCGTCCCCATTCGACTACCACTCTTTCTTATTGAAGTATGCTTTTGCGCATCATATTATTCACATACACTGGTTGATCCACTTTGAATTTCACGATTTGCAACGGATGTCTCGCTGCATCTAATTCGTTTCCATCCTCATCCCAAATTTTCTCCACCGTCTGCGTAAAGTTTTCTATTTCTGGTCCAAAGAACTCCACTTCATGTCCTGGTTTGAAATGATTACGTTGCTCAAGCGTTACGATGCCCGTTTCTTCATTATAATCTAACACTAAACCAGCAAAATCATACGTTGTTTTCTTACTATGATTTCCAAACATTTGCTCTTGATGTCCTGGAACCCCTTCAAAGAATGCAGGAGCTGTATCACGATTTGCACATTTATCAAGCTCATCTAACCATTCTTGTTTAAACTCAAAGTTATCCGGATCCGCACAATAAGCATCAATTACTTTACGATATACAGTTGCTACAGTCGCTACGTAATGGATTGATTTCATACGTCCTTCTACCTTTAAACTATCGATTCCAATTTCAATCATTTTCGGAATTGATAAAATTAAATTTAAATCTTTTGGACTCATCGCAAAGTGAGCATCTTCTTCTTGGAATAGAGGAAGCTCTTTTGCATCTTTATGTTGTGATACTGTTTGAACTAAATCATAATCCCAGCGGCAAGATTGGCAACAACCGCCACGATTAGAGTCACGCGCTGTCATATGGTTACTTAGTGTACATCTTCCTGAATATGCGATACACATTGCACCATGGACGAATGCTTCAATTTCAATATCCACTTTGTCTTTAATTTCTTTCATTTCTTCATAGCTTGCTTCACGAGCTAATACAAGACGATGTAAACCTTCTTCTTTCCAATACTGTGCTGCTTTCCAGTTGGATAGTGATTGCTGTGTGCTTAAATGCACCTCAACAGAAGGCGCTACACGTTTACACGTCTCAATGATAAGCGGATCAGCAACGATAATTCCCGTTACACCAGCTTTTTCAATCCCTTTTAAATATTCCTCTAGCCCGTCCATATTTTCATTATGTGCGAAAATATTTGTTGTTACATATATTTTCGCTCCATATTTCTTTGCAAATTCAACGCCTTCTGCCATATCTTCCAGCGTAAAGTTACCTGCATTCGAACGAAGACCAAATTCTTGTCCACCTAAATATACAGCATCTGCCCCATAATGGATAGCTACTTTTAATTTTTCTAAGTTACCCGCAGGGATTAACAGTTCAGGTTTCTTCACAATAACGCGCTTGCCATCGATCACTCGTGAAATTTCTTGTACAGTCATTTCCTACACCCTCCTCGTTTAGTAAACCGTTTCTTTAAAGAAGAATCCTGTGTCTAACGGACGATTTACTGGTTGCATTTCTTCTATTTCTTTATATAGAGCATCTTTCACGTCATAATACGCATCACGATCTTCTACGCATAAATCAATCGCTTGACGATATTTCTTCGTTACTTCAATAATGTATTCAGAACTTTTTAGTACACCATCGATTTTTAAGCTGTCAACTTCAGCTTCGATTAGTTCCTCTAATTCATCGATGAAACAAATATCGTTCGGACTCATAATATGAGTACCATTTTCATCTTCATAGATTGGATATTTATTATTACGCTCTGGGTCATATAAGAACATATTCTCTTCATATTTTTTCTTTTCAACGTCAAGATTACGTCCTTGATACTCAAAGTAGTTTCCTACTAATGAACGCTTCGATTGGAACATACAAGTCATACCGTGAATTTGTACTTCTAGTTCCACTTCAGCATTTTCTTTTAAATCAACAATTTCATCTAAGCTCAGCTCACGAGCTAATACAGCACGCTTCGCTCCTCTTTGGCCCCAGTAATTACAAGTGAACCAATTCGTTGCTGTCGTTTCTGTATTCCAGTGCAACTGCATATTTGGCGCTACTTCGCGAACAGCCATTAATACTGCTGGATCTCCGAAAACAATTGCATCTACATTTACTTCATTTAAAAATGAAACGTAATCTGTTAATTCTTCTACTTTATCGTTGTGGAACATAGCGTTCATTGCTACGTATACTTTCACACCATTTTCATGCGCAATCTTCACAGTTTGTTTTACATCTTCACGTGAAAACTCCCCTGCTAAACGTAAACCAAACTTTTGCTCACCGATCATTACCGCATCTGCTCCTGCTTTCGCAAGAAGTTCGATATCCGCCACCGCTCTTGGCGTTACTAACAATTCAGGTTTCTTCATACCTTGGTCACCCTCTCTTTTTACTAACAGCTACTCCATCACCAATTGGGAAAATCGTTGTATCATATCCTTCATGGTTCATAAGCCACTCATTGTACGTCTTAATACGACGGATTAAACCACGTGTACGTCTGTTTTCAATCTTCTCTTTTGTCGTTACAAGACCATGGTACATAACATTATCTGAAATAATTACGCCACCAGGATTTAATAACGGTTCATATAAGTCAAAAAAGCGACGATACTGTCCTTTTGCTGCATCAATAAAAATAACGTCAAATGTCCCGTGTTCTTTTACTTGTTCACCTGTCTCTAACGCATCACCGTAAATAACTGAAATACGATCTGTTACTGGGGAACGTTCTATATATTCAAGTGCTTTTTCATATCGCTCACGATTGCGCTCAACTGTCACAATACGTGAATTTGGAATAGCTTGCATCATACGAATACTAGAATAACCGATTGCTGTTCCAAGTTCTAAAATGCTTTTCGGTCCAATTAAACGTAAAAATTGCAGCATAAATTCCATTCCAAGTCGATCCATAATCGGCACATGATTTTCTGTTGCATATTCTTCCATTTCAAGAATTAATTTATCTTTCGGATCAATAAATGATAATAGGTACTCGTTAACTGCATCCTCCATAAATGGTCCTCCTTATTTACATGGAGAAGTGCCTCTATGACGTCTTTTCCCACATAGAATGCAATAAAAATACAAGCCAGCTTTACCCTTAGCTTGTACGTCCCGTTTTGATATTAAAAACGATTCTTCTGCCAGTTTTTAACCCGATATATTTTACCACAAAAAAGAGGGATGTGCGACTTTTTTCGCTATCCCTCCCCATTTCACTGTTTTTTCGTAATGTATTTTTGCTTTAATGCATTATGCTCTTCTAATGTTTTCGCATAGTACACTTCACCACTTGGTGCAGCTAAGAAATAATAATAATCTGTTTGCGCAGGTTCTAACGCAGCTTCCACTGAATGTTTACCAGAGTTTGCGATCGGCCCTACCGGCAATCCTTTTACAACATACGTATTGTACGGTGAGTTGACCTTTAAATCTTCGTATAATACACGTTGTTTATGTTTTCCAAGTGCATATAATACCGTTGGATCCGTTTGAAGCGGCATACCTTTTGCTAAACGATTATAAAAGACACTAGCGATCTTTTGACGATCTGTAAAACCAGTTGCCTCTTCTTCAATAAGTGAAGATAATGTTAAAAGCTGATGAACATCCCAATTCTTCGCTTTCATTTTCGCCTCATTTTGAACAATGATTGCATTTGTTTTCTCAAGCATCGGAATTACAATTTCTTCTAACGTTGTATCTTTCTTATAAAACGAATACGTTGCAGGATATAAATAACCTTCTAATGGGTATTTAATATTACTATCAAAGATTTTATCCGTTAATAACTTCGGATACTTTTGCTGCATTTTTTGAATAAATGCTTTATCGTTTAATTGACGCGTAACATCATCTTTATTCCACTTTAGTTCTGTCGCAATCGTTTCTGCAATTTCAGTTACTTGCGCCCCTTCTTTAATCGTCACTTTATAAAGAGCTGGACGATGCACGTTGCCAGATGACATTTGTTCGATCACATCTTCAGCATTCATTGAAGGGTTTAATAAATATGTACCTGCTTGTAAACTTTTCGATTTAGCCTTTGTATAAAAACTAAAAACTGTACCGTTTTTTACAGCGCCTTTTTCTTCTAAAATTTCTCCAATTTTACTTGTAGATGATCCTTTCGGAATTTCTACTTCAATCTCTTTTTTATTCCCGCTATCAACTGGTCCTAATGCGGATGAAATATACGCATAGACTGAACCACAAACTAAAAGCAGTGCAATAATCGAAAATAAAAAGATGCGTCTACGCTTCTTTTTCACTTGATTCTCTATCAAAACATTTCCTCCTTACTTAATTGTAGACCGTATGTACACCTTTCTATACAGCACGATGTAAAAACGCAACAAATTCACTTATCTTTTTTAATAGACACTTTATTTTTCTACAATCCGTCTCATTATACTACAAAGACTTACACAGTTTCGACAAAAAATCTTTCATTTTACATATAAATACAAAAAAAGATGGACTGTATGTCGTCCATCTTTTCAGTACTTATTATTCAGCTTCTTGCTCATCAGCAAGAGTGTTGAACATTTCTTGTACCATTTCCCACTCTTCTTCAGATTCGATTGGAAGTAAGCTTCCGCCCTCTTCTTCATTTTGCTCATAAGCCATTGCATCATAAATTGGGTCTCCATCTTCGTCTACTTCACCGATTGGAGAGAAGACTACATATGATTTTTTACCAAATTTTTCAGCATCAAAAGTGAAAATAATTTCACATAAATGTTCGTTACCTTTTTCGTCTACAATTGTAATTTGATTTTCTTCCATTTTGGTCACCTCTTATTTACTATCTAAAAATCCTTGTAAGATTACGACTGCAGCCATCTTATCGATTACTTGTTTTCGCTTCTTACGACTTACATCAGCTGAAATGAGTAGACGTTCCGCTGCCATCGTTGACAAACGCTCGTCCCACATTACAACGTCTAATTGTAACAGCTCTCGTAGGTTTTCTGCAAATTGTTGGCACGCTTCACCACGTGGGCCAATTGTACCATTCATATTTTTAGGTAAACCTACTACTATTTTATCCACATTGTACTGCTTTACTAACTCAGAAATACGATCAAAACCAAAGTGACCTCGTTCTTCGTTAATCTTAATTGTTTCTAATCCTTGTGCTGTCCAGCCCATTTCGTCGCTAATTGCAACTCCGACTGTTTTTGTACCTACATCTAAACCTAATATCCGCATAAACTACTCCTCACGATGATGTTTCAAGTAAGACTTCACAAGCTCTTCAATAATCTCATCACGTTCAAGCTTGCGAACGATGCTACGTGCATCTTTATGGCGAGGTATGTATGCTGGGTCTCCACTTAATAAATAACCGACGATTTGGTTAATCGGATTATAGCCTTTTTCTTGAAGTGCATCATACACAGTTAAAAGTACATCATTTACATGGACACTCTGTTTTTCATCTTGAATGCTAAACTTCATTGTTTTATCAAAACCGTCCATTTCAAGCACCTCACTTATATAGTAAGTATAGGGAGAAGAACTTCTCCTCTCCCTACCATTGTACACTACTATCTCTTTATTTTGAAACAGATTTAACGTACTCTTGTACAAATGCTAAAGCTTCTTCGACTTGAGCTGGGTTTTTACCGCCTGCTTGTGCCATATCAGGACGGCCACCACCGCCACCGCCGCAACGAGAAGCTACTTCTTTCACAAGTTTACCAGCATGGTAACCTTGGCCAATTAAGTCTTTCGTTACACCTGCTAGGATATTTACTTTATCGTCATTAACAGACACTAATACAACAACTGCCGACTCTAATTTATTTTTTAGATCATCCATCATCGTACGTAAGTTGTTCATATCTGCGACATTTACTTTCGCTGCTAATACATTCACACCATCAACTGTCATTACAGAATCAGTTAAGTTTCCAGCTTCGATATTGCTTAATTTCGCAGCAAGAGATTCGTTTTCTTTTTGCAGTTGTTTTACTTCGGCAAATAGACCATCAACTCTTGTTAAAATATCTTTCGGATTTGTTTTCATTTTTCCTGCTGCTTCTTTTAATAAACCTACTTGATCGTTCATTAATTCGTATGCAGACTTACCAGTTACTGCTTCAATACGACGAGTTCCTGCACCGATACCAGACTCAGCAACGATTTTGAAAATACCGATAGAAGCTGTATTATCAACGTGACAACCACCACAAAGCTCTAAGCTGTAATCGCCAACTTGTACAACGCGTACAACATCACCGTATTTTTCACCGAATAATGCCATTGCGCCCATTTCTTTCGCTTCTTCGATTGCTTTTTGAGAAATCTCAACATCAATACTTTCCCAAATTTTCTCGTTTACCATACGCTCAATTTTTTCTAATTCGTCAGCTTGTACTTGACCGAAGTGAGAGAAGTCAAAGCGTAAACGTTCAGAAGTTACAAGAGAACCTGCTTGGTTAACGTGTGTTCCAAGTACATCTTTTAATGCTTGGTGTAGTAAGTGAGTTGCTGTATGATTTTTCACAACGCTACTACGGTTTTTCGTATCGATAATAGCTTTCACAGCCGCATCTTTCGTTAATGTACCTTCTTCAACAACAACTTTGTGTAAGTTTTGACCATTTGGTGCTTTTTGCACGTCTTTTACAAGAACTTTCACGCCATCAGCAAGAAGGTAACCACGGTCTGCAATTTGTCCACCGCTCTCAGCATAGAATGGTGTTACATCAAGCATTAATTGTCCTTCTTCACCAGCTTGTAAGCTATCTGTGTATTCGCCGTTTTTCACAAGTGCAACAACTTTACTTTCTGTTGCAACTGTACCGTAACCAACGAACTCACTCGCTACTTTAACTTCTCCAAGTACACCGCCTTGAACTTGCATTGAGTCAACGTCTTGACGAGCAGCACGTGCACGCTCACGTTGTTTTTCCATTTCATTTTCGAAGCCTTCTTGGTCAACTGTCATACCAGCTTCTTCTGCATATTCTTCTGTTAATTCGATTGGGAAACCGTATGTGTCATATAGACGGAACGCATCTACTCCAGAAATAACAGTTGTTTTTTCTTCTTTTGCTTTTGTAATAACTTCAGCTAAAATTGCTTCACCATCATGAAGTGTTTCATGGAAACGCTCTTCTTCGTTTTTCACAACTTTCGCAATGAAATCTTTCTTTTCAAGTACTTCTGGATAGAAGTCTTTCATTACTTCTCCAACAACCGGTACTAATTCAAACATGAATGGACGGTTAATGTTTAATTTCTTCGAATAACGAACAGCGCGGCGTAATAAACGACGTAATACATAACCACGGCCTTCGTTAGAAGGAAGAGCACCGTCACCAACAGCAAATGTTACTGTACGGATATGGTCAGCAATTACTTTAAACGCCATATCTTTTTCTAAATCGCCATTACGATATTTCTCACCAGAAATTGATTCTGTTGCACCAATCATCGGCATGAATAGATCTGTATCAAAGTTCGTAGGCACATCTTGAACGATAGATGTCATACGTTCTAGACCCATCCCTGTATCAATGTTTTTCTTAGGAAGTGGTGTATATGAACCATCTGGATTATGATTAAATTGAGAGAATACAAGGTTCCATACTTCTAAGTAACGCTCGTTTTCTCCGCCTGGATATAATTCTGGGTCACTAAAGTCATTACCGTAAGCTTCTCCGCGGTCATAGAAAATCTCTGTATTCGGTCCACTTGGTCCTTCACCGATATCCCAGAAGTTTTCTTCTAAGCGGATAATACGCTCTTTTGGAACGCCCATTTTCTCATTCCAAATTGTGAATGCTTCTTCATCTTCTGGATGGATTGTAACTGATAGTAATTCTTTATCGAATCCGATCCATTTGTCGCTCGTTAAGAATTCCCAAGCCCATGTAATTGCTTCTTCTTTGAAGTAATCACCAATTGAGAAGTTTCCTAACATTTCAAAGAATGTATGGTGACGAGCTGTTTTCCCTACGTTTTCAATATCGTTTGTACGAATTGATTTTTGAGCATTTGTAATACGTGGATTTTGTGGGATTACACGTCCATCAAAATATTTTTTTAATGTTGCTACACCACTATTAATCCATAGAAGAGATGGATCTTCATGTGGAACTAGTGATGCACTAGGTTCTACTGCATGTCCTTTTTCTTGGAAAAAGTCTAAAAACATTTGACGAATTTGTGCGCCTGTTAGTTGTTTCATTGTATTTTCCTCCTTAAATATAAAAAACTCCCGTCCCTATAAAAGGGACGAGAGTTAACTCGCGATACCACCCTAATTATGAATTGATTACAATAACAATCAATTCATCACCTCATGGTGCCGTAACGTGGCAAGACGGCAGTGATTAGCTGCTCTCAGGATTAGCTTTCTGTTACCCTTCATTTAAAGCTTCTTTCAGCCATATGGAAGCTTCTCTCTATAAATGGACTGTAACGTACTTGTTCCGTCATTGATTTAATGTATTATATGACTAAATATAATAGAATTCTCTTAAGTTTGTCAATGTAGATAATCATTTATATTGTATTAATCGCTTATTAATCATAGGTATTCTACTATTCATTCTTAACAGCCTTTTCATATATTATGCGTTTATTAATAAATTGGAATCTCCTTACAATAATTATTTATAAAAATTTCTAAATATTACTTTTTTTGCTATAATTAAATTATTGTTAATAAAATAAAGGAGCGATCACAATGACAACCTTACTTAACAAAGCTAAAAACATATTAGCGACTGACGAAACGATATTATTTTACGCAGCATGTTCATTAGACATATTTATTTATCGTTCCGTCGCAAGGCCAGGATTGCTAATTTTAACGAACAAAAGGCTATTCTTTTACGGGCCAGATGTAAGTAAGAATCCAGTATTTGAAGAGTACTCTTTCGCAAAAATTTCTAATCTAAAAGAACAAAAGCGTCTTTTCAACAATCAAATTGTATTTATGTATGATAACGAATGGAAAAAAATAAAACATATTCAAACAAATGATGTGAGCTCCCTCGTTCAAAAGATACACGAGCAGCTTTCTAAATAAATATATGATTAGCCCTCTATTTCTTACATAGAGGGCTTCTATACTTACACATTTTCTTTTTTCAAGAGAGGTCTCACATGAACAATGACAGTACGAATAACTGCTAAAATCGGAACCGATATTAGTAATCCTACAATACCAGCTACTTCCCCTCCAACAAGTAATGCAAGCATAATAATAACAGGATGCATACGAAGTGACTTACCAACAATGTAAGGCGATAAAATGTTACTTTCCACAAATTGCAAAATAGCAATCGTAATCCCCGCCTTAATAAGTAAACTCGTTGATACTGTTGCTGCAATCATTAACGTCGGGATCGCTCCTAAAATAGGACCAAAGTACGGGATTATATCCGTTACCCCAATAATAATGCCAAGCAATAATGGATATTTCATACCGATAAACCAAAAAGAAAGAGCTGATACTCCCCCTAATACTAAACAAACAAATAACTGTCCTCGAATATAACTTCCAAGTGACTTATCAATTTCTTTCGCAAGCATTTGCCCCGTACCTCGCCATTTACTTGGGACTAGTTTCCAAAAGATATGATAAAACTCACCATAATCTTTTAATATGTAAAATACAATGAACGGTATTAAGAAAATAATGAGCAATGAATCGAGTACACCACGAGCTGTACTCATCACTTTATTTAAAAGCGCTTGAATCTTCGTTTCCACACCCACAAAAAGTTGTTTCACCTTTTCATGAATGAACGAAGGGAAATTCGCTGTTTGTTCTGTAACGCCATCCATCCACGAATCGTACATCTTTGTAAACTGCGGAAATTGTTCATTAATCTCTTGTAACTGTTTAATAACGACTGGTGTTCCTTTATAAATCCCATAACCAATTCCGCCGAAGAAAAGGATATAAATGAGCAAAATGGCAAGTGTACGGGGCATCCCTTCCTTATGAATTTTTTCAATTAAAGGGTGCAATAAATACGCAATAAAACAGGCGATAAGAAACGGCGTAATTGCTACTTTAAATACAAAAATAATCGGTGCCCATAGTGGCTTAATTTTTAAAAAGACGAGCAAACAAAGAAAAACAAGTAACAATAATCCTAAACGATATATCCAAATGATTTTAAGATTCTTCACATGAAAAACCTCCTCCACCTTTATTTTGAAAATAAATGGGTTAGGTTATGTGTGAAACTTTTAAAATCTTTTCATACGGACCATACTGTTTTTTAAAGACGTACATATAAATAACATAACAAGGACAACCACCCCTGAGAATACAGCATGAAATAATGTAATCAGGAGGGCTAATTATGGTTTTGTTTATGCTTGGATTATCAGCACTTTTTATGATTCTTGAATGGATTTGTATCGGCTTTGGTATTTGGAAGGGGTTCTTTATTCGTTCCTCACGTAAAGAAAAAGCGAAGCAATTATGGCAGTATGGAATACTTGGCGTTGGCTGTTACGGTTTATCTTATCTTTTCTCAGAAATTGGACTTTTTTATTTGCATATGAGTGCATAAAAAAACTCCCTTGTCTATAAGGGAGTTTTTCACTTTATCGAAATGATTATAAGTAAGACTTAATCATCTTACGTGCTTTTTTCATATTGCGTTTTGAAAATACATCTTGCTTACGAGCATATTGATATGCTGCAGCTCCAACCCCTAATGCGATTAATGAATTGCGTAGATTCAAAGTAAATCCCCCTTTTCGTTATCCGATCGTTCTTTCATTCTCATCAAATAAATCATCAAGAGAGCTTAATGAACCATCTTCCTCAACTTGATGCGTATGGATTTTCCCCTTTGAAACCGATAATTCGATATAACAATTCCAGCAATAAAATTGGTTGACACCTATTTTTCCAATGTCTTTCCCTTTGCAATTTGGACAAATGAACATATGGCTTTCATCTCCTTACAGTCTCCCAGATTCTATTCGCCATTATGTCCAAACCGCATTCATTTATACATTGCTGGAGCCTTTCAACGCTATGCGTTTGAAAGTTTCACTATATAATTTCACCTTGTTACATGAAATCATACGGTGAAATGTTTTCCACGTCCATTTCCTCGCCATTAACTGTGACCATCTGTACTTCTCCTTGTGATTCCTGCAAGCGACTAGCTAAAGTTGTTTGACGCATTGCATCATCAAGGCGATTTACACCAGATTGGAAAGCTACTTCCTCCCCGCAAATAATAAGGAACTTCTTACTTCTTGTAATGCCCGTGTAAATTAAATTACGGCGTAACATACGGTTGTAACTTTTCACAATCGGCATAATAACAATCGGAAATTCACTACCTTGTGATTTATGAATCGAACAACAATATGCATGTGTAATTTGATTTAAATCCGGCTTTGTATACGTTACCTCAATTCCATCAAATGAAACGATAATCATATCTTGTTGCTCAACGTTTTCTTTCGCATAAAACACCGAAACAATTTCTCCGATATCCCCATTAAACACTTGGCTCTCCGGCTGATTAACGAGTTGCAGTACTTTATCGCCTCTTCGGTATACAACATCACCGTACTGGATTTCTTTACTCTTTTCCCTTTTCGGGTTAAATACTTGTTGCAGCGCTTCGTTTAATACATTAATACCAGCAGGCCCGCGGTACATCGGTGCTAATACTTGAACATCCCTTGCACTAAAGCCTTTTGTTTTAGCGTTTTCGCAAACTTTTTTCACAACCTCAACAATTTGAGCCCCTGTACAGCTGATAAACGAACGATCTTTTTTATTTTGCGCTAAATCTGGTGGGAGTGTGCCGTCTTTGATCGCATGGGCAAGTTGAATAACAGATGAGCCTTCTGCTTGACGATAAATCTCAGTAAGCTTCACTGTCGGAACTGCACCTGCATTTAATAAATCTTTTAATACTTGTCCAGGTCCTACAGATGGCAACTGATCTTCATCACCTACAACGATAACTTGAATATTCGTTGGTAGCGACTTAAATAGCTGATTTGCGAGCCAAATATCAACCATTGAAAATTCATCGATAATAAGGAGCTTACCTTGGACAGGATCCGTTTCATTACGCTGGAAAGATCCTTCTGGCGTCCAGCCAAGCAAACGGTGAATTGTGCAAGCTGGAAGTCCTGTCGATTCACTCATCCGCTTCGCTGCTCTTCCTGTTGGAGCTGTTAATAGTATTGGAAATGGATTATCATCACTGTATTCATTCGGATTTAACGATAATCCGTGAAGTGACGCATACATTTCAACAATCCCTTTAATAACGGTTGTTTTTCCTGTTCCTGGTCCACCTGTTAATAACATCATCGGTTTATGAAGTGCCGTTTGAATCGCTTCTTGCTGAAACGGTGCATATTGTACATTCAACTGTTCTTCAATTTCACCTAATGTTTTTAACACTTCTGCTTCAGGAAATGAAGGTGTTTCCTCTTGATTCATCAATCGACGAATAGACTTTACAACACCTTTTTCAGAGTAGAATAAAGTTGCTAAATACACTCGTTCTTCTTCTATGATGACTTTCCCTTCACTTTGCATCGTTTCAATACAACCTATAATATCTTCTTCAGTCACTCTTCCTTCTTGATTGTTTAAAAGTGACATCGTTTCTCTTACAAGTTGATCTTTCCTCATATAAACGTGACCAAGTTGCAATGAGACATTCTCTAATGTGTAAAAACATCCCGCTCGTACACGGTCGTCGTGATTACCCGATATCCCTAACGCACGCCCTATATCATCCGCTCGTCCAAAACCAATCCCGTCCACTTCTTCAATAAGTTGATACGGATTATTACGAATCACTTCTAATGTCATCTCTTTATATTGCTGGTAAATCTTAATAGAAAGTTTCGTTCCAAAACCGTAACCATTTAAAAAGCTCATTACTTTCTCTAATCCTTGATGTTCAACAATTGTCTCATATATTTCCTGAGCCTTTTGTTTGTTAACAACACCATTTAACGCCTCAGGGTCATCCATAATTTTAGAAATAGCATGTTCCCCGAGATGATCCACAATTTTTTCCGCTGTACGCTTTCCTATCCCTTTAAATAAATCACTCGCTAAATATTGCACCATACCTGCTTTTGTTTGCGGCAATTCTTTTTTAAATGTTTCAACCATATATTGTTTTCCATACTTTGGATGGTCCTTAAAGTGACCTGTCAATGTAAACACTTCATCTTCATGCATGCGGGGAAAATGACCGTTTATCATTACTTTCTTTTCGTCATACGTTTCATTCGTTTCAATGACTTTCATACTGACAACGGAATAGAGGTTTTCTTCGTTGTGGAAAATGGTATGAAGAACTTGCGCTTTTATAAATTTTTTCTCTTCCTCAAACAAATCCATTGCATGTTGATTTCCCATCTTTCCTCTCCTTTCCGATATTTTCACTTTAATGAGCAGTACATCCCCCACCTTTTTAGATGAGGGATAACTACCCATTAAACTATATTTTTATCTTATTCAGCTTCTTGCTCTAATAAACGAACGCCATTACCAGCTAAAAAGTGATCTGGCTGAATTTCAGTTGCTTTCTTAAATAAAGCGAGAGCTTTCTCGTTATTTTCTTCAAATACGTAAGCAACACCTAAATTGTAATACGCATCTGCATGCTCTTCATCCATTTCTAATACCTTTTCAAAATAAGGTTTCGCCTCTTGAATATGTTCTAGTCGCGCAAAGCAAAGTCCGCACTGGAATACAGCTTCTACATCGTTTTCATCTAATTCTGTTGCTCTTTGTAAGAATGGTAGTGCAAGACGATCATTTCCAAGCTGTACATGTGTAATACCTAACATAAATGTTACATCAGCTGATTGTAATCCAGCTTGCATTGCTTGTTCAAATACAACTTTCGCCTCAGTAAATTGCTCTTGGCCATAATATACGTTTCCTAAGCCATAATAAGCAGCTGCAGATTTATCATCTAACTCTAATGCACGTTTATAAAATAAAATCGCTCGCTCACTATCACCTAATACGTCTAATAAATTTGCAAAATTAATGTATCCAAGCGCATCTTTCGGATTTTCTTCAATTGCTTCTGTAAAATTTTTAGCCGCTTCTTCCCAATTTCCTTCTTGCATATATTGAATACCTGTTTCAAGTTTGTTTGACATGTCCTTCACCTCTACAACAAATTATAACAAAGAATGTATTTTCCAAGCGAACGAAAATTCGCTTTATGTAAAAGAAACCTCTAACCGCTAATCGGCAGAGGCTTCTCATTTATCCTAAATAATCCAATTTCTTACCACTACGGTATACTTCATCAATTGTAGCACCGCCTAAGCACTCATCTCCATCATAGAAAACGACTGCTTGTCCTGGTGTGATTGCACGAATTGGCTCATCACAAAGAATACGAACTGTATTTTCATCAACGATTTGAACCGTTACTTTATTGTCTTCTTGACGATAACGGAATTTCGCCGTGCACTTAAATTCTGTTTCTTTTTCTTTGTTACTTACCCATCCTACATTCGTAGCAATAACTTCATCACCATATAGAAGTTCGTTATGGAATCCTTGATCAACATATAAAATGTTTTCTTTTAGATTTTTTCCAACAGCAAACCATGGATCACCATTACCACCAATTCCAAGACCATGACGTTGTCCAATTGTATAATACATTAAACCGTCATGCTTCCCTTTCACTTCACCAGATAATGTTTGCATTACACCTGGTTGTGCTGGTAAGTAGTTACTTAAGAAATCTTTAAAGTTACGCTCACCAATGAAGCAAATACCTGTACTATCTTTTTTCGCCGCTGTCGCTAAGCCAGCTTCTTTCGCCATTTCACGAATTTGTGGTTTCTTCAGTTCACCTAACGGGAACATTGTTTTTGATAATTGCTCTTGGCTTAATTGATTTAAGAAGTATGTTTGATCTTTATTGTCATCAACGCCGCGAAGCATTTTATATTCGCCGTCCATATAAGCAACGCGTGCATAATGACCTGTTGCTACATAATCGGCACCAAGCGCAATTGCATGCTCTAAAAATGCTTTAAATTTAATTTCTTTATTACACATTACATCTGGGTTTGGTGTACGACCAGCTCGGTACTCATCTAAGAAGTACGTAAATACTTTATCCCAGTATTGTTTTTCAAAGTTTACTGCATAATACGGAATACCAATTTGGTTACACACTTCAATTACATCATTGTAATCTTCTGTTGCTGTGCAGACACCATTCTCATCTGTATCATCCCAGTTTTTCATAAAAATTCCGATTACATCATAACCTTGCTCTTTTAATAAAAGTGCTGCTACAGATGAATCGACGCCACCAGACATTCCGATGACAACGCGTGTTTCGTGAGGTAGTTTGTTCATCATGTCACCTCCCATGCTAATTTTGTGTTAATCGCTTCACGATTTTCACTGTTTCGTACGCCGCTTTTTCAATTTGCTCTTTCGTATTTCCAAGTCCAAAACTAAAGCGTACGGATGAACGTATTTGATCGGAGTCTTTTCCAAACATCGCTACTAATACATGTGATGGATCAATCGAACCAGCTGTACAAGCAGAACCACTTGATACTGCAATGCCAGCTAGGTCTAAGTTCACAAGAAACGGTTCAATGTTCATTCCTGTAAAACTTACATTAAGTACATGCGGTAAGCGATGTTCTAAGTTTCCGTTTACCTCGAAAGTAATGCCTTCATTTTTGAAGACAGATACCATTATATCTTTAAACTCTTCATATTGGGCATTTTTTTGCTCACGAGTTTTTTCAGCTATAAGAATTGCATGCTGAAGCCCAGCAATACTAGGCACATTTTCCGTACCAGCACGGCGTTTTCTTTCTTGCTCTCCGCCTATTAATAACGGCTCAAATTTCACATTTGCACCAGCGAATAAGAACCCTACACCTTTTGGCCCATTAATTTTATGAGCTGAAATTGATAATAAATCAATACCAAACTCTTTCACATTAATTTCTACTAAACCGTAAGCTTGTACCGCATCTGTATGGAAATAAGCTTGATGCTCTTTTAGCAGCTTTCCTATTTCCACAATTGGTTGCATTGTCCCTACTTCATTATTCCCAAACATAACAGATACAAGAATCGTCTCTTCTGTTAATGCCTTTTGTATGTCAGAAACTTGAATGCGTCCTGTTTCATCGACAGGTAAATATGTCACTTCAAACCCTTCACGCTCTAACAATTCGCACGTATGCAAAATCGCATGATGTTCAATTTGCGTCGTTATTATGTGGTTACCTTTATGACGGTTCGCACGTGCTACACCTATAAGCGCTAAATTATCAGCTTCTGTACCACCGCTCGTAAATATAATTTCATTCGGATTCGCATGAATGCTGCGTGCACACACTCGTCTCGCCTCATCTACTGTGTGACGAGTTTGACGTCCATAAAAGTGAATACTAGACGGGTTCCCGAATATTTCTGTCATATATGGAATCATCTTTTCGACCACTTCTGGGTGAGTCGGAGATGTCGCAGCATGATCTAAGTAAATGCGTTCCATTAAATCTCCTTCTTTCCAAATCGTTTCACAAGGAATTAAATGTAAAACATATAGCCCCCGTGATTTTCTTCCTCATAACGTACTAAATCTTCTAACGTTGTACTATCTAACACTTCTTGTACGGCATCACGAACACGCATCCATAACTGACGCTGTGCTGGCTCTTCTTCTTCTATCATTTCTACAACACTAATCGGTCCCTCTAATACACGGATTACATCCCCAGCTGTAATGTTAGCCGGTTGATCAGATAATACATATCCGCCATATGCCCCGCGCGTACTCTTTACAAGACGAGCGTTACGAAGTGGTGAAATTAATTGCTCTAAGTAATGCTCGGATAAGTCATGCGCCTGCGCAATTGATTTTAATGAAATTGGACCTTCACCAAACTTTTTTGCAAGATCAATCATAATTGTTAAGCCATAGCGGCCTTTCGTTGAAATTTTCATCTATTTTGCACCTCTTTTCAAATTTTCACTTCTATTGGTTATATCTTATTTATAAAAAGAACACAATTTAAAATCCTATGAAATTATAGCATAATATAGTATTATAAGAAATTTCAACTTGTGTATCAAAATGATAACATAAAATCACATTGAAAAACTCGGAAATTATTACAATTGAAAGAAAAATGAAAATATTATTCTTCATTTTTCCCATAAAACAGCATCCTATTTCAAATTTCGTAGAAAAAAATGATACGATAGAACGAGATTATATATTAAGGGAGACGGTCTAAATGAAACAACCACTCGCACATCGAATGCGCCCTACTAATATTCAAGAAATTATTGGGCAACAACATTTAGTTGGTGAAGGAAAGATTTTATGGCGAATGGTCCAAGCAAATCATTTTCAATCTATGATTTTATACGGTCCTCCAGGTACAGGAAAAACATCCATTGCCAGTGCAATTGCAGGAAGTACCGGTACCCCGTTTCGTCTATTAAACGCTGTTACTCACAATAAAAAAGATATGGAAGTTGTCGTACAAGAAGCAAAGATGCATCGACACCTCGTTTTAATTTTAGATGAAGTTCACCGTCTAGATAAAGCAAAGCAAGACTTTCTATTACCTCACTTAGAAAGCGGACTTCTTACTTTAATTGGTGCAACGACAAGTAATCCATTCCATGCAATAAACTCCGCTATTCGAAGCAGGTGTCAAATTTTCGAATTACACGCACTAACAGAAGATGATATTTTAATTGGGTTAAAAAGAGCTTTAGAAGATAAAGAAAAAGGCCTTGGAGAATATGCTGTAACGGTAACAGATGAAGCACTACATCATTTTGCAAATGCCTCTGGTGGTGATATGCGTTCCGCTTATAACGCACTTGAGCTTGCTGTATTATCTAGCTTTACTACAGACGATCAAGCGGCTGAAATCACACTCGAGATTGCGGAAGAATGCTTACAAAAGAAGAGCTTCGTTCACGACAAAGGCGGCGATGCTCATTATGACGTATTATCAGCATTTCAAAAATCAGTGCGCGGAAGTGATGTAAATGCAGCGCTCCATTATTTAGCACGCCTTATTGAAGCAGGTGATTTACAAAGTATTGGCAGACGCCTTCTTATTATGGCTTATGAAGATATTGGACTTGCTAGCCCACAAGCTGGACCACGTACACTAGCTGCAATTGAATCAGCTGAACGAGTTGGATTCCCAGAAGCACGCATCCCACTTGCAAATGCCGTTATCGAGCTATGCTTATCACCAAAATCAAATTCAGCTTATAAAGCACTTGATGCTGCATTACACGATTTACGCAATGGTCAAACAGGTGACATTCCAAGCCATTTAAAAGATAGTCATTACAAAGGCGCAGAATCACTTGGAAGAGGCATTGGATATTTATATCCACACGACCATCCAAATGGCTGGGTAAGGCAACAATACTTACCTGATAAAATAAAAAACAAGCAATATTATAAACCGAAAACGACAGGGAAATTTGAGCAAGCCCTTTCTACTGTTTATGAAAGATTACAAACTTCGAATAAAACGAAAAATAAAGGGTAACATAAACGAAAACGTCACCATTATGGAGGCTTCGCTTATGAAAACACGTCAAGATGCATGGACAAAAGAAGATGATCTCCTTTTAGCAGAAACTGTTTTACGACATATTCGCAGCGGAAGTACACAAATAAAAGCATTTGATGAAGTCGGCGATACGTTGAACCGGACTTCAGCAGCTTGCGGCTTTAGATGGAATGCTGAAGTAAGGCCGAATTACGAAGATGCTGTGCAGCTTGCGAAGAAACAACGTAAAGAATTAAAGCGCTCTGAAGCTAAAATAGAAAAAAATCAGTTCACGAAAACGAAACAACTCGTAATCGATGCTGAGTTTTCTGAAGATATTACGCCAAGTAAACAAGAACTTACGATGCAAAATGTCATCTCATTTTTGCAAAACTTGGAGCATAATAACCCTTCACTCGCAAAGTTGCAAACTGAAAATGATGTATTACAAGCTCAGCTCACTTCTCTGCAAAAAACGAATCATGAACTTGAAACGAAATTAGCGGTACTCACAAAAAAACAACAAGCAATCGAAGAAGATTACGCGATGCTTGTTCGAATTATGGATCGTGCTCGAAAACTTGTTTCGGTCGAAGAGCAAGAAGAGCAAATTGCCCCGATTTTCAAAACCGATCAAAACGGGAATTTAGATATTATTTATTCTGCTGAGAATTAAAAACAGGGATGTCACTTTTTTGACTGAGTGACATCCCTGTTTGTTTTCGGTAAATCATATATATACATGTCGGTAAATGAAATTATATCAACGTTTTTTCAAATATATCTATCACAACTTGCAATATATCAACGTTTTTTCGAATATATCTATCACAACTTGCAATATATCAACGATTTAATAAAGGATATCGATTTAACGACAAAGATTGACAATAACAGTCCTCCTTGTCATACAAGGAAACTCCTAAAACGGATTAGATATTTTTTACTAAAATGTTATTATAAACATATACCTTTAAAGGGGGATGGTTGCTATTTCATTAATAATCTTCAAAATAACTCTTGGCCTTCTCGTCCTGACTTTAGCTCTTTTCACCATTAACAGTCTAAAAAAGACTTCCGCCTATAAATCAGATAAATATGATTATTACTTACTAACCTTACTTACATTTGAACTAGTAGTGATGCAAGTATCCATATTTCTTTAATACATATAAAAAAAGCGTATATCCAAAATGGATATATGCTTTTCTTTTATTCTTGCCCTACACGTTTCACTTCTACATTTTTAATACGTTCACGTACAACGTGACTTGCCATAATTAAGCCTGCCACAGATGGTACGAATGCATTTGATGAAGGCGGTAATTTCGCTTTACGAATTTTTGCATTCTCGTCTGGTACGATTTCTTTACGTACTTCTTCACGAATTACGATTGGGTTTTCGTCAGAGAAGACAACTTTTACACCTTTTTTAATACCCTCTTTACGAAGCTTCGTACGAATTACTTTCGCAATTGGATCTGTATGTGTTTTAGAAATGTCCGCAATACGGAAACGAGTTGGGTCCATTTTATTTGCTGCACCCATACATGAGATAATTTTAATTTTACGACGTAAACATTGTTTAATTAAATGGATTTTGAACGTAATCGTATCAGATGCATCCACTACGAAATCTAAACCGTGTTTAAAGAACTCTTCATATGTTTCATCTGTATAAAACATTTCTAGTCCAATTACTTCACATTCCGGATTAATGTCTGCAATACGCTCTTTCATTAATTCTACTTTTGAACGTCCTACAGTAGATACTAAAGCGTGAATTTGACGGTTTACGTTTGTAATATCTACAACGTCTTTATCAACTAATACGAGACGTCCTACTCCAGAACGCGCTAACGCTTCAGCTGAAAATGAACCTACGCCGCCAATTCCTAAAATACCGACTGTACTATTTTTTAATATTTCAAGTCCTTCTTTACCGAAGGCTAATTCATTACGTGAAAATTGATGTAACATTCAGCTCTACACTCCTATTACAAAAATGGTCTACCATGTATTCTAGCGTTTTTCCGACTATTTGTATAGAAAAAGTTATAGAATTCCTAAAAATACATATTTCGATAATGAAAACATAGTGTAAACCGGGATTTTGTTTCTTCTTTTAATTATCCATTAAAAAAGTCTAGATGGTTATAGTATAACCATCTAGACCCTATTCTTACTTTTCTTCTTTTAAGCTTAATTTTAAGTTTAACTCTTCAAGCTGTGCTTCTGCAACTGGGCTTGGAGCTTCTGTTAATAAGCAGCTTGCGCTTGCTGTTTTTGGGAATGCAATTGTATCACGAAGGTTCGTACGGCCTGCAAGTAACATAACAAGACGATCTAAACCTAATGCGATTCCGCCGTGTGGTGGTGTACCGTATTCGAATGCTTCTAATAAGAATCCGAATTGCTCTTGCGCTTCTTCTTGTGAGAATCCAAGTGCTTTGAACATTTTTTCTTGTACGTCACGCTCGTAAATACGAAGTGATCCACCACCAAGCTCATAACCGTTTAATACAAGGTCATATGCTTGTGCACGTGCTTTTTCTGGTGCTGTTTCTAGTAGCTCAACGTCTTCACGGAATGGCATTGTGAATGGGTGATGAGCTGCGAAATAACGATCTGCATCTTCATCGTACTCAAGAAGTGGCCAATCAGTTACCCATAGGAAGTTAAATTTACTTTCATCAATTAACTCAAGCTCTTTACCTAGACGTAAACGAAGTGCGCCTAAGCTATCTGCAACAACGCTCTTCTTATCTGCTACGAATAGTAATAAGTCGCCAGCAGTAGCTTCTAATGTGCTCATTAACACATTTGCATCTTCTTCACCGAAGAATTTCGCAATCGGTCCTTTTAGGCCGTCTTCTTCAACTTTAAGCCAAGCTAGACCTTTTGCACCATATACTTTCACGAATTCAGTTAATGCATCGATGTCTTTACGAGAATATTTACTTGCAGCACCTTTTGCATTGATTGCTTTTACTTGTCCGCCGCTTTCTACAGCACTTGTAAACACTTTAAAGCCACAACCTGCTGCAAACTCAGATAAGTCTGTTAGTTCCATTTCAAAGCGTGTATCTGGCTTATCAGAACCGTAGCGAGCCATTGCATCAGCATATTTCATACGAGGGAATGGTGCACTAACTTCTACACCTTTTGCATCCTTCATAACTTTCGTCATCATACGCTCCATCATTTCTAAAATTTCATCTTGTGTTAAGAATGAAGCTTCGATATCGATTTGCGTGAATTCCGGTTGACGATCTGCACGTAAATCTTCATCACGGAAACAACGTGCTACTTGATAGTAACGCTCAAATCCGCCGACCATAAGAAGCTGTTTAAATAACTGTGGTGACTGTGGTAATGCATAGAATTCACCGTCATGTACACGACTTGGTACTAAATAGTCACGAGCTCCTTCTGGCGTACTTTTCGTTAAAATTGGTGTTTCTACTTCTAAGAACTCTTCTGTATCTAAGAAGTTACGAATTGTTTTTGTTACGTCGTGACGCATTTTGAATGTGTTGAACATTACAGGACGACGTAAGTCTAAATAACGATATTTTAAACGCACATCTTCTGATGCATCTGTATCATCAGCAATGATAATTGGTGTTGTTTTCGCTGCATTTAGTACATTTACTTTTGTTGCTTGTACTTCAATACGACCAGTTGCCATATTGTCATTAATTGCGCCTTCACCACGTTCAACAACTGTACCTTCTATGTGTAATACGTATTCGCTACGAATTGTTTCTGCTACTTCTAACGCTTCTTTTGATGTTTCTGGGTTAAATACAACTTGTACGATACCTGTACGGTCACGTAAATCGATAAAGATTAATCCACCTAAGTCACGGCGTTTTTGTACCCAACCTTTTAATTGAACTGTTTGTCCAACAGCTTCTACTGTTACTTTTCCACATGCATGTGTTCTTTCAGCCACTGTAAGTTCCCCCTATATTAATTTCTCTGCTACGTATGAAGCAAATACATCTAACGCTACTTCTTCTTGTTCACCTGTTGCCATATCTTTTAAGTTAATGATGCCTTTATCTAGCTCATCTTCTCCTAATACAGCTACAAATTTCGCCTTTAGACGATCTGCTGATTTAAATTGTGCTTTCATTTTGCGATCTAAATAATCTTTTTCAACCGACAATCCAGCTTTACGAAGATCGAATGCCACTTTTGCAGCATGGTCTTTCGCTTTTTCACCAAGCGCTACAACGTAACAATCAATGCTATGTTCAAGTGGTAATTCAATGTTTTCAGCTTTTAGCGCCATAATTAAACGTTCAATACTCATTGCAAAACCGATACCTGGCATTTCTGGTCCACCGATTTCTTGTACAAGTCCGTTATAACGGCCACCACCGCTTAATGTAGTGATCGCACCGAAACCTTCTGCCTCACTCATAATTTCAAAAACAGTATGTTGATAGTAGTCTAAACCACGCACTAAGTTCGGATCTTTTTCAAATGGAACATCCATCATCGTTAATAGTTCTTGTACTTTGTCGTAGTATACTGCTGAATCTTCGTTTAAGTATTCTGTAATAGATGGAGCTGTTGCCATTAATTCATGGTTACGGTCCTTCTTACAGTCTAAAATTCGAAGTGGGTTCTTTTCTAAGCGAGATTGACAGTCAGAGCAGAATTCGCCGATACGTGGCTCAAAGTGTGCGATTAATGCATCACGGTGTGCTTGACGACTCGCTGCGTCACCTAAACTGTTTAATACAACTTTAATATTTTTTAAGCCCATGCCGCGGTAAAATTCAACAGCAAGTGCAATTACTTCTGCATCAATTGCAGGGTCATTACTGCCGATTGCTTCGATACCGAATTGTACGAATTGACGATAGCGACCTGCTTGTGGTCTTTCATAACGGAACATTTGACCGATATAGTATAATTTCGTTGGTTGTGTTGCATCACCAAACATTTTATTTTCAACGTAAGAACGTACAACAGGTGCAGTACCTTCTGGACGTAATGTTAAGCTACGCTCTCCACGATCTTGGAATGAGTACATTTCTTTTTGTACGATATCTGTCGTATCACCAACACCGCGTAAAAATAGCTCAGTGTGCTCAAAAATTGGTGTACGAATTTCTTTATAATTGTAACGACGGCAAATTTCGCGTGCTTGCCCTTCGATATACTGCCATAACTCAACAGTGCCTGGAAGAATATCTTGCGTTCCGCGTGGGATTTGAATAGACATATTCAGTTCCTCCTCAAATTGTTTTAATCTTAATAAAAATAAAAAAACTCCCGCCTCTACTGTTTAAACAGTAGGGACGAGAGTATTATACCCGTGGTGCCACCCTAATTGAAGCACGTATGCTTCCACTTTTTTAATAACGCTTAAATATGCGTTCATCCCTACTAAGCATATATGCCGTTCAAGTTGAAACCTCTAGAGTGTCATTCAATCAGTCATCATGCAGAAATGTTTTCAGCCTAAGACATTCCTTCTCTTTCCATGTGTATCTCATTTACTCTTCTCTATCAACGGTTATATTCATATGTAAATATAAAATTACTATACGTTTGTTAAGTAGGATTGTCAAGTGCTCTAAGAACGTTCAATCTGCTTCTTTAAACGCTTTACATCTTGAAGAGAAATCCCAAACTCGGAAGCAAGCTCCATTGAAGTATTATTTTGCTCTTTTGAAATAAAATCATGAAAATTCACGTTAAACAGTTGATTTGCACCATTTGTAACAGAATGCCCTTTTTCATTCATACGCATACGTATATCCCTCACATTCAATATGGATGTTTTACTTTTTATTGTTCCATATTGATGAGAGAGTTATACATAACCGAAACTGCTATTGATTCCAAATAAATGAACAAAACATACAACAATGTATAAAAAAGAGAGGATTATATAACCCTCTCTTTTTTATCAACACTATTTACTTTCTACAATTAAGGTCACCGGACCATCATTGATTAAAGAAACGTCCATCATTGCTCCGAACTTCCCTGTTTCCACATGCAATCCTTGTTTGCGAACTTCTTCATTAAAGAAATCGTATAAACGCTCTGCGTAGTCAGGTTTCGCAGCATCCATAAAGTTTGGACGTCTTCCCTTGCGACAATCTCCGTATAATGTAAATTGCGAAATAGATAGAACTTGTCCTTCTACATCAAGTACAGAATGATTCATCTTTCCGCTCTCATCTTCAAAAATACGTAAGTTTGCAATTTTTTCCGCAATATAAGTTGCATCTTTTTCTGTATCTTCATGCGTAATGCCAACTAGTAATGTTAAACCGAACGGAATTTGTCCTACGATCTCACCGTCTACTGTGACAGACGCTTTCTTTGATCGTTGTAAAACAACTCTCATCTTTCTACACTCCCTATTAATGCATCATGCGTCGTACTGCATAAATTTCTGGAACGCGTTTAATGCGTTCTACTACTTTTTTCAAGTGTTGTAAGTTACGAATCGAGATTGACATATTAATTGTTGCCATTTTATTACGGTCACTTCTACCAGAAACAGCTGAAATGTACGTTTTCGTCTCTGTAACAGCTTGCAGTACTTCATTTAATAAACCACGGCGATCGTAACCCGAAATTTCAATATCAACGTTATACTCAATTTCTTTTTCAGGGCTACCTTCCCACTCTACTTCTAATAAACGTTCTACAGCTTCTTCTGTATGAACGTTTACACAATCACGGCGGTGAATCGATACACCTCGGCCTTTCGTAATATATCCAACGATATCATCGCCTGGAACTGGGTTACAGCATTTCGATAAACGGATTAATAAATTATCAGCACCGCTTACCTTTACACCAGAATCCCATTTTCGAATTTTCATCGGTTTACGAACTTCTTTAACTTCAACAATTTCTTCTTCTTCGCGTTGTTTGCGGAACTTGTCCGTTAGTCGCGTAACAATTTGCGAAGCTGTAATTCCGCTATATCCAACTGCTGCAAACATATCTTCTTCATTTGCAAAGTTAAATTTCTCAGCGACGCGTTTTAAGTTATCAGGCGCTAATACTTCTTTCATCTCATACTCTAGACCACGTACTTCCTTTTCAACAAGTTCACGGCCTTTTTCAATATTTTCGTCTCTACGTTGTTTCTTAAAGAATTGACGAATTTTATTTTTCGCATGAGATGTTTGAGCAAGTTTTACCCAATCTTGACTTGGGCCATATGAATGTTTCGACGTTAAAATTTCAATGATGTCGCCTGTTTTTAATTTATAATCCAACGTCACCATTTTACCGTTTACTTTTGCACCAATTGTTTTATTCCCAATTTCCGAATGGACACGATACGCGAAATCAATCGGAACCGATCCAAGTGGTAATTCCATTACATCGCCTTTCGGTGTAAAGACGAATACCATGTCAGAAAATAAATCAATTTTTAATGACTCCATAAATTCTTCTGCATTAGAAGCTTCATTTTGCCATTCTAGTATTTGACGGAACCATGTGAGTTTCTTCTCTAATGTACCTGTTGTTTCTGCTGTTTTTCCTTCTTTGTACGCCCAGTGTGCCGCGATCCCGAATTCTGCAATTTCGTGCATTTCTTTCGTACGAATTTGCACTTCAAGTGGATCACCTTTTGGTCCAATTACAGTCGTATGAAGAGATTGATATAGATTTGCTTTTGGCATTGCAATATAATCTTTAAAACGACCTGGCATCGGCTTCCAGCACGTATGAATAATTCCAAGCACCGCATAACAATCTTTAATACTATTTACAACGACACGTACAGCTAATAAATCGTAAATTTCATTGAACTGCTTATTTTGCAGTGCCATTTTACGATAAATACTGTAAATATGTTTCGGTCTTCCAGAAATCTCAGGTTGAATTGCAACTTCTTTTAATTTCTCACGAATACCAGTCATTACTTCGTCTAAGTATTCTTCACGTTCTGCACGTTTACGCTTCATTAAATTTACAATACGATAATATTGTTGGGGATTTAAATAGCGAAGTGACGTATCCTCTAGCTCCCATTTAATAGTACTAATTCCGAGTCTATGTGCTAAAGGTGCAAAGATTTCTAACGTTTCATTCGCTATGCGACGCTGCTTCTCTTGAGGCAAATGTTTCAATGTACGCATGTTATGAAGACGATCAGCTAATTTAATTAAAATAACTCGAATGTCTTGAGCCATTGCAATAAACATTTTGCGATGGTTTTCTGCTTGTTGTTGTTCGTGAGATTTATATTTGATCTTCCCAAGCTTTGTAACACCATCAACAAGCATAGCAATTTCTTTGTTAAATTCCCGTTCAATATCTTCTAACGTAATCTCTGTATCTTCCACTACATCATGTAAGAAACCTGCTGATACCGTAGCTGGATCCATGTGTAAATCAACTAAAATACCTGCAACTTGAATCGGATGAATAATATACGGTTCACCCGATTTTCTATATTGTTCGCTATGCGCATCTCGTGCATATTCATAGGCACGTGCCACTAGCTCAATATCTTCATCCGCTAAATATTGACTTGCTTTCTCGAGTACCTGTTCAGCTGTTAGTACCTGCTCATTTGCCATCGAATCACCTTTTATTGAAAATTGACTTTATCTTTATTTAATAGAATAAATTATATTCTATCATTATAACCCAATGATTGTGAATTGTGAAAAGGAAAAGATTTTACTGACATTTCACCATGATTTTTTGTTCAATTATACAAAAGTACCCGCTCCTCTCCAAGAGATTCACGGGTACTTTTTATCACCGTAGTTTTACCTATATAGTGATTAGTATTTTTCTAATACTAATACATCGTAACCATCTAACATTTTACGACCATCTAAGTAAGTAAGCTCTACTAAGAATGCAATCCCTGCTACAACTCCGCCTAGCTCTTCAACTAACTTAATTGTCGCTTCGATTGTTCCACCTGTAGCTAATAGATCATCTGTAATTAATACGCGTTGACCTGGCTTAATTGCATCTTTATGGATTGTTAAAACATCCGTTCCATATTCTTTACCGTAGTCAACTGTAATTACTTCACGTGGTAATTTTCCTAATTTACGAACTGGCGCAAATCCTACTTCTAACGCATAAGAAACTGGGCAACCGATAATGAAACCACGAGCTTCTGGTCCTACTACAACATCGATATCTCTTTCTTTTGCGTATTCAACGATTGCATCTGTTGCTGCTTTGTATGCTTTACCGTCATTCATTAAAGGTGTAATGTCTTTAAACACAATACCTTCTTTCGGATAATCCGGTACAATTGCGATATGTTGCTTGAAATCCATATTTCTGAATCCTCCTCAGATCTAAAAGGTTTGTAAATACAAATCCTTTACCCTAACTGTTCTACTTCTTTATGATTACGAATCGTTTCAAACCATGTATATAGTTGCTGATATGTGCTATAAACCAATTCTTTTTCTAATTGTAAGTGGTTCATCTTCTCACGATATGTGTTCGATTCAATTAAATCACGCTTTTGTTTTTTGTCTGCCATAAAAATGACGCCATCTTTTATTGTAACAAATTCTAACTCAAAAAACACCTGTGTCATGAAATTTACTGTATCTTTTGACCAGCCTTTATGACGACATAGTTGTTCTCCATATTGTCTTAAAGAAAATGGTGTTTTTTGGTTTAAGAAAGAATAGTACCATTTAAAGTGTTCTCTCGTCGGAACTGTACTAAATAAGTGGTTATTCTCTTGATAAAATAGCGTATAAATTCGCGCTGGGAATCCTACTTTAAATAGCTCACTTAATTCATCTTTTCCTTTTGGTAAATCAAGTAACACGATATATTGATCATCCAAATGCGTTACTTCTGAAGCATGCATGAGCTTTTCTTTATAGCTCTCTAAAGAAAATTTATTCAATACCTCTTCAGAAAAATACACCATTGTTATTTTTTCTTTCGGAAGTTCTGCTAAATTTGCTTCTGCATTACGCATACTACGCCAATCAAATAATTGCCACGCCTCTACAGCAATATCTTGTACCATTAATTGTGGCTTCTTAAAATTATTCCATTCATTGATGGATGCTTCTCCTATTACAGATACTTTTGCAACTGGAGAGATTTCTTTCGCATATGCACCAAAACCAAATCCAATTGTATCCAGTGTTGCTTGTCCATCACGAAGAGCCATTTTTAAATGAGAGCCATCTGATCCGATCGCGCGAATACTTTCTAACTCTGCATCTTTCACTGCAATACGTGGTTTCGGATTTCCAACACCAAACGGGGCTAGTTTTTGCATATCTTCAATTGCCGCTAGTGTTACATCCTCTACTTTACAAAAAACATCAACTGCTGTAATTGGAATAAAATCTTCTTCTGTTAAAATTGCATCTGCTTGTTCATTTAAGCGGCGACGTAATTCATCTACATCATTCATATGTAGCGTCATTCCCGCTGCCATTGGATGCCCTCCGAAGTGTGGCAATAACTCTCTACAATCTGATAAATTTGCAAACAAATCAAATCCTGCAATACTACGCGCTGAGCCTTTTGCTGTTTCTTTTATAGGATCAATACATAATACAATAGTCGGACGATAAAAACGTTCAACTAATTTAGAAGCGACAATCCCAATTACACCTGGATTCCAACCTTCTTTTGCAAGTACTAACACTTTGTTTTCTTCTGGTGGGAAGTTATTTTCAACTTCAGCGATAGCCTCTTCTGTAATTTGCTTTACAATATCTTTTCGCAGTTTGTTCAGCTCATCAATTTCTTCGGCCAACTCTTTCGCTTCCTCAGGATCATCTGATAATAAAAGGTGTACAGCCGGCGTTGCATCTTCTAAACGCCCGACCGCATTAATACGCGGTGCAATTGAGAAGCCAATACTCTCTTCTGTAATTTCACTTTGCGAAACGTTAGCAACTTTAAACAATGCCTTTAAACCAATATTTTTCGTCATACGCATATGTTTTAAACCGCGTTTCACTAGCAACCTATTTTCACCATGAAGTGACACTAAATCGGCTACTGTACCGATTACTGCAATCTCTAATAAATGTTCTGGTACACGGCCTAATAGTGCATGCGCAACTTTAAACGCAACACCTACACCAGCTAAATAGTGAAACGGATATACACCGCCATCTAATTTCGGATGTATAATCGCAAGTGCTTCTGGCAATTCTGGCGGTGGCTCATGGTGATCTGTAATAATTAGATCTATTCCAAGCTCTTTCGCTACATTTGCTTCATGTACTGCTGCGATGCCAGTGTCGACAGTAATAATCAGTGAGAACCCTGCGCTATGCGCCCAACGAAACGCTTCTTCGTTCGGCCCATACCCTTCTGTAAAACGATTTGGAATATAAAATTCTACTTCTGCACCTAATTCTTGAAGAGCAAGATATAACACAGTTGTACTACTTACTCCGTCTGCATCGTAATCACCAAATATTAATATTTGTTCTCCATTTTGAATCGCCTTATTTACACGTTCTACCGTTCTATCCATTCCTTCTAATAAAAATGGATCATGAAATTCTTGATTTTCTGTATTTAAAAAATCTAAAATCTTATCTTCTGTATCTAGTCCTCTACCGAGGAATAATGAAACGACAAGTGGCGATAACTGTAATTTACTTGCTAATTCACTCACTCGTTCGTCATTATATTCTTTTTCTTTCCAACGCGTCTTCGGTTGTAACACGAAATCACCCCTTAACCTGTTCATTATACAAGACAGATTAAGGGGTGACAATATAATGCAAACTACGATGCAATATCTATATACTAAAATGTTAATGATGTTTAATTTGGAGAATACGGATTTATATGTACGAATACATTTTGTACATTATCTTGTTTCATAAGTATTTCTTTCACATGTTTTCCAATACGGTGTCCTTCTTCTACAGTAATGTATGGATCTACAGACACTTTAATATCGACAATAACATAATGACCATGCTCCCGTGCATATAAAGAACCAATTTTTTTCACACCATCTACTTGAAGAACTGCTTCTCTAAGCGGAATAACATCCTCCTCATGAAGAACATGGTCAAGCGTTGCATGAATTGCTTCCGCTCCAATGCTCCATGCCATTTTTACAACAAGAAGCGAAACAACTAATCCTGCAATCGGATCAGCATATACAAGCCAGTCTATACCAAGCTTACCACCGAGTATAGCTGCACAAATACCGATTAAAGCTGCAATTGAAGAAAATACATCCGAACGGTGCTCATATGCATTTGCAATAATTGCATCACTATTTACCCTTTTCCCTAATCGGAATTTATATTGAAACATTCCTTCTTTCACGACGATTGAAAGAACAACAGCAAAAATCGTAATTCCTTTCGGCGGTTCTAGTTCTTGCGAAAAAGCTTTTATAGATGAAATCGCGATTTCAAGTCCCACAATAAATAATAATACCGCAACAATAATCGCTGAAATCGATTCCGCTTTACCATGACCATACGGATGATCTTCATCAGGTGGCTGCTTTGCCGCTCGCAATCCAAAAAGTACAGCTAGCGAACCAATTACATCTGATGCAGAATGCACCGCATCTGCTAGCAGTGCTTTACTGTTCCCAATATAACCAATTACCGCCTTTACAATTGCTAATATAATATTACCAACGATCCCGACAATAGCACCAAACTCGGCCTGTTTAAAACGTTCATCTTTTTCCATAATTAAAATCCCTTCTTTTCTTAACCTATCTTTTTATTTTAACAAAAACAGCGATAACACCACCACTTTCTTCCATCTTCTTCCCATCAAAAAGTTGCTATCTTATTGTATCCACAAACGAAAAAAGAGATGCCTCATAATAAGGCATCATCTTTTCTATACTTGCGGTTCAGATTCTACTTTCTCAACCTTCTTCTTGTTTTTCCCCTTTTTCAAACGACGGTTTTCAAGCATTAACCAAATTTGAGAGGCAACGAAAACAGAAGAGTACGTACCTACAATTAATCCAACAAGTAACGCAAACGAGAAGTTACGTAGTGACTCACTACCGAAGATAAGCAGTGCAATTACTGGGAATAACACTGTTAATACGGTGTTAATCGAACGACCAAGCGTTTGGCGGATACTTGCATTTACAATCTCTTCTAGGTCTTTTATATCGCGCACTCGTTTTTTCTGCTTGTATAATTCACGGTTTCTATCAAATGTAACAATTGAGTCATTAATAGAATAACCGATGATTGTTAGTACTGCAGCGATAAACGTTAAGTCTACCTCTAATTGGAAAATACTAAACATAACAACCATAACGAATGCGTCATGTAGTAACGCAAGCACTGCAGATAACGCATACGTAAATCGGAATCGAATACTTACGTATAAAATGATAACTGCAGAAGCAATCAGTACAGCGATAAATGCATTTCGTGCAATTTCTTTACCGATTGTCGGTGAAACTGTACTTATGTTTGGATCTGTACCATATTTATCGTGGAAGAATGTTTTTGTTTTGGCAATTTCATCTTTTGATAAAACACCTAATGTACGAACTGCGAAACCTTTATTGTCATCTCCAGTCGGTACAATATTTTCTTCCTTCACATCAATGTTCAATTCTTTAAAATCTTTATGAACATCAGATACCGTAACGGCTTGTTTTGATTGCAAGTCAATACGTGTACCACTTGCAAAGTCAATCCCAAGATTCAATTTGAAAATTGGTAAGATAATTGCACCCGCAATTACAACTACAATTGAGAAGATAAGGAATTTATGACCGATATTCACGAAGTTAATACGATCAAATCTCGTTGGCGGATGCACTACACCTTTTGTTAATGGAATAATATCCTTTTGTTTCACACCAAAATATCCTGGTTTTTTATCGAAGTAACGGCTCTTTACAAGTAAACCTAGTAAGAAACGAGTACCGAATACGTTCGTAATAAAACCAACTAAAATACTTACGATTAAACTTGTTGCGAATCCTTTTACAGAGCTATTACCATAAACGAATAACACACCAGCTGCTGCAAGAGTCGTAACGTTTGCATCTAAAATTGTTGCTAATGAACGATGGTTACCAGCTCGGAATGCCGACATCATGGACTTACCAATTTTCAGCTCTTCTTTCAGTCTCTCGTACGTAATAATATTCGCATCAACTGCGATACCTACTCCGAGCACTAACGCCGCAATACCTGGCAACGTAAGAACTGCATGCATCCAGTTAAAGACAAGTAATGTAACGAAAATGTATAAACCTAACATAATAACCGCTACAAGTCCTGGTAAACGGTAGAATACAAGCATAAATAAGAAAATAAGAGCGATACCAATCGCACTAGCGAAAATCGTTTGCTCTAACGCTTGTTGACCAAATTTCGCTCCAACAGATGTTGAATACATTTCTTTTAAATCAACAGGAAGTGCACCTGCATTTAATAAAGATGAAAGTTGTTTCGCACTTTCAACTGTGAAGTTTCCACCTACGATAGATACTTCAGCTTGGTTAAATACTTGGTTTACTGTTGCTGCTGATAAGAACTTTGGATTCGGTTTTGCAGATTCTGCTTTATACGAATCTTTTCCTTCTTCAAAATCAAGCCAAATTACCATTAAATTCGTTGGTGGTGGCATTTTAGAAATTTTTTCAGTTACTTCACGGAATTTTTCAGCGCTTTTTAGTGTAAGACCTACGCTCGCACGGCCTTGCTCATCAAATGTTTGCTTCGCTCCGCCGCCTTTTAAATCCGTTCCATCCATAAGAAGGTTATCATCCACATCACGGAATGTTAATTTCGCTTGTGTTGATAACATTTCACGTGCTTTTTGCTGATCTTGTACACCAGCAAGCTGTACACGAATTCGATCTTGCCCTTCGATTTGAATGTTCGGCTCACTTACACCGAGAACATTGACACGATTTTCAAGAGCACCTACTGTACTTACAAGTACGTCTCGATCGATTTTATCACCTTTTTTGGCTGGTTTTACTTCATACAGAATTTCAAAACCACCGCGAAGGTCTAGTCCTAGACTAATTCCTTTTGCTATGTCTTTTCCTGCCGCACCAATTACTCCACCGATTAATAAGACGATGAGGAAAAAGGCGGCAATTCTCGTACCACGCTTTGCCATATGTACCCTCTTTCTGCTACTAACACTTTCAATAAATCTTTTACGATTCACTGCTATACGTGTGCATACGCCTAGTTAGTAGACTTCCTTTCTATAATTTTTGCTAGCTCATCACTAGCTGTATAGGTAAGCTTTTACACTCCCTACACTTTCATCATTTATTTTCCTCTTCACTACCTCCTTTATATATAATCTTAGACACAATTATTTCCTCTTTATCAATACATATCATTATACTGCAAAAGGAAGAACAAACCAATTGCAGTCGGTTATTTATTTTCGTACTCATCAAATGACCAAAGCGGTGCTTGGTAAGCTTCAACAGTTAAATATGTCATATATTCATTAGTACTTACTGTTAATACGTCATTAACTAATTCATACAATCTAACATCGTTGTCTATCTTCTTCCACTTTTTCACTTTGAGAAACTTCCAAATGTCATCATCTGTTACTCGGTCGTAACCGAACATTTGAAACTCTTCTACTTTACTTTCTAAAACGACTTGTAACTGTCCGCGGTATGATTCTACCAAAGCCTCTCTATCTAACATTTATAACATCTCCTTCTTATTTCAGCACGAAAAAGTCGCTTTAATCCCGCTCTAATGGACAGCAATAACTACTTTCAAGAGCACTATCATACTTCACTCTCTTAAATGCTTGTCATTCTTGTCTCGTACGTGCATATAAATTATTGTAAATCATTCCATTGATTTTGAGAAGGTAGGAGAAGAACATGACGAGACAAAGCTTTTTAAAAGGCGCATTTATTTTAATGATAGCCGGCTTTATTACAAAAATACTTGGCTTTATCAACCGCATAGTAATGGCACGTATTTTAGGAGAAGAAGGCGTTGGTCTTTATATGATGGCCGTTCCTACATTCATTTTAGCAATTACATTGACACAAATTGGTCTTCCTGTCGCAATCGCAAAATTTGTAGCAGAAGCAGAAGCTGTGAACGATAAACAAAGAGTTAAAAAAATATTAACCGTATCACTAGCTGTTACATCCGTTATTAGTATCATTTTAACAATCGGAATTATGTTCCTCACGCCTATTTTAGCAAAAACATTATTAACCGACGAAAGAACGTACTATCCATTAATGGCTATTTTGCCCGTTGTCCCCGTTATTGCTGTTTCTTCTGTTTTGCGTGGTTACTTTCAAGGGAAACAAAACATGAAACCTAGCGCTTATGCGCAAGTTCTAGAACAAGTCGTCCGCATTACCATTATCGCTATATGCATCCAGTTATTTTTACCTTACGGCATAGAATACGCTGCAGCCGGCGCTATGTTATCAGCTGTTCTCGGTGAAGTTGCATCCTTATTATTTTTACTCACGTTATTTCAGCGAGAAAAACATTTATCAATACGCTCTGGATTTTTCACTACTGTAAAGGAAAGCAAAGGGACATTTTATTCTCTGATGGATATTGCCCTTCCAACTACAGGAAGTCGTTTAATCGGCTCCGTTTCATATTTTTTTGAACCTATTGTCGTTATGCAAAGCTTAGCAATCGCTGGTGTCGCTGCTTCTGTTGCAACCCAGCAATACGGTATATTAAACGGTTATGCATTCCCGCTTCTATCACTACCCGCCTTTATTACATACGCTCTTTCTACAGCGCTCGTCCCTTCTATTAGTGAAGCAATGGCAAAAAGACAACATAAATTAGTGGAGCACCGTTTACAACAAGCACTTCGAATTTCATTAATTACCGGCGGATGGTCTGTCGTTATATTATACGTATTCGCTTCTCCTGTTTTAACTCTTATGTATGGATCAGACAGCGCAACAGCATTCATTCAACTTCTTGCGCCTTGCTTTTTATTTCATTATTTCCAAAGTCCACTTACCTCTGTTTTGCAAGCTTTAAACTTAGCAAGGGCTGCAATGATGAATACATTTATTGGTGCCATCGTGAAATTAATCGTTATTTTTGTACTAGCATCAAGGCCAGAATTTCAAATGATGGGGGTTGCACTTGCTATCGCTGCAAATATTGTAACAGTAACATTTCTTCACTACGCTACTGTTTTAAAAAAGATTACATTTACCATTTACGCAAAAGACTATATTTTCGGCGGACTTGCCATCGGTATCGCAGGCGCCTTCGGTTTTTATCTCCATAAATATATTATTTTCTCTCATTCCCTTGGCATACAAACATTATGGGAAATCACTTTAACAACAATTGTTTATATCGTACTTCTCTTCACTTTCAAACTCATTCGAAAAGAAGAGTTAAGTCGTCTCCCTATCATTCGTAAACTTTCATTTTTGAAATAAGGTGAAACTTTAATCAGTGGGGTAATCTCCACTGATTATTAGTTAAACCAATCATTCTTACTCTTTCAAAGGATAAATCTCTAATTTTCTTTTACATCAACAAAAAATTGTCCGTTTTGAAAACTACAGTATAAAATTTGTGTTACATCGTTATAACCTAAGTTTTTTAATTTCTCAATAAGCCATTCATCTGTATGCTCAATCATTTGTAAATGACTAGATTGAATTTCTCCATCAATAATAAGAGGAAGCGTAAACTGTAATGTATCTTGTTTATTTTTTTGTTTTTGAAAGACAGATAACTTCCCAGACGGTTCCAAAATAGCATATTCTACATCCCGAATATCTCCAACTCCTTGTTCCCTTAATTGCATCATTAAATCATCTATATTATACCGTTGCTTTCTCATCTTCTTTTCATCAATCTTCCCCGCGTTTACAAGAATAGCTGGCTCACCTTCTATTAAATGCCGAAAGCGTTGATACTTTAGGGAAATGACTGACAAAATAATTTGGATGCACATAAGAAAAGTCATCGGAACTAATTGATGCCAAAGTGATTTATCGGTATTTTCAATTGCCACTACGGCCATTTCTCCAAGCATAATAAATACGACTAAATCTAATACACTTAGCTCTCCTATCTCACGTTTACCCATAAGACGAAAAATAATTAAGATGATGATATACAAAAGCATTGTCCGTCCAATTATTGATATCCATTCCATTTCTACATCTCCTTTTTTACGTATAGACTCCCCTATAAAAAAGAAACTAGTCTAACTTGGGCAAAAGGAAAATATGCTTGTATTAAAAAGGGGGAATGCATAAATGGATGGAACGAAAAAATTATCAACTGCAATTGGCTTCGGTATTGTTACACTACTAATTCTCGCATCTATTACTAGTATGATTATGGCTCTTTTATTAAAGTTTACAAATATAAATGAAGGGACATTAACCGTTACTATTTTTATACTCGCTCTTTTATCTATGCTTATGTCTGGATTTACTGCCGGCAAAAAGGCTCAAGGAAAAGGTTGGCTAGTAGGTTTCACAACAGGGCTCACATTCACTATACTCGTCTTTTTAGTTAACTATTTAGGCTTTTCTCAAACCTTATCGAACTCACAATTACTTTATCAATTAGCATTAATGGGGGCGAGTACACTCGGTGGTATTTTCGGTGTAAATATGTCAAAGCAAAGTAACTAAAAAAGGCCCTGCACATTTCATGCAGGGCCTTCCACATTAGTTTTTCACAACTTCACGAATCGCATTGCGATCGAAAGTTAAGTGTGAACCACCAGATTTAATAACGATTTTCGTCTCATCTACTGATTCGATTGTACCGTGTAAACCACCGATTGTTACGATAGCATCACCTTTTGCTAACTCACTTTGCATTTGAGCAACTGCTTTTTGACGTTTTTGTTGCGGGCGAATTAATAAGAAATAGAAAATCGCAAACATCGCAACGATCATAACGATATTCATCATACCTGCATTCATCTTTTGTTCCTCCTTTTAAATTATGTATTAGAAGTTTTTAGCATTCGGTTTATTAAAGCCATACTGTTCAAAGAACTCTTCGCGGAAATCGCCAAGACGGTCTTCACGAATAGCTTGTCTCACCTGCTCCATTAAGTTTAACAGAAAATGAAGGTTGTGATAAGACGTTAAACGAATTCCGAACGTTTCATCACATTTCATTAAGTGACGAATATACGCACGTGAGTAGTTTTTACATGTGTAGCAATCACAGTTTGGATCAAGCGGACCGAAGTCTCTTGCGAATTTCGCATTTTTTACAACGAGTCGACCTTCACTTGTCATACATGTACCATTTCGAGCGATACGAGTTGGAAGTACACAGTCAAACATATCAATACCACGAATTGCACCATCGATTAATGAGTCAGGAGAACCTACACCCATTAAGTAACGAGGCTTATTATCTGGAAGAAGTGGTGTTGTAAACTCAAGTACACGGTTCATAATATCTTTCGGTTCACCAACAGATAAACCACCTACAGCGTAACCAGGGAAGTCCATTGAAACAAGGTCTTTCGCACTTTGACGACGAAGCTCTTCGTACTCCCCGCCCTGTACAATACCGAATAAACCTTGATCTTGCGGACGTTCATGCGCTTTTAAGCAACGTTCTGCCCAGCGGCTCGTACGCTCTACAGATTTCTTCATATATTCAAAAGTAGCCGGGAATGGTGGACACTCATCAAATGCCATCATAATATCCGAACCTAATGCATTTTGGATTTCCATCGCTTTTTCTGGTGATAAGAATAATTTATCTCCATTTAAGTGATTACGGAAGTGAACGCCTTCCTCTTCAATACGACGGAAGTCACTTAAACTGAATACTTGGAAACCACCAGAGTCTGTTAAGATTGCACGATCCCAGTTCATAAATTTATGCAAGCCGCCTGCTTCACGAATAATTTCATGACCTGGACGTAGCCATAAATGATACGTATTACTTAAAATAATGCCAGAATCCATTGCTTTTAATTCTTCCGGTGACATTGTCTTAACTGTCGCAAGTGTACCAACTGGCATAAATGTTGGTGTATCAAATGAACCGTGCGGTGTATGCACACGACCTAAACGGGCACCCGTTTGTTTACATGTCTTAATAAATTCATAACGAATTGCTGTCATAACTTACTCCTTTTATTTGTTTCTCATTTTAGCGTGAGATGCAACGAACATTGCATCACCGAAGCTAAAGAAACGATATTTTTCTTTTACTGCTTCATTATAAGCATGAAGTACATTATCTCTATTTGCAAATGCACTTACAAGCATGATTAATGTTGATTTCGGCAAGTGGAAGTTTGTAATTAAACCATCAATTGCTTTAAATTCATATCCCGGATACATGAAAATATCTGTCCATCCAGAAGCGGCGCAAAGCTTACCATCATGATCTGTTGCAATTGTTTCTAACGTACGAGTTGATGTCGTACCTACAGTAATAATACGTCCACCATTCTCTTTCACACGATTTAATAATGCCGCTGTCTCTTCAGACATATGGTAATATTCTGCGTGCATATGGTGTTCTTCAATCGTGTCTGCAGAAACTGGTCTAAATGTTCCAAGCCCTACGTGAAGTGTAATGAATGCCAACTGAACGCCTTTTTGCTTTAACTTCTCAAGTAACTCTTCTGTAAAGTGAAGTCCCGCAGTCGGCGCTGCTGCTGAACCGATTTCTTTCGCATATACTGTTTGATAGCGATCGCGATCTTCTAACGTCTCTTTAATATATGGAGGAAGTGGCATTTCCCCAAGTTCATCTAAAATTTCATAGAAGATGCCGTCATATGAAAATTCAAGCTGACGTCCACCTTGATCTGCAGTTCCTGTGCAAGTTGCTTTTAATTTCCCTTCGCCAAAAGAGATAACGGTTCCTTCTTTTACACGTTTCGCTGGCTTTACAAGCGTTTCCCACTTATCGCCTTCTTCTTGTTTTAAAAGAAGTACTTCAATGTGCGCGCCTGTATCTTCTTTCACACCGTGCAAACGAGCAGGCATAACTTTCGTTTCATTTAAAACTAAGCAATCCCCCTCATGTAAGTAAGAAAGAATGTCCGTAAAATGTTTATGCTCAATATCACCTGTTTCACGGTCTAACACCATTAATCTTGATGTTTCACGCTCTTCTAACGGGACTTGTGCAATAAGTTCTTCTGGTAAATGAAAATCAAACAGATTTATATCCATAGCTATATCCACCTATTTCTTATTTAAATCGATTTATTATATACATAATAAAAGATAGTACAATACTTAACACAATACATGTAATGATAGGAAAATAAAAGGTAACGTTTCCTTTTTTCACAAAAATATCGCCTGGAAGCCTGCCAATGAACTTCCAAGCTAATCCAACAACGATGAGTAAGATTCCCGCTGTAATAAGCATTTTGGGCATCTCCATCATACTTTTGGCATCTCCATTCCGAAATGTTCATACGCAAGCGGCGTTACAATTCGGCCCCTTGGCGTTCGTTGTAAAAAGCCAATTTGTAATAAATACGGCTCATACACATCTTCAATCGTATGAGATTCTTCTCCAATTGTTGCTGAAACCGTTTCTAATCCAACTGGACCACCACGGAATTTCTCAATAATACCAAGCAGTAATTTATGATCAATATGATCTAGACCTAATTTATCTACTTGCAGTAGCTCTAATGCCATTTGCGTAATTTCCATCGTAACCGTTCCGTTACCACGAACTTGCGCGAAATCACGTACACGTCTTAAAAGACGATTCGCAATACGAGGTGTACCACGAGCACGTCTTGCAATTTCTAATGCAGCTAACGAATCGATTTCAACTTCAAACACTTCTGCTGTACGTTCAACAATCGCAGAAAGCTGATCTACTGTGTAATACTCTAACCTTGAAAGTACACCGAAGCGGTCACGAAGCGGTGCCGATAATGCTCCGGCGCGTGTCGTTGCTCCAACTAATGTAAATGGCGGTAAATCTAGGCGTACAGAACGTGCTGAAGGCCCTTTTCCAATTACGATATCAAGGCAAAAGTCTTCCATCGCAGGATACAATACTTCTTCAATTGATCTATGCAAACGATGAATTTCATCAATAAATAATACATCCCCTGGCTGAAGCGCTGTTAATACAGCAGCTAAATCTCCTGGTCTTTCAATCGCGGGACCTGAAGTTGTTCTAACATTAACGCCCATTTCATTTGCAATAATATTCGCAAGCGTCGTTTTACCAAGACCTGGCGGTCCATATAAAAGCACGTGATCTAACGTTTCTTCACGCATTTTCGCTGCTTCAATAAATACTTCTAAATTATGTTTCGCTTTATCTTGGCCAATATACTGACGGAGCGTCTGTGGCCGTAATGAATATTCTAAATCCGCATCTTCATATGCAGATTCCCCTGAAAGGAGACGTTCGTCCATTATACTCACCTCTTACCATTTAGTAAAAGACTAAGTGCCTTTTTAATATACTGATCCGTCGTTAATGATTCTTTTAATAACTCTGGTACAACGCGAGAAACTTCGCGTTCTGCGTATCCAAGTGCGCGCAGAGCTTCCAGTGCCTCATCAAGCTCAGCTGATGAACCTTTCTTCTCATCAAAACGTTCTGTGTCTGAGAATAAATCCACAAATGCATCTGGTACGACATCTGCTAGTTTTCCTTTTAAATCTAAAATCATTTGGCGTGCTGTTTTCTTTCCGACGCCTGGGAATTTCACTAAAAACTTCTCATCTTCATGCTCAATCGCTTGAACGACCTGTCCTGTTTGACCAGAAGCTAAAATTGCAAGAGCGCCTTTTGGCCCAATGCCAGACACGCCTAACAACTTTGTAAATAATAAACGCTCTTCACGTGTTTTAAACCCGTAAAGTGCCATAATATCTTCTCTCACATAATGATATGTATAGACACGGATTTCTTGCTTACTTCTTTGAAATACATACGGATTCGGTGTGAAAATTTGATAACCAATTCCATTATGGTCAATTACGACATATTCCGGCCCTACATACTCCACGTAACCTGTAACATATTCAAACAAAATACGATCTCTCCCTCTTAAATCATGTATTCCATTTTAACATATTTAATGATAGAAAAGCGAGACTGCCCCAACAAATGTTCTCCACTTGAAACTTCTGTTATTTTCCATTGACAGAAAGGTTAAAGCACCTTAATATACAGAGGTCGATAATGATTATCAATACTAATTAAAGGGGTTACATCAGGATGAAACGTAAGCTATTTATTTTATTTACTATTATGCTTGTTGTTCTTTCTATCGTTGGCTGTTCTTCTCAAAAAGAAGAATCGAAAGCAAAAGAACAACCGAAAACAAAAGTTGTAAAACATGCTAAAGGTGAAGCTACAATTCCAGTAAATCCAAAGAGAATTGTTGACTTATCTGGATCAACAGAAGAACTATTACTTCTTGGACACAAACCTGTTGGTACAGCAAATACATATAAAGATAAAATCCAAAATCACTTAACAGACAAATTAGATGGAGTAAAAGCAGTTGGTTGGTACTGGGCACCTAAAGTTGATTTAGAAGCTGTTACTGCTTTAAAACCAGACTTAATAATTTTAAACAACCGTCAATTAAAAATTTATGATCAACTAGAAAAGGTTGCACCTACAGTTGTTCTAGAAACAAACTTAGAAGACTGGCGTGGTAAGTTTAAAGAAGTAGGTAAGCTATTTGACGAAGAGAAGAAAGCAGACAAATGGATTGCAGACTACGATAAGAAAGCAGACTCTTTATCTAAAAAAATTAAAGAGAAAACAAAAGATGAGAACTTTATGTTCGTTGCAGTTACACCTCAAAACTTCCGTGTATACGGCAGCTTCGGATACGGTGACATCATCTTTAACGACTTAAAACTTCCTGCAACAAAAGGTACAGATTTAAAACAAACGATGGCGCAAGTATCACTAGAAGGTCTAGTTGCATTCCAGCCTGATCAAATGTTTATTGTAAACTTCGGCGGCGAAGCTGATAAAGTGTACGAAGACTACAAAAACAGTGCTGTTTGGAAAGACAATAAAGCAGTTAAAAATAATCACGTATATGAAGTATCAAATGAAGTCTTCAATACGAAAGCATTCAATCCAATTGGAAAAGATATGCTAATTGATGAAATCGCAAAAGAAATTTTAGCTAAAAATAAGTAAGAAAAAGCAGCTCACCATGAGCTGCTTTTTTTCTTATTTTGCACTGCGTATTGTTTCATTTTTTCAATCGTCTTTACAAAACCTTCTTTTGATTTAATCCGAATACCACGCTTCAATTTCGCACGCTCATAACTCTCAAGCTTTTTCATATCAATTTGAAAGAAAGAATGGATCGCATTATCACTTTTTGGCACACCTTTGAAAATTTGTAATATCCCTTCCTCTGAAACACCAAAATATCCGCTCGTTTTCAATAACGGAGAAATATCATCAACTTTCTTTTGTAATACGATTTGTACATCATCACGATCAACAAGTTGCCATTCTTTATATTGCTGTAAAAACTTTTCTAAATCCGCTACTTTTTCTGTAAGTATTTCCTCACTTACTTCTCCATCAACATACATACGCTCTAATAAAATTGTAACCTCAGGTTCTTTTTCCGTTACTTCTGGTACTGGCCCTTCCGCCTTCACATTCGTTTCATAAACGAAACAAAACATCATAACGAAAGCTTGCATCGCAATCAGTATCCATTTCATTTCCGTTCACCTCTTTTAGGCAAGATCATACTTTCATTAGTAGTTTTTCCGGAAATGGGGGTTTTATCCATATTACATTTCTTTCGAAAAATAAAAAATGCAGATAAGGGTTTACCTCATCTGCATGTATCATTTACTTTTATATAAAATGAAAGACGCCTGCAAAGCAGGCGTCTTGATGCGTTTACGGCGAGAGACCAGGCGACCACATTCGCGTGTTTAGCACTTAAGCATATCTCTCGTCTTACGTAAATTAGCTCATCGCTTTGTTAATATAACATTAATAAATTATAAGTGCAACATGTTTATAAAAATATTTTATTCCCTCTTTTATCCAACTGAATAATATGTAAATTATAAATTGATAAAAGTAATATATATGTTACAATTAATATAACAGCGAAATCATAATAAACAGGAGATGGATATTGTGAAAAAAATAAAGGATGAACGTCTCATTCTGAAAACATTAAAAAACATACGTATTGCCTTTCTTTTTCAATCGCTTGGTATAATTGGCATTTTAGGCTATATCGGATTCACTGAAGGAATGGATCAAATTACGAAATCTCCATTATGGCTATTATTTATTCTTACAAGTATCGTCCTTAGTTATTTACAGTTAAGTGTTTCAATCGATGTAGAAGAAAGTGAAAAGGAAATAAAGTCAACTCCTTATTATAAACTTGTCTTCCGCTCCCTTATTGTAGGAATCGTTATGGCTATTATTTATATTATTTTCAGTCCAGAAAGACCACTGTTTGAAGCTATTTTAACAGGTAGTATTCTTTTCATATGCTTTTTAGTTTCTTACTCCGTTAGTTATTTTATTAAAAAACGTCGTTTACAAGACAACGATGAATAAAGAGGAAGGGCTCACCCTTCCTCTTTTGTTTTGTTATCGCACTGTACCAGTTAAACCGTAACGAATGTCTCGGAACATATTCACTATGTCACGATTAAAATCGTTTGTAACTGTACCGTTACGTAGACGCGTACTCATTGCATCGACACGAGTAAACATATCATTTCTTACAGAAACATATACGTTTCTGTTTCCAACTTCATTTGAAACCGCTTGACGAATTTCGTTCGCCATCGCCGTTTCATTTGTCACTGTGTTACGTGGTTTTACCGCAATCGCTACATCGTTTCCATATACAACTGTAGACACACGGTCTACGTTATTCATACGTTTCACACGATTTGTTATTCTTTCAGCTGTTTTACCATCATTGTTAATGTATGAATTGTTCATTGTAATATTACGAGTTGGATGCGGATTAGCAATTTGTCCATTGTAATTTACATCTCGATAATAATTGTATCCTGTATCGTTACGACCATTTCTATATGTTACATAATCTGTATAACGATCATTACGTGTCACATTATCACGATACTGGTGTGTATCATTATAAGATGTACGTTCGTAATTGTAGTTACGTCCATCCATTGCATTGTTATCTTTCGGTGTACCACATGCAGCTAATGCACTGGTAACTAACAAAGAAGCAGCAATCACTTTTACTTTCGTATTCAATACAAAAACCCCCTCTGTTAGAATGAGCTTCTCTACTGAAAAGCTCCCTCTTATGATGAGTAACAGAGAAGGTTTTTACACTGTTAATATTTCACTGGGAATTTTCTAGCACTTCATAAAAAAACTGCATTTTCTTAATTAACACGAATGCAAAAAAGCGGGAATACTCCCGCCTTTTTAAACTTCTTCGTCCTCTTCTTCTGAAACGGGCTCTCCAAATACATTTGGTGGATCTGGTTGATAATACATCGTTCCTGGCTGTGGTGCATATGCAGACTGAGTTGGTTGATAATATAAAGGATTCGCATATTGCGGACCACCTGGTTGTGGACTATATAGTCTACTTTCTCCTCCGCATCCACAATCTTCCTCACCCTGCACAAGCGGCGGCATATTATTATCCATTGGCATCATATTCGGATTTGGCATAGACGTATATTGTGGTCCAAACGGCGCTCCTTGCTGATATGGCATTTGATATGGATTTGGTTGTTGATAATACGGATTCGGCGGCATCATGGGCTGTTGATACGGCATTTGATATGGCATCATATTCGGTGGTTGATTGTTATCCATTATCGGCATTATATTCGGCATTTGATTGTTATCCATTATCGGCATCATATTCGGCATTTGATTGTTTTCCATAATTGGCATCATATTCGGCATTTGATTGTTTTCCATTATCGGCATCATATTCGGCATTTGATTGTTATCCATTATCGGCATCATATTCGGCATTTGATTGTTATCCATTATCGGCATTATATTCGGCATTTGATTGTTTTCCATAATTGGCATTATATTCGGTGGCTGGTTGTTATCCATAATTGGCATTATATTCGGTGGCTGGTTGTTATCCATAATTGGCATTATATTCGGTGGCTGGTTGTTATCCATAATTGGCATTTGAATATTTGGCATTTGAATATTTGGCGGTATGACTTGTGGAATAACTACATTTTCTTTCGATACATTTGGTGATACTATATTCCCTACGTTTTCTTTCTTTACTTGTGGTGACACTATATTCCCTACGTTTTCTTTCTTTACTTGTGGTGACACTATATTCCCTACGTTTTCTTTCTTCACTTGTGGCGATATTATATTCCCTATATTCTCTTTCTTCACTTGTGGTGACACTATATTCCCTACATTTTCTTTCTTCACTTGTGGTGACACTATATTCCCTACATTTTCTTTCTTCACTTGTGGTGACATTATATTTCCTACATTTTCTTTCTTGACTTGCGGTGACACTATATTCCCTACATTTTCTTTCTTCACTTGCGGCGTTATTATATTACCTACATTCTCTTTCTTCACTTGCGGCGATACTATATTATTTTTTTTCGTTTGCGGAGAAATGATATTGTTAGGTTTCATTTTACTAATTTGAGGAGCAATTAACTCGCTTCCTTTTTTTATTACATCTGAAATTTTATATTCTTTTTTCGGTTTTATTGGTGGTTGTGGCGGCTGTGGCAATACATTTACCGAAAACTTCGTGTTTTCTTTTTCCGCCGGTTTTTGTTTTTCTATCACAGGTGGTTTTTGAATAACAGACGGTTTTTCAACTGGTTTCTCTTTTTGAATTGGCTGTTCTTTTTGCACCTCTTTTTGCGGTTTCACCTGTACTTCTTTTTGCGGCTTTACCTGCATTTCCTTCTGCGGTTTTACTTGCACTTCTTTTTGTGTTTGTTGCATAGCTGGCTGCTGTGTAATTGGTGCTGATTGATACGTAACTTCTTCTTCATCTTCTATTCCAAGCGGAGTTGGTGTTGCTGCAAATTCTTTTTGCTGCACTTCTTTTACGTATTGCTTTGGAGGCGCTGAACCTGCTCCAGCCTGTTGTTTCATGTGAATACTCTTTGATGGCACTTTAATTTTCATACCTGGCATGATTAAATCTGGATTACTAAGTTGTGCATTTGTTTTTTTCAACGTGTCAAAATCCACTCCGTACTTTTTCGCAATTTTCCAAAGGGTATCCCCTTTTTGCACGATATGAATTTTCAAATTTTCCCCCTCCTGTATAACTTATCTATAAGTAACAAATCTCATGAAGTAACTCTTTCTAAATAACATTAACTTCTTTTCACTTTTATCACTTCTTCGATTTTCAATATCATTCGAAGTGGAATAAGCATAAAGAACCACAATGATTTCTTCAAAACAATGTATGCCCATTTTGTTCTTGTTATGATTATATGTATGAAAAAAAGCAACGGGAATACCGTTGCTTTACACACGCTCTAACATACGATTTAATGCAAGAACCGCTTCTGCCGTTACTTGTTTATCTACGCTAATAACGTTAATTTCTTCTCCTCTTTCTATCGTTTCAAGTACCCATAATAAGTGAGGCAAATCAATTCGGTTCATCGTTAAGCATGGACACATAAATGGATTAAGTGAAACAATTTCTTTATCTGGATGTTGCTGAATAATTCGGTTCACTAAATTCATTTCTGTACCAATCGCCCATTTGCTACCAGATGGCGCCGATTCAATCATATCAATAATATACTTCGTTGAGCCTGCATAATCTGAAGCAGCTACCACTTCATAGCAACATTCTGGATGTACAATAATATTCATATCAGGATGATTTTTTCGTACGCTCTCAATGTTCTTCACTGTAAAATTTTGATGAACAGAACAATGCCCTTTCCATAAAATCACTTGAATTTCTTCTATATCCCCATCGTACTCTAATGAATCTGTGTGTGGGTCCCATACTGCCATTTTATCTAACGGGATACCTAAATCGTACGCTGTATTTCTCCCTAAATGTTGGTCTGGTAAAAAGACGAGACGCTCTTTTTGAGTAAACGCCCAAGATACCATTTGCTTTGCATTAGAAGAAGTTACTGTTGCTCCTCCGTTACGACCACAAAACGCTTTAATTGCAGCTGTAGAGTTCACATATGTTAACGGAATCATCGTATCTCCAAATAATTTCTTTAACTCTTTCCACGCTCTTTCTGTTTGTTCAATATCTGCCATATCCGCCATCGAACAACCTGCACGCATATCTGGTAAGATAACAACTTGATCATCTGTCGTTAACATATCTGCTGTTTCCGCCATAAAGTGTACCCCGCAAAACACAATATATTTTGCGTCTTTATTGCTCGCTGCAACTTGCGCAAGCTGAAGTGAATCCCCTGCTGCATCTGAAAATTGTACCACTTCATCTTTTTGATAATGATGCCCTGGAATGAATAACATTTTCCCCATCTTCTCTTTAATTTCACGAACACGCTTTTCCATATCTTCCGTTGACATCGTGTAATAACGCTCTGGTAACATCGTTTCAATTGGCTGTACTTGTTCTAAAATACTCATATACGTTTCTCCCCCTCTAAGCCACTTTCCTTACCCTTCAATATTGAAACTAATATCAAGTGCTTTCACTGAATGTGTTAACGCTCCAAGTGAAATATAATCTACCCCTGTTTTTCCGTATTTCGATAAATCTTCAATTGTGATGCCCCCTGAAGCTTCTGTAACGATAGCGCTTGGTACAATTTTCGAAAACTCCCGGATTTCATCTGGCGTACGATTATCGAACATAATAATATCCGCACCAGCAGCAACAGCCTCTCTCACCTGTTCCTCAGTTTCTGTTTCTACTTCTACTTTCACCATATGTCCTAACTTTTCTTTCACTGATGTAACAGCTTTTGTAATAGAACCAGCAAACACAATATGATTGTCTTTAATCATGACACCATCATATAAACCGAAGCGATGATTAAATCCACCACCACACACGACTGCATACTTATCAAACATACGTAGTCCTGGCATCGTTTTTCGCGTATCACAAATGCGAGTATGGCTACTATCTAAAGCAAGAACCGCTTTACGCGTCATCGTCGCTATTCCGCTCATACGCTGAATAACGTTTAATATAACGCGCTCTGCTGTTAATAACGATGCAATTGGCCCTTGCACAGTTGCAATGATTTCGCCTTTTTCTACAAGATCTCCATCTTTTTTATGAAGCTCTACTTCAATTCTCTCATCAATTAATTTAAATCCTGATTCAATTACTAAACGTCCTGCAAAGACCCCTGTATCCTTCGCAAGAAACGTTCCTTTCGAAAGTAAGTTATCTGGAAAAATAAGCTGAGATGTTACATCTCTTTCTCCTATATCTTCTAAAAAAAATCGATTTAATGCTTCTTTAACTTTTATCGTGTTCATAAAGCCCCTCTTCCCTTCATCACACAAGTTGTAGTTTTCTCTTTACTCGAACAATCTCTTTCTTTCCTATATTTCTATCTGGATAATCACTTCGGTAATGCCCGCCAATACTTTCTTCTCTTTGCAGGGCTGAAACAACTATAAGCTCACAAACTGTTAACATATTAATAAGCGTTATCTCTTCATTCGTAAGAACATCATGTTGTAATATCATATTTCGAACACCGTACTTACTAAGCCAGCTCTTCGCATAAAATAAGCTTTGCTCTGTTCGCACAATCCCAACATATTTCATCATACATTTTTGTATTTCTTCTTTCGTCGGTAAATGATTCAGAACGATAAACTTTGCTTCTTTGTCGGCTAGCATGTTCACCTTTTCTTTTGTCTCTCTAGATAAAATGTGCCTTCCGATTCTTCCTCCAAACACAAGACCTTCTAATAATGAATTACTCGCTAATCTATTTGCACCATGAACCCCATTACAAGCTACTTCTCCGACTGCGTATAGGTTCGGAATAGACGTCTCTCCATCACAGTTCGTTTTCACGCCACCCATGTGAAAATGAGTACCGGGCACGACTGGAATAAGGTTTTTATTTATATCGACTCCATTCGTTTTACATATCGATGACACGGTCGGAAAGCGTTGTTCAAAGTTTTGAATCATTTCGATGTTTAAGTACACTTTTTCACCCGCAAGTAGCTGTTCATGAATAGCCCTTGCGACTACATCACGAGGCGCTAAATCCTGTTCGGAATGTATATCCATCATAAAACGCTGCCCTTTGCCATTTATAAGGACAGCTCCTTCTCCACGAACAGCTTCGGACACGAGGCCGGAACAACGCCCACCCACGTATAACATCGTCGGATGAAATTGTATAAACTCTAAATCTACAAGCTCTCCGCCTGCACGGTACACCATTGCAAGTCCATCACCTGTAATTGTCTCATCATTAGAAGTAAAGGCGTATAAACCGCCAATACCGCCTGAAGCTAACACCGTATAATCTGCATTGTAACGTTTCAGTTCTCCTTTATTGTTGCGAGTTAAAGCCCCAACACATTTATCTTTTTCTATAATAAAATCGAGCACCATTTCCTGTTCCACTACCGTAACGTATGGAGCTACTTCTTGAATAAGATGCTCTAATAAATTCTTTCCTGTTGCATCGCCACCTGCATGTAAAATACGACGTTTTCGATGCGCTCCTTCTTTTCCAAGATGAGGACCTGTTTCATCTCCATCAAATTTCATTCCTCTTTCAATAAGGTTATTAATTTCTTTCGGTCCTTCCTCGACTAAATAACGGACCACTTCTTCATTGTTATAATGACACCCTGCTACTAACGTATCTTCAAAATGATCATTAGGATTGTCATATGTAGCTACCGCTGCGGCAATTCCACCTTGAGCTAAATGTGTATTATTATTACGTTCCGTCTCCTTTGTGATAATAATCACATTCTTTTCGTGACAAATCTCTTTTGCAACACGAAGTGCCGCAACGCCACTTCCAATAATTAAGACATCTGCACTTGGCATAATTGTTGCCTCCTACTTTACACTTTTCAACTGTCTTGACACCTATATTTACATAGTTTTAAAATAATGACAAGAGTTTTTTTATAATTCTTATTTTCACTACCATTTAAAAAGTAAAAGAAATGTAACTCTTACTAGAGAGAGGAACTTACATGATGATATATCTTGACTATGCAGCTACTACACCTATGAGCGAGGAAGCGTTACAAACATATATGAAAGCAGCTTCGCAATACTTCGGAAATGAACAAAGTTTACATGATATTGGAGGAACGGCTTCTTCTTTATTACAAGTTTGCCGAAAAACATTTGCGGAAATGATTGGAGGCAAAGAACAAGGCGTATTTTTCACAAGCGGTGGATCGGAATCGAACTATCTTGCGATTCAATCACTTCTAAATGCCCGAAATAAGAAGCATATTATTACGACACCTATGGAACATGCATCCATTCGAAGTTATTTTCAATCTCTAAAATCAAAAGGTTATACGATCACTGAAATTCCTGTTGATAAAAGCGGACTCATTTGTTTAGTAGATTTAGAGGCAGCTATTACAGAAGATACTGTGCTAGCAAGTATACAGCATGGAAACTCTGAAATCGGAACCGTTCAAAACATTACAAAAATCGGGCCACTTTTAAAAAAATATAATGTTTTATTTCATACGGATTGTGTGCAAACGTTTGGTAAACTGCCTATCCATGTTTTTGAGATGGGGATTGATAGTCTTTCTGTTTCAGCACATAAAATATACGGACCAAAAGGTGTCGGCGCTTGCTACATAAATCCGCAATCTCGCTGGGAACAAGTATTTCCAGGAACTTCTCACGAAAAAGGATTTCGCCCAGGTACAGTAAATGTTCCCGGCATCGCATCTTTTTTAACAGCTGCTGAAAATATATTAAAAACCCAATGGGAAGAAAGTTTACGTTTTAAAGAGTTACGATCCTACTTTTTAGAGCAAATACAAACACTTCGGCTAGAAATTGAAGTAGAAGGCCATTCTACTTCTTGTTTACCACATATTGTTGGGGTTACAATAAAAGGAATAGAAGGTCAATATACTATGCTAGAATGTAATCGTCATGGTATTGCCATTTCCACCGGAAGTGCTTGCCAAGTCGGTAAACAAGAGCCTTCGAAAACTATGCTTGCAATTGGAAAAACGTATGAAGAGGCCAAACAATATGTCCGCTTCTCTTTCGGACAACAAACAACGAAAGATCAAATTGATACTACTATTCATGCACTACACACAATTGGAAATCAATTTTATAGAGGTGTTAAATCATAATGAAACAAAATGAACAAAAAAAGATTTTAGGTGAAGAAAGACGACAGCTTATCCTCCAGTGGCTTCTTGCTGCAAATGAACCGTTATCTGGGAATGAACTATCGAAAAAGACGAACGTAAGTAGACAAGTTATCGTGCAAGATATTTCCTTGCTTAAAGCACGAAACGAACCAATTATTGCGACTGCTCAAGGTTATTTATATTTAAAGCCACAAGAGAAGCAACAAACTTTCGAACGCGTAATTGTATGCCAACATAAACCAGCAGAAGTACGTCAGGAACTTACAATGCTTGTTGACCATGGCGTTACGATTAAAGACGTAAAAGTTGAGCATCCTGTATACGGTGACTTAACAGCATCCATTATGGTAAGCAATCGCTTTGATGTAGAGCAATATTTACAAAAAATCGAAAACACAAATGCTTCCTATCTTTCACAACTAACAGATGGTATTCACTTACATACAATCGAGGCAGATTCTAAAGAAAAATTAGATGCTGCTTGTGAGGCACTGGATAAAGCAGGATTTCTCGTTTATTAATGTAAAGCACAGAGTTTTTATCATTCTCTGTGCTTTTTTAATGCTATAATATTGTAATCAATCGTAAAGGAGATCAAATATGGGAATTGAACTCGTTCACTTTAGCATTGGCAAACCGAAACAAATGAAATATGGCGAAGATAAAGAAATGATAACAGGTATATGTAAAGATCCTACAGAAGAGGCCTTTCTCTCAAAAGACGGATTTCGTGGTGATGACGTAGCGGATTTAAAACATCACGGGGGACCTGATCGTGCCGTTTGTGTGTACCCACACGAGCATTACGCACTATGGGAAGAGGAATTTCAAACTACGCTTCCCGCTTCCACATTTGGTGAAAACATTACCGTAACAAATATGTTAGAGCATGACGTATGCATCGGAGATACATATCAACTAGGCGAAGCAATCATTCAAGTAACGCAAGCTCGCGTACCTTGTAGCACAATTTCAAAACGTCTTGGCATCCCTGGCATTTTGCCGCGCATTGTAGCAACTGGATTTACTGGCTACCTATGCCGTGTTCTTCAAGAAGGTACTGTACGTAAAGATTCTAAAATTACATTACTAGAACGTCAACCCGGCAATGTTTCTGTTTTGTTCTCTAACGAAATTTATTTTCATAATAGAAAAGATAAAGATGGCATTGAAAAAATTCTTGCTGTTCCAGAACTAGCTGATATTTGGCGTGGTCAGTTAGAAGATCGTCTTGCGAAGTTAAAATAAAGTGAAACTTTAATCAGCCCTCACCAATCGGGCTGCCCGGCAAATAGCGGGATAAAGAATCCCACCTTTTGCAGGTGGGATTTTATTAATCTATCAAAAAATATACTAGGCAATGAAATGATATGGACGATTAGGCAAATACAAATATTCCATCTACATCTTACAACCAATAAGAAGAATAACTCCCCAGTACAGTAACAGAAAAACCGAGTGCTTCAAGTTCCATCGTTACGCCTGGCAATAATACGTCATCGTATGCTTTATCGACATCGATTAAGAAAAAGTAATTTCCAAGACCTGTTTTCATCGGACGCGATTCGATTTTTGATAAGTTTAATTTTCTCCATGCGAAAGCTGATAGCACTTGATATAGGGCACCTGCATAATCTGCAGGTAACGTTATCATAAGCGTCGTTTTCTCTCCGCGGTTTTCTCCGTTATTCGGGAGTATTGCTTTCTTTTTCTTATGGAGCACTAGGAAGCGTGTATGATTATTTTTATGCGTATGAATACTACGTCTTACAATTGTTAATCCGTATTTTTCTGCAGCTGCTTCATTTGCAATAGCGGCAATTTTTTCTTCAGGATGTTCTTTCACATATTGCGCAGCGGCACTTGTGGATGTCATATCTCTAACAGTTACTCCTTTTAATTCTTCATTTACAAACTTATGGCACTGTGCAATGGCATGCGGATGAGAATGCACCGCATATACTTCATCCCACACTTCTGCATACTGCGGATGTACAAGTAAATGCTGCTGAATTGGTACTGTAATTTCTCCTACAATAGAAAGCGGCTGCTCATGTACAAGATAATCAACCGTTATATTCACTGAACCTTCTATTGCATTTTCTAACGGTACGACTGCGAAGTCTACATTTTCATTTGCAGCTGCATCTATACAATCTGGAATCGTTCGATACGGTACATGATCTGCTTCCGGAAAAAAACGACTCACCGCCATATTTGTAAATGTTGCTTCTGGTCCTAAATATCCTACTCGAATCATCGTCTTTTCCCCTCTTTTTCGTTTTCTTACTGTTATACCATACTTTTTTATATTCTTCTATGTAAATTTCGAATATTAAAAAAAGACTAGCATTTGCTAGTCTAAATGTTTCTTATATTCTCTTTGAGCGAAGAAGAAATAAATGATACATGCTACGATATAAAACAGAATGAACAAACCTACTTTTTTTAATGATCCATCCATAAAAAAAGTATTATGAAACGTATATAACGCAACTGCACTATGCATACTCCCTACTATAATTGGCGCAAAAAATAGCATACATAATTGCCAACGAGAAATTTTCCATACTTCTTCCTTCGTCATTCCAAGTTTAGAGAGTGCACCATACTGCTTTCGGTCCGATGCAATATTATGGAACCATTTAAAATACACGATACTACATGAAGTAAGAAAGAATAATATACTAATAAACGAGCCCACAAATAGAGTAATATCGCCGCCTTCTTTCATACTTACATATAACTCCATATTACTTCGAAATGCATTATTATTATCTTGTTTCATATGTTTCCGTAAATCTTCGTTCAATTTCTTCGTCTTTTCGATATTTGATAATGTGTAGCCTCTATATATCATCTTTTCAGAATCAGGAACCTTATTTGCTATATTGTCAAAGTCTTCATCATTCATAACGAAGAACAGACCATTAATGTACGAAGGGTGATAGTTAAATTGAACCCCTTCTTTCTGACCGTTAAATACGAATTGATATGGTTGATTCATTACTTGCAATTGAATCTCTTTTTGATTATATACATTCGAATTATTGTATTTATTATAATAAACGAGTGTCACTGTATCTTTTTTAGGATGATATGTTTTCTGTTTTTGTTTCCTCGCTTCTTGGTTATAATCACTTTCTTTTATAAGCGGTGCTATTGTTGTTTCTCCTTTATTAGACTGAAAGGATGCATACACTCCAACAAAACTCATATATTGAAAATCATCATACCCATATTGATTCAGTAATTTTTCAACCGCACCTTCTTCAAAGACTTCATAAGTAGAAATACCTTTTTCTATGTACGAAAACGAGTGTATCCCTCCCGTTCGCCACATATCTTGCATGCTAGAAAAATACAAGAACACCGTACCTGTTGCCGTAACTACAAACGTCGTTGCCATAGACATCAGAAAGAAAAAGCGACCATTTTCCTTCATTCGATGTGACAATTGATTCACTATAAATAAATATGGATATGTATACATAATCTTTTTATTTCGCTTTATCACTTCTAACACTTGGGTAGCACCATGCGCGAAAGAAAAATACGTTCCCAAAAAGACAAGTATAGACACAGGGAAAAAGTATATTGCTATCGTAGCCATCGTCACTTGTAGCGCTAACGCATATCCTATCCCTAAACAAATAAAGCCGAATATACAAAGCCACTTTGATGTTTTCTTCTCTTTTTTATCTGTTCGAAATTCTTTCAATAACCGAATGATTTTTATATTCCATATACGTAAAGCACTTATAAAAGATAACAGAATAAAAACGACCATATATGTAATAAATGTTACACCAATCGCACTTACGTCAAATATAACAGGGAGTTCTTTCGGAAGCCCCAGTAACATACTAAACACCATGAAGAAGAGCTTTAAAAAGATCAAGCCCAGCCCTATACCGAAAATATTAGCAAAAATTCCAATTAATATTTGCTCGGTCATAATTACTCCTATTACGTTAGACTTCGTTGCTCCCATTAACATATATAACCCTAATTCTTTCTTACGTGCTTCTATGAAAATAGAAGTAGAGTACAAAATAAATATGACGAAAAAAGAAATAATTATAACATTACATATGATAAGTCCCCAGCGTACGTTTTGATACCACATCGTCTCTTGCATATACGGATGTACAATGACAGACATATATGCAAAAGATGCAAATATCGCAAAACAACTACTTAAGAAAAACACTTTATAATTACGCCAATTTCCTTTTATATTTTGCAGCGCTAGTTGCTGAATGTTCATCTATCTTCCTCCTGTAACTTACTACATAGGCAAAAAGCTAGAGGTTCCCCTAGCTTTTTACGTGTTTTAAATATCCTCTTTGCGCGATCATAAAGTAAATGGCAGAAGCTAAAATGTATGCTCCAATTACAAGCGCACCTGATTTCCACAAATTAATATAAAGCATTTTCCCTAACGTATGAAGAGCAAATCCACTATGAATGGAACCGATTAAAATTGGTATAAAGAAGATAACTCCCATTTGTCGAATCGCAATTTTGCGAATTTCTTTATCTGTCATACCGATTCTCTTTAACGATTTAAATTGAATACGATCTTGTTCTTTATCGTTAAACCATTTAAAGTATGTCATACTACAAGCGAAGAAGAAGAATAGTACCGCCACGAAGAAACCGATGAACATTGTAATCGCTCCACCTTCTCTTATATCCTTATACGCAAACACTGAATTTCTCAATTCTCCTTGCTTTTCTGGTGCAATTTCATTTTTCAAATCTAATACAAGATCTTCTGTACTTTTCCAATCCTCAATATAATAACCGTAATATTTCGTCTTTTCTTCATCTGGTACGAGTTTTGCATACTTCTCAAAATCTTGAGCATTTACAACGAGATATTCACTATCATTAAAAACAGAATACTGCGTTGGATTATTTAATTGAACAGACTGCTTTTGTCCGTTAATTGTAAATTCATACGGTTTCGTGCGGTCTGGCTTCATCAGTTCATTTGACATATCAACCATAACCATTGTTGCACTACCTGGTGCATTATGAACTTCTGTAGGTTGCTCTCTCTTTTGTTTGCGCACTTCCGTATTATATTCTTTTTCTGAAATAATCGTCATCGGTACTTCATGTTCACTATTAAACAACGTTATTTTCTGTGTTGCCGGTAGTTTAACGTAGGTTACTTTTCGCGCATCTTCAAACCCATGTCTCTTCACAAGCTCCTGTACCTTTTCTTCATTAATAAGGCTATGCGTATTTAACCCCTTTTCCTCATATGAAATAGCGTGTGGTGTAAGTTCTACCGTTTTCGCACTCAAATTTTCAAAATATACGTAAAGCGTGCCAACTGCCGAGGATACAACCGCCGTAATAATAGAAATTACAAATAGAAAACGAGCATTATCTTTCATTTTATAAATAAGGTTACTAAGGACGAACATATTTGGGTACGTATAAAAAGATTGTTTTCGTTTTTGCAATGCTTTTAATACGACTGTACTACCTTGTGTAAATAGTAAATACGTTCCGCCAATTGTCAGTCCTACAACCGGTAAAAAGAGGATGAGGAAATTCAGAAACGTTACTTGGAAGCTAAGTACATACGCAGCAATAATACATCCTATACCAACTACACATAACCATGTAAATGCAAACGGCTCTACTTTTTGCTTTCTTGCTTCTCTTAATAAATCAATAATTTGCAAGCGCCCGACTGTCCAAACACTAAACAATGATAGGATTAAAAATAGAATAAAGTATACACCAGCTGTAATAAGAATTGCTTTACTATTCCAAACGAGTGGAAGTGTCTTATCTATTTTCAATAATACGCTTAACGCTTGGAAAAATAATTTTGAACAAAGCATTCCAGCCCCAATACCAACTACAATTGCAATACTACCTAACATCAGTTGCTCTAATATAATCATTCGGCCGAGCTGCGATTTCGTTCCGCCAATTAATGTTAGTAGACCAAACTCTTTTTTTCTTGCTCGTAAAAACGTTGAATTTGCATATAAAATAAAGAGTGCCGAGAAGATGACCACAATATAATTCATCGATTCTAATCCTTTTGTGATCATCTTCCTCATACTAATATTACCGCTTACGACATCTGGATGATAAATAAAAGAAGCATACATGAAAAATACGACAATCGATAAACAACTACTTATAAGAAACGCTTTATAGTTACGCCAATTTCCTTTTACGTTATTAAGCGCGAGCTGGCGAAAGTTCATGATACTCTCCTCCTAGCATCGCAAGTACGTCCAGAATCTCTTGGAAAAAGGCTTGTTTCGTTCTTCCTTTATGTATTTCCGAGAAAATTTCTCCATCGCGTATGAAAAGGATACGTTCACAATAACTAGCCGCTACTGGATCGTGCGTAACCATTGCAATCGTTACTTTCTTTTGCTCGTGTAAATCTTGTAGAGCGCCCATTAGCGATTTCGCTGACTTCGAATCTAAGTTTCCAGTTGGCTCATCTGCTAAAATTAACGTCGGTTCATGAATGATTGCTCTCGCTGCTGCTGCACGTTGTTGTTGTCCGCCTGATACTTCGTATACTTTTTTATTTAAAATTTCTTCGATGCTTAAAAACTTCGCAATTTCCAGTACTTTCGCATCGATTTCATTTACAGGTTTTTTCGCCATTACAAGCGGTAAAATTATGTTTTCTTTAATGGATAACGTATCAAGTAAGTTAAAATCTTGGAAAATGAACCCTAAATGTGTACGGCGAAACTCCGCTAATTTTGCAGCACGCATTTGATTAATTTCTTCACCATTTACAAGCACATGACCTGAAGTTTGCTTATCAATTGTTGCTAATAAATTTAAAAGCGTCGTTTTTCCGCTTCCTGAAGGACCCATAATCCCTACAAATTCGCCTTCTTCTATTTTAAAATTTATATCGTTTAAAGCAGTCGTCGCTACTGAACCTTTTGATTGGTACACCTTCGTTAATCCTTTTACTTCAAGAACACTCATTTCTAATCCCCCTATGTGTTTTCTTCTTACATTTACTATAAGAAAAATAAGAAAAAGAAACGAGTGATTTCCCTTACAAAACGTTTTGTTATCTTACAGTTTTGTCATTTTTCTCATTAATGTATGATACTCTTCATCTTTTGCAAATTGGAACGTGAATGTTGTTCCTTCTCCTTCAGCCAATTGAACATATATTCCATGATGTAAATTATCGCAAATTTCCTTCGTAATATATAAGCCCATCCCAGTCGCTTCTCTCGTTTTACGTCCATTTATTCCCGTAAAGAATGGATCAAATATGCGCTTTACGTCTTGCTCTGGAATACCAATTCCATTGTCCTTAATATGTAATAACACCTTTTGATTTTTCTCTTCAATTTGAAATTGAATTTCTTTTTTCTCTGCCGCTGAAATTTTTGTATACTTGATTGCGTTTACAACAATTTGACCTATAGCAATACTCAGCCATTTTCTATCAGATGCAACCATACAAGTATCTTCTTCAAACATCACTTTCGGAAATACAGACGATTGAATGAAGGATTTTCGATTTTCATTAATAATACCTCGCACGACATCTATAACATTTACTACTTCTACTTTATAATCCTTCGCAAACTGCTCTAGCCTTGCCATATGTAACGCTAAATCTAAACCATTTAGTATACGGTTATTTTCTTCACGAATACTTTCAACTGTTGCTCTTGCCTCACGATGCTCCTTGCCAAACTTCTGCAACAATAATTCAATAACAGATACTGGTGTTTTCATTTGGTGAATCCATTGGTTCATAAATATCATTTGCTGTTGCTCTTTCGCATGCTGTTTATGAACTTCATTCATATATTGCTGTCTTAATAACGTAAAAGATTCAACGACCATTTCTTGCTCTAATGTATAAGATTCATCAATAAGTAAAGAGTCATGTAATGTATTTCCGCCAGTAACATACTTTTTGATACTCTTTAAAAACACACTCCGTTTTCGGTAATCGTAAATGAGGTATACAGTAAACACAACTGTTCCTAATAAAAGTCCATATAACCACGTACTCCAATCAATGGATTTCTTTTCTAAAAGACTTTGCAACTGCAAAACAAGCCCAAATAAACAAAGGCTAACAATATAAGAAAGTATTAAAGAAAAGCGGTCCATGAGGTAATTTTTAACCTTCATGCCCTTCGCCCCACTCTGTAAGAAGCGCATAACCATATCCACGTTTCGTTACAATTGCATTTTTAATGCCTAGCTCTTCTAGTTTCTTCCTTACACGTTTTACATTTACGGTTAATGTATTATCATCCACAAATGCTACTTCATCCCATAGAGCTTCTAACAGTTCTTCACGCGTTACATATTGATTCACCTGTTTCATTAAACACTCTAATAAGTAAAACTCATTTTTTGTCAGTTCAGTTTGTTGTCCCTGCCACTCAACGATATGCTGGGACGGGAATAACAACAGTCCATTTACACCTAAACAATCACTCTCAGCAGCAGAGGCATACTCTCCATAGCCACGGCGAAGCGCACTCTTCACCTTTGCCATTACGATATCTAAATGGAATGGCTTCGTAATATAATCATCGCCGCCATTTTCAATCGCCATTACTTGATCCATTTCCCCTGTTCTTGCAGAAACAAAAATAATCGGCGCATTCGATACAGTACGAATTTGACGACACCAATAAAAACCGTCAAAGTACGGTAAATTAATATCAAGTAACACAAGATGAGGATTTATTTTTACAAACTCATCTTTTATATGACGTAAATCACTTGCTCTAAATGATTGATAGCCATACCTTTCTAAATGCTCCTCTAATATTCCCGCAATTTTCTCATCGTCTTCTACAATTAATATTTTATACATGTTCTTTTTCTCCCCATAAAAGAATTCTTCTACATTTACTCCTTTTTCCATTATAAATTGAAAATTTAATTAGTGGGGATTTTTTCCTATATAAATCCGATTTTTACGATATAAAAAAAGACTGCCGTATTTCGGCAGTCTTAATCGATAAATTCAAATTCATATTCAAGAATTTTCACAATATCTCCGTCTTTTGCACCACGTGCACGAAGCGCTTCATCAATACCCATTCCGCGCATTTGACGAGCGAAACGACGTATAGATTCATCACGTGAGAAGTCTGTCATCTTGAATGTTTTCTCGATATCGTAACCAGAGATAACAAACGTGCCATCACTTTCACGTGTAATTTCAAATTTAACACCTTCAGTATCAAATTTGTACATTACACTTGTATCAGACTCATCCGCAACTTCATGTATTGGGAATTCTGGTGTTGTTTCTATTAAGTTTGCTACTTCAAACAGTAAGTCACGAACACCTTGTCTTGTTACAGCTGAGATTGGGAAGATTTTTACTTCGTCTCCCACTTTCTCTTTAAATGCTTGTAAGTTTTCTTCTGCATCTGGCATATCCATTTTGTTTGCAACAACAACTTGTGGACGCTCAGTTAAGCGAAGATTGTATTCTTTCAATTCATTATTAATCGTTACGTAATCTTCATATGGCTCACGGCCTTCTAAACCAGACATATCAATAACATGCACGATTACACGTGTACGCTCAATATGACGTAAGAATTGGTGTCCAAGTCCGACGCCAGCATGTGCGCCTTCAATTAGTCCTGGAAGGTCAGCCATAACGAAGCTGCGGTTATCACCAGTTTCAACAACACCAAGATTCGGAACGATTGTTGTGAAGTGATACTCTGCAATTTTCGGACGCGCTGATGATACAACAGATAATAATGTAGATTTACCTACACTTGGGAATCCAACAAGTCCAACGTCTGCTAGTACTTTAAGTTCTAGAATGACATCACGCTCTTGACCTGGTTCCCCGTTCTCAGCGATTTCTGGCGCTGGGTTCGTAGCTGTTGCAAAACGTGAGTTACCACGGCCACCACGGCCACCTTTTGCAATTACAGCAGTTTGTCCATGCGTTACTAAATCGGCAAGAATTTGACCAGTTTTTTCATCTTTTACTACTGTTCCTGGCGGAACCTTTACAAGTAAATCTTCAGATTTACGCCCGTGCTGACCTTTACTCATTCCGTGCTGACCGCGATCAGCTTTGAAATGACGTTGGTAGCGGAAGTCCATTAATGTACGTAAGCCTTCCTCAACTACGAAAACAACATCTGCACCTTTACCGCCGTCACCACCTGCTGGGCCACCTTTAGGAACATACTTCTCACGACGATACGCAACCATACCGTTACCACCGTCGCCGCCTTTTACATATATCTTGACCTGATCTACAAACATTATTTCACCACACTTTTTTCAATTGGTTGTAATATAACTGAGACTTCTTCGTCTCGCACTGTATAAGAAATGGAATACCATTTATTGTTTTGGGTCGCAAGCCAATTTTGTAGTTCTTCTACACTCGTTAGCTTACCACGAAAATCAAAAAAGAAACGAGCATTCTCCGCGTCACATTCAATTGTGATACAAACATAATTTTCAACATATACGTCTAAACTATGCTGAAGCATTGAGAAAAATTGATTCGTCCATGTACATACAGTCTCATCTAAGTGAGATAAGTTATGTAATTTCCCTAATACTTCGTACTCCAATAAGCACGGCTGCTGTTTCCAATTATATGTTAAAATCCACTCTGAAAATAAAGGCATTGATAGCCCCATCAGATTGGATTCTTGTCTCGCTTCTTGGACAAAACGATCGATGAGACTATGAATTTCTTCCACTTTTCCAAGTGAAAGGTTTCCTTTCACCATCTGCATACGATTGAGCCAATCATGTCTTGAATGGCGCAATGCATCTATAATTGTCCATTTTTCATTCATTTAGATACCCCTTAATATAGAAAAACTCTAACCTGCACTCAGGTTAGAGTTTTCCGTGAGTTCTTATGCTTCTTGAGCAACAGGATATACGCTCACTTGTTTGCGGTCACGGCCAAGACGCTCAAAGCGTACTACGCCGTCAACTTTCGCGTATAAAGTGTCATCGCCACCACGACCAACGTTAACACCTGGATAAATTTTTGTACCGCGTTGACGGTAAAGAATTGAACCACCTGAAACCGTTTGACCATCTGCGCGTTTAGCACCAAGACGTTTTGACTGAGAGTCACGACCGTTCTTTGTACTACCTACACCTTTCTTAGATGCGAAAAACTGAAGATCTAATCTTAACATACGTTACACCTCCTGCACTTTTTCTATTAAACGGATATACTTTCCGTAATCAAGTTCGATCGTCTTAAGCGAAACAACCAATCCTTCTAAAAGTATCTGTGCTTTTTCTGCTGCATGAACGTCTAAATCATTAGGCAATTCATACGTTAAGAATCCGCCATCACTTCCGAGTTCAATAGTTGCCTGCACATTACAAAGTTCTTCCACTGCATTTATAGAACCAAACACAACCGCTGTAGTTCCAGCACAGACAAGGTCTTGTCCATGTGGCGCATAATCGGCATGTCCAGTCATTTTAAATGATTGGATACTTCCTAATTTCGTGCGACTTATCGTAATTTTAATCATGTTAACCAGAATTAAGCGTTGATAGCTTCAACAACTAGCTTAGTGTAAGGTTGACGATGACCTTGTTTCTTACGATTGTTCTTTTTCGCTTTGTATTTGAAAACAATGATTTTCTTAGCGCGACCTTGTTTTTCAACTTTCGCAGTAACTGTTGCACCTTCTACAACTGGGCTACCAACTTTAACGTTTTCGCCACCAACGAAAAGAACTTTGTCAAAAGTAACAGTTTCACCAGCTTCAACATCTAATTTTTCAATGTAGATTGCTTGACCAGCTTCAACTTTAATTTGTTTTCCACCTGTTTCGATAATTGCGTACATACTTGCACCTCCTCTTAATTACTAAGACTCGCCAAAAACGAGGTAGACATAAATGCCTTTAGGGAACCTGTCTTGTGCGGTTGTAGCATATAGCCGTTTAGGTGCTATAAACTATAACATAAAGATGTTACCATAATTCATTGAGTATTGTCAATGAATCTTCTACTAACTATTTTTTCCGTTCTACAATTTCTTTTTTACTTCCAAAACGGATAATAGCGTACTTTTCGATAATATCATCTTTGAAATAAATTTCAAATGGAATATTTTTTTGTAATTCTTTTTGCAAAAATTGTTTTTGCAGTTCTTTAGGCGCAGCGATTAATACTGCCTCATCCTCTATGTTGCCATATGTGATTAATTCTCTCTCTAGCTCATACGCAATTGTTTCATACGACATTACATAACCCGTCGCTTTGCAAGATACACACTCTTCTAGTAATACGTCACGTAAAGAATGTTTTTTACGTTTTCGTGTCATCTCCAAAATTCCTAACTCAGTAAATCCAAGTACTCTTGTATAAGTACGATCATCTTTCATAGCAGCTATGAGACATTCTCTTACCTTTTCTTTATCTTCTCTTTTTTTCATATTAATAAAATCAATTAATATCATACCACCAATATCACGAAGTCTTAATTGGCGTGCAATTTCTTCAGCTGCCATCTCATTTGTGCGAAGTACTGTATCTTGTAAATTTTGTTTTCCAGTAAACTTGCCCGTATTCACATCAATTACAGTCATCGTCTCCATTTGCTCTACAATTAAATAAGCACCATTTGGAAGCCACACAATTTTTTGGAGTGCTTTCTCAATTTCACGCTCTATTCCAAAATGGTTAAACATCGAAGACTTTTCATTATAAAAAGATACTTTTTCTTTTCCAACTTTGTCTTCTAATTCTTTTACTATACTTCTTGTATCTACAACTACTTTTTCAATTGTTTCAATTGGGTTCTCTTGAAATACACGATCTAAAAAGGTCGCCGGTCGATGAAGTAATAACGGCGCCTTTCCTTGATCCTCTTTTCTTTTTAACTCTTCATACAACTGTTGTAACCTTTGCATTTCAGCTTGTATTTCTTCAATTCCCCCTTTTTCAGAAGCAGAGCGGAAAATGTAACCTCCCGTTCCTTCTACTTCAATTTCAAGTAACTGTTGTCTTCTTTTATTATTTTTTATTTTCCGAGAAACAGCTCGCATCTCATCAAACGGCATATAAACGACATATTTCCCGGTAAATTCTATATTCGCTGTCAATTTAGGCCCTTTCGTATCAATTGCCTCTTTCACAACTTGTACGAGTATCGCTTGCCCTTCATGTATACGATAAGAAGCTGGTACATCATCGTATGAAAGATACGCATGTTTTTCTAAACCTATATTTACAAAAGCTGCGTTCATTCCAGCAATTGTTCTTACGATACGTCCAACATAAATATGCCCAACAATCTCTTGCTCTTCATTACGTTTCCATAAAAACTCAACAATCTTTTTCTTCTCTTCAATTGCAACGCGCTTTTCCGAACCAGCGTAATTCACATATAACGTTTTCAAAATTATTTCCTCACTTTATAATCTTCTTTGCTTTTACAATAATAAAAGGTTAGTGCTATCGTCAACACTAACCGATTAATTCTTCAACTGATGAGGTTATTCGTTTTTCAGTAAAATATGCATAGAGCAATTCATTTTCATCCAATGTGTAATGCTCTTTATATTTTCCACGGACGATAATAGAATGCTTATATCCTCTACGAAATTTTGTGAATATCTTATATAAATGATCTTCTGATTGCACTTCAATAGGTGCAATCTTTTCAATCCCTCTTTTATTTCCATAATAACGTTCTAATAAAAAACGCATAAATGCATACCGTCTTTGTTTCCACTCTTGATATAACGACACTGCCAAAAATATGAGTAGTACCCACATCATAATATTGTTACTATTCCAGAGCAACTGCCATCCTAATATTACACCAAAAAAAACACATGACAATTTCATCATCTTTTCATGTGCTTGTAAATAAGGAAAACGATATGATAGTATATTAAACAATACTTTCCCGCCATCTAACGGCCAAATAGGGAGTAAATTAAACGCTAAAATAATTATATTATTCCACATAAAGAAATAATATAAATCTGCATTCAACCAACCGGCTTCAAACAACATATAACCTACTAGCATCATCCAAACATGTTGAATCGGTCCTGCAATTACGACAACAAGTTCCTCTTTCAATGACTTATTACCATGTTCCTCAAGCTCGGCAACGCCACCAAACGGCAAAAGCTGAATTCTTTTTATACGCCAATTATAGTGTGCTGCTGCAATAGCATGCCCAAGTTCATGAATAAGAACGATACAAAATAACAGTAGTAACTCTTTAAAACGTGCAGTAAAAATACCAATGACAATAATAACCCAAAATAATGGATGCACGGAAATTTTCGTCAAAACGTCTCTATATTTAATCAAATGATATCACCTGGATCGGATCAATAAATTTTTCATTCTTTTTTATCGCGAAATAAAACTTTCCATTTTTATCATTTGTATCATTACTCACCGTTCCAATTTTTTGTTTCTTTGAAACGTAATCATATAATTTCACTGACATATCGTTTAAGTTTGCATACCATGACTCCGTACCATCTGCATGTTGAATTTGAACTGTATTTCCAAGTTCCTCTTTCTTACCCGCAAAAACAACTAATCCTTCATTCACTGACTCAACCGTTGCATTTGTAGCTGTTTGGACAAATACACCTTGGCCATTTTTTTGAAACCCTTGCATTACCTTTCCAGAAGCGGGAATTGCATAATCTTTTTGCTGAATACTTCCTTCTTTTTTCTCGTTTGGCGAATAGAATACGAGCGGTTTTCCAAATTGCTTTTCGTACCATTTCGCTACAGTAGCAAACTGAAATTCCTCTTTCATCACTTTTTCTGTAACAGCTTTAGCTCCATTGAATGAAGAAGGAGCATTCTTATATAAAATAGCAACCGAAAGAACTAATATTGCCGATAATAAAACTTTGAAGAAAAAGACTTCCTTTCGAAATAAAGGATGCATTTCCTTTTCTCCATCTTCAATAAATACTGTTTCGCTATCAAAATTCCCTCCGGTAAAATACTGTTCTTCCTCCATCCTTTCTTGCTCGGCCTTCCTTTTTGCAATCCGCTTTTTAATTTCTTCTACGCGTCTATTCTTCATACTGTCTCCTTTCTTTCGTTAAGCTAATTTCAATAGAAACAGTTGTATACAGTTTGTACATATGTATGAGCTAAGAAAGAAAGATATTCGTGTGAAGAAAAAAGAAAGCACTTCGCATATGTGCGAAGTGCTCTTAACGGATTCCAAAGAAGTTTTTCACCTTTGCAAATACCGATACCTTTTCTTGTTCAAATGCTTGTAATGGTACATTCTCACCTAACAAGCGTCTTGCAATATTACGATAAGCCAACGCTGCTTTTCCGCTTGGTTGCAACGCCACAGGTTCACCTGTATTTGTAGCTCGAATAACTTCATCGTCATCTTCGACAACACCAAGAAGCTCGATTGACAATGTACGTACAATTTCATCAACATCTAACATATCCTGTTCATGAAGCATATGACTACGTACACGGTTAATAACAAGTTTCGGTGGTTCAATATCCTCTTTTTCTAAAAGCCCAATAATACGATCTGCATCGCGCATTGAGGATACTTCTGGAGTCGTAACAACGATTGCTTTATCCGCACCAGCTACCGCATTTTTAAATCCCTGCTCAATCCCCGCAGGACAATCGATTAATATGTAATCATAATCTTGACGTAATACTTGTATTAATTCATCCATTTGTTCAGGTGTTACCGCTGATTTATCACTCGTTTGTGCTGCAGGTAATAAATAAAGATCATCAAAACGTTTATCTTTAATAAGAGCCTGAGGTAAACGGCAACGCCCTTCAACGACATCAACAAGATCAAATACAATACGATTTTCCAGCCCCATTACTACGTCTAAATTTCGAAGACCGATATCTGTGTCAATTAAGCACACTTTCTTTCCAGATAACGCTAGGGCCGTACCAATGTTCGCAGATGTAGTAGTTTTACCTACTCCGCCTTTTCCAGATGTAATTACTATTGCCTCTCCCACAGCTATACAATTCCCCTTTCTAACTTTGTTAAATTAGGTCTAAGATGAGTGAGAAGTTGCAGGCGATCGACAACAATGTGATTGTTCTCATTAATATACGCACATTCTGCCGCCTCCGCTCCGTCTTCTTTCTCTTCCGGAGCCCGCATTGCCACATCACTAATTCGAAGTTGCATCGGGTTCATAACAGATGCAGCGATTACAGCATCTGAATCCCCATAATACCCAGCATGTGCAATTCCTCTTAATGATCCTACGACAAAAATATTCCCCCCAGCGATAACCGTTCCGCCTGGATTAACATCTCCAATTAACAACAAATTTCCTTTTACATGTAAAACTTGTCCAGAGCGAACAATTTTGGAAATAGGGACAATTTCTGTTTCTTCTTTCCAAGCTATTGCTTCTGCTTTAGTGATAACATCACTTTCAATTGAATCCACAACAAGATTCTTTTTATTACGAATTAACGTACGAATCTCTTCTTGTTGGACTTCTGTTAAATAACGATTTCCTACTTTCACATGCACTTCAATTAAAGAGCGCCCATCACCATCGTAGTAATGCGTAGAAAGTTTTTCGTCTAATTCCATCAATAATTCTGAGAATGAACAACAATCATCTAAATGAAGCGTTATCCCATCTTTTGTCCCTTTTATCGTTACATTTTGTTGCTTTTTTTCTTCCACTAAAGTTCACCCCACCGATTCAATTCGACATAAAATTAGAAAATCCTTTTTTCTTTTTCTTCCATCGCTTTTGAAAGACGCACTATATATCGTCTCAGTGGGAAACAAACTATCAATAAGAAAATAGCATTTAACAATAAAGTAGAAAGGAGACGATCTGTGAAAAAGACATGCGCTGGCATATGAGTACGTCCTAACAAAGTTAAGAATCCATACACATAATACTCTAGTGCTACAATGCTAGCTAATATGATAGAAACAACAATAAATAAATTCAATTGTAATACTTTCATCACACTATAAACTAAATAAGCTAAAATCGGATAAGCAAAAATATATATCCCGACAAGTTCTGTGTATACGGTATCAAATAAGAAGCCAAATAATAGTCCGTAATAAATCCCTTGGACCGGACTATAATACACTGTAATAAAACATAAGACGATTATAAAGAAATGCGGTGCTGCTATACTGTCTTTCCAAAACACATCCGTTGGAACAACAGTAGCAAACATATTTTCAAATAGAAACACAAAAAGGAGCAAAAGAGGAAGAGCTGCTCTTTTTAATATCTTCATCATCTCTTCTTCTCCTCCTATTCTAATGGCGCTGAAGGTGTTGCACGTTTAGCAACCGTAATATGCTCTACGTCATTTAAATCAGCGGCAGGTTTTACATAAGCTGTTTTTGTTAAGCCATATGCATCCGGCTGAACATCAACGATTTTTCCAATTACAAGACCTTTCGGGAAAATATCACCAAGTCCAGATGTTACAACTAGTTGATCTTTTTCTACCGGTGCATCAGAGCCAATCTTTGTGAAAAGAAGTAATTGTTTTTCTTTGTCATAACCTTCAATCAAACCAAAGATTTTCTCTTGCCCTTGTACAATAGCAGAAACGCGATTTGTTCGGCTCATAGAACTTAGTAATTCTACTGATGATGTAAACTGAGATACACTTTTCACTCTTCCAACTAACCCTTGTGAAGTTACTACAGCCATATCTTTTTTAATTCCTTGCTGTGCCCCTTTATCAATTCCAATTAAATCGTACCATTTATCTGGATTACGAGAAACAACAGTAGCTGGAATTTCAGTATACCCGCTATTTAACTCTTTTTTACCAGTTAGCTCTTGTAGCTTCTTGTTATCATCTTCTAGTTGTTTTACTTTCCCTGATAGACCTGCATAATTATCTAATTTTGCTTTTAATTCTTTATTCTCTTCATACGTGCGCTTTACATCCTCTACATTTTCGAAGAATCCAGCTACGTATTTCGCTGGCTTTTGGAATACACGTTCTACAACACCGACAGTGTCTTTAACAAACTGCTCTGGCCATGTTAAACTGTTCCGTTCTTTCAATGAGATTCCAATCAATGCCACGAGAAGAATAATACTAACCAACAAAACAATTAATCTTTTGTTTAAGAAAAACTGTGGCACGTTCACACCCTCTTAATTTCACTGATTTTTATTTTGCAATATTATCGAGCAGCAGTTTTGAAAAGATCGATATTGTCTAATGCTTTACCTGTTCCAATTGCTACGCAATCTAATGGATCTTCTGCAACAAGAACTGGCATTTTCGTTTCTTCACTAATTACTTTATCTAAATTACGTAGTAATGCCCCGCCGCCTGTTAATACGATACCGCGGTCCATAATATCAGCCGCTAATTCAGGTGGCGTTTTTTCTAACGTATTTTTAACTGATTCTACAATCGCATCTACTGTATCTTTTAATGCATCTGCAATTTCTTCTGGCTGAATTAGTACTGTTTTTGGTAAACCACTTACTAAATCACGACCGCGAATTTCCATAGGCTCGATACCTTCTGGCTCGCCTGCAGAACCAATTTCTAATTTTAATGCTTCAGCTGTTCTTTCACCAATCATTAAGTTATAGCTTTTCTTAATGTACTGAATGATTGAATCATCCATATCATCACCAGCAACACGAACTGACTGGCTTGTTACAATACCACCTAAAGAAATAATTGCAACTTCTGTTGTACCACCACCGATATCAACAACCATACTACCAGTTGGTTCCCAAACAGGTAAGTTTGCACCAATTGCTGCTGCAAATGGCTCTTCGATAGGATAAGCATCACGAGCACCCGCTTGACGAGTCGCATCGATTACTGCACGTCTTTCTACAGCTGTAATACCAGATGGTACACATACCATTACATACGGCTTACGTGAGAAGAAACCGTTTGATTTTTGAGCTTGTTGAATGTAATATTTCATCATTGTTGCAGTTGTTTCATAATCAGCAATTACACCGTCTTTCATCGGGCGAAGTGCCACAACGTTCCCTGGTGTACGACCAATCATTTGTTTTGCATCGCTACCTACAGCAACGATTTGTTTCGTATCAGTTTGTAACGCAACTACTGAAGGTTCACGTAAAACTACACCTTTTCCTTTTACATATACAAGCGTGTTCGCAGTTCCTAAGTCTATTCCAAGATCGCGAGTAAATCCACCAAATCCAAACATATTATTTATCTTCCTTTCTTGTTTTCACGGACTCATTTTTTCTTACTTTATATTATAAAAACAGTACGTTTTTTATATCTTTATCCTTTTTGTAGATAAATTTCTACAAAAAACTCATAAATCACATTATAAAACAAAATAAGTAAAAAGCATAGTCTTAAATATGACCTTTTTCCTTTAAACTCACGAATTTATGGTCACCTATTATAATATGATCAAGCACTTCAATTCCGATAATCTGACCGCATTCTACTAAGCGTTTGGTTACTTCAATATCTTCACGGCTCGGCGTGGGATCTCCTGAGGGATGGTTATGAAGACATATGATAGAGGCTGCTGCACGACGGAAGGCTTCTTTAAAAACTTCCCTCGGGTGTACAATTGACGTGTTTAAACTTCCAATAAAGATCGTTTGCCTATGTATAACTTGATTTTTTGTATTTAAATATAAACAAACAAAATGCTCTTGTTGTAAAAAACGCATTTCTTCCATCATGTATTTCGCACAATCTTCTGGACTTCGAATACTATATCTATTTTGATATTCTAAACGTACCATTCTTCTGCCTAGTTCAAAGGCTGCCATAAGTTGCGATGCCTTTGAAATCCCAATACCATGTATACTAATTAGCTCTTCTAATGTTGCATCTTTCAACATACGTAAGCCATCAAATTGGTGTAAAATTTTATCTGACAACTTTAAAACTGTTTCTTCTTTAGAACCTGTTCTGAGTAACACTGCGAGAAGCTCTCGATTTGATAAACTTCCAGCACCTTCTAACAATAAACGCTCCCGTGGCTGTTCTTCTCTTACAACATCACGAATACCGTTCATCTCTCCACCCCTTTATTTGTTCTCTCAAAGAAAACCCCATGCAATTTTACGCATGGGTTACATCAATATCAAATTGTTTTAATTCTCGAACGAGACGTGCAATTGGTAAGCCAACTACACTATAGTAGTCCCCTTGAATATGTTGAACGAAAATAGACCCTTTACCTTGAATCCCATAACTACCTGCTTTATCAAGAGGTTCTTTTGACGCGACGTATGTATCAATTTCCTCTTCTGTTAATTCCCAAAACGTAACTTCTGTACGCTCATAAAAAGTAACCGTTTTTTCTTTTGATATAATCGCAACACCTGTATACACTTCATGTGTTTTCCCAGATAGTAATTGTAACATCTCTTTCGCCTCATCCTTATTAGAAGGCTTACCAAGGATACGCGACTCATATGTAACAATTGTATCTGCACCTAACACAATGTAATCACTATTGTTTTCTGCAACCGCTGATGCTTTTTGCAAGGCAAGCGACATTACAATATCAGAAGGCGATGAATATGCACCAATTGTTTCCTCTACTTCACTTACAACGATTTCAAATGGTACGCTAGCTAACTCAAGCAATTCCTTCCTCCGAGGTGACCCTGAAGCTAAAATTATTTTTTTCATATTTTCTCCTTCCTTTCTCACATGAAGCAGAACAATTTATATCAATCGTATCAAAGGAATAGTTTGCCCACAAATGAAAGAAATATTAATTTCTCTAACTAAAAATAACACTTCTTTATTGCATACGATTATATTCCTGTCATAGAGAAAGCACTTTGCTCTAAATTCAAAAGAAAAGAAAGAAGTACATGTACTTCTTTCTTACTCATTTTATTATCCTATCATTTCACTTTCTACGAAACAATTTTTTCATACGAGAGTAAGCCATCAATAATAACTTGATTTAATTTCGCCAAAGATTCCTTATCCATTTTCCCATCTTTTACTGTTTGTACAGCTACCGACGTATACATATACAGTTTCTTTGCTTCTTCTCGCTTCATACTTTTCCCTTCTTTTTCAATCGCTTTCCATTCTTTTTCAATCACTTCTATATCTTTTGCGCTGCTTTTTCCACCAACTTGTACGCTAGAAGCATATTTTGCTAAATGAGTATATAATGGCTGCACTTTTGTTAAAAATGTTCCTACTTCTTTATCATCTTTCAGCAATGCTTTATCTGTTATATCCCAGTTCTTTTTTAAAACGGAGACACCATCATTTTTATACTTAGTCATTAATTGATTTATAGCCTGTTCATCGCTAGCAATACCAACAACTATTGCATACTTATCCCCGCTCGGTCTCAAAGCACCAATGCCCCCATTGCCTTTCCATTCTTCAAGAGCTGCCTGTCCCTTTTCTTCAGAAGAATAAAGCCCCCCTTGAACAAAGAATAATTTCATCGGATCCAATGACGTTCCTGTCTGCGCCTTTTGTTTTTCTTCTTTCGGTGCTGGTGTTTGTTCTGCCGTTCCACCCACCTTTGATTCTCCATTTCCAGTCGGCCTTGAAGCAGTTACTTCACTTCCTCCTGTTGTTCCTTGTCCAGTAAGTAAATGAAGCATCCCCATTCCAAACGTCGTACCGATAATAATTGCGGTTGCAACGATTGCAATTAATGTATTACTCCACTTCTTTCGGTATTTTTCCACAGACACTGATTTCGCTTTTTGAAACGGAACAACATTTTTAGGTCGTTCACTTTCTACTACCATCCATTCAAATTCATCTTTCTTCTTTTCCTCATACTTCGCTTCTGTTCCATTCACTTTCACTGAGATCGTTCGTGATTGCTTGTCCATACACTCACACCTCACCTCTTATCGTTGTCCGCATCATATCATATTCATTTCACAAAAAAACGAGATATTTGTCAGAGGAATTCGCCAAATAACCCTATATATTTATCTTATATGTATGCATTTGACTTCATTTGTAGAACAAAAAACTAGATAGCAAAGACTATCTAGTTTTTCTCTCGAATATATTTTCGAACTTCAGAAATGAAATAAAGAGAACCTGTTATGATAAAAACATCATTTTCCCCTATCATTTCAACTTTTGTATCAATTGCCTCTTTCCAATTTTCAAAAACTAATTTTGATTCTTTTTGTGAATATGATGCAAGCTTGTCTGCAGAAATAGCACGATCAAAGGCGAATGTTGTAAAAATCATTTCATCTGCAATGGTTTCTAATCGGCCTACCATGTTATGCAATTGTTTATCACCAAGGGCAGTAAATAAAACTATTACATTTTTATCTTTGTAATGCGCTTCTACTGTTTTCACAAGGCTTTCGATACCTTCTGGATTATGAGCACCATCTATAATAATATCCGGGTTACTTTGTAGCTTTTCAAAGCGCCCAATCCAATACGCTTCCCGTAATCCCGTTCTTATTCCCTCTTCCTCAATTAAAAATGATAAATATGTTTTTACATACATTACTGCCATAAGTGCTAGCGCTGCATTTCCTACTTGATGAATACCTTTCATTGAGATTTGCAAATCTTCAAATGCGGTAAAAGGACAAGTAAAATCAAACTGTTCCCCATCTTCGTTAGACTGTTTATGTAACGCTGTAAAATGCTTGCCAAGTTCGTATAAGTTTGCATGGTTTTCCTTTGCAACATTTTGAATGACTTGCAAAGCTTCTTCATCTTTTACACCAGTAATTACCGGCACACCAGACTTAATAATCCCCGCCTTTTCATATGCAATTTCTCCTAGTGTATTCCCTAAAATATGCATATGATCGTGACCGATATTCGTAATAATCGTGAGAACAGGGTGTATAACATTGGTAGAATCAAAACGTCCACCGAGCCCTGTTTCAAATAAAACAACATCACAGAAATTGACTTTACCGAAATAGCAAATTGCCATAACAGTAATAATTTCAAACTCAGTCGCTTCCCCTAAATCCGTTTCATCTAGTTTTTCCACGACTGGTTTTACCATCTTTACGAGTTCAGTAATCTCTTCATCTGCAATTGGTGTTCCATTCACACTAATGCGTTCATTAAATGTTTCAATGTAAGGAGAGGTAAACGTTCCTACCTTATATTTCGCGCCTTCTAACATGTAACGCATATATGTTAACGTTGAACCTTTTCCATTTGTACCAGCAAGATGAATACATTTTATATGACGCTCTGGATTTCCGAGCTCTTCTAGCATCCAATTCATTCTTTCTAATCCTGGTTTAATACCAAATTTCAATCGGCTATGAATCCACCCTATCGCTTCTTCGTATGTATGTATCACGTATGCTTTTCCCCTTTCAAAAGACAACTTTCATAGTTCTATTATACGCAAAGAAAAGAGACTCACCAATATAGTGAGTCTCTAAAAATATTTTTACTTTTCAAGATCTGCTAGACGTTGACGAACTGCTTCGCGTTTTTCTAGGTAATCTTGCTCTTTCGCACGCTCTCCTTCAATAACCGCTGCAGGAGCTTTCGCTACGAAACCTTGGTTAGAAAGTTTCTTCTGTACACGTTCTACTTCTTTATCGAACTTCTCAAGTTCTTTCTCAAGACGAGCTCTCTCTTCATCAAGATTGATAAGATCAGCTAACGGTAAGAATAACTCTGCACCTGATACGATTGCAGTCATTGCTTTTTCTGGCGCTTGTAAGTCCGTTTGAATTGTTAATTCGCTTGGGTTACAGAAACGCTCAATGTAAGAGCTATTTTTCGTAAGTTGAGCAAGTACAGCCTCATCTTTTGCTTTAATTTGCATTTGAACTTTTTTGCTCATTGGCGTATTTACTTCTGCACGAATGTTACGAACAGAGCGAATGATATCAACTAGAAGGTGCATTTCTGCCGCAGCTTCCGTATCTTGTAAATCTTCGCGAACTGTTGGCCACGCAGCTACTGTAATAGATTCGCCTTCATGCGGTAAATGTTGCCAAATTTTCTCTGTTACGAATGGCATGAATGGGTGTAATAGACGCATTGTTTGATCTAATACGTAAGCTAAAATAGAACGAGTCGTTTTCTTAGCTGCTTCATCTTCACCGTATAGTGGAAGTTTCGCCATTTCAATGTACCAGTCACAGAAATCATCCCAAATGAAGTTGTATAATGAACGACCAGCTTCACCGAACTCATATTTATCCATGTTACGTGTTACACTCTCGATTGTTTCGTTTAAGCGAGTTAAGATCCACTTATCTGCAACTGATTTTTCACCAGTTAAATCAATTTCTTCATACTTCATATCATCCATGTTCATTAATACGAAACGTGATGCGTTCCAAATTTTATTAATGAAGTTCCAAGTAGATTCTACTTTTTCCATGCTGAAACGTAAATCTTGACCTGGTGCACTTCCTGTTGATAAGAAATAGCGCATTGCATCTGCACCGTACTTCTCGATAACATCCATTGGGTCAATACCGTTACCAAGAGATTTACTCATCTTACGACCTTGCTCATCACGAACTAAACCGTGAATTAATACATCTTTAAATGGACGCTCGCCTGTAAACTCTAAACCTTGGAAAATCATACGAGATACCCAGAAGAAGATGATGTCATAACCCGTTACTAGTGCATCTGTTGAATAGTAACGTTTGAAGTCTGCTGAATCTTCATTTGGCCAACCAAGTGTTGAGAATGGCCATAGCGCTGAACTGAACCATGTATCAAGTACGTCGTTATCTTGATTCCAGTTTTCAATATCTGCTGGTGCTTCTGTACCTACGTATACTTCACCAGTTTCTTTATGATACCAAGCTGGAATACGGTGTCCCCACCATAATTGACGAGAAATACACCAGTCATGAATATTTTCCATCCATCGTAAATATGTGTTTTCAAAACGCTCTGGTACGAACGTTACTTTTTCTTCTTCTTTTTGTTGAAGCGCTACTGCTTTTTCAGCAAGTGGAGCCATTTTTACGAACCATTGTGTTGATAAGTAAGGCTCAACAACTGCACCGCTACGCTCACTATGACCTACTGAATGCATATGTGGCTCGATTTCTACTAATACGCCAGCTTCTTGTAAGTCTTTCACTAATTCTTTACGGCATTCGAAACGATCCATACCGTTATATTTACCAGCTTTTTCGTTCATCGATCCATCTTCGTTCATTACTAAGATGCGTGGTAAGTCATGACGGTTACCTACTTCAAAGTCGTTCGGGTCATGAGCTGGTGTAATTTTTACAACGCCTGTTCCGAAGTCTTTTTCTACGTACTCATCAGCAATAATCGGAATCTCACGGCCTACGATTGGAAGTGTAACTGTTTTTCCGATTAAATGTTTGTAACGATCATCTTCTGGATGAACTGCTACCGCTGTATCACCAAGCATCGTTTCTGGACGAGTAGTAGCAAGGCGAATGTGACCTGAACCGTCTGTTAACGGATAGTTCATATGGTAGAATGCACCTTGAACTTCTTTATGAATTACTTCAATATCAGAAAGAGCTGTGCGTGTTGCTGGATCCCAGTTGATAATATATTCACCGCGGTAAATTAAGCCTTTTTCGTATAATTGAACGAATACTTTATTAACCGCATCAGATAAACCTTCGTCTAATGTGAAACGTTCGCGAGAATAGTCTAGTCCTAAACCAACTTTCCCCCATTGTTGACGAATGTGAGAAGCGTACTCTTCTTTCCACTCCCAAGCTTTTTCAAGGAATTTCTCACGGCCAAGATCGTAACGTGAAATACCTTCTTCACGAAGTTTTCCTTCTACTTTCGCTTGTGTTGCGATACCAGCATGGTCCATTCCTGGAAGCCATAGCACATCGTAACCTTGCATACGCTTCGTACGAGTTAAAATATCTTGAAGAGTTGTATCCCAAGCATGACCTAAGTGTAACTTACCAGTTACGTTCGGAGGTGGAATTACAATTGTATACGGTTGTTTCTTCTCGTCTCCTGTTGCTTCAAAATATTTGCCTTCAAGCCACCATTGATAAAGGCCTTCTTCAACGGACATATGATCATATTTAGTTGGTAAATTCTTTTCCGTGTTTGACATTATTTTCCCTCCTTAAAATAAAAAATGTCCCTCATCCAAAAAGGACGAGGGACATCGCGGTACCACCTTTATTTACAAACAAATTCATAATTTGCTTATACTCTTAATTTGATAACGGACAAATCCGTCTTTTCCTAATGAGAACTATTCTGTTCAGAAAAGATGCTCCAGGGCTACCTTCTAACATAACTATCTAGAGAATCTCCCAGCTACTGATTCTCCTCTCTGAAGACGTTTCATGTTATACTCTTCCCCTTCAAGGCATTTATATGATTGTTAATTATTATATACAATAGTGTAAAAAACGAAACCTTATTCGTCAAGATAAATTTAAAACTATGACTTTTCGGGTGAATATAAAGAAGATAAGTAGCATTCTCTACTTATCTTCTTTATCCCGCTATTTGCGGGCAATAAGACCCCACCTCAAAATTCAGCTGAAGCAAAGAAGTTAGGTTGGCGCCACCCGCTGATTAAAGTTTTACTTTACCCGTTCCCTTGCTGGGCAGCTTGTAATTGTGACAGGAAATATTCTATATTGCTAACGAGCCAATGCGATTGTTGCAAACTCTTTACTCCGCGCAGTTCATTTTCCTCGTTGCGATTATCTCTTCTTTTCTTATAAGACTGGATTTGCCGAATAAATTGCGATGGATACGTCATATACGCAAACATAAGTAGTTGCTCTTCTTTCGTAAAAGGGAAATTTTTTTGATACATTTGAAACCATTCAAACCGATCACTTCTTGCGATTGGATATGTGTTTAAAGACCGTGAATAAAAACCTACTATATCTTGCACAGGCGTTGCAAACTTCGATTTTTCCAAACTAATAAAATAGCCATTTCGCTCATAGTCAAATAAAAAATGATTAAGTGACACGTTACCATGCACAAAAGTAATACGTGTTTTCTCTTTTTCTTTCATCGCATCGTTCCACTCATTTAATTGCTTCGTTGCAAATTCACGCGCTCTCATTACATGATGATAGTACGTACAATATTGTAATTCAAACGGGGACATATACCATTTTGATTCAGATTCTACGAGAAACTCTTCTAACATCTCACCATCATTTTCCCAGCGATCGGATATAGTTGTATAATGTTTTTCTAAATCTTCTTCCGTATATGTTTCTTCCTTCACAGTTTTTTGATGCAACGTTCCAAGTGTCTGAAACATTTTATGGTATTGATCATTATCCTCGCCGTTTCCTTCTGCACGTTCTAACCAAGGCATTAAATAATAATTATACGTCCCGTCACTTAAAATATAATTTCCATCCGTCGCGTGGTATATAGGTACATAATTTGAAAAACCTTTCTCCTTCAAATATTGAATATGATGCAGAAAATTATTCCGCTCTAACTTTCTGCCTTCTATTTTCTTGAGTGCATATGGACCTTGATTCGTATAAATTTTCATTACGCTTCCGTGCTCTTCCATATGCTGCGTATCCAATCTATATTGCCTCACGATAGGTTCATAGTGATTTCGTAATTCAATATCCATACGAATAACCCTTTCTATTCAAAACATAGCCTCTAAGAAAAGAAGCGAGTGAAAACACTCACTTCCTTATTTCGCCTTTACCCTTGAAACGGGAATATAAATAATTTGCCCCGTATTTAAAAATATATCTTCTGTTTGATTGACACGGCACACATTTTGCACAGACGTTTCATAACGTTCTGCAATAGATTCAATTGTATCCCCTTCTTGCACGAAATACATTCTTAACTTTGTAAATTCTTCTTCCGGTTCTTTCGTAAATAGTTTTGTTAAATAAAGCGCATTTTCATCTCGCTGTGAGTACTCTTCTTCTTGTTCTTCCTGCTTTTTCGCTTTTTCTTTCTTGAAATCTTTTCGCCCAAACAATTCAAATTGCGGCGTTGTTTCTTGCTCCTCTTCACGCTCCACAAATTCATGTTCCTCTATCTTCTCTTCTTCTAATTCCTGCTCTTTTCTTTCCTCTAATTGGAACGGTTCAAATGCGTAATCTTCCCACTCATCTGATTCCTTATATGCTGGTTCTTCTACATGCGGCGCCGGTCTATTTTCATCCTCTTGTGCTGAATCTTCTTCTAACTCAGCATACACCGTTTCTTCCTCTTCAGCTTCATCCTCGTTTCTCTCTTCATCACACAAACCGGTAATAGATATATCCGCTAATAATTGTAAGCAACCATTTTCCTTTAATTCATAATCAAATTCCTCAATTGATACATATAGCTCTTCAATTACTTTCACTCGATTTCTCGGAATTGATATTTCAAGCGGAAAGGAATGAACAAGTTCATTAACCCCATCCTCCCTTGTTTCTACATAATCAATTGACTTTGCTGGCGATAGTTCTCTTAATGAATACGCCGAATCATCTTTTCGTGCAACATACTCTCCCGTTAAATCTAATTGCCCTCTCACGATTACTTCATGATCAAGCTCTTCTATCTCAACGTCTGGATCTAACGAAATTGACAAAAGTTCATCGACTTCCTGTCCCTTTTGGAACCAAACAGATTCTTTTAATGAAAATCGTAACGAATGATCTGCAGCCACTTCTTTTCCCCCTCCCAAACTATATGTCATTACAGATTTATGTAGAGAAAGCTTACTTTATGAATAAAAAAAATCGCCCCCCTTATGGAGAGCGATTTTTCTCTAATACATTATTTTAATTTTGACATTGCAATTTCAGCTGCTGCAATCGTCGCCTCAATATCTGCGTCACTATGTGCTGTCGATAAGAATAAACCTTCGAATTGAGATGGCGGTAAGAATACACCTTGTTCTACCATTTCACGATAGTAAGCCGCAAAGAATTCTAAGTTTGAAGATTTTGCTGCATCGTAATTAATAACGGGCTCATCTGTAAAGAAAATACCAATCATAGAACCTGCACGGTTAATATGATGTGGAATGCCATGTTTTTCAGCTGCTTTACGTAATCCAGCTTCCAACATTTCAGCTTTACGCTCAAATTCTACATATGATTCTGGCGTTAACTGTACTAACGTTTCATAACCTGCTGCCATTGCAAGTGGATTACCTGATAAAGTACCAGCTTGGTAAATCGGTCCGCTTGGTGCAACTTGGCGCATAATTTCTGCTTTACCACCGTATGCTCCTACTGGTAAACCACCACCGATTACTTTACCTAAGCATGTTAAATCAGGTGTTACGCCATAATAACCTTGGCCACAATTATAAGCTACTCGGAACCCTGTCATTACTTCATCAAAAATAAGCAATGCACCGTTTTGTTCTGTTACTTCACGAAGACCTTCTAAAAATCCAGGCTGCGGAGGAACAACCCCCATATTTCCTGCTACTGGTTCTACAATTACACAAGCAATATCATCACCGAATTGTTCAAACGCGTATTTTACGCTTTCTAAATCGTTATAAGCTACTGTAATCGTATTTTTCGCTACACCTTCTGGTACACCAGGACTATCTGGTAAACCTAAAGTCGCCACACCAGAACCAGCTTTAATTAATAGCGAATCACCATGACCGTGGTAACAACCAATAAATTTCAAGATTTTATTACGACCTGTATAACCACGAGCTAAACGTAGTGCACTCATTGTTGCTTCCGTTCCAGAGTTAACCATACGCACAATCTCAATTGATGGCACGCGCTCAATAACAAGTTTTGCTAATTTATTTTCAATTTCTGTTGGTGCACCGAAGCTTGTACCTCTTTCAGCAACAGATTTTAACGCTTCTACAACACGATCATTTGCATGACCATGAATTAAAGGCCCCCATGATAATACGTAGTCGATGTATTCATTCCCATCAATATCATATACTTTAGAGCCTTTTCCACGCTCCATAAACAACGGATTCATCCCAACAGATTTAAAAGCACGAACCGGGCTATTTACGCCACCAGGCATTAAGTCTTGTGCCTCTTCAAACGCCGCAATCGATTTATCAAACTTTTTCATTATTTAGCGCCTCCTTCTTGTAACCATTTTGCTGCATCTTTTGCATGATACGTAATAATTAAGTCTGCTCCTGCACGTTTCATACTAATTAATTTTTCAAGAACAACTTCTTTTTCATTAATCCAGCCATTTTGCGCTGCCGCTTTAATCATCGAATATTCACCACTTACATTATAAGCGACAACTGGTAAATTAAAGTTATTTTTCACATCACGAACGATATCTAAGTAAGAAAGAGCTGGTTTTACGATTAAGAAATCTGCACCTTCCATTACATCTGATTCTGCTTCACGGAATGCTTCCATACGGTTTGCTGGATCCATTTGATATGTTTTACGGTCACCAAATTGCGGTGCACCGTGCGCAGCATCACGGAATGGTCCATAAAATGCTGATGAATATTTCACAGCGTACGACATAACTGGCACGTGTCCAAAACCATTTTCGTCTAATGCATGGCGAATTGCTGTTACGAAGCCGTCCATCATGTTTGATGGCGCAATAATGTCCGCTCCTGCTTTCGCTTGACTTACAGCTGTTTTCGCAAGAACTGCAAGAGACTCGTCATTTAAAATAATACCATCTTCAATTACACCGCAATGACCATGGCTTGTAAATTGACATAAACATGTGTCTGCGACTACTACTAGCTCAGGGAAATCACCTTTAATTTGCTGAATAGCACGTTGTACAATTCCATGATCACAATATGCTGATGATCCAACTTCATCCTTTTCAGCAGGTAAACCAAATACAATAACAGAACGAATACCTAAATCAACAACTTCTTGCATTTCAGCTTGCAATAAATCTAAAGAAATTTGATATACGCCTGGCATAGAAGGAACTTCATTACGAACATTTTCACCTTCTAATACAAAAATAGGGTAAATAAAATCTTCCGTATGTAAAAACGTTTCACGCACAAGCGCACGCATGCCCCCGCTTTGTCTTAAACGACGATGACGATTAAATTGTAAAGAGTTCATAGATTTCTATCCCCATTCTTTCATTTTATAGATTCACAAACACATTGTAGTAATGCTTCTACAGTGTACTCTTTCGGCACAATAACAGACGGAAAATAACGACTTGCCTCTTTTTCCGTAATAGGTCCTATACAAGCAATTGTACATTTTTTTGTCCATTCTCTCCAGTTTGCACCCTCAAGTAAACGAACAAAACTAGTAACAGTTGAAGGACTCGTAAATGTAATAATGTCTACTTCTCCTAACTTCAACGCTGCTATAAGCTCTTGCTTTTTTTCTACATTCACTTTCGTACCGTATACGATCAACTCATCTAGAGAAACACCAATTTCACGCAGTTTAACTGGTATTACATCTCTTGCTAAATTGCCTTTTGGAAATAAAATACGTTCGTTTCCATTTAATTCTTTTAGAAACTCTTCGGCAAATGCTTCTGCAACAAATGAAGTCGGAACAAAATGAACTTGATAGCCCCTTTTTTCTAACTCTAATTTTGTTTTCACACCTACCGCAGCGATTTTAATGGTTAGTGGTAGTTTCTTTTTTAAACTATCTAGAAAAAAAGCTACACCATTTCTGCTCGTAAAAATAACCCAGTCGTATGAATGTAGCTGCTCTTCAATATGTTGAATTTGCCTATAAGACATACCTTCCATACGCAAAAGCGGAATTTCCAATGGAATTCCGCTCTTTTCTTTCACTGCTACACTCATTTGTTTCGCTTGATGCTGGGCACGTGTAATCAATACCGTTTTTCCAGCGAGAGCGTTCATATTTATTGTTGCTCCTTATTTGCAGCAAGAATGAGTTCTTTGGCGCCTTGTTTAATTAAACGGTCCGCGGCCTCTAATCCTACTTCTTCAGGATTAGTACCCACTACTGTCTCTTTTAATAAAACAGAGCCATCCATAGAGCCGACAAGAGCTGTTAATTCGATTGCATCGTTTTCTGTAAGGGTTGCATATCCAGCGATTGGAACTTGGCATCCACCTTCAAGTTTATGAAGAAATACTCGCTCCGCTGCCACTGTTCTTTCTGTTATCGCATCATTAATATGCGATAACAATTGCAATAAATCCTTATCATCCTCACGACATTCAATCGCTAATGCACCTTGTCCTACAGCAGGTACACATAACGTCTCATCTAAATGTTCTGTAATAACTTCATCATCCCAGCCCATTCTTTGTAATCCAGCTGTCGCTAAAATAATCGCATCGTAATCTTCTTCTTTTAATTTACGTAAACGTGTATCGATATTTCCACGAATCCACTTCACTTGTAAATCTGGTCTCGCAGCGAGTAGCTGTGCACTACGTCTTAAACTACTCGTACCTAAAATAGCACCTTCCGCTAACTCTTTAAACGATGCTCCATTTTTTGAGATAAAGGCATCCCGAGGGTCAACACGCTTTGGTGTACAGCCAATCATTAAACCTTCTGGAAGTACGGCCGGCATATCTTTCATACTATGTACAGCCATATCGATTTCTTTCGTAAGTAACGCATGCTCAATTTCTTTAACGAACAAGCCTTTTCCGCCTACTTTTGAAAGAGTAACATCTAAAATAACATCACCTTTTGTGACAATTTCTTTCACTTCAAATTCATATGGTAGACCTAGCGCTTTTAACTGATCAATAAACCAGTTTGTTTGCGTTAATGCTAGTTTACTCTTTCGTGACCCTACAATAATTTTGCGCATAATTCTCTCTCCTCATTATAAATACCAAAAGTGGAAATTGGATAAACTGCTTAATAGAAAAATGTTTACTAGCATTACGAGAAACGATCCGATATTCCACTGTACAATTTTCTTACCTTGCAACACATCTGCCGCTCGTAAATATAAACCTGTGCAATACACAAATAAAACGACAAAAGATCCGATTACTTTCGTATCATACCAATGGAAATTGTCCAATTTTGTATATCCCCATATACACCCCAATAAAATTGCTAGTAAGAAAAATGGAACAGAAAATAAATTTAATCCGTAAGACGTAGATTCAAGCTTCGGTAAATTCCCTAACCTTCTTAATCTCGCATTCCACTTTTTCTTTTTTAATAGGCGATATTGCAGTAAATACATAATAGAAAAAATAAACGATACCGTAAACGTTGCATAAGAAATAATCGCCATTCCAACATGCACGTATACAAGTTCTGAAACTAATTGCTCTGCAAGTACTGGCGACATCTTTCCGAGCGGTGTAAAAATAGAAAAAGCGCTTACGCCAAATGCAACAACATTTGTAAAGAAGACTAAAAAGTCAACGCGCATAAATCGATTTATGACTAACGACATCGTAATCAATAACCAAACATAAAAATAAATCCCTGATAATAAAGTTAAAATGGGATTCGTTTCTGAATCTGTCGCCCTAAGCAACATAAAAATAGACTGCAATACCCATACAATCGAAAGTAACCAAAAAGCAAATCGGTTCGCCTTTCGGTTACTTTGGAAATAATCTATAAAATATAAACTAATGCTACAAGCATATAAAATAATTGCAATATGATAAATAATACTGTTATTTAAAAAACTCATCCGATCATCCTTCCAAATTATAAAGATGGAACGGATGGTGTCCACACTCTTTTATGTTCTACTTCTTCCGCACGACTCTCTACTTCTTCTGTTTCTAAATCAAAAATCTTTGCAAATAACGCTAGTTTTTCGCTCGCTCCCTCTTCAGCAGCTATTTCTTTTGCTACTAAAATTGGGTCTTTTAATAATTGATTAATAATACTTTTCGTATGCTTACTAATAACTTTTTTCTCACGATCACTAAGGTTTGGTATTTTTCGCTCTAGGCTTACCATCGTTTCACTTTGGATTGCAAGTGCCTTATCACGAAGAGCTGCTATTAACGGAACAACACCAAGTGTACTTAACCACGTTTTAAATAGAACAATTTCCTCTTCAATCATAAATTGAATTTTCTCTGCTTCTTTCAAACGCTCAGCACGGTTTGCCTCCACTACTCCTTGCAGATCATCAATGTCATACAAGAAAGAACCTTCTAACTCATCAATCGCTGGATCAATATCACGTGGTACTGCAATATCAACCATAAATAAAGGACGACCAGAGCGCATTTTCTCTACCTTTGTCATCATCTCTTTCGTAATGACATACTCTGATGCACCAGTTGAACTAATTAAAATATCTGCTTCTAATAATGCACATTGTAATTCGCTTAACGATTTTGCATGTCCCATATATTTCTCAGCCATTACTTCTGCTTTCGAAAGCGTCCTATTCATAACTGTTACTTTACGAGCACCACTTCCATATAAGTTTTGCAATGCAAGTTCGCCCATTTTACCAGCACCAAGAATAAGCACATGACAATCTGTTAACTCGCCAAATATTTTCTTTCCAAGCTCAACAGCAGCATAACTAACAGACATCGCACTTTCACCAATTGTTGTTTCTGAGTGGGCACGTTTTGCTAATGTAATGACTTGCTTAAACAATTCATTAAAAATTGTGCCTGTTGCTTTAACTTGTTGTGCTTCTAAAAAGCTATCTTTTATTTGGCCTAAAATCTGTGTTTCTCCCACTACCATAGAATCTAAACCGCACGTTACGCGGAATAAATGGTCTATTGCACCATCTTGTTCAAAAATAGTTAAATATGGTGCGACTTCTTCTATTTCAAGCTGAAACCAATCAGCTAAAAATTTCTTAATATAATACCGTCCCGTGTGTAATTGATCTACAACAGCATAAATCTCAGTGCGATTACAAGTTGATACAATGACATTCTCTAACACGCTCTTTTGATTTTGTAATGTAGTCATCGCTCGCTCTAGCTCTGCTGCCTGAAATGTGAGTTTCTCACGAAATTCTACAGGGGCTGTTCGATAATTTACACTAACAACAAGAATATGCACGCAGCATGTCCCCCTTCACCCGTTTTATCACTTTATCTACTATCATAATACAACTTTCCTCTTATGAATCTGACAATCGTGTGAACAACCGATTATTTTTTAATTATTCTCCGTATGTAATAAAGGAGATTCAGCAAACTAATAAAAAAACTTCTACTTTATAATGATTATAAATTAATAACTCTATTTGTACGTTACCAAAAAAAGTCCTCATAATCAAGTGATGGAAACTATTCCATATAAATTATAACATCATCTTTCCTATCTTCTTTCATCATGAAGGAAAATATGTATGATTGTTCCAAAATGTAGCAGACACTTTCTCAATACAATGTATTTGACATTTTATTTATTTTTCGTTATATTGATTTTACAAAATTAAATTGTGCACAACTTAACAAGAAGGGAGTTATGTATGACAGAGGACTCTTTGCATCTAGATAACCAACTTTGTTTTTCTATTTATGCCTGCTCTAGAGAGGTTACTCGTTTTTATCGACCTTATTTAGAAGAGATGGGTATTACGTATCCCCAGTACATTACTTTACTCGTACTATGGGAGCAAGATGGACTAACAGTAAAAGAAATTGGAGAACGTCTATTTTTAGATTCCGGTACGTTAACACCTATGTTAAAACGAATGGAATCATTAACACTTGTAAAACGTGTTCGTTCCAAAGAAGACGAGCGAAAAGTTTGTATTGAATTAACAGAACAAGGCAAAGATTTAAAGGAAAAGGCTTGTTCATTACCGACAACGATGGCTACAAACTTAGGAATTACAGAGCAAGAATATCGCTCTTTATTAATTCAACTAAATAAACTAATTGAAACAATGAAAACAATTAATGATGGAAAAGGGGAATAAATGTGGATAAATTATATACTGCTTCAGTAACAGCAACAGGTGGAAGAAATGGGAAAGTAGTTTCAGATGATGGCATATTAAATCTTGATGTGAAAATGCCACAAGCACTAGGTGGTGCAGGTGGAGAAGCAACAAATCCAGAACAACTATTTGCAGCTGGTTATGCAGCTTGTTTCGATAGTGCATTACAACTTGTCATTCGTACAAAACGTATGAAAGTAGAAAGTACAGAAGTAACCGCTCACGTTTCTATCGGAAAAGATACAGATGGTGGTTTTGGCCTATCTGCCGTGCTTGATGTACATGTCGCTGGCGTTTCACATAGCGAAGCACAAGAACTTGTAGAAGCGGCTCACGGTGTATGTCCTTACTCTAAAGCAACACGAGGTAATATTGAAGTTACATTAAACGTACGTTAACAGCTTATATAAAGAAAAAAACGCGCGACATTCGTCACGCGTTTTTTGTTTTTGTCATTTTATGAATTGCCTTCCACGCTTCTTCTTTTCCAAGTCCTGTTTCAGAAGAGAATAGAACGATTTCATCGCCAATTTCAACAGCAAGCGTTTCTTTTACAACTTTTAAATGCTTTTGCCATTTCCCTTTCGGGATTTTATCAGCTTTCGTCGCAATAATAATTGTTGGGATTTCATAATGCTTTAAGAAATCATACATCATCACGTCATCACTTGTCGGTTGGTGACGTAAATCAACTACTAATACAGCTGCGTCTAATTGCTTACGCGTTGTAAAGTACGTTTCAATCATTTTCCCCCATGCCGCGCGCTCTGATTTAGACACTTTCGCATATCCATAACCTGGAACGTCAACAAAATGCATCATCTCATTGATCAAGAAAAAATTCAGCGTTTGCGTTTTTCCTGGTTTAGAAGAAATACGCACTAACTTTTTACGATTTAAAATTTTATTAATAAAGGAAGACTTCCCGACATTTGAACGACCTGCTAATGCAATTTCTGGTAAATCACTGTCTGGATATTGTTCTGGTTTAACAGCACTAATTACAATATCTGCTTTTGTTACTTTCATTGTTTCACTCCTACTAATGCGTGCTCCAATACTTCATCTAAATGAGATGCAAGCACAAACGTAAGGTTTTCTTTTACGCTCTCTGGAATATCATCTAAATCTTTCTCGTTTTCTGCTGGCAAAATAATTTTTGTTAAGCCTGCGCGGTGAGCACTTAATGTTTTTTCTTTTAAGCCACCAATTGGTAATACACGACCACGAAGTGTAATTTCACCTGTCATACCTACTTCTTTACTTACAGGAATACCTGTTAGTGCAGAAATAAGTGCCGTTGCCATCGTAATACCTGCTGACGGTCCATCTTTCGGAACTGCTCCTTCTGGAACATGAATATGAATATCATTTTTCTCATGGAAATTCGGATCAATCTGAAGCTCTTCTGCACGAGAACGTATATAACTAAACGCAGCTTGTGCTGATTCTTTCATAACATCCCCAAGTTTCCCTGTTAAAATTAGTTTCCCTTTTCCTGGCGCTACAGAAACTTCAATTGCAAGTGTATCGCCGCCTGCTGCTGTGTAAGCTAGACCTGTTGCCATACCAACTTGGTCTGTTTTTTCAGCTTGCCCATAACGGAATATGTGTTTACCAAGTAAATCAACAATCTTTTTCTCTGTCACAACGATACGTTTACGTTCTGCTGTAACGATAATTTTCGCTACTTTACGGCAAACTTTTGCAATTTGGCGTTCTAGCGTACGAACACCAGCCTCACGTGTATAATAACGAATAATTTCAAGAAGCGCTTCATCACGTACTTGTAAATTACCTTTTCGTAAGCCATGCTCTTTTAATTGTTTTGGCAATAAATGCTCACGAGCAATGTGTACTTTTTCAAGTTCTGTATAGCCAGCAATCGAAATGATTTCCATACGGTCAAGTAATGGACCTGGAATACTTGAAAGTGTATTAGCAGTTGCTACAAACATAACTTTCGATAGATCATATGGTTCTTCAATGTAATGATCACTGAAGTTATGGTTTTGTTCTGGATCTAATACTTCAAGTAATGCTGCTGATGGATCTCCACGGAAATCGTTAGACATTTTATCAATCTCATCTAATAAGAAGACTGGATTAACTGTTTTCGCCTTTTTCATACCTTGAATAATGCGTCCTGGCATTGCTCCAACATATGTACGGCGGTGACCACGAATTTCAGATTCATCACGCACACCACCAAGAGATACACGGACAAAGTTACGATTCAATGATGTTGCAATTGAACGCGCTAACGACGTTTTTCCGACCCCAGGAGGGCCTACTAAACAAAGGATAGGTCCTTTTAATGAATTCGTTAACTTCTGTACAGCTAAATATTCAAGTACACGCTCTTTCACTTTTTCAAGACCGTAATGATCGTTATTTAAAATCTCTTCCGAATGAGCAAGATCAATTATATCTTCTGTTGCCTCTGTCCACGGAAGCGCTAATAACCAATCAATATAATTGCGAATAACACCACTCTCCGCAGAACTTGCTGGTAACTTTTCATAACGATCTAATTCTTTCAGCGCAGCCTTCATTGTTTCTTCAGGCATTCCTGACTGTTCAATTTTTTCACGAAGTTCTTCTACTTCTCCGCCCTTACCTTCTTTGTCGCCAAGTTCAGTTTGAATCGCCTTCATTTGCTCACGTAAGAAATATTCTTTTTGCGTGCGCTCCATTGAACGTTTCACTTGTTGCCCAATTTTCTTTTCTAGGCTAAGTAACTCTTGTTCATCTTGAATAATTGAAATAAGTGTATGTAATCGTTCTTTTACAGATACAATCTCTAGAATCTCTTGTTTCTGCTTCGTTTTAATCGGCAAGTGAGAAGCAATTAAATCAGCTAATCTCCCTGGTTCCTCTACATCAGCTACCGTTGCAAATGTTTCATTTGAAACTTTTTTCGAAACTTTAATATATTGTTCGAAATGCTCCAGTAACGTACGCATAAGAGCTTTCTCTTCTAAATCATCTTCTACTTCTTCAGTTACCGTTTTAATAGACACTTGTACTACATTTTCTTCTTCGATAAACTCTATTACTTCTGCTCTATGTAAACCTTCCACAAGGACACGAAGCGTACCGTTCGGCAATTTTAGCATTTGCTTTACTTTCGCCACTGTACCTACACTATATATGTCATCTTCTTTCGGATCATCGATATTCATTTCTTTTTGCATTGCTAAAAAGATGATATTTTCATCCATTGCCGCCTGCTCTAGTGCTTGTATCGATTTATCACGTCCTACATCAAGATGCAAAACCATCGTTGGATATACGAGAACGCCTCTTAATGGTAGGAGGGGCACGATTCTTTCGTTCGTATTCATACTAGACATAGCACCTCCATAATAAATTAAACTCCTGTTCAACTATTTTATATTACAATACACCTAGATGCAATTGCTGAGATTCCTCGCAATTGTAAATAGCTTGTTTTTCTACCTCACGAAAAGAAAAAAGACTCCGATTAAGCATACAAACTTAAACGAAGTCTGGCAAATTTTATTATTGTTTATTTTTACATAGATTGTGCATCTGTTTCGTCTACGTTAGTATGTACATCTAGCTCTCTATGCATATTTTCTTGCATAAACGTTAACTCAAATACTTCTTTTAATTTACGGACAGGAATAATTTCGATTCCCTTTATCGTATACAAAAATGGTTGCATATTTTCAGCAGGAATAATGACTTTCTTAGCTCCCGCTTTTTTCGCAGCTTTTATTTTTGCGTACACGCCACCAATAGGCTTTACTTCTCCGTGTATACTTATTTCACCTGTCATCGCTACTTCATTATTTACATATGTGCGATGCACCGCAGAATATACACCTGTTGCCATAGCGATTCCTGCAGAAGGTCCATCAATTGGGATACCACCTGGAAAATTAATATGTATATCGTATCCTTCTGGCAACACATCTAAAGAACGAAGTACTGTTAATACATTATCAACAGAGCCTTTTGCCATACTTTTACGGCGAATCGATTTCGTTTGACTACCAATACTTTCTTCTTCTACAATTCCGGTAACATTTACCGATCCTTTATCTTTCGCCGGAATTGCTGTTACTTCAATTTCTAATAACGCACCTGTATTTGGTCCGTATACAGCAAGACCATTTACAAGACCAATCCTTGGAATCGGATAAATGTGCTTTTCGTATTTCGGCGTAAGCTGACTTGAGTGAACAACCCACTCTATATCTTCATCTTTAATGAAAGAACGTTCTTCATTTATCGCCATACCAGCAGAAATTTGTACGAGATTAATCGCCTCTCGTCCATTTCTTGCATACATCCCAATCATTTCAATACCATTTTCACCTATTTGCATTTCCACTTTTTCTGCGGCGTTTTTCGCTACTTTTTGAATCTCTTCCGTATCTAATTCACGGAAAAATACTTCTAAGCAACGTGACCGAATAGCAGGAGGAATTTCCTCTGGCGAACGTGTCGTTGCTCCAACTAAGCGAAAATCTGCCGGTAAGCCTTTTTGGAAAATATCATGTATATATGTTGGGATCATCGTATTTTCTTCACTATAGTACGCACTTTCTAAAAATACTTTTCGATCTTCTAACACCTTTAACATTTTGTTCATTTGAATCGGATGGAGTTCGCCAATCTCATCAATAAACAAAATACCACCATGCGCATCTGTTACAGCACCTTTTTTCGGTTGCGGAATACCTGCTTGCCCCATCGCCCCAGCACCTTGATAAATCGGATCATGCACCGAACCAATTAAAGGGTCTGCGATACCACGTTCATCAAACCGAGCTGTCGTCGCATCAAGTTCAATAAATGTTGCATTCGTACGAAATGGAGATTTAGGATTTCGTTTCGCTTCTTCTAATACAAGACGTGCTGCCGCTGTTTTCCCAACACCTGGCGGGCCATATATGATTACATGTTGCGGATTCGGACCACAAAGAGCCGCTTTTAAGGACTTAATCCCGTCCTCTTGCCCTACAATATCTAAAAAGGTTGTAGGACGCACCTTTTCTGCTAGCGGCTCTGTTAAAGAAATCTCACGCATTTTACGAAGCTGTTCTAATTCTTTTTTCGATTCTCGATCAATTGAAACTTTTTGTGTTCGTTGATTTCGAAGTAAATGCCAGAAATATAATCCGACAATTACACCAAAAACAAGTTGAACAACTAAAAATATATTTGTCCAGCTCATTATTTATTTCCTCCCGCAATATTTTATCTCTTAGTATTTCCGCGGAGGAACGTAGCTAAACATAAAGAAAAACAGCAATTATAAAAATTGCTGTTTCCCTTTCGCATTATGCAGATGTTTTTGTATCAAGTACAGTACCGTCTTGTAACACCAATTTTGGCGGTTCATTATCAGCTACTGTTTCTTTTGTAAGAATACACTTCTCGATATCTTTACGAGATGGAAGTTCGAACATTACATCAAGCATTAAGCCTTCAATAATAGAACGAAGTCCACGAGCACCCGTTTTACGTTCAATTGCTTTTTTCGCAATTTCGATTAGTGCACCTTCTTCAAACTCTAACTCAACATCGTCAAGCTCCAATAGTTTTTGGAATTGCTTAACAAGTGCATTTTTCGGTTTCGTTAAAATATCAACAAGAGCATCTTCATCAAGTGGCTCTAGGTTCGCAATAACTGGAAGACGACCGATAAACTCTGGAATTAAACCAAATCTTAAAAGATCCTCTGGTAATACGTGAGATAAAACATGCTTCTCATTTACATCAGCATTTTTCTTCTCAGAACCAAATCCAATTACTTTCTCACCAAGGCGACGTTTAATAATCGGCTCAATGCCATCAAACGCTCCACCACAAATGAATAAGATGTTCGTTGTATCAATTTGAATAAACTCTTGGTGCGGATGCTTACGACCACCTTGAGGTGGAACGCTTGCTACAGTACCTTCTAAAATTTTCAGAAGTGCCTGCTGCACACCTTCACCAGATACATCACGTGTAATTGATGGATTTTCGGACTTACGTGCCACTTTATCAATCTCATCAATATAAATGATTCCTTTTTCCGCTTTCTCTACATCATAATCAGCTGCTTGAATTAATTTTAGTAAGATATTTTCTACATCTTCCCCAACATATCCAGCTTCTGTTAAAGATGTTGCGTCCGCGATTGCAAATGGAACATTTAGAATACGCGCTAACGTTTGTGCAAGTAATGTTTTACCACTACCTGTTGGCCCGATAAGTGCGATATTACTCTTCGCTAATTCTACATCATCAATTTTGCTGTTAGAATTAATGCGTTTGTAATGGTTATATACCGCTACCGCTAGTGCTTTTTTCGCGCTATCTTGCCCGATGACATACTCATCTAAGATTTCACGAATTTCTACCGGTTTCGGTACATCTTTGAATTCTACTTCTTCGTCCTTCGCAAGCTCCTCTTGTACAATTTCAGTACAAAGTTCGATACACTCGTCACAAATGTAAACACCTGGACCTGCCACTAACTTTCGAACTTGCGTTTGTGTTTTACCACAGAAAGAACATTTTAATTGCCCTTTTTCATCATTAAATTTAAACATATTTTCACACCCCTTACAAAGTGCTAACCTCTTGCCTTCGTATGTACACGATAAATGTATCGTATGTAAATACATATTATGTCACTACGTGGCGAGAAATACAAATAATATGACTAGTTATGTACAAATAAAAAAATTTTAAAACTTTTGAAATATGTATATTCGACTTGTAAAGGAACTTTTCCTTCTCCATCGAAAAGTTTTATAAATATATTTCTATATTTATAAAACAAGGCACGATTAAAATCGTGCCTTGTTATTTTATTATGCAGCGTTTTCTACTAAGAAGTCTACAGCTTTACGCACTTTAAGATCTTCAGCTAAAGCGTCTACGCTTCCAAGAGCTTGCTTGATAGCGTCTACTGGCATACCGTACATTTCAGCCATTTTTTCAACTTCTGCAGTTACTTCTTCTTCAGTAACTTCGATGTTTTCAGCTTCAATGATAGCTTCAAGAACAAGATTGATTCTTACACGTTTTTGTGCATCTTCTTTCATTTGCTCTTTTAATTTGTCAGCGTCAGTACCTGTGAATTGGTAGTAAAGCTCAAGGTTCATACCTTGTTGGCTTAAACGTTGCTCGAATTCACGAACCATACGATCTAACTCAGTGTTGATCATAGCTTCTGGAATTTCGATTTCAGCGTTAGCAGCAGCTAATTCTACTACTTCGTCACGTACTTTGTGCTCAGCTTCGTGCTTTTTGCCTTCTTCTAAGTTTGTGCGAAGTTTTGCTTTTAATTCATCAAGAGTTGCAACCGCTTCGTCTGCTTCTTTAGCGAACTCGTCGTTTAACTCAGGAAGTTCTTTTGTTTTGATTTCGTGAATTGTTACTTTGAATGTTGCTGGTTTGCCAGCTAATTCAGCAGCATGGTACTCTTCTGGGAATGATACTTCAACGTCTTTAGACTCACCAGATTTAAGACCGATTACTTGCTCTTCGAAACCTGGGATGAATGTACCAGAACCGATTGCTAGAGAGTAGTTTTCGCCTTTTCCGCCTTCAAATGCTTCGCCATCAACGAAACCTTCGAAGTCGATTACAGCTGTATCACCGTTTTCAACAGTTCCTTCTTCTTTAACAACTAGTTCAGCTTGACGCTCTTGTAAAGATTTTAATTCGTTCTCTACATCTTCGTCAGTTACAGTTGTTTCAACTTTTTCTACTGCTAAACCTTTGTACTCACCTAATTTAACTTCAGGTTTCACTGTAACTTTTGCAGTGAAGATAAGGTTAGCATTTTTTTCAAACTTCTCGATGTCGATTTCAGGATGATCAACTGGGAAGATACCAGCTTCTTCAATCGCTTCACCGTATGCTTTTGGTAAAATAATATCTAAAGCATCTTGGTATAAAGATTCAATACCAAAGCGTTGTTCGAATAATGGACGAGGCATTTTTCCTTTACGGAAACCTGGTACGTTAATTGTTTTTACTACTTTTTTGAACGCAGCGTCGATAGAGTTGTTTACTTCTTTAGCATCAACTTCGATTGTTAAAACGCCAACGTTACCTTCTAATTTTTCCCATTTTGTAGACATTTATTCTTTCCCTCCAACTATAATAATGTATGCACATACCTCTATAGATTAAGATCTTCATTATCTCTTTTTTGAAATAACAAATACACAAATAATCCTCTAGCAAAAGCTTTCAGATATAATGTTCCAATCTACTAATTGCCCAGAAGACAACTACGGTATATTTTGTTCGAGAATAATATGAAACATATTAAGTAAGAGAATTACACTTCTCTTCTCTTACAAACAGGCAGATTTCCGCCTTTTGCAACCCTTACATTATAACATAGAATATGCTCGTTTCAAGAACTGAACGATTCTTTTTCATAATTATACGGGCAAATATCCTTCTCTTTCAACACGTAATAACCATTGATAGGCAATATGAAACTCTTCCAATTCGATATTATATGCTGCCATAAGCTCTTCTTCATCTATAGCCAATCCGAAACGCTTTCTTCCAATTCTCTCTAAAACAGCTGACCAAATCTCTTCTTTATCCATTAATAGAGCGAATGGGAAAACGCTAATTTGCAACTCTTTCCAATATGTAACCATTGCTTCAAATATATCGGGATAATTTTGCTCTAATCGGCTTGATAATTTATGTATAATGTTATTGGATTGCTCCTCATTATGACCTGTAAATGCTGGAATCACCTTAATCGTATTTCCAAACTTTTCTACCTCTATTTCTTCTTCTACCTGACTTTCTATCATTTTATACAAAATAGAAGTTTTCAAATAGGGGTGCTGCTCTTCGTCTATTAAAAATTTCTTTAAAACAGGTAATGCAAGATCTAAGTCTTTTAACGAAAGTCGCTGAATCGCTCTTAGCTTCTGTCCAAAGTTTTCTCCAAAAATTTCATTAGTAAACTCATCCAATTCAAAATTTGAATCCACTAGCGATGCGTCTCCCTCATTTAGCATACCTTCTGCAAATAAAGCAAGCTGCGCTAATTTTTCCTTTTGATCAGGCATTATATCTTTCGTTTGTAAAACCTTTTCAACAGTTTCAATAACACCTTCATAATCATTTGTTTGAACTAAAATAGTTACGTACGTTTCAAGAATATCACCAAATAAGACAACTCCTGTTTTAAGCAACTGTTCACATTTGTCTTTCGCTTCTTCCATACGTTTTAATTCAAGTAAACAAATAACTGAAGCTAATTCCGTTTGTTCCGTTTCCGCATTATACTGACGTAGTATTTCAAAGCAACGCAATGCATCTTCGAATTCCCGCTCTTTCAGCGCTAAAAAACCTTCATCAATATAGCGCTCTGATAGTTGTGGAAACAATACGACCGTATTTTCTTTTTTATCCATACGTCCGCCTCTTTTTCTTGATTTTAATTATGTTCAAAGTAAATATATCAAATGCGTAATGAGAACACAACATCCCTAAACTATTTGTTTGAAATATGGAAATATTTAATTTTTACATTCCAATACGAATAAATTTCAACTAAAAATTAAAATTGCACAAATAAAAATCCCCAGCAACAAGCGCAGAGGATTCATCATTAATGGAAAGCTTTTATAATTGTGGGGTATATTACAAGGGTAATAATTTGGAGAACAATAATTGCCATAACAATCATGCTAAAATAGAAGATTGGTTTACTTCGCTTCATTAAAAACATAATAATAAGCATCGTACAAGCAAACAAACTTAAGAAGAACAAACTTGTTGTCGAACTAAGTATACCACTTGGGACAAAGAACAATAACACTACACTACAAGTACCTATAATTCCAAATAACCATTCCATTCATTCACTCATTCCCTTTCCCTCTCATGGCTGTTTTCTCTAAGCAATCAAATGTTTCACAACATCAACTACATACGTTAATTTCTCATACGCTACAAATCCAAAAGCAACCGTTAAGCCCGTTACAACTAATCCTTTCATCATTTTTTCCTCCTCGTTTTATCGTTGTTATCTTCATTATAAAAGATTAGCAATTTCTTACCATCGAACTACCTTACAGTTACCTTACAGAATTGTAAGATTTCAAAAAGAGATTGAAAAACACCTCATATCGCTTGAGGTGCTTTCACGGAATTTCTCTATAATTACTTGTAAAATCAACTTTTTTCTTTTAGTTATTTTTGAACGAATCGACTCTTAAACTAATAGATTTACTAAATAATTTAGAATCAAAATAATTATTCGTTACTTTTCTTAACTTACTTTCAGATATTTTCGTATTACAAGAAAACAACTGGTGAAAATCGTGTTAATATATTTTTGTACAATTAAGAATTTAATTTACAAGGGGGATTATATATGTTTAAAAAAATGGCGGCAGATGTATTAGGACTAAGCGATGTAGGTTCTGTCATTACACCTAAAGACTATGATAAGGTCGATGCTGATGATTATGTGATGCATGAAGATGGGGAGAAAATTTACTTTCTAATTAAATCCAAATCAGATGAATATTGCTTCACAAACAAAGGGTTAATTCACTTAGACGGTACAAGCGCAACAAGTAAAAAACGTACACTACGCCGCTTTAGTTATAGCAAATATCAAATTAAAAACGTAGCACTTGAAACTGCAGGAACGATTGATTTAGATGTAGAAATTAAGTTTCAAATGGGCGATGAACATTACTCAATTGATGTTCATAAAAAACATATTGAAGAATTAAAAGATTTATATAAGGCTTTACTTAAAATCGAAGAAATTTCATACGACAACGATATTACATTACAATATGCACATAAAAGTTTAGATATGGCATCTAATGCCTTTAGCCGTATTTCAAACGCACAAGTAAACTTAGCAGAGCAATTTAAAGAAATGAACGATATTGCCTTTAACTGGCTTGTTGATACGAAGAAACAATATAATGTGAAAGATTATGGTTTTGTCTTTGACAAGTTTATTAACAACTAATTTAAAATACACAAAAAACCTTGTTATCAAAAGATAACAAGGTTTTCTTAGCGTCCCAGGAGAGATTCGAACTCCCGCTCCGCCCATTTCCGTACTATTTTATATATTTGGATCGCAGTCTTAATATATCTTCTCCTTCGCGAATGCCTGCCGATCCCTTCCTCACATTTTTTACGACAGTCCAATTCGGGTTAGTTTCATCACCGATATTCTGTACTGTAAAATTGCCATCACCATATTTCCGGTGACCTTCTGCCAATTTCTCCGTTAAATCATTCTCATTTGATCTCGCCATCTTTGCGCCATCTCCCTTTTTTATACGACCTTCTTAAACCCTCTAACCAATCACAGGTCCAGTCAATTGGAGATTCTCGTTTTCCGCTTCTATTAATTGTAACACACTGCCGGGGATAAGTTCCGACAATCGATGCTCAATCTTACTAGAATGGTAAAAAGTTTTAGAACATTCTAAGTAAAAAATTAGGATAATACGGATATGGATTTGAGTTCCATCATAAGCCTATTGATTCTTTAAATTAAATAAGAGGAATATGGCGCAACAGTTGTAGGCAAAGGGAAACCACCTTTTGTAGGCGGTACGGAAATACCTCCAACTAAAGTTGAAATTAGAAGAAAACAATAGATAAGAGGTGTACTTATGTCTTTATACGAATTAGAAAAAGTTGATTTTATGGGCTACAATAAAGAAGAAAAAATAGCCTATTTAGTCATCGCTGATGAATTAGACTGGTCTGATGAGGAAAAACATATTGAATTACTGCAAGAAAAAATCAATTTGTATTTGGGCTTTATAGAAAGTGACGAGGTTTACGAAAGGTATCCTGAAGTAAAAGGGTATGGTTTTGTTATTAAGATATTCGGGAAATATCTTTTTACTGAATGGGGCATAGAATTTTTAGAAAAGATTGATGAGGCTCTCGTTGAAGCTGGATATGGTTTTCAATACGTGCATAAACCATTTGATGAGCCTGAACAAACAAATAATATAACTGACTAGCAAAGAGCGTTTTTTAAGCGCTCTTTTTAATGCACTTTAATCTGTTGCATATACTCATTATCATATATCCCGTTATAATATTTTTAAACCTCTTGCACATACATCAATTTGTAGACAAACAAAAAACCTTGTTATCAAAAGATAACAAGGTTTTTTTAGCGTCCCAGGAGAGATTCGAACTCCCGACCGTACGCTTAGAAGGCGTATGCTCTATCCGGCTGAGCTACTGGGACATGGAGCGGGTGAAGAGAATCGAACTCTCGACCAGAGCTTGGAAGGCTCTTGTTTTACCACTAAACTACACCCGCATATGTTATTTTCTTTTCTTCGTTAGCGCCGTTGCCCTATCGACAATATTTATTATATGTATAACCACACATAAAGTCAACACCTTTTTTAAAAGAGGATAAATTTTCTTATCCTCTTTTAAAAACTGCTTGTTCAACTAGTTGTCCGTCTAACGTTTCGAAACGAACTTCCATTTGATTTTCATCCATTTCTAATAAAGAAAATGTCTTTTCTACACGCTGACGTGGTAATAAAATACTGCCTGGATTAATAAATAAAACGCCCTCGATTAATTCCGCACCTAATACGTGAGAATGTCCGAAGCATGCAACTTGCGCTCCCACTTCTTCAGCATGGTACGCTAGCGTTTGTAATGTCATTTTCACATTATGGCGATGTCCATGCACTACTAAGAAGCGAATTCCATCTACATCAGTTACAATTTCATCTTGAAAGTTAGCATAATCACAGTTTCCTTTTACAACATGGAAACCTTGCAGTTCTTCATGAGCAGGCGTTAGCTCTGAATCACCGCAATGAATCATGATATCTACTTTCCCTTCATATTTCTCTTTCAACTGCTGTAATTCCTTCACAGAGCTATGACTATCGCTTACGATTAAAGCTTTCATCATTCTCTCTCCCTTATTCTCCTAAAAACCATTCCGGGATTTTTTCTTCTAACTTACGAAGAGCACGGCCACGATGGCTAATAGCATTTTTTTCATCTGAACTTAATTCCGCCATTGCTTTTTTGTATTCTTCCACATAAAAAATCGGATCGTATCCAAAGCCATTTTCTCCGCGGCGTTGTTCTAAGATAAATCCTTCACATGTCCCATTTACAATGACAGGCTTTTTATCACCTTCAGGGAAAGCAACTGCTAATGCACAATAGAAACGAGCTTTACGCCTTTCAAAGTCAACGCCATTTAATTCTTGTAACACTTTATCGATATTTGCTTGGTCATTTTTCGGTTCACCAGCAAAACGCGCTGAATACACTCCTGGTTTTCCATTTAAAGCATCTACAATAAGACCCGAATCATCCGCAATTACGATAGAATTCAACTGTCTACTCAAACTATCCGCTTTTAAGATCGCATTTTCTTCAAATGTTTCACCAGTTTCTTCGACTTCTTCAATATGAGGAAAATCGTGTAATGATTTCACTTCTAAATCAAATCGCTCAAATAATTCAGCAAACTCACGTACTTTTCCCATATTTTTTGTCGCTACAACAACTTGTTTCATACTTTCCACCTCTACTCTATATGAGATACGATGTCACCTAAAGCTTCTTTTTGTATATCAATCAGTTGGAAAATGCCTTTTTCCGCAGCATCAAGTAGTTCATTTAACTGCGCTCTACTAAACGTCGCTTCTTCTCCAGTTCCTTGCACTTCAACAAATTGGCCTTTTCCAGTCATAATTACGTTCATATCAACGTCTGCTTTAGAATCTTCTGCATAGTTTAAATCTAAAACAACACCTTGCTCTTCAACAATTCCTACTGACGTTGCTGCTAAATAATCTTTTACTGGAATTTTAGATACTTTTTCTGCTTGTAATAATTTCTCGAAAGCTAATACCATCGCTACATATGCACCTGTAATAGACGCTGTTCTCGTTCCACCATCTGCTTGGATAACATCACAGTCAATCCAAACTGTTCTCTCGCCAAGCGCTTCTAAATCAACTACCGCACGTAATGCTCGTCCAATTAGACGTTGAATTTCCATTGTACGTCCTGTTACTTTCCCTTTACTTGACTCCCTAATTGTACGTTGTTCTGTCGCACGTGGAATCATCGCATATTCAGCTGTTACCCAGCCCTTTCCTTCTCCACGCATAAATGGCGGGACACGCTCTTCAATTGTCGCTGAGCAAATCACCTTTGTATCCCCAACTTCAATTAATACAGATCCCTCTGGATGTTTTAAATAATTCGTATGAATATGTATATGGCGTAATTCTGTTTTCTCTCTACCATCTACTCGCATAAAAATAACCTCCTCTTAATTACTACTCGTTAGTATAGCCAAATTTAAATGTATGATATGTATACAATAAAAGAAGGAGAACCCAAAAAGCAATTCTCCTTTCTTACTTAAGTATATCAAATTATTCAAGATTAAAAACTACCTGTATTCACGTTTTCTGGACGATCTACAGGTTTTATTAACTTTCCGCCCTTTTCATCTATAAGATTTGCTTTTCCATTCACTTCAATAGAAATATTTTTCACACCTTTCTTTTCTGTTAAAGATAAAACTAACGACTTCAATACGTAATTTGAGATCATATTTTTATCTGGGTTTACAAATATATTTTCATTAAAGTTTAATGTAAGATTTCCGTCTTGTAATTTCGGATTCGTAATAAGCTTAACGCCTGGATTAAAATCATTCAGGAGCGATTGATGGATCGGACCTTTTACAAGTTCATCTATAATTGCTGCATAGTCATTTTCTTTACCTTCCGCAACGCGGCGTGTGACTGGTACGTAGTATTGCTGTTTATTATTATTTTGCGCCATAAAATACAGTGTGACTGGTTTTGTATTTGTTACATCTGCTACTTGTTCATCATCGAAGTTAATACCATTTGCACGGCTCACTCCTTCACCAAGCGGTGTACCAGCAACCGGCATCTTCGCCAATTTCTCACCATTTATTTGGAACTGCACTTGTTTTATCTCTGTAAATTGCGTCAACGTCCACGCTATAGATTCAATGATTTGACGCTCTTCTTCTTTCGCATAGTTTTTCATTTCTTTAGAGAAATCAATAACTGCCGTCCCGTCCTTTTTCAAATCTAAAGTCATCGTTGTATTCGCCGGAATGACTGCACGAAACCCATTCGGTAATAAATTCGTTACCGGTCCATCTTTCACAAGGTATTCTAACGTTTGCTTCACAGTCTCATTTGCTTTCGGAGTAGGTATAGCTAACGTTTGTGGTACAACATAACCATTTTTATCAACAAGGTATAGTTCTCTATTTACCATTTGCCCTTGCTTATCTTTTTTAGCTACTTCTTTCTTCCCACCCTCTGTATACGTAACTTGTTTTGGCGGATCAATTTGTTCAGTTGCTTTCTCCTGATTTATAAAGCCACACCCTGTTAGTAAAACAGCGCTCACAGTAGCACCAACAACCCATTTAAAAGTGGATTTAGGCATGCCATTCCCCCCTAAAATCTAAGTTTGTACTATTATGTATACGAGCCGTTTCACATTTTAGAACAAGCTGTGCCTCTTATAAAGTGAAACTTTAATCAGTGGAGGGTCTAACTGCCCAGCAAATAGCAAGATAAAACAAAAAACTCCTGATTTCTCAGGAGCTCACTTATATGAATTCTACTATTATTCTTTTTCTAAATGAATATGCTTCACATTTTCAATCGGTTGACCGAACCATTTTGATGCAATTTCTTTAAACAAGCCTATTTTTCCTGTTGTTAAGAAGAGATGATCGCTTTGTTCTTCTCCTTCATTCAACATTTTACTATGATATAAGATTGTACTTACTTCACGTGCTGTTTCATCACCAGAACTAATTAGTTGTACTTTATTTCCCATTACTTTTTTAATAACAGGTCCTAAAATCGGATAGTGTGTACACCCTAATATAAGTGTATCAATATCGGTACTTTTCAGTGGTTGCAGCGTTTCTCTTACAACTTCATACGCCATTTCACTTTCGAAATTCCCACTCTCTACAAGTTCAACGAAAGGTGGACAAGCTAAACTTTCTACCATAACACGGTTATTAATAGACTTTAACGCCTCTTCGTATGCACCACTTTTCACCGTTCCAATCGTTCCAATAATCCCAACGTGATACGTGTTTGTCACTTTTAAAGCTGTACGTGATCCTGGGTGAATAACTCCTACTACTGGAATTGGTAATTGTTTTTGCATCTCTTCTAATACAACTGCAGTTGCTGTATTACACGCAATAACTAACATTTTAATATTTAAATCTAGTAAATGCTCCGTCATTTCCCACGTAAATTGACGTACTTCTTCTCGAGAACGTGGACCATAAGGACAACGTGCTGTATCTCCTAAATATATGATACGCTCTTTCGGCAACTGACGAATTAATTCCTTCGCTACTGTTAAACCGCCAACTCCTGAATCGATAACACCGATTGCTCTATTCAACTTCATCACCCGTTTTCTCATTCATCATCTTTTATGTTTATCATTATATTTTACACACTTTAAGTTCGCTCACTTCAAATGCTTCTGTATGAAAATTTTCATTTGCCCATGTATTGACTAGGACCTTTTTTATTTTGCTCCTTTTTTTCATAATTTGCAAGATAGAAAAATAACCGACCTTCTATAAGAAAGTCGGTTTCTTCTATATAAAGTGCATATTCATTGATCCATCTTTTTTTGAAAAGAAGACATTCCCATTAATAAGACGAAATGAACAGAAATTAAAATGACGATCAAAATAAAATTCAATCGATAACTATTTGTAGATTCCATAATTTTGCTCGCTACAGCTGGTCCGAATGCCATACCGAAAAAGTTAATTAAATTATATAAACCAAGGCCAACTCCAACTTTAGCTGGATTTAATGTTTTCGGAATAAATGTGTTTAATGATACTTGAATTGCCGAATAACTCATAAATGTTAAAATAACCGCAAATAAAATAAAGAGTAAGTTCCCGTCTGGAATAATCCCTAAAATTAAAAAGCCAATGATCATAACTACAGACGCTACATACATCATCCTCACATTCCCAAACGCAGGAATAATCTTTCCGGTAATAAAACTAGATACAATACCAAAGAGAGATGCAACAAACAATACAATTCCAATAACGAACGGAGACAATCCGTGCCCTCTTCCTAACAGTAATGGTAATAATAATAAACTAGCACATAACGCCACATTAATGATAAATCCGACCGCTATTAAACGCAGTAATGGTTTATTTGTAAACAACTCAATATCAATAAACGGCGACTCTGCTCTCTTCATATGAGCCTTGAATAAAAATAGGAAAGCAACAGATAACACAAAAAGCCAACTATTAATATTCACTCCTAATAAAACGGTCGTAATCAATACAAATAATAAAACTGCTCCAATGAAATCAAAGTGAAACACTTCATCGGTATGTTGCACCTCTTCTGGCATAAATTTTACGAGCAAGAAAATACCAACCATTGAAATAACCATAAATAAAAATAAATACGGCCACCCTAACGTATTTGTAATTGCCCCACCAACTAAAGGTCCAATACCAACCGCTAATGCAATAGAAGAACTAATCATTGCTAACGCACCCGGTTTTTTAGTTGGAGCAACTAATTTAGCCACCGCAATCATACTAAGCGCAATAAACGCTGCTCCTCCGCTCGCCTGCACTAGCCTTGCGAAAATGATAATCTCATAAGATTGATTCACAAACCCAACAATAGAACCAGCTACAAATATGATAATAGAAATAATTAATAGCCTTTTTACACTGTAACGATCAGCCAGTTTTCCATATATCATCGAACCGATACCGACGACTAAAGAATACCCTACTACAACCCAACTTACTTTCAATTGACTAATTGATAAATCATTGGCAATATCCTCTAGCGCTACATTAAATAACACAGCGTTCATCGGTCCTAACAAAACAATAAAACATAATGTAAAAACAAACCATTTCGAATGGTTACTTATATCTTTCCCCATGTGTAACACTCTCCTGATTGCAATTTTAAAACTGTCAAACTATAGATAAAAAAATGAAGTTATTTAAATGTTGTATCACCACTAAACAACTTCATTAAATGTATAAATGGTGCTAATTTATCGCGCGATAAATTGAATTCGAAACGAAACACGTATATTGTTCGATATTCATGGAACTATCATAGTTTCAGCATTACAGTTTGTCAACGAAAAACATACAAAGTAAACTAATTTAGTCTTTTTAGTTTACTTTGTTCAAAAGTTATTATACACTAATTTCGAAGCTGATATAAGGAGGACTGGCATGATTATTCAAATTTGCATTTTTTAACTTAATAAAATGAAACGAATACAGAACTTTTATATAGAAGAGACATTATAGGAGGATTATGATGAAGAAAAAAATGTTAGTTGTATTAACAAGCGTAGAAAAATACCCAAATTTAAGTAGGGCTACCGGACTTTGGCTCGGTGAAGCTGTACATTTCGTAAAAAAAGTAGAAGAAGCGGGTTACGAAGTTGATTACGTCAGTCCACAAGGCGGTTATACACCAATTGATCCACATAGTTTAGCAATGGCGGAGAGCATCGATTGGGAATGGTACCAAAAGAAAGAGTTTATGAATCGCCTCGGTTCTACAATGAAACCAAGTGAAGTGAATCCAGAAGACTACGCTGTTATTTATTACGCAGGTGGTCACGGGGTTATTTGGGACTTCCCAGAAAATAAAGAACTTCAAAATATTAGCCGCAATATTTATGAAAACGGCGGTATTGTTTCTTCCGTTTGTCATGGAGCAGCTGGTTTATTTCATATTACATTAAGTAATGGGGATCGTTTAATTAGCGGTAAGAAGGTAACAGGCTTTTCAAATGAAGAAGAAAAATTAGCTGAATTAGATCAATTCGTTCCATTTTTAACAGAAGATGAACTCATTAAAAATGGAGGACTTTACGAAAAAGCTGCACAGCCTTGGGAAGCTTTTGCTCTAGAAGATAATCGTGTTATCACTGGTCAAAACCCAGCTTCAGGTGGTTCAGTAGCCGAATTAGTATTAAAACAGTTGCAAAAATAATATGTACTAAAAAAGCAGATTTCCCTCTACTAAGGGAGATCTGCTTTTTTACGAAATCATTTGCAAAATAGCAATAACTTCTTTTTCAATTTCAGAATCATCAATTGCTTCTATATACTCTGGTTTAAAAAGTTGATACTTCTTTAATTGATAAAAATCAAATATCGCTTTCTTTAAAGTAATATCGTACTGAATACAAAAAGAATGATCTATAATACGTCGTAACATCACATCATCTTGTACCATAAATAATTGTGCATTCATTTTATTAAAATAACCTTGTTCCATACCCGCTTCAAAAAACATTTGCAAATTATGATTACGATTTTGTTGTGCAGCGACTAATTGATCTGACAAATGCGGATATGCTTCTTTCAAATCTTGCAAAAAAACATCCGAAATATATGTCACACATTTTAAAGAGTGGATAAACGTCTTTTGGAAACGTTCTGCAAAAGACATGCTTTCATCTTGATTGTCCGCATCACCTTCGAGTAGATAATTCATAAAATCCTCTACTACCGCCTCAATAATTTCATCTTTCGAAGAAAAACGTTTATATAAAGTAGCTTTACTAATATCCATATATTTCGCAATTTCATCTATTTTCAATTGGCTAAAACTCGTCTTTCTAATAACGGGCTTTATTTTATTAATATAAGTATTTGCACATGCGACTTTTCTCATTTAAAAGAGCCTCCCCTTTTGTCCATACAAAATAGTATAGCAAATTCACGAATGATTATAAATGAAGTTATTATACTCATTATGCTTTTTTAGTTTATTACATTTTCATATACTATACATAAAGAACTAGAATCCATTATCACCAACTGGACAGTTACAAACCAATTTTGAGGGGGGAATTTTAGGATAAAAATACCCACTACCTTTGTTAGTAGCGGGTACTTTTTCTATAATTTATTTACAGCCCTTTTTATAGCCTTACCTATTTCCACGCTAGACTGTGGATTTTGCCCTGTAATTAAATGCCCATCTACTACCACATGCGGCGTAAAATTAGGCGCTACATAAAACAAAGCTCCTTCTTCTTTCAACTTACTTTCTAACAAAAACGGAACGCGCTTTTCTAAATGTACAGCTTTTTCTTCATCGTTTGTATAACCTGTTATACGCTTACCGGCAACAAAAAACGAGCTATCCTTATTTTTCACACCGACTAAGGAGCTTACTCCGTGACAAACAGCCGCTACAATCCGGTTATTGTTATACATATTCTCAATCAAATTTGCTACATATGGATTGCCTGGAAAATCTACAATCGCCCCGTGCCCACCACCAAATAAAACCGCATCATAATCCGAGAAATGAACATTTGAAATCGGCCTCGTATTTTGTAATAAAGAAGCTACATGCTTGAATTCGCGAGGTATACCATTCGGAATAGACACTCTATCTATAGGTACTCTCCCGCCTTTTATTGACACAATATCAACATCAAACTTAGCCTTTTTAAATAAATGATAAGGAGCTGCGAGCTCTTCAAGCCACAAACCCGTCGGGTGTCCATTCATATCATGAGCACTTGTTGAAACTAACAGTATCCTTTTCAACATATCCCCTCCTTATTACCTATTTATGTATGGAGTGTTCTTATCATTCATATAGCAAGTGAAGCAAACAAAAAAATAGCCGACTCTTTGTATAAAAGTCGGCTGCTTTCTTATAGTTCGAGCTCTCCCATACGAAGAAGCTCCACAACTGCTTGTGAACGTCCTTTAACCCCTAGCTTTTGCATTGCGTTTGAGATGTGGTTGCGAACTGTCTTTTCACTTATAAAAAGTTCACCTGCAATTTCCTTCGTTGTTTTATCTTGAACCAGTAATTCAAATACTTCTCTTTCTCTCTTTGTGAGTAAAGGTTTAGATTGATACGCTTTTTCCTTCAACTGGTATAACCCTCCTTGCTTAAGCCAGAGCTGTGTATGTGTAAGTTGGGTGTTTATTTAGTCAAGATATTGTATGAACGAAATGTGCAGGTGGTGAATGAAAATGGGCTTTATTTCCTATGTTATTTTAGACTTTTATACAGTGCGTACACTCTTTTTATCCACTTACTTTCCAACGCGCCATATTTGTTCTAGCAATATACTTACAACCGTACCTACAAATAAACCATTACCGAATATATATTGCATAACAGACGGCAAGGATTGGAGTGCTCCAGACGGTAAAAACATAACGCCGCTGCCAAATAATACTGCAACGCCTAAAATCGTTACATTCCTTTCACTCATCGGCACTTGTTTTATATTATTAAATCCAATTCCAATTAACTGTACGAACGAAGCCATTAAAACAGCCGATGCGACAGCAGATGGTAAAGATGCTAAGTAACGAATAATACTTGGAAAAAGAGACATTACGACTAGTAACGCACATGCCATTAAGAACGATCGTATATACTTTTGTTTTGTTAAACGTATAAATCCTGCCGTTGCTGGTAACGGAACGACACCTACAGTTGAAAATACAGAAGAGATGATATGTGAAATCCCCCCAACCCATGTTCCATCTTTCAACTGTTTTTGTTCAATAGTCGCTTTATGAATAGTTGCTTGATTAATTGCTATAATAGCTGCCACCGTATTCGAAACTAAAATACATACCATAACGAAACTTGACACAGCCATACCTATATTCCATTTCGGAAGTCCCCAAGCAAATATATGTGGAAGTTGCACAAAATGAGTTACTTGAGATGGGATTGTCACTTTTCCTGCAATGAGAAAAATAATCCACCCACTAATTAATCCTATTAAAACTGCATAACTTTTGACAAAGCCTTTTCCGAAATTAGATAGTATAATAACGAACAAAAATATACTAAACGCGATCATTGCTGTAAATCCGTCGATTTGAGAAATAGTAGCTGTAATTCCTAACATTCCTTTTAAAAATACACCACTTAATTGTAAACATAATAAAAGTAAAAACGTCCCTGTCACAAGCGGCGTAAATAAAAATAAAATACGTCCTATAAAACCAGTTACTCCTAATCCTATTAAAAGAACACCGGAGATTATCATTCCTAATTCTAAAATTTGCAGTGTACTATGTAATTGATCCTGTCCGGCCGTTGCATAAGCAAGTACGGTAAATACACCAACCCAAGATCCAGCCGGCCCATCCGCAATTGGCAGTCTATGCCCAAGCCAGCCTTGTAAAAAAGAAGATATACCAACTACAAAAAACGTACGCTGCATTAAATAAAATATTTCTTCCGTCGTAAGATGAAATAATCCGCCAACGACAATTGGTAGTGCGATTGAATTTGCTAATAAAAATATAAACCATTGCAAAGTTCCCATAATATGATTTTGGTTATGTTGATTGTCCAAAATTTTCATCCCTTCTAGCTTTCCTATAAAAAATATATTGTAAGAATAAAAAAGAAGAGTTCTAGACTTACCATTAGAACCCCCCTCAAAATATTTAAACGATTCTTCTACACAAGATTATTTAATTCCACTTCATTTAAACTTCCAACAACAATATTTCCTTTATACACGACTAAACGTTTTTCTATTTGACGCGCTACTGCTTCAGCAGCGCATGTCGCATTTGTCAAAACAAAACTCGCTTCATCCCCTACATTCGGCCATACTCGCTTCCCTTCATTATTTAACGTTTCTTTTCCTCCTGTAATAAAGCGAAGTGCTTTTCCTAAAGACCTTTCGTCACTCCACCCAAAACGCTCTGCTAATCGATTCGCCTTTTGAAGCATATCACCTGTTCCAAACGGTGACCAATGATCTGTAATACTATCATTCCCTAATGAAACCTTAACACCTTTTTTATCTAATAACGGAATTGGGATTACCTGTTTACCAATTGGTACCGTTGAAGTAATATCAATATTTACATTTGCGAGTCTTTCTGCCACTTCTTCAGCCTCTTTATCAGTAACACCACCAAGTCCAAGTGCATGACTAATTGTTACACGACCTTGCCATCCTGCTTCTTCTGTTAAACTTGCCAATCTCTTCATCGTAAATGTTCCAAGATTATTCGCATCATGCAAATGAATATCAACATCCGCATTAAATTCTACTGCGATATCCATAATTGTATGTAATGATTTTTCAATGTCATTATCCACTGTAGCTGGATCTACGCCTCCGACTAGATGAGCACCCATACGCATCGCATCTTTCACGAGTTGTACAGAATTACTGCGCAATAATCCATGTTGCGGAAACGCAACAATTCTACTAGACACTCGATTTTTATATGTTTCTAATGCCGCTAACGTCGCCTCCAAATTACCAAGCCCAATAATTGGATCAACATTACAATGCGTTCTAATATTCGTTGCACCATTTTGCAGTAGTAACTCTAGCATATTTTCCGCTCTATTTTGGGCAGTCGCTAATTGCTTTGGTAAAATTTTTTCTTCTTCATTAAAACGTGTAAAAATACTTTCTGCTGGCATACAAGCTTTCCAAGGACCACTATAATATGTCTTATCAATGTGAATATGCATCTCTTCGAAAGCGGGCAAAATTAATAAACGATTAGCATCAAGAATGAGTACCCCTTCCTCTTGAACAGTCCCTGCTATAATTTTTTTAATTCGTCCCTCTTCAATAAGTAAACTACATAACTCTGTTTCTGTTTTTGAAATTCTCCCCTCTTCATATGTATACCCCGATTCAAGCGTTACATTAGTCAACCAATATACCGTCATCTCTATTTCCCCACCCTTTATTAAAAGTTACCTCTTACTATAATTTTAATATCAACTGAAAATTAAGACAATTAATATGACTGTTCCCTAAAAAAATGTCATACAACCTCATAGTCTCCTCATAGATTTCCATATAGAATAGAAGTATAGAGTTTGCTATAAAAAGGAGTGTATTGGAAGATGTCAAAAAGATTATGTAAATCCGAAACTGATAAAATGCTATTTGGTATATGCGGTGGTTTAGGAGAATATTTTGATATTAGCTCTACTCTCATTCGCATACTTTGGGTCATTGCAGTTTTATGTTTTGGGACGGGGTTTTTAGTTTATTTTATTTGTTTATTACTTATGCCACGCTCTTACTAATAACATTCTTTCATATATTTGAGCATAGTGTATACAAAATCCCCTATAGATTTTTCTATAGGGGATTTTTTCATGAAGAATATTTCATCGTTAAATGTAATACCGCCACTTCTTCTTCTTCATTTTTATAAATATGCTTCTTATTCGCTTCAAATTGAATGGAATCAAACTCATTTAATTCATATACATCATTCTCCACTTGAATAGACACTTTCCCTTTCATTACCGTTACAAGCTCAATCGCACCTTCATGATGAGCTTCTGGTTCATATATACTATTTGATCGTAAACAAGCACGGTGCATTTCCATCCCTGTTTCTTTCGTATAACGGAACATCGTTTCTAAATGCCATGCTTGTCCTACATCTACTGCAAATCCTTCTCCACAGCGCGCAACGGCTACTGGTTCTCCAAAAACCATTAATCTAGATAAAGGAATTGATAACCCTTTCGTTATTTTCCAAATGACAGCTAGCGTCGGATTTGTTTCCCCTCTTTCGATCTTTCCTAATGTTAATTTACTAACTCCTGTTTTATGAGCTAATTCTTCTAAACTTAATTTCTGTTCATTTCGAATTTGTCTCAATAACTGTCCAACTTGTTGAATGACTTCTTTCGTTTGCATATCTTCATTTTCTTTCATATATAAAACCACCTCGAAGTATAAAATAGTTTACTTTTATTTAATTAAAGTATATCATACTATACATAATTATTTATTTTGAAAGGAGTGCTATACTTCATGCGCGCAATTTTATTAGGTCTTTTATCATCGGCCTTTTTTTCTGCAACCTTTATTATTAATAGAGCAATGAATGTATCTGGAACGAGCTGGGCTTGGACAGCTTCCTTCCGTTTTTTATTTGCTCTCCCTATTTTATTCCTTATCGTTTTATTTCGCAAAAACTTTAGGGGATTATGGAAAGAGTTAAAAAAACATCCATTGGCGTGGATCGGATGGGGTTCTGTTGCCGGTATTGGTTTTTATTCTTTATTAAGTTTCTCAGCTGTCTTTTCTCCAGCTTGGCTCGTTGCTGGAACTTGGCAAGTTACGATTTTAGCTGGTTTACTACTATCACCACTATTTTTTGTGAAAATAGAAACAAAATCAGGTACGAAACTTGTACGTGGAAAAATTCCACTTCGTAGCTTATATGTTGCTTTATTTATTTTACTTGGTGTAATTTGTATGCAAGCAACTGCCGCAGGCCATATTACAATGACTCAGTTCATTTCAGGTTTTTTACCTGTCGTATTAGCCGCTTTCTTATATCCGTTCGGTAACCGAAAAATGATGGAGCTTGTTGGCGGACGCCTTGATACGTTCCAACGTGTATTAGGAATGGCAATTGGAAGTCTTCCTATAACAATTTTGCTTGGTGTATACGGATTTTCTACTACCGGTATTCCAACATCTAGCCAAATGCTTCAAGGATTTTTGTTAGCATTATGTTCCGGCGTTATTGCAACGATGACATTTTTCTTTGCTACTGACTTAGCAAAAGATAACCTGGCTTTACTTGGAGCTGTTGAAGCAACACAAGCTGGAACGATGGTCTTTACCGTACTTGGAGAAATTGTTTTCTTGAATGGTTCGTTTCCTGGCGGGCTTTCCCTACTTGGAATGATTATTATTATGTTAGGAATGGTTGCAAATAGTATTTTAAACCGATCTATTCCAGCCGTTAAACAGAAAAAACCAGCATAAAAAAAGAGTATGGTTCTATAGAGATGAACCATACTCTTTTTTATTGTCCCCCTATTTTGCCTTATCAGAATAGTATTTCATTGGCTGTTTATACTAAAACGTATGTTATAATACGTTTCATGCGCATTAATAGGAGGTAAATTATGTTAAAAAAAGCAATCGCTGAATTTATTGGTACCTTTGTACTTGTATTATTCGGAACTGGAGTAGCTGTCACTGGCGGCGGAATCGAAGGAATTGGAACATTAGGAATCGCTATGGCTTTCGGCTTATCTATTGTAGCTATGGCATATAGCATCGGAACAATTTCTGGATGTCACATTAACCCAGCAGTATCAGTAGCTATGTTCATCAACAAACGAATGAACGCTATGGAACTTTGTTATTATGTATTAGCTCAAATTTTAGGTGGTTTATTAGGAACTGCAACGTTAGTAACAATTTTAAAATCTGCTAAAACACCTTTAGATAATTTAGGACAAAATGGTTTCGGAACTCTTGGTTTATCTGGAGCATTTTTAGTTGAGTTCATTTTAACTTTCGTATTTATTTTAGTTATCGTCGCTGTAACAGGTAAAAAAGGAAGTTCTTCTTTAGCTGGACTAGTAATTGGTTTCACATTAGTTTTAATCCACTTATTAGGAATTCCGTTAACTGGAACATCTGTTAACCCAGCTCGTAGTATCGCACCAGCTTTATTTGTTGGTGGAGAAGCACTTTCTCAACTATGGGTATTCATCGTAGCACCAATTCTTGGTGGTATCTTCGCAGCTATCGTAGGTAAATTCATTTTAAATACTGAAAAATAGAATTTTCAATATTTCTGAATAAAAAAAAGCGAGCCCTCATTATGAGGAAGCTCGCTTTTTTATTCTTTCATTTTAGACTTTAAATTTGTAACTAATTGATCTACCGTTACATTTGCAAGCACGTTTTCCATCGCTTCTTGCGCTTGCATTAAAATAATTTCTAATACTGATTGAATATTAGCTCCTACTGGACATTCAATGTTGGGATTTTCATGGAAGGAAAATAGCTGTCCTTCTTCTACAACTTCCACTGCTTTATATACATCAAGTAATGTAATTTCTTCTAAATCTCGAGCAAGTGTCGTACCACCTTTACCAGCTTGTACATCAACAAGTCCTGCTCTCTTCAACATTCCTGTAATGCGACGAATCACAACTGGATTTGTATTCACACTACCGGCAATCCATTCAGAGGTACAGCGAGAGTTTCGATCTATCGCAAGTAATGTCAGCATATGAACACCTACTGTAAAACGACTACTAATCCCCATCTGCACACCCTCCTTTTTATTCATTCTATTAAAAGACGACTCTTATTATTATATACTATTTTTAATTTATACATAAAGAAAAAGCATGATTTCAATAGGAAATCATGCTTTTCTCTCATTATTGACGCTTTATAAATTTCGCTAAATCTTTAAATTTCACTTTATCTGAGTAATTCATTACGCCATTTACGTAAATGCGGCTTGTAACAGCATTTAATATCGCAATTGTCGCCAATAAGACTGCTAATGTTATCGTAATTTCTAGCATACCTGCTTCACCAGCTACAATACGTGAGAAGGTAACCATCGGTGTAAAAAATGGAACGTAAGAACTTACAACAACGATAGTACTATTCGGATCACTTAATGATTTAATACTAATGAAGAATGCAGCCATAATTAAAATCATTACCGGGAAAGATACAGCTTGTAAATCCTCCGTCTTAGACACGACAGCTCCAGCAGCAGCATACATCATTGCATAAAGTAAATATCCCGTAATGAAATAAACAAGAAACATGCTTACAACCTTTGCATCTAATTTCGTAAAGTCAATTGGAATACCCAATAGTGAGGCACTTTCTAAATCGACCCAACCTAACAAATATGGAATAAGATAACCACATGCCAATATGACAAGTTGCAATAAAGCCGTTGAAACAACCGCTAAAATTTTCGCATACATCATCGTAAGAGGTTTCACTTTCGGAAGCATTACTTCCATTACACGTGACGCCTTCTCAGATGCAATATTCATTGCGATTGTATTTCCGAACGCTACAATAAACATATATAAAGCAAATGTAAAGAAATAGGCAATTCCGAAAGAAGATGTACGATCTTTTATCGCTTCTTGCTTTACTTGAATTTCTGTTTGTAATTGCTGTGCAATTTCTGGTGAAACATTATTTTTGGCAATTGTCACCATCGTATATTGTTGCTTTAAATATCCTGCCATAATTGCAGAAGTTGCTTGGCTTGGAAATCCATTATACATATATGTAATCGATGGAGCCCCACCCTTTTCCGTCACATGGAATAGACCATCTAAATCGCCTTCTTCTACTTGCTTATGCAGTTTATCAAAATCATCCTTTGAACCAAGTGTTATTTTTGCTGATGGCAATAACTTATTTAGCTCATCTTTTTGTACTTTATATGTGGAACTCTCTACTACAACTGCAATTTTATCTTTATCCTTATTTTTATCATCGCCTGAAGTAAAATGATTAAATGCAAAAATCCCAAACACAACTAAAAATAAAATGGCACTCGTAATTAATGATTTTTTAGATAAAAATGCTTCCCTAAAATAAAATGAAAATACGTGAGAAAATTTACGCATCGTTATTTCGCCCTCTCTACAAAGATTTCATTTAACGTCGGCTCTAACATTTTGAATTGTCGTAAGCTAACACCTTGCTCTTGCAACTGTTGCAAAATCTTGAGAGCTTCCGCATCGTCTTGTACTTTCACATAAAGAAGGCCTTGTTGTTTTTCATACGATACATGTATAGCCTCTAATCCCTTTTCATTCTCTACTGTATCTTCAATCGTTAAATTACGGAAACCGTATTCTTTCTTAATATCACTTAGCTGTCCTTTTACGACTGCTTCACCTTTTTTCAAAATACATACATGTTGGCAAAAAGCCTCTACTTGTTCCATACGATGACTTGATAAAATAATCGTCTTTCCGCTCTGTACTTGTTCTTCAATAATACTAGCTAACATCCCGGCATTAACTGGATCAAGGCCGCTGAATGGTTCATCTAAAATGAGAAGTTCCGGATTATGAAGAAGAGCAGCAATTAATTGGATTTTTTGCTGATTCCCTTTTGAAAGCTCTCCAGCCGTTTTAAATTTATATTCTGGTATCGCTAAACGCTCTAACCAATGATCAATAGCGTGATCTACTTCTTTCTTCGACATTCCTTCTAATCTACCAAAATATCGCAACTGATCTATTACTCTACTTTTTGTATATAAACCTCTTTCTTCTGGTAAATACCCAATTGTTACGCCACTATCCCCAAATGCTTTTCCATCCCACGTAATCGTACCTTCATTAGGCGTTAATAATCCGAGAAGCATTTTGATTGTTGTTGTTTTCCCTGCACCATTTCGTCCAAGTAATCCTAGTACTTCACCTTTTGGTAACGAAATTTGCAAACCGTTAACTGCTTTTGATTCCCCAAATTGTTTCGTTAAGTTTTGAATTTGTAAACTCAAAGTATAAAGCCTCCCCTTTAGTATCATTCGTACTCTCTTTCAAAGACTATGTTTATTCAAGAAAAAATATAGCACTACACTTCATCCTCTTATATGTAAACACCGTCATTAATCCATCATTTGTTCTATTTAGTTAAAATTGTAAATAACAAAACCCTTTTTGTCAATTATAATTGTCATTACGACAATAAAACTTGTCAAAATAACTATTATTATTTTGCTCATCTTTCTAATATAGGACATACTACTATATATACAAAAGACAATATGCAAATGTTCATATAAAAATATTATATTTTAATATATAATATAAAATGATTTTCTAACATCAAGGAGGATACATATGAAGATGAAGAGGGGCATTACCACTCTATTATCTGTAGCGGTTCTATCTACATCACTTGTAGCATGTTCAGGAACACCAGAGAAAACAGTGGCGAAAGAAGAGAAAGTAAAATTAACAGAACAGCAATTAATGGCTGATTTATGGTATCAAACAGCTGGCGAAACGAAAGCACTTTACTACCAAGGGTACAATATCGGTCAATTAAAGCTTGATGCAGTTCTTGCAAAAGGGACAGAGAAAAAACCTGCTATCGTACTTGATTTAGACGAAACTGTTTTAGATAACAGTCCTCATCAAGCAATGAGCGTAAAAACAGGCAAAGGCTATCCTTACAAATGGGATGATTGGATTAATAAAGCTGAGGCTGAAGCCCTTCCAGGCGCAATTGATTTCTTAAAATATACAGAGTCTAAAGGTGTAGATATTTACTACATCTCAAATCGTAAAACGAACCAACTAGATGCAACAATTAAAAATCTTGAGCGTGTAGGTGCTCCTCAAGCAACGAAAGAACATATATTACTACAAGATCCGAAAGAAAAAGGAAAAGAAAAACGCCGTGAACTCGTTTCTCAAACCCATGATATTGTCTTATTCTTCGGTGATAACTTATCTGATTTCACAGGTTTTGATGGAAAATCTGTAAAAGATCGTAACCAAACAGTAGAAGATTCAAAAGCACAATTTGGTGAGAAATTCATTATTTTCCCGAATCCAATGTATGGCGATTGGGAAGGCGCTTTATATGATTATGATTTCAAAAAATCAGATGCAGAAAAAGATAAAATCCGTCGCGACAACTTAAAATCATTTGAAGTAAAATAAAAGAGGATGGCATTCGCCATCCTCTTTATTTTACTTTCTCTGTTAAAGGCAAGATAAACACTTCCACACGTCTATTCTTTGCCTTTCCTTCTTGTGTATCGTTTGGAGCAATTGAACGGTATTCTCCGTATCCAATCGCACTAAATTTTTCTGGTTGTAATTCTTTATTTTGCAGTAATACTTGCATAAAATTAACTGCCCGCTGCGTACTTAATTCCCAATTCGACGCAAACTGCGCATTGGCAATAGGGACATTATCCGTATGACCCGATACTGTAATTTCACGAGGTGACGCTGAAACAAGTAAGCTAGACATCTCTTTCGCAATCCCTAAAGATTCTAATTTCACATCTGCTTTCCCCGAATCAAACAGTATATTTTCTAATATTGTCACCATTAATCCCTTTTCAGTTAATTTAGTTTGAAAAGAAGAGGATAATTGTTTTTCATTAATATATTGATCAATCTTTTTTTGTAATGCTTTCAATTCATCCATCTCTTTTTTTTCTTTAGCTCTAGCTTCTTCTTGTTTTTTTGCTTGTTCTGCCTCAAGGCTACTTGCTGATAATTCTTTTTCCTCATTTGGCTTTTGATCACTTAAAAATTCTTTGTTACCTGTTCCCCCAGCTAATTCACTTCGAAAAGCAACTGCCATCTGTTTAAACTTCGCAGCATCTATACTACTCATTGCGAATAAAACGATAAACAATGCAAATAACAACGTTAACATATCAGAATATGGAATTAACCACGTTTCATCGATATGCTCATCATGTTTTTTCTTTTTGCCTCTTCTATTTTTCTTACTCCGCATTTTTTTCTGCTCCTTTTTCTAGCTTTTTACGCTCAGTTGCAGAAAGTGCACCTAAAATGCGGTTCTTCATAATAAACGGATATGTACCTTCTTGTAACATTAATAAACAATCAATGATTAAACGTTTTTTCTCAATTTCAGCTGAAGATTTTTGCTTTAACTTATTTGCAAATGGATGCCATAATACATAACCTGAAAAAATACCAAAAATCGTTGCAATAAACGCACCCGAAATAGCATGACCTAACTTTTCAATATCAGTTAAGTTACCAAGCGCAGCTACAAGACCGATAACAGCACCTAAAACTCCTAATGTCGGTGCATACGTACCAGCTTGTGAAAAAATAGCAGCTCCCTTTGCATGTCTTTCTTCAATTGCCTCTAATTCAGATTCCAAAATCTGCTCTAAATCTTCTGCGGATACGCCATCAATCACAAATTTCATACCGCGCAAAAGAAATTCATCTTGAATTTTGTCTAATTGTTGCTCTAAAGACAAAATACCGTATTTTCTACTTTCAGATGTCCAATGAACAAATAATTCTAGCAACTGTTCATAACTTAAATCCTTTTTATTTGAACCAAAAAGAACTTTAAATAGTTTTGGAACCCTTTTTAGTTGATTCATCGGAAATGCAATACATACTGCAGCAAATGTACCGATAAAAATAATTAATGCTGCGGCAGGATTTAATAAGGCTGTTACGTCAGCGCCCTTGACGACCATCCCTACTACCACTGCTAAAAATCCTAAAACAAGTCCAATAATTGTTGCAAAATCCATTCCCATTCACTCCTAGTCTATACAAGAAGTTCTTTATTCTCGATAATCGCTACATCTTCTTATGTATATATATTACATAAAAAATGCAATTCATGAAAGATAAGAAATGAATTATATAAAAAAATACTACAAATTCACACATTTTCTGACATTTTCTTTGCATTTCTATTACGTTATGACTCTTATATTCCTTTTCCAACAAACTAGACTTATAATAAAAAAAAAACGATACACATTTTATTAAGAAGGGACTGTGATTACAAGGCATTATGAAAAAGATAATAATTATTTCTGCCACTACTATTGTAATCGGTATCACATCTTTCACTTACTTTGGTTCTAAATCACCACTACATAATGAAGCGAAAGCTGTCGAAAGTCAAAAACATACTAACCACCCAAAAGAAGAGATTCCTGCTTTTCCCAAAGCTGATCATAATGCAAAGAAAATAGACAATGACTTTTCAGTTGTAACAAATCCAAAATCTAATCTTGTCTTAATTAATAAACATCGAAAACTACCAGATGGATACATTCCTGAAGACTTAACGAGACCAAACGTACCATTTTCTAGTCCAAAAGATAAAGAAAAAACATTGCTACGCAAAGATGCTGCGGAGGCACTTGAAAACATGTTCAAAGCTGCGAAAAAAGAAGGGCTTGATCTTACAGCTGTATCTGGTTATCGTTCATACAAACGCCAAAAATCGTTGCATGATACATACGTTAGACGTCAAGGAAAAGCTGAGGCTAATTCAGTAAGCGCAATTCCTGGTACGAGTGAACACCAAACGGGTTTAGCAATGGATATTAGTTCAAAAACAGCTAAATTTCAATTAGAGCCTATTTTCGGGGAGACAGCAGAAGGAAAATGGGTCGCGGAACACGCTCATGAATTCGGCTTTGTCATTCGTTACTTAGAAGATAAAACAGATACAACAGAATATGCATATGAACCATGGCACTTACGCTACGTTGGTAATCCATACGCTACATACCTATATAAACATCACTTAACATTAGAAGAAGCGATGGAAGACAAAAAATAAGAGAGCAAATTGCTCTCTTATTTTTCTTTCACTCTATCATTGTAGTAATTTCTTCTTCCATTCTTCAGGCCATGGTTCGCCTCTTCCTGTTTTTTTCGACGCTTGAACCATCATTCCACGACCTACTAAACAAACCTCTCCTTCTGCATTCTTCACCATATAATGTAGATCTAAAGAAGAGTTCCCAACCGATCCTGCCTTTACATACACCTTCAACTGTTCATCAAAATATATTTGCTTAATAAAATTACATTGTAAATCCGCAACAACGATCATCATTTCTGATGATGCATGTGTCCACTCTTGCATAAATCCAAGTTCTTTAAACAACGCAATACGAGCTTCTTCAAAATAAGTAAAAGCAACGACATTATTTACATGTCCAAACATATCTACTTCACCAAAACGAACCTTTACAGGATTGTAAAATGAAAAACCACTTTCCCATTTCTCGAAGTCTTCAATATAAGAAATTCTCTTCAACGCTATCTCCCCTTCCTGCCAAAAAACAGAATAAACTGAAAAATATAGTTATAAATATTGCCCCTTCAAAATGAAGAGGCAATATTTATTAATAGTTATTATCGCTACCAAAGAAATCTTTGAACGATTGAATTGTTGTATCACGGTTTAATGCCGCAATTGAAGTTGTTAAAGGAATACCCTTCGGACATGATTGCACACAGTTTTGAGAGTTACCACAGTTTGCTAGTCCTCCATCTCCCATAATTGCACGTAAGCGATCTGCTTTATGCATTTCACCCGTTGGATGTGAGTTGAATAAACGAGCTTGTGATAACGGCGCTGGTCCAATAAAGTCAGACTTACTGTTTACGTTTGGACATGATTCTAAGCAAACACCACATGTCATACATTTTGAAAGCTCATAAGCCCATTGACGCTTTTTCTCAGGCATTCTTGGTCCTGGACCTAAGTCATACGTACCATCAATTGGAATCCAAGCTTTAACGCGTTTTAGAGCATTAAACATGCGACTGCGGTCAACTTGTAAATCACGTACAACTGGGAATGTCTTCATCGGCTTTAAGCGAATTGGCTGTTCTAATTGGTCAATAAGAGCCGTACATGATTGACGTGGCTTTCCGTTAATAACCATCGAACATGCACCGCATACTTCCTCTAAGCAGTTCATATCCCATGCGATCGGAGTTGTTTGGTTTCCTTTTGAATCGACAGGATTACGACGAATTTCCATAAGCGCCGAAATAATATTCATATTAGGACGATATGGAATTTCAAACTCTTGGTCAAACTCTTGTGCATCTGGTCCATCTTGTCTCGTAATGATGAGGCGGATTGTTTTCTCAGACATGTTGTTTATCCCCCTTCTCTTCACCCTTAGCAGCTACATCATGTTTTGAAGAATAATCACGTTTACGTGGTTTAATTAATGAAACATCAACGTCTTCGTAATGGAATGCTGGTGCATTTCCTTCTCCTTCAAATTTTGCCATAGTAGTTTTTAAGAAGTTTGCATCATCACGATTTGGGAATTCAGGTTTGTAATGCGCCCCGCGGCTCTCATTACGGTTATATGCGCCAATTGTAATAACACGTGCTAACTCAAACATATTTGCAAGTTGACGTGTAAATGAAGCACCTTGGTTACTCCATCTCGCTGTATCGTTAATGTTAATACGTTTGTAACGATCCATTAACTCTTCAATTTTCGCATCTGTTTCTAATAACTTTTTATTTTCACGAACTACTGTAACGTTATCTGTCATCCATTCTCCAAGCTCTTTATGAAGAACATATGCATTTTCATTACCATCCATTGTTAAAATATTGTTAAATTTCTCTGTTTCGATTAATTCATTTTGCTCATATACAGTAGATGAAACAGCATCTGATGATTTAGAAAGACCTTTCATATATTCAATTGCGTTTGGTCCTGCTACCATACCACCGTAAATTGCTGATAATAGTGAGTTTGCACCAAGGCGGTTACCACCGTGCATAGAATAATCACACTCACCTGCTGCAAATAAACCTGGAATACTAGTCATTTGCTTATAGTCAACCCATAGTCCACCCATTGAATAGTGAACAGCTGGGAAGATTTTCATTGGTAGTTTACGAGGATCATCCCCTGTAAATTTCTCATAGATTTCAATAATTCCACCAAGTTTAATATCTAGTTCTTTCGGATCTTTATGAGAAAGATCTAAGTACACCATGTTTTCACCGTTAATACCTAGTTTTTGCTCTACGCAAACATCAAAGATTTCACGCGTTGCGATATCACGAGGTACAAGGTTTCCGTAAGCCGGATATTTTTCTTCTAAGAAGTACCATGGTTTACCATCTTTATATGTCCAAACACGTCCACCTTCACCACGTGCAGATTCACTCATAAGACGTAATTTATCGTCTCCAGGAATTGCCGTTGGGTGAATTTGAATGAACTCACCATTTGCATAATATGCACCTTGTTGATATACAGCAGAAGCTGCTGTACCTGTATTAATAATGGAGTTTGTTGATTTTCCGAAAATGATACCAGGGCCCCCTGTTGCCATAATCACGGCATCAGCTCCGAAACTTTTAATCTCCATAGTTTGTAAGTCTTGTGCAACGATTCCTCGGCACACACCTTCATCATCAACAACAGCTCGTAAGAAATCCCAGCCTTCATATTTCGTTACAAGTCCTGCTACTTCGTGACGACGTACTTGCTCATCTAATGCGTAAAGTAATTGCTGTCCAGTTGTTGCACCAGCAAATGCTGTACGGTGATGTTGCGTTCCACCAAATCGACGGAAATCAAGAAGTCCTTCTTCCGTACGGTTGAACATAACACCCATACGGTCCATTAAATGAATGATACCAGGTGCTGCTTCACACATTGCTTTAACTGGTGGTTGGTTCGCTAAGAAGTCCCCACCATAAATTGTATCGTCAAAGTGGATCCATGGAGAATCCCCTTCACCTTTCGTATTTACGGCACCGTTAATTCCGCCCTGAGCACATACAGAATGTGAACGTTTTACTGGTACTAAAGAAAACAGTTCAACATTTACTCCTGCTTCTGCCGCTTTAATCGTTGCCATTAAGCCAGCCAAGCCACCGCCGACTACTATAAGTTTCCCTTTCATGCTCTCCCACTCCTTACTGATTTGCTAGCTGTGGATCGATGAACGCTAATAATGCACTCACACCTACATAAGATAGACCTAAGAAAATAGCTAATGTTACATAAGTAGAGATTCTTTGTGAACGTGGAGATACTGTAATTCCCCAGCTGATGCAGAATGTCCATAGTCCATTTGCAAAGTGGAAAATTGTTGAAACAACACCAACTAAGTAGAATGCAAACATAGCTGGATTGTTTAAAATATCTGCCATCATATCATAGTTTACCTCTTTACCTAACATTGCTTGAATACGAGTTTCCCAGACGTGCCAAGAAATGAAAATCAGCGTAACGATACCTGAAATTCTTTGGAAAACGAACATCCAGTTACGGAAATAACCGTAAGAAACCGCATTGTTCTTAGCTGTAAATGCAATATATAAGCCATATATAGCATGGTACAGTATCGGTAAAAAGATGATGAAAATTTCTAGCGCATACCGGAATGGAAGGAGCTCCATAAAGCCTGCAGCTTTGTTAAAAGCCTCTGCTCCTCTTGTTGCAAAGTTGTTTACAATTAGATGTTGCGTCAAAAAGACACCAACCGGGATGACCCCCATTAATGAGTGCCACTTACGAAACGTATACTCGCGGCCTTTCATGTCCCCATTACCCCCTTGAATGTTTGACTGCTGTTTTCAGATTAATTTATAACAATAATGTTTTTTCACTATTGGCATAAGAAAAACTGAAAAAATTATTCGAAATATTTCAGCATAATTTGATAACAAGTTCATTTTACCCCTATTTTTGTCGAAGCGTCAAGAAAACGTATACATAATTTGCATATAATTTGGCAATTCTTTTTTTCTTCTTAGATATTCAGATTTCCCTAAAGAAAAATCTGTTTTTATAAATGAAAAATGTTATATAATAATCCCTATAGAAAGAGGGGAATATTGTGAGTAAAAATACAATCGATATAACATCTTTAGAAGATGTTTCATTGAACGCCTTCGCTTATGAATTGCTACGTGAAGAATTACTACCTGATTTAATCGGCAACGATTTAGATGGTATTTTATACTGGTCTGGTAGAAACCTTGCAAGAAAATATCCGCTAGAAACAATTGAAGAAGTCATTCAGTTCTTTGAAAAAGCTGGCTGGGGCACTTTAAGCATTATTGAACATAAGCGTCGTGAAATGCAGTTCCAACTTAAAGGCACACTCATTGCAGAACGTCAAAAACAAAAACGACATTCTTCTTATCAACTAGAAGCTGGATTCATCGCTGAACAAATTCAAAAGCAACGGAACGTCGTTGCAGAGTCATACGAAGAAAAGAAAAAACGTTCTGACTCTATTACATTTCTTGTAAAATGGGATATAAAAGATCTCATTGAAGTGTAAGCATTACCTACAGTCAACTAGACATATCAGTTTAGTTGACTTTTTTGTATTTTCATTCAGATGCATTTATTTTAAATCTTCAGAAATTATACCAAAAAACAGAAGACGTTGTAAACTACAACGTCTTCTTATCTGTTAAATACGTATAAATCGTCTCCGCGACATTTTTCGGCATACCCGCTTCGACAAATTCCTCTATAGAAGCTTCTTTCATCTTCTTTAATGAACCAAAATGTTTTAACAATACCTTTTTCCGTTTATCACCTATTCCTGGAATGTCATCCAATGCTGATTGAATGACAGATTTCCCATGTAATTGACGATGGAATGTAATCGCAAATCGATGCACCTCATCTTGAATACGCTGCAATAAATAAAATTCTTGGCTATTTCTCTCAAGCATCACAGGTTCCGGTGGGTCCCCAATAATTAAATGGGAGGTTTTATGTTTATCATCTTTCACAAGACCTGCCATCGGAATATATAATCCGAGCTCATTCTCTAGAATATCACTTGCAGCCGCTAGATGGCCTTTTCCTCCATCAATAATAATCAAATCAGGTAAGGGTGAATTTTCTTTAAGGGCCCTTGTATAACGGCGCCTCACAACTTCTCTCATAGACTCATAATCGTCTGGCCCTTGAACCGTTTTAATTTTATATTTTCGATACTCTTTCTTCGCCGGTTTCCCATCGATAAAAGCAATCATTGCAGAAACAGGATTTGTTCCTTGAATATTTGAGTTATCAAACGCTTCAATACGATACGGCGTTTCAATCCCAAGCTGCTTCCCTAAATGATCTACTGCTTTAATCGTTCGTTCTTCATCACGTTCAATTAAGTAAAACTTCTCTTCAAGAGCAATTTTCGCGTTTTTATTTGCTAATTCTACAAGGTCTTTTTTCTTACCACGTTTCGGCTGTGTCGCTTCTACTTCTAAAAAGCGCTCTACTAATTCCGAGTCTATACTTCCTGGAACGACAATTTCCTTCGGCTTAAAATGACTACTGTTTTCATAAAATTGGCCGATAAATGTTAAAAAGCCCTCTTCTGGTTCATCGTAAATTGGAAACATAGAAACATCACGTTCAATTAGCTTTCCTTTTCGAACGAAGAAAACTTGAACACACATCCATCCTTTATCCACTGCATATCCAAACACATCACGATCCACTAAGTCACTCATAATCATCTTTTGTTTTTCCATAATCGCATCAATATGAGCAATTTGATCACGCAACTCTTTTGCACGTTCAAACTCTAGTTTCTCTGAGGCCTCATACATTTTTACTTCTAATTCTGAACGAACTTCTTTATGTCCACCATTTAAAAACTTAATAATTTCATCTACAATTTCTTTATTTTGTTCTTCCGTCACTTCTTTCACACACGGCGCTAAGCATTGACCCATATGATAATACAAACAAACTTTATCTGGCATATTCGTACATTTCCGAAGTGGATACATACGATCTAGCAGTTTTTTCGTTTCATGAGCAGATTGTGCATTTGGATAAGGACCAAAATACTTTCCTTTATCCTTTTTTACATTTCGAGTAATGAGTAAGCGCGGTTGCTTCTCCGCCGTAATTTTAATAAAAGGATATGTTTTATCATCTTTTAATTGAATATTATATTTCGGATCATATTTTTTAATTAGATTTAACTCTAAAATAAGTGCTTCTAAATTCGAAGAGGTTACAATATATTCAAAATCAACAATTTCTCCTACAAGCCGCAGTGTTTTCCCATCATGTGAACCAGTAAAGTACGAGCGCACACGATTTTTAAGCACTTTTGCCTTTCCAACATATATAACCGTTCCTTGCTTATCTTTCATCAAATAACAACCAGGTTGATCTGGTAAAATAGCCAACTTCTCTTTCAAATGTTCGTGCACTCGTCTCCCTCCATTTCTACATACTTAGCATTTTTATTTTCCCTTGAAAACATACTATGCTCAAACACCCAACATACGTTCTTTTATTGTAACGGAAAGACTGTAAAAAAGAAAATAAAAAAAGCTACCAACTGGTAGCCTTTTTTATTTTAGAAATGTTTAGAAACTAATTCTACTAACGCTTCTTTCGGTTTGTAACCTAACGTTTGATCAACTACTTTACCGTCTTTTAATACGAAAAGAGCTGGAATGCTCATTACTTCGAATTGACGAGCAGTTTCTTGGTTCTCATCAACATCTACTTTTACTACTTTTACTTTTTCGCCTAGTTCTGCATCGATCTCCTCTAATACAGGAGCGATCATTTTACAAGGTCCACACCAAGGTGCCCAGAAATCTAATAATACAACACCTTCGCTAGTTTCAGCTGCGAAGCTTTGGTCATTTGCGTTTACAATTGCCATTTTATTTCCTCCTTCAAGTATATTCTACCAAGAGTATATCATTAACTTATATACGTGGCGAATAATATGTATCGTTATGTATTGTAACAAAAAAATGTTCCTTTATACTATATAAAAATATGGATTAAATACTAAAAAGATGAGAGACAGGGGATCTCTCACCTTTTTCTATATATAGGGGTACTTCACTTGGAACTCAAGGGTACTTAAATCATGAATGTACTTTTAACTTTTTAAACTCTTCTGTTAAAAGAGGTACAACTTCGAACAAGTCACCAACAATACCGTAGTCAGCTACTTTGAAGATACTTGCTTCTGGATCTTTATTAATCGCAACGATTATTTTTGAGTTAGACATACCTGCTAAATGCTGAATCGCACCAGAAATACCACATGCAATGTATAAGTCTGGCGTAACAACTTTACCAGTTTGACCAATTTGTAATGAGTACTCACAGTATTCAGCGTCACAAGCACCACGAGATGCCCCAACAGCGCCGCCTAGTACGTCTGCTAACTCTTTTAATGGTTTAAATCCTTCTTCACTCTTCACACCGCGTCCGCCAGCGATAATAACTTTCGCTTCAGAAAGATCCACACCTTCTGCTGTTTTACGGACAACATCTTGAATAATTGTACGTAAATCTTTCACATCAACTGTAATAGAAGATACGTCACCGCTGCGAGACTCATCTTTTTCCAGAGTTGCAATGTTATTTGGACGCACTGTCGCAAATAAGATGCCGTCTGTTACAATCTTCTTCTCGAATGCTTTACCAGAGTAAATTGGACGAGTGAAGATAACATTTCCACCTTCAACCTCTAAAGCAGTTACGTCAGAAACTAAACCAGCTTCAAGCTTCGCTGCTAATTTTGGTGATAAATCTTTACCAAGTGCCGTATGTCCAAAGACAATACCTTCTGGATTTTCTTCAGCATGTACAGCTAAAAACGCTTGTGCATAACCATCAGATGTATATGATTTTAATTTATCATTTTCAACTGTCACAACGCGATCTGCACCGTAATGAATCAATTCATTTGCAAAAGAGGCAACGCTGTCTCCAATTAGAAGACCTACTACTTCACCGCCTTCTGCAATTGTTTTTGCTGCTGCTACCGCTTCAAACGAAACGTTACGTAGCGATCCATCACGAACTTCACCCATTACTAATACTTTACGAGCCATAGATTTTCCCTCCTGCATATATAATTTCGTATTTTATTAGATTACTTTCGCTTCTGTATGGAGCAACGATACAAGTTCTTTTACTTGATCTTGCAGCTCGCCTTGTAACACTTTTCCTGCATCTTTCTTAGGAGGCAAATAGATTTCAATTGTTTTTGTCTTTGCTTCCACATCATCTTCTTCTAAATCTAAATCATCTAATTCTAATTCTTCTAGTGGCTTTTTCTTCGCTTTCATAATACCTGGAAGCGATGGGTAACGAGGTTCATTTAAACCTTGCTGTGCTGTTACTAAAACTGGTAATGAAGTTGCAATCACTTCTGTATCACCTTCAACATCACGCTCAATCTTCACATTTGTACCGTCAATTTCAAGTTTTGTAATTGTCGTTACATATGGAATATTTAACGCTTCAGCTACGCGTGGCCCTACTTGTCCAGATGCACCATCAATTGCAACGTTTCCGCCTAAAATTAAATCTGCATCTTTATCTTTTAAATACTCAGCAAGTACTTTTGCTGTCGTGAACTGGTCACCATTTTCTACATCATCTTCAATATTAATTAATACCGCTTTATCACAGCCCATTGCTAATGCAGTACGAAGTTCTTTCTCACTATCTTCGCCACCGACTGTTACAACTGTAACTTCTCCACCTTGTGCGTCTCTTACTTGAATTGCTTCTTCAATTGCATATTCATCGTAAGGGTTGATGATGAATTCCGCTTCGCCATCGTAAATTGCACCGTTTTTAATTACGATTTTTTCTTCTGTATCAAATGTTCGTTTCATGAGTACGTAGATGTTCATTCCATTTACCCCCTTGTTTTTCAGAAAGATTCTATCAATTTTAATTTTCTGTTAATTTATATTAAAAAAATAATTGAACTACCTGCCACTAAATGAAGGTTTACGCTTTTCTAAAAATGCGGCTACACCTTCTCTTCCATCTTCACTCGTAAATACTTCACCAAAAATTTGTGATTCACGTTGTACACCTTCATAGTAATGAGACGATTTTGTCGTTTGCAATAACTCTAGTACAGCACGAGTTGTTGCTGGACTTTTTCCAGCAATTTGTTTTGCAACTTTAAGCGTATCATCTAAAAATGATTCTTCAGAGAACAATCCGTTAACAAGTCCCCACTTTAATGCTTCTGCACCAGTAATTGGTGTACTTGTTAACATCATTTCACAAGCTTTCGCTTTCCCAACATAACGTGGTAAGCGCTGTGTACCTGCAAAGCCAGGAATTAATCCAAGTGTTAATTCAGGTAAACCAAGTTTTGCACTTTCAGTTGCAAAGCGCATGTGGCAAGACATAGCAAACTCAAGGCCGCCGCCCAGTGCCGCTCCATGAATTGCCGCAATAACTGGTTTTGAACATTTTTCAACACGCTCAAACGTAACTTGTCCAAGTTGTGCTAATTCTGTTGCTTGCTTCGCTTCAATAACAGATGTAAATTCTTTAATATCTGCTCCTGCTGAGAAGAAACGTCCTTCACCGTGAATAACAACAACACGAATGTTATCATCCTTTTCCACTTGATCAATTAATTCAGTAACGTCATGCATAACTTGTGAAGACATCGCATTCGCTGGTGCGTGATTTAACGTCGCCACCGCGATATGATCTTCAACTCTTACAGATAGGAATTTCAACATGATCCCTCCCATTATTGACGATAACCACAAGCTGCAATAAGTAGCCCGTGTACCGTTTTTGAAAGTGCGACCAGATCATACTTATGATCGCTCATTACCCAATTGGTCACAACTTCATCTACTGTTCCAAAGATCATTTGTCTTGCCACGCGAACATTTAAATCTGCTTGAAATTCACCTTGTTTTATACCAGTCTCTAAAATCTCATCCATAACTTGTAAGTAGCCTTTTAATACTTCATTTATTTTAAGGCGCAAGTCTTGATTGGACTGCCTTAGCTCTAATTGCGTAACGATAGCAAGCGGATCATTTTGCGACAACAGCAAGAAGTGCGTTTCTACCAACATGAATAACTTCGATACAGCGCTTTCAATTCCTGCTGTTTTTTGACGAATTGTTTCGACAAATTCTCCCATCTTCTCTTGGAATAAGGATATTAATATATCTTCTTTATTTTTAAAATATAAATAAATCGTGCCATCAGCTACCCCAGCTTGCTTTGCGATTTTAGAAACTTGCGCTTGGTGGTACCCATTCTCCGCAATCACAATGACTGCCGCATCAATAATTTGATTGTATTTCGGTCTATTTTTCTTCACTTTACTGTCCCCTTCAAGAAGATGACTGAATGAATAGTCATTCATATTCTTATAATACTGACTATTTAGAAAAGTGTCAATCCTATTTTTTCAAAAAGAAAGGGCCTTAGCCCGTTTGCTCATCCTCATTCTTTCTCTTCTCTTCATCTATTAGAACACGGCGCAAAATTTTCCCTACTGTCGTTTTCGGCAATTCATCTCTAAACTCATATACTTTCGGCACTTTATAAGCCGCTAAATATTTACGTGCAAACTGATTTAATTCTTCCTCAGAGCATTCCGTACCTTCTTTTAACACAACAAATGCTTTAACTGTCTCTCCTCGGTACGGATCTGGAACTCCAATTGTCACTACTTCTTGCACTTTTTCATGCTCATATAATACTTCTTCAACTTCACGAGGATACACATTAAATCCACTCGCGACAATCATATCTTTCTTGCGATCTTTTACATAGAAGAATCCATCTTCATCCATGTAGCCAACATCACCTGTATGGAGCCAGCCATCTTGCAATACAGCCGCTGTTTCCTCTGGCTTATTCCAATATCCTTTCATAATTTGAGGGCCTTTCACTACAATTTCACCTATTTCTCCTGGCGGTAATGCCTCACCAGTTTCAAGCGACATAATGATTGCTTCTGTATCTGGCCACGGAACTCCGATGCTACCTGGTACTCGCTTTTCCCATAAAAAATTACTATGTGTAACCGGAGAGGATTCTGTTAAACCATATCCCTCTACTAGTTTACCACCTGTAACTTTTTCGAACTTTTCCTGTACTTCTACTGGCAGTGGTGCTGATCCACTAATACAAGCACGAATAGAAGAAATATCGTATTCTTTTAAAAGCGGACTATTTAAAAGAGCGATATAAATAGTTGGTGCCCCTGGAAACAATGTCACTTTATGCTTCTTAATCGCTTCAAAAACCATTTTCATATCAAACTTTGGAATAAGGACCATTTTGTATCCTTGCATAATACTTAAATTCATAACAGCTGTCATACCATAAACATGGAAAAATGGAAGAACCCCAAGAACGACTTCTTCTCCTTCTTTGCAATTATATAACCATTGAACTCCCATTAACGTGTTAGAGACGAGGTTTTTATGCGTTAACATAACTCCTTTTGGAAATCCGGTTGTTCCTCCTGTGTACTGTAAAAGAGCTAGATCATTTTCAGGATCACAAGGCACCTCAACATTCGTATTCACTTCTTTTTCTACTGAATTCCAAAGATGAATCGTTTCACTCTCTGATACTTTCACAACTAAATTCGACTGTTTTTTCTGCACAAATGGATACAATAGATTTTTAGGGAATGGTAAAAAGTCTGCAATACGAGTTACGATAATATGCTCAATTTTTGTAGCAGATTGAACATTCGTTACTCTTGGAAACACTAAATCGAGACAAAGTATTACTTTTGCTCCCGAGTCATGAAGCTGATATTCTAATTCCCTTTCTGTATACAGTGGATTGGTTTGTACTACGATACCTCCCGCAAGTAATGTACCGTAATAACCAATTACAGCTTGCGGACAATTCGGCAACATAATAGCAACTCGATCACCCTTTTCCACACCGAGCTTTTGAAGATAATTTGCAAACCGCTTCACCTTATCATGGAAGTCCGAAAACGTAATATCCTTCCCTAAAAAGTGAAGCGCTTTCTTTTCTGGGTAGCGAGAAGCCATCTGTTCTACATATCTATGAAGCGGCTGAATATCATAAGAAATCGTACTCGGAATTTCCTCTGGATAACTTTTCAACCATGGTTTTTCCACCTTCATTCCCCCTTCAAATACATAAAAAATAAATGAATGTTCATTCATGATGGTTATTTTCATTATATTATAGTCACCATAGCGTTACAATCATAATATTCTGACTTTTGTATAACTATGCTTTACTTCATTAACTTCTTATTATATGTAGAAACTCTCTTAATCTTAAAAGAGTAAGAGAGTTATAGTTTAACTTAATCTTATTATCGTTAACACTGCTCCTGGAGTAGTTGTTGATAATGTTGCGACAGCTAACAAACCAAATAATTGCAAGCTAATAGCATCTCCTGCTGCAAGAGTTGTAATGATTGTTGCGCTAAATGATGTGGTCGCTACAGCAGGAGAATTGATTGTTCCGGCAAGTGGTGCTCCATTGATTGTAATCCGTGAACTAACTAATAATGAAGCCGTTATATTAATCGAATATGAAATATAGTAATTTCCAGCATTTGCAACCGTAAATACTGTATTTCCCCCGGAAACCGTAATACCTGGACCGATATTTTGATTATTCGGAAGCGGGACATTCGTTCCACCTAGAAGTACTGATATCGCTGTTCCTGACGTATTATTTGCAAATGCATATGTCGCCGTGATACTTGTACCTGTTGCTCCTGTTGGGCCTGTCACTCCCGTTGCTCCTGTTATTCCTGTCGCTCCCGTTGGACCTGTTGAACCCGTTGCTCCTGTTATTCCTGTCGCTCCCGTTGGACCTGTTGAACCCGTTGCTCCTGTTATTCCTGTCGCTCCCGTTGGACCTGTTGAACCCGTTGCTCCTGTTATTCCCGTCGCTCCCGTTGGACCTGTTGAACCCGTTGTTCCTGTTATTCCCGTCGCTCCCGTTGGACCTGTTGAACCCGTTGCTCCTGTTATTCCTGTCGCTCCTGTTGGACCCGTTGCTCCCGT